>NZ_CP006270.1:646453-1292906 GCF_000737575.1 Synechococcus sp. KORDI-49 | reverse complement strand
CCTTGTTGAGATAAGGCTCACCCCAGAGGGTCGGCAGCAGAGCAGCTTCTCCCTGGCCTTGGCTGAGTTCCAGGGCCACCCGCGCCACGGTGCCCTCGTCGAAATCCCGCAACGGCTGATCTCCCAGACCGATCAGGGCGAGGCCGGCTGCCACCAGGGCCATCGCCAGCAGGCCGGGCCAGGGAACGCGCACGGAATCAGGGCATGAACGCATCGTCGCCCCGATGACAGGCCGATCTGGTTATTGTCTCAATGTTCGGGGTGCAGCTCTGTGAATGTGTCGGTCCTCCTTGAGTGACAGGCGCGTTCGAAGGCAGAGCCGGCATTCACAATCCTTCAGGAGGAGGTGTCCATGAGTTCCAGTTGTTTGACCCAGGGTCTGCTGATCGCGGAGAACGCCGGCTGAACGGCACCGTCCTCTGACTGATCATCCGGTTTCGCGGCAAGAGCGGACCCGGCGAGAGCCCCCGACCGGTTCACCGGTCGGGGGCATCGTTTTTTCAGAGATCGCGAGGATCTGCGGGCATGGCCCGGGAGAGGCGCTTGTCCAGAGCGGTTTCAAGGTCGGCTCGGCGCTGACCGTGCCGTTCCAGAACGACGACGCCATCGCTCAGAGCCTGCACGGCATAGGACGCGCGGTGATCGCTGATCCAACGCCGGCTGTTGCGCAGCTGACGCCAGTCGCCCCTGAAGGCCACGCCGTACCGCTCGAGCAGATCCAGATCAACGGCGATCCAGTCCACCGGATGGGCTGTCCTGTCGCGATCGAGATAGTCCGTCGTGAAGGGAAAGCGCACCAGCACTTCGCGCCTGGCCAGCAACGGCACCAGGGGGGTATTGGCGGCGGCGGTTGCCTCCGGCGGGATCACAGCCACGGCGGCCCGGGCTGCGATGCCGTGACGCCACTGCTGCAGCGGAGAGCTGTAGATCCAGGGGTGAATGCTGTCTGGAATGGCGAAAGAGAGGCTGCGGTGAGGGTTGCTGCTGATCGTGAGCAGCAGCGAGAGCGCCAGGCAGCAGCCCCAGGCCAGGCGGGTGCGGCGACCAGGCACCGGATCTCGGCGCCGTTGCCACCAGAACATGGATCCGAGCGCAAACCCCGGTACCACCAGCAGGGTGTAGCGGATGGTGATCGACAGAGGGTCATTGGCGCCCTGAGCCAGGAACAATCCCAGCAAGCAGGGCCCGGCCAGCAGAACGGTGTCGAGGCTCAGCAACGGGACGAACAGAAACGGCAGCGCATGCCCCAGCAGATACAGCAGTGTCTGACCTGGAGGGTCGATCAGTTGCTGCAGGAGCAGCAACGGCTGGCTGATGATCCGCTGGGCCACGCCGAGACTGCTGCTGCCCTCGTTGGCGCTGTCGCCGAGGTACTGGCCGAAGTTCTCGACCATGAACCGTTTGGCGTTGTCGTCTGAGAACAACGGCATCAGAAGGTTGGTGCAGATCAGAACCCATCCGCCGCCCCAGATGATCAGCATCAGCGCCATCGGCCAGCGTCCGCGGTGCCGGATCAGCACCCAGAGGCCCACCGCCACGAGCAGAACGCCCGTGTCCTCACGGATCAGTGGAATCAGCAGGGCGGACGTCGCGATCAACCATCGGCGTCGCTCGAGCACGCCCAGCATCAGGGCGAAGACGGCCAGGGGCAGCTGGCACAGATCGGTGAAATTGCCGAGTGTTGGTCCGATCAGGGCGTTGCCGGCGAAGTAGCCGTAGCCGATCCAGTTGGCGGTGCGTTCCGGGAGCTGCCGGCAGGCGAGGCGATGCAGCACCAGTCCTGCCGCTGTGATCAGTCCCACCTGGACGATGGGAAGCGCGGCACCGCCGATCAGTCCGAGCAGAGGAGCCCACAACAGCAGCGTGGGGGTGAAGTGTTGTCCCAGCCGTTCGTAATCCACGGATGGCAGCTCCCCGCCTTGCCCGACGCTGGCTGACAACTGAGACGACAGCGTGCTTTCAAAGGGATGCCCTTGAAGGGTGTTCCACAGCACCTGCTGGAAGATGCCTTGGTCGTAGCTGGCCAGCAGCACCTGGGATCTCCAGCCCTGCAGGGCCAGGCAGAGGAGGGCGAACAGGCCGGCTGCGATCTGGATGGAGCGCAGTTTTCGGGAACGGTTGATGGTGTCAGCGGTGGATGACGTGATCAGAAAAGCTGAAACGCAGAGTTTGTCTGTTCCCTAACACAAACATTTGTGAAGTTTTTGGTAGCGTGACGAACCATTTTTCGCAATTTCGGTAGCCGATTGCACATGTCGGCGTAAAGACCGGCACATTGTTACGTGGTTAACGCGAGGTAAACGGCACCATCCGTTCGGGACATTGTCCCCTTTTCCGTGTGAGGACCCACCATGAAGCTTTTCCAGCAACTGCTGGTGGCTCCGGCAGCTCTCGGCCTTCTGGCCCCGGTTGCCGCCCATGCAGCAGATTTCGATCTGGCCGCTGTTGACAACTATTCCTCTTCCAAAAAGGAACAGGTCACCAGCGTCACCCAGTTTTCTGACGTTTACCCCACCGATTGGGCTTACCAGGCTCTGAGCAACCTGGTTGAGCAGTACGGCTGCGTCGCCGGCTACCCCAACGGCACCTTCCGTGGCAACCGTGCCATGACCCGCTACGAGGCTGCAGCGCTTCTGAACGCTTGCCTCGATCGCATCACTGAAATCACCGACGAGCTTCGTCGCCTGATGAAGGAGTTCGAGACCGAACTCGCCATCCTGCGCGGACGTGTCGACGGCCTTGAAGCCCGCGTCGGCGAACTGGAAGCCACCCAGTTCTCCACCACCACCAAACTGAAGGGTTCGACCCACTGGGTGTTCGGTGCAGCCAAGTACCACGGCAAGGGCAGTGACTTCGCAGCTGCCACCAACGGTGGTACCTCCTTCAGCTATGACCTGCGTCTGGCTCTGGAGACCAGCTTCACCGGCAAGGACAGCCTGGTGACGCGTTTGCGCTCCGGCAACATGGACAACATCTACGGCGGTAACGGCGTCGGTTTGTTCGGCCAGGAGTACGGCGTGAACACCGACAACGCTGTGTTCATCGACCGTTTGTTCTACAGCTTCCCCGTCGGCGAAGATTTCACCGTCGTGGCTGGCCCTCGCGTCCGTATGGACAACATGCTGCCGGTGTGGCCCAGTGCCTATCCGTCTGACATGACGATGGACTTCTTCACCTACGCCGGTGCACCGGGTGCCTACAACCTGGCTCTCGGCGCTGGTGCAGGTGTGTGGTGGAAGCCCGGAGACTTCAGCATCTCCACCAGCTACCTCTCGGCTAACGGCAACAAGAGCTGCCCGAACACCAACATCTGTGGTGATTCAGCTGGCGGTATCGGCACCGATGCTGCAGCCTTCAGTGCCACCACTCAGATTGCTTACGCACCTGAGAACTGGGGTGTTGCTGCTGCCTACACCAAGGCTTCCGGCACCAATGGTGTTGGCCTGTATTCCGGCAACGGAACCAGGGGTGCTGTTGCCCTGTCCCTCACCGACGGTCAGACCAACTCTTACGGTCTGAGCGCCTGGTGGATGCCTGAAGAGTCCGGCTGGATTCCTTCCATCAGCGCTGGCTGGGGCCTGACCGACATCTCTGACAGCCAACTCGGCTACGTCAAGAGTGCGACCACCCAGTCCTGGTATGTGGGTCTGGAGTGGAGCGATGTCTTCCTGGAGGGCAACTCCTTTGGTATCGCCACTGGTCAGCCCACCTTCATCACCGACATCGACGTCAACAACAAAGATGACGAAGATGACTACCTGGCAGGTGGCGGCTACGCCTGGGAATTCTTCTACAAGTTCCAGGTCACCGACAACATCACTGTGACTCCCGCGATTCACTACCTGAGCAAGCCGTACGCCAACACCCAGCGCGGCGACAATGGCCTCAACGCCATGAGCGGCCTTGTGAAGACCACCTTCAAGTTCTGATCCAACGTCGCTTGGAGCAGACCTGCAAGGTCAACCCCACCCACCGCTTCGGCGGTGGGTTTTTTATTGCCATACAGCCAGAGTTAAAGGGTTAAGAGGTAGTAATGGACACAAACTTTGGCGGCCTCCTGTTCAGAGTTTTCTCCCGCAAGTATTTTTTTGGAGGACTTCCTGTCCAAATCCCTCAATTTTGGTGTGAGGAATCTCATGAAACTCTTCCAGCAACTGCTGGTAGCGCCTGCCGCCCTCGGCCTTCTGGCCACTGGCGTCAACGCCGCCGACCTGAACATCAACGGTGTGTCCGACTACTCGGATACCGAAGAGCAGGTCACCAGCATCACCCAGTTCTCTGACGTTTATCCCACGGACTGGGCTTACCAGGCTCTGGCCAACCTGATCGAGCGTTACGGCTGCGTCGCCGGCTACCCCAACGGCACCTTCCGTGGCAACCGGGCGATGACCCGCTATGAGGCGGCTGCCCTGCTGAACGCCTGCCTCGATCGCATCACCGAGGTGACCGACGAGCTGCGTCGTCTGATCAAGGAATTCGAAAAAGAACTCGCCATCGTCCGTGGCCGCATCGACGGTCTTGAGGCCCGCGTCGGCGAACTGGAAGCCACCCAGTTCTCCACCACCACCAAGCTGAAAGGTAAGGCCAACTTCGTTCTGGGTGCCACCAAGGCCAAGGGCGACAACTTCAAGACGTCCAAGGGAGCCGAGTACGGCGAGCGTGATGCCTACAACGCTGAATACGGTGCGTTCTCCTTCTCCTATGACCTTCGTCTGGGCCTGAAGACCTCCTTCACCGGCAAGGATCTGCTGTTCACCCGCCTGCGCGCTGGTAACCAGGGCGACGACAGCGTCTGGGACGGCAATGGTGTTGCTCTGAACAAGCTCGACACGGCAGCCCCCGGCGGCAACATTGTTGAGATTGATCGCCTGTACTACCGCTTCCCCCTGGGCAGCAACTTCAAGATCCAGGTCGGTCCTCTGACCCGGAACACTGAGATGATGGGCTACAAGGCTTCTGCCTACGCCAAGGGTGGTCAGAAAGTTCTTGACTTCTTCGGCGGCTCCCTGGGTGTTCCCGGTGTGTGGAACAAGGAGACCGGTGGTGGCTTCGGTGCCATCTACACCAACAAGAAGCAGGTCGAGAAAGGCGACGCCTACTGGACCGTTGCTGCCAACTACGTGGCTGACTCCGGTGAGGCCAATGACAGCAACCCCAACTCGGGTGGCTTCATGACCGACAATTCCGAAGCCAACTTCACAGCACAGGTGGCCTACGGCCACAAGAAGTGGGGTGCAGCTCTCGGCTACCGCTACGGCCAGTGTGGTGCCAAGTTCCGCACGGCTACCGAGTTCACCAAGGGCGACAAGTTCGGCACCCCTTGCACCGTGGACGATGCTGACGGTGTTGAGGTGCGCTCCGAAGCTTCCAGCAACAGCTTCTCCTTCAACGCCTTCTGGCGTCCTGAAGAGTCCGGCTGGATTCCTTCCATCAGTGCCGGTGTCGGCAAATCCTGGCTCACCGGCAACGGCGACTGGGAAGACGCCCAAGCCAAGCGCCGTTTCGCCAGCTGGATGGTCGGTCTGACCTGGAACGACGTGTTCCTGATGAAGAACGCCCTCGGCTTCGCCGTTGGTCAGCCTCAGTTCACCTACGTGGTGGACTACGACAACGACGACGACTTCGTGGCTGATGGCGGCTACGCCATGGAACTCTGGTACAAGTTCCAGGTGACCGACAACATCTCCGTGACTCCCGCCGTTTACTGGCTGTCTCGCCCCTGGGGTGATGACACCCAGAACTACAACGGCGACTACAAGTCCCTGGGCGTCTTCGGTGGCCTGGTTCAGACCGTCTTCAAGTTCTGATTCGCCGGCCTGATCTCGATCAGGCCTCGAATCTCTCCTCACGCAACCCAGAGCCTCCCGCCAGGGGGGCTTTTTTTGTGTGCCGCTCCCGGGCAAGCTGCCGTTGTATGGCCATCGCCCCTGACATCACCGCCCTGATCGGCGGCACTCCGCTGGTGAGGCTCAACCGCCTTCCGGCGCAGTTCGGCTGTCGGGCTGAGCTGCTGGCCAAGCTGGAAAGCTTCAATCCTTCGGCGTCCGTCAAGGACCGCATCGCCAGCGCCATGGTGCTGGAGGCCGAAGCCAATGGCACGATCCAGCCCGGCTACACGGTGCTGGTGGAGCCCACCAGTGGCAACACCGGAATCGCCCTGGCGATGGTGGCTGCCGCGCGGGGCTACCGGCTCATCCTCACCATGCCGGATTCGATGAGCACCGAACGGCGGGCCATGCTGCGGGCCTACGGCGCAGAGCTGCAGCTCACCGATGGTGCCGAAGGCATGGCGGGTGCGATCGCCCTGGCCCGCGAGCTGGTGCAGGAGATTCCCGAGGCCTATCTGCTGCAGCAGTTCGACAATCCGGCCAATCCTGCAGTGCATGAACGCACCACTGCGGAGGAGATCTGGCACGACTGCGATGGTGTGATCGATGGCTTTGTGGCGGGGGTGGGCACCGGCGGCACGATCACCGGATGTGCACGCCTGCTCAAGCAGCGATCTCCGCAGCTGCGGGTGGTGGCGGTGGAACCGGCTGCCAGTCCGGTGCTCTCCGGTGGGCCTGCCGGCGCGCATCGCATTCAGGGCATCGGAGCGGGGTTCATCCCCGCGGTGCTCGAGCGCGAACGGATTGATGAGATCGTCACCGTCTCCGACGATGAGGCGATGGATGTCGGCCGTCGTCTGGCCCGCGAGGAGGGGCTCCTCTGCGGCATCAGCAGTGGTGCCGCCGTCGCCGCCGCTCTGCGCATCGGGGCGCGCTCCGACATGGTCGGTTGCCGGATCGTGGTGATGTTGGCCAGTTATGGCGAGCGTTATCTGTCCACGCCGATGTTCAGTTCCGGTTCGGTGCTGCCGGCGCGCCGGGATGGTCAGCTGTGAGAGATCCCTACGACGAGCTGGGGGTGAGCAGTCATGCGAGCGCCGAGGAGATCAAGGCTGCTTACCGGCAGCTCGTGAAGCAGCATCATCCGGATGCCGGTGGGGACGATCAGCGCATGCTGGCTCTCAATGCCGCCTGGGAAGTGCTCGGCGATGCGGAGCGGCGTCGGGCGTTCGACCGCAGTCGGGCGTCGCGAACGACGGCAGCGTCGCAGGATCTCAGCCAGGCCAGACGGGCCCATGGCCAGGGAGTCAGTGCCGATGATGCGCTTGTGGAATGGCTGCGACGGGTCTACAGCCCGATCGACCGTCTGCTTGGAGAGGTGATCAATCCCTTTCCGGCACAGCTCAAGGCCCTGGCAGCGGATCCCTATGACGACGCGTTGATGGAGGCCTTCTGCGCCTATCTGGAGCGCAGTGTTCAGAAGCTGGAACGGGTCAAGACGCTGTTCCAGACCCTGCCCACACCGGTGTCGGCGCGTGGGTTCGGCCTGAGTGTGTATCACTGCTTCTCCGAGGTGGAGGACGCTCTGCAGGAGCTGGAGCGCTACACGATGGGCTACGTGGACAGCTACCTGCGGGATGGTCGAGAGATGCTGCGCGAGGCGAAGCAGCGGCGCAAGCGGCTTCAGGATGAGCGCCGTCGGCTCGAGATTTCATGACGGTGCGCTGGCGTTTCTGGGCTGCGCTGCTTCTGATCTGGCTTCTGGCCACCGGTGCTGACCGCCTCTGGTGGGAGCTGCAGACCGGGCTTCCCGCATGGGATCAGGCCGACTATCTCAACAGCGCGCTGGATCACGGCCGTGCCATCGGGGTGCTTCCCGGCGGTGGTTGGCAGGGCTGGAATGCCTTGCTGGATCTCTCCCCCAAGATTCCGCCTCTGGCCTCTTTGGTGAACGGCAGTGTGATGGCCCTGAGTGGGGATGATCCCGCGGCTGCCGCCTGGAGCCTCAGCCTCTGGCATGGTCTGCTGTTGCTGGCGGTGGCCGGCTGGGGGCGCCGTTTGCAGGGCGACGGGCTGGCGTTGCTGGCCTGCGGCCTCACTGCGATCGCACCGGCTCTGCTGGATCTGCGCACGGATTATGTGCTGGAGATGCCCCTGGCAGCGATGGGGACCCTTGCGCTGTGGCGGCTGAGCTGCTGGTGTGATCCCAGGCGGGGTGGTCGCTGGGGCCAGGCGCTGCTGGCCACGGTCTGCGCGCTGGCGGCGGTGCTGATCAAGCAGAGCGCGTTGTTGCTGCTGGTACCGGCTGGTCTGTGGGCGGCCGGTGTCGCCGTTCGTCGCCGCGGGCGCTGGTTGCGTCAGGGGGTGCTGCTGCCCGTGCTGACGCTGCTGATGATCGGCCCCTGGTTGCGCCACAACTGGATCACCAGCCTCGGGGGGACGAACCGGGCGGTGTTCGAATCCGCTGCCCGGGAGGGGGATCCCAACCCCTTCTCGATGGAAAGCCTGTCGTTCTACCTGCGTCTGCTGCCGGAGCAGCTGGGTGTTGTTCTGTTGGTGGTGGGCCTGGCGGGGCTTGTGCTGTGGTGGCTTCAGCGCCATCGCTCTGCTGCCGATGAGGGTGGTGCGGATGACCCCTGGAGCTGGCGCTGGCTGGTGATCAATCTTGTGGCCGCCTGGCTGCTCACCAGCCTCAGTCCCAACAAGAGTGACCGCTACATCACGCCGCTGTTGCCCACCCTGCTGCTGCTGCTGGCCCGGGGCTGGTGGCAGTGGGGCCGGCTGCTGCGCCAACGCGCGTCCTGGGCGGCACCCGTGGCTCTGATCTCAGGGCTGCTCGCCTGCCTGCCGGCGGGCATGGCCTTTCAGCTGGATCGCTTCGAGGATCGGCCGCGGGGTCCGCTCGAGGCTCTCGTGCAGGCCGCGGGTGGCGGTGATCCAGCGCAGTCAGCGCGCACGTTGATCGTGGTGCCCAGCACCTCCGACCTGAACCAGCACAACGTGAGCTACTACGGCAGACGCCATGGCGGGCAGCTGGTGGGCCGGCAGATGGGCAGCAGCCGAGATGACGTGGGGCCAACCCTGCGGGCGGCGCAGTGGGTCGTGCTGGCGGAAGGGGGGCAGGGATCGGTGCGCAAGTCGGCCCGTCGCCTCGACGAAGCGGTGCGAACCAGTGGCGTGTTCAGGCAGGTGGGTGCATTCGAGCGGCCCAAGGGAGGTAGCTACTCCCTCTGGACACGGAGCAGCGATCGACCGGAGGGAGTCGGTTTCGCGGCACGCTTTCCAGCTCTCGCTGCGGGGCTGGCGGCCGGACCGGCCGGGCTGGAACCGGTGTTTGCCGCGGTGGGCCAGGAACACATGCTCGATGGCCATTTCAGTTACCGCGCCACGGTGCGCCGGCAGGCGGAACAGCAGCTGGCGCAGGATTCAAGCGATCCTCAACCCCACTGGAGCCTGGCGCTGCTGGCGGTGCTGGCCAACCGACCGCAGGAGGCGGCTGCTCATTTCGCGGCTCTTCAGACGTTGCTTCCCGAGAATCCATGGCCGGCTGCCTATCGCAGTGTGGTGCTGCTGGCCGGCTGGGATGCCTGGGCGGCGTCGTCTGTGGCGGATGCCGCCCATCAGCAGACACCGGATCCGTTGCTGCTTGCCCTGGGAGATCTCAGCGCCGTTCTTGGTGGGGCGGTGTGGCGTGCACCCGCTGCGATGCAGTCCCTGCCCGAGGCCATTGATCGCGTGGAAGACGCCCTGGCGCCTGTCGATCAGGAACAGGCCTCCAGCTGATCCATGCGCAGCCAGGTGTCGGGCACCGGGCGGTTCCAGCGCACCTGGCCATGATCACCTTTCACGAGCAGCAGTTCCCCCGGCCCTTCGAAGATGTAGTCGGGCGCAATGGGGTCGCTGGCAGCTGCTTCCAGGCTGCTGTCATAGGCCTTCCGGTTCACCCGCACCAGGGCTCCCTTACGCAGGGCCGCCGGCTTGGCCTTCGCAGGGGCGGCGTCGGTGTCAGCCATCGTGAAGAGCAATGCTTGTCCAAGGCTAGAGCCCGTTCCCGCCATCACTGACGCGGGTCGCCCCACCTAGCCTCGCCGGGTTTCTCGCACTGCACCATGCGCCTGCTGCTTCTCGGCTGCACCGGTCTCGTTGGCCGGGAACTGGTTCCGATGCTGCGCCAAGCCGGTCATCAGCTGACTCTGGTGAGTCGTCAACAGCGCCAGGAGCCTGCTGCGGAGTGGCTGCAGCTGGATCCCGCCGACCCTCGATCCTGGCAGGATCAGTCGCTTCTGCAGGCTCTGTCGCAGGCGGAGGGCGTGGTCAATCTCGCCGGGGAGCCGATCGCTGAGAAGCGCTGGACGCCGGCCCATCAGCGCATCCTGGAAACGAGCCGTCTGGAGACCACCAGGCTGCTGGTGGAGGCGATTCAGGCGTCTCCCACACCGCCGCAGGTGCTCGTGAATGCTTCGGCCATCGGCTACTACGGCACCAGTGTTTCGCAGCGATTCGTCGAATCCAGCCCGGCCGGTGACGACTTCCTCGCCTCCCTTTGTCGCCGCTGGGAGCAGGCCGCCCTGGCTGTTCCGGATGGAACCCGCGCGGTGACCGTTCGCATCGGCATCGTCGTGGCCCCCGATGGCGGTGCCCTCGGCAAGATGCTGCCGGTGTTCCGGGCCGGCTTCGGTGGACCGATCGGCAGCGGCCGTCAGTGGATGAGCTGGATTCACCGCAGTGATCTGTGCGCTCTGATCCTTCGGGCGCTTGAGGATCCGAACTGGACAGGTGCTGTCAACGGTGTGGCGCCCCAGCCGGTGTCGATGACGGAGTTCTGTCGTGAGCTGGGCCGCAGCCTCGGGCGTCCCAGCCTGTTGCCGGTGCCAGCTCCGGTTCTGCAGGTGTTGCTCGGAGACGGAGCCTCGGTGGTGCTGGAGGGTCAGCAGGTCGGCTCCGAACGCTTGGAGACCCTCGGCTTCAGTTTCCGTTACCCCGATCTGCCGTCTGCACTCGCCGCTGCCACCAGCTGACGATCCCACTGATCAGCGCCGCCATGATCAGCAGGCTGATGGCTGGCGTGAACAGCGGCTGCCAGAGCTGCTGGAACAGATCCATGGCCTGATCCCGTCCCTGGCTCTGGGCGACCACAGCCACGGTGAAGAAAACGGCCCCGGACGCCACCAGCAGCACATTCAGCATCAGCAGTCGGTCGAGCCAGCGTTTCCAGAGCGGTTCCGTTGGGGCACTCATGACAGCAGCGCACTGATGGCAGCTGCCATCCTCCGACCACCGCCGGCCGCACCGAGGCGCCGTTCGGCCTCCTGCCTGCACTGGCGCTGCAGCTGCTGATCCGAGCGGCAGCGTTCGAGCAACTGCAACGCCAGCTGCGCAGACGCCTGGAGGTTGCCAAGGCTGCCGGCGTCCCCGGGGGCACAGAACACGGTGGGGCCCAGCAGACGCCGCTGCGCCTCCGCGAAGGCTGCGGTGAACTGCGGGCCGCGGCCCGGCAGCTGCAGCACCGGCCGGCCGAGCCCGACCGCCTGTTCCGCGGCGGTGCCCGCCATGCAGATCAGCAGATCACTGCTCTGCAGCAGCGCCTGAAAGGCATCGCGCCGCACGTGGATGGTGGCGCCATCGCGATGGATCAGTCGATCGCCGCTCTGCTGCCAGCCGGCGGAATCGGCGAGCCGGCCCAGGGCGTCCGCCTCCAGACTCGGCACCAGGGCCAGGTCCAGACTCAGCTCCTCTGACACAGGCAGCTGTTCGGCGACTGCCAGCAGCAGCCGCAGGTTCTCCTCCAGCTCCGGCCGGCGACTGCCCGGCAGCAGGCCGATGCGTTGCATTGCAGCGGGCAGCGGCGGCACCGGGGTCAGCACCGGATCCATGAAGGGATTGCCGAGAAAGCGCACCGGTCGTCTCAGCTGCTGACTGAGATCATCCGCCGTGAGCTGATCGCGGCTGAACACGGCCAGGAATCGAGGGGTCGCCAGCAGTTCAGCGCAGGGCCAGGGCAGTCGCAGGCGTCCTTCGTAATGGCTGGAGTACGCCACCAGATAGGTCGCCGCCGGACGTCTGCACAGCCAGGAGGCGATCACTGGAATCACATCTCCCACCACCACGATCAGATCGAAGCGATGAGCCCGGCGCAGCAGCCGCACTAACTGCTCCAGCAGGTGGAACAGTTGTCCCTGCATCAGTTCCGTCAACCGTCCGCGCAGGCTGGTGTAGCCGATGCCGCCGGTGCTGAATTCGCGGGTGCGCCCCAGCAGGGGAATCCCTGCTGTTCGGTAGGAATTCCCCTGGCCAACCAGAGGCAGGGCCTGAACCT
The DNA here is from genome assembly GCF_000737575.1 of Synechococcus sp. KORDI-49. Taxonomy (NCBI): domain Bacteria; kingdom Bacillati; phylum Cyanobacteriota; class Cyanophyceae; order Synechococcales; family Synechococcaceae; genus Synechococcus; species Synechococcus sp. KORDI-49. The sequence goes on along the minus strand of NZ_CP006270.1, from coordinate 1,280,762 downwards.
CATGGCCCTGCTCGGACAGAGCACGGCCCAGCAGAGCACCGGAGAGATCCTCGCCATGGCCGTTGCTGAGCAGAAGAAGACGCGCCATTCACCGCAACCAGCTGATGGGGACGGGGAGGTCGTGAGTCAGAGATTCAGCCAGGTCTTCACCTTCTCGAGGGAGGTCCAGTTCGGGCGACGCTGCAGGCCGTCGTCCAGGGCTGTTCTGAGCTCGTCCGAAATCTGCGGTGCCATCGTCAGCACCTGCTGCACCACCTGCACGTGCTCCCGCACGCCTTTGGATTCCGTCTCCAGCAGCGCCAGACTCAGATTCACCCGGGCCTGTGGGTCCTGAGGGTTGAGCTTCACGGCGAAGCGGGCTGAGCGCAGGGCGTCCTCCGGCAGGTCGCAGAGCAGCTGCAGCCAGGCCAGACAGGTCCAGCCAGCGGATTGACGGGGTGCCGCCTCGGTGATCCGGAGAAAGTCCGGCAGGATTTCCGCGGCGCTGGCCCCCGCCTGATATCGGGCCATCGCCTGCTCGAACAGACTCTCCTGGCTGGATTCCATCGACGGGCAGAGGGGTGGTCCTGTTCAGATTCCCATGCGGCTCAGACCGTTCGGCTCAAACGGCGAAGGAGCTGCCGCAACCGCAGGTCTGGGTGGCATTCGGATTGGTGAAATTGAAGCCTCCGCCGATCAGTGCGGTGCTGAAGTCGAGCTGCATGCCGTAGATGTAAAGCAGACTCTTGGGATCGCAGATCACCCGGAAGCTGTGGCCATCGGGGGTCTCGTAGTCGTAGGACTCGTCGTCCTCGAGGGTGTCGGAGGCGGGCACGAAATCCATCGTGTAACTCATGCCGCTGCAGCCGCCGGAGCGCACGCCCACCCGCAGCACCTTGTTGTCGCCCTGCTCTCCGCAGAGTCTCGCCAGCTGTTGCATGGCCGTCGCCGTGATCAGGATGCCCTTGCCGTCCCGGGCGGTGTGGGTCGGCGCATCGGTGGGGGTGGTGGTCATCATCGCCGCGGTCGCGTGCCCTCACTCTATGGAGCCTCATTCATAGAGTCGCTTCAGTTGCGCGCAACCAGGTGCAGGTCGCGATAGTCGGTTCCGGTCTCGCGGGCCTGTCCGCTGCGGTGGATCTTGTGGAGGCCGGCCATGAGGTGAACCTCTACGAGGCCAGACCGTTCATGGGCGGCAAGGTGGGCAGCTGGGTGGACGAGGGCGGCAACCACATCGAAATGGGGTTGCATGTGTTCTTCTTCAACTACGCCAATCTCTTCGCGCTGATGCGCAAGGTGGGCGCGTTTGACAACCTGCTGCCGAAGCAGCACACCCATCTGTTCGTGAACAAGGGCGGCGACCTGCGGGAGCTGGATTTCCGCTTCCCGATCGGTGCACCCTTCAACGGTCTGAAGGCTTTCTTCACCACCCCTCAGCTCAGCTGGATCGACAAACTGCGCAACGCCCTCGCACTCGGCACATCCCCGATCGTGCGTGGTCTGGTCGATTACGAGGGGGCGATGCGCACGATCCGTGCCCTCGACTCCGTGAGCTTCCAGGACTGGTTCGTCGGCCACGGCGGCAGCCCGGAGAGCATCCGCCGCATGTGGAATCCGATCGCTTACGCCCTGGGCTTCATCGACTGCGAAGCGATCTCGGCCCGCTGCATGCTGACCATCTTCATGATGTTCGCGGCCAAGACCGAGGCCTCCAAGCTGAACCTGCTCAAGGGGTCGCCGCATCGCTGGCTCACCGGTCCGATCCTGGAGTACATCGAGGCCCGAGGCGGCCGGCTGCATCTGCGTCATCGCGTCAAGCAGGTGATGTTCAGCGAGGCGGAGCATCCCGAAGTCACCGGCCTGCAGCTGGGCACTCCGGAGGGCGACATCACCGTCGAGGCGGATGCCTATCTGGCGGCCTGCGATGTGCCCGGAATTCAGAAGCTGCTCCCAGAGGCCTGGCGCCGCTTCCCTCAGTTCGAGGCGATCCACCAGCTTGAAGCGGTTCCGGTGGCCACCGTGCAGCTGCGCTACGACGGCTGGGTCACGGAACTGGGCGAGGAGCACGAGAGCCGCCGAAGGGATGTGGGCCAGCCGGCGGGCCTCAACAACCTCCTCTATACCGCCGATGCGGACTTCAGCTGTTTCGCCGACCTGGCCCTCGCCAGCCCCGAGGACTACCGCAAGGAGGGAGAGGGTTCCCTGCTCCAGTGCGTGCTCACGCCCGGTGATCCGTGGATCCCGAAGAGTGTTGAGGAGATCGTCGCCCACACCGACCGTCAGGTGAGGGAGCTGTTCCCTTCGGCTCGCCATCTCCAGCTCACCTGGAGCAACGTGGTGAAGCTGGCCCAATCGCTGTATCGCGAGGCCCCGGGGATGGAGCCCTACCGGCCTGAGCAGCGCACCCCGATCGGCAACTTTTTCCTGGCCGGCAGCTACACACGACAGGACTACATCGATTCGATGGAGGGGGCGACGATGAGCGGTCACCTGGCTGCCGCCGAGATTCTGCGCAGACCGGCGCAGCTGGCCACCAACGCAGCGGTGGCCTGACGATGGGACGCTGGCTGGAACACACCGTCACCACAGAGGTCCAGGCTCCAGTCGACCGGGTCTGGGCCGTGTGGAGTGATCTTGAGGCGATGCCGCGCTGGATGCGCTGGATCGAATCCGTGAAAACGCTGGATGATCCGGAGCTCACGGATTGGACCCTGGCGGCCCAGGGCTTTCGTTTTCACTGGAAGGCGCGCATCACCCAGCGGGTGGAGGCTCAGCAGCTTCACTGGGAATCCGTCGGTGGTCTGTCCACCAAGGGAGCGGTGCGCTTCTACCCGGAGTCCGTCGATCGCACCGTGGTGAAACTGAGCGTCACCTATGAGCTCCCGAGGGTCTTGGCACCGTTGATGGAGCCCAGCATCCTGGGGGGAATCGTCACCAAGGAGCTGCAGGCGAATCTTGACCGCTTCCGGGACCTGGTGGAAGACCGCGCCTGAGGTGAGAGCTCCTGGTGCTGCCGCCTGCCTGTTGATCGGCCTGGTGCTCACCGGTTGCGCTGGCGGAGAACCAGCCGACGTGTCTGTCTCCGAGCCCCCACGCCGACCCGCCCAGCCTGCGGTGGAACCGGATCCGCCGCGGTCGATCCCGGACCTCGGTCTGACACCGCTGCCGACGCCTCAGCAGGTTCAGGCTGCCGGTGGTGGCGGCCGGGTCGATCCCTTCGCAGCGTCGCTGGTTCCAGGGGCATCGGTTCAGTCAGGTCTTGGCACGGAGGCATCCGGTCTCTCGTCGGAGTCGGCGTCTGTCGATGCTTCCGGGAACAGCTCCGGAGTCACCCTCACCGGTGTGTTGCGGGTCGGTGGTCAGCAGCGGGCCCTGGCCCGGAGCGCTCTGGGAAGCGGTGTGCTCTGCATCGGCCGTGAGGGGCGTTGCGAGGGAGATCGCGGGTCGCTGCTGCCTCAGGGCTGGTCGGTGCTGGCCATCGACGTACAGCGGGGGTGCATCCGGCTGGCACGCAACGGCGAGCCTCAGGCCCCGCTCTGCATGGCCTGAGAACAGGCTTCCACCAGCCCTTCGAGGTCGTGGCGTGTTGCCTCGGCATCCACGCGCCCGAAGTGCTTGTGGCAGCTGAGGCTTGTCTGGGGGCCGATGGAAATCAGCTTCACACCGTCGAGATGCCGCAACCAGGCTGCCCCCAGGTGCTGCTCCAGCAGCCTGGCCGTGTGCTGAGCGGTTTTACCGCTGCTGAAGGCGATCACTCCCACGGCCTGCTCGGCCAGAGCCCGGGCGGTGATCTCCGGCATCGCCTCCGGGCAGCGGGATTCATAGGCGGCCACCTCGACCACCCGAACACCCGCCTCGCCGAAAGCCTCCGCCAGAACGGTGCGCCCACCGCTCTGAACTCTCGGCAACAGGATCCGCAGGCCGTAACCGGAGACGGGGAAGTGCTCGATCAGGCTGTCGGCCACGAACTGGGGTGGAACGAAGTCCGCCGTTGCGCCCAGCTCCTCCAGCACCCGGGCCGTCTTGCGCCCCACGGCGGCGAGTCGCAGGCCGTCCGGCCGTCGCGACAGGCTGCGACCCAGCCGCTGCAACCGCTGATCCACCGCCTGAACACCGTTGGCGCTGGAGAAAACGATCCAGTGAAAGTTCTCCAGATCGGCCAACGCGTCATCGAGGGGTCCCCAGTCGTCGGGAGGGCCGATCACCAGGGCCGGCAGGTCCAGCACCTGCGCGCCGGCGGCTTCCAGCAGCTGACGGGCTTCTCCCTGCTGTTCGGCCGCCCTCGTCACCACCACGGTGCATCCCTGGAGTGGATCGCTCACGGCACGGGCTCCGCATCCAGTTTCACGATCGCGGATGCTTTGTCCCTCAACGTGCTGGCCTCCTGGCTGCGGCCCTGGTCCTGCAGCAGCCTCACCGCCGTCCGGAAGCCGTTGCGTGCCCCCTCGATGTCGCCTCCCATCAGAAGTGCCACGGCATTGTTCTGGTGGCACTCGGCGTTGTCGGGATCCAGGCTCAGGGCACGGCGGTAGGCCTCGAGGGCCGAGCCGATGTCGCCTCGGCGGCGTTGCATCAGGCCGAGGTTGTACCAGCCCAGGGCCACTTCCGGAGCGCGCTGGGTGGCGGTCTGGGTGAGGCTGATCCCCTCTTCCAGGTCTCCCTGCTCCATCAGCCGTGCCGCCAGGTTGAGTCGGGCTCCGAGGCTGATGCGGGTGTCGAGAGGAATCGCGAGCGCTTCGCGGTAACAGGTGATGGCGCCCTCAGGATCCGACGGGGTGATGGCAAGGCCCAGGTGGACCAGCAGCTCGTAGCGCTCGGCATCCTGCACGCCCTCCTGCTCCAGGCCGCGGCGCAGCAGAGGGATCGCCTCCTCATGACGTCCTTCGCTGATCAGCAGGCCGCCGAGCTTGGCGCTGGCATACGGGTTGCCGGGGCTGGCGTCCAGTTCGTCCTGCATCGCCTGCCGCAGACGGTTGGCCTTGTCGGTGCCCGCCAGCAGCTCCGGGCGGTAACCGTCATGCAGGATGGCCGGCTCGCTGCAGTCAGCGACGCGCCACTGAGGCTCCTCCTCCAGCAGCCCCTTGACGCTGTCGTCGATCATCGAGTGGTACGGCCGACTCCAGCGGATGGCAGGGTGGCGGCGGAACAGGCGGCTGACGCTGGAGTAAGGGGCCATGGCGGCACCCAGCTCGTAGCGCAGCAGGTTGATCACCAGCACATCGGGCTGGGCCATCAGCGCCCTGAGGCTCGGAATGACTTCAGGTCTCAGCTGTTCGTCGGCGTCCAGCACCAGCACCCAGTCGCCTTTGAGAAACTCCAGGGCCCGGTTGCGGGCCGGGGCGAAGTCACCGGGCCAGTCGATCCGCTCCACCCTGGCACCGGCGGCCTCCGCGATGGCGATGGTGGCGTCGGTGGAGCCCGTATCCACCACCACCATCTCGTCGGCCAGAGCGCTCACGGATGCCAGGCAGGCCGCGAGTCGGGCCTCCTCGTTGCGCACGATCATCGAGAGGCTGAGCATCACCGGCGGTTCGCTTGGCGCGAGGTTAAGGCGCTCAGTCGGTGAAATCCGCGCTGAATCCAGCCGCTGATTCCGGCAGCAGTTGCCCGAGGGCCAGTCGTTGCGCCACAGGCATCTGCCCCGGGCTGTAAAGCGCGGGAATCGTGGAATTCAGCAGGGGCTTCAGTTCCTCCCACAGATACGGGCTGCCATAGATGAGCAGACCCGCCAGCCGCTTCAACCGCTGCAGCTGGAGAACGGCAGCCCCCCAGGGTTCGCGGCTGTCGCGATCGCCTCGGAAGGGATTGCCGCGCAGGAACAGCTGCAGGAGCACCGGGCCATCACCAAGCCGTTCCAGGGCAAGGGGGCTTTCCGGTTGATCCTGCCAGGGGGAGACACCCTGCCCGTGGATCAGCACCGGACGGAACCCATGCGCCAGGGGCTGTGTGATCGCCGGGGCGCTGCTGTCGAGAGGCGGGCAGGGCAGAACACCATCCACCCGGATCAGATTGAGCCCCGCGGCAGGGCTGATCTCCCGAGCTGACAGGCGGATCAGAGAGCTCTCCACCAGTTGCTCCTCCAGAGCGAGGTCTGCGGCCGTGACCAAGGGGCCCTCGGATTCATCGCCGGGGGACACCCTGGCCAGCGCGGACCGTCGTCGTCGGATGGCGTCCTCAAGCCGCTGGATCGGAATGCGACCGCTGCGCAGAGCCTCCACCAGTCCATCGATGGCGGCGGAGGCATCGGCCGGCATCAGGATCAGATCGGCTCCGGCGGCGAAGGCGAGCACTGCCGCTTCGGCTGCACCATGGCGGGCCGCGATCGCCTCCATCACCAGGGCATCGGTCACCACCAGTCCGTCGAATCCGAGATCACGGCGTAAAAGATCCGTGAGCACCGCTCCGGAGAGGGTGGCCGGTTGCTGCGGATCCAGCTCAGGCAGCAGCAGATGGGCTGTCATCACGGCATCGATGCCGGCGACGATCAGCCGTTGGAACGGCGGCAGCTCGATCGCGTCGAGGCGCTCTCGGTTGTGGGGGAGCACCGGCAGGTCCAGATGGGAATCGCTGCTGGTGTCGCCATGGCCAGGGAAGTGCTTGGCGCAGCCCAGAACGCCAGCCAGGCGCAGCCCGGCCTGGAAGGCCGCTGCCAGAAGTCCGGCGGTCTCCGGATCCTCACCCCAGGCCCGCACATTGATCACCGGATTGGCAGGGTTGTTGTTGACATCGCAGACAGGCCCCAACACCCAGTTGAGGCCGCAGCGTCGGGCCTGATCGCCGGTGCAGCGGCCGTAGCGTTCCGCCAGAGCCAGTGCCACTGACGGACGTCTCTGGTGCAGGCGCCCCAGGGCGAGAGGCGGCACCAGCCAGCTGGCTCCTTCGAAGCGCTGACCGACGCCCTCCTCCACATCGGCGCAGAGCAGCAGAGGCTGTGGTGCCCATGCCTGGAGCTGGTGGGTGCGCTGCCGCAGTTCGGCGGCGCTGCCTCCGAGCAGGATCACCCCTCCCACTCCCTGCTTCAGCAATCGCTGCAGGTCCGCATTGGTCAGTTCCCAGCGGGGGTAGCGGCGCTGGCGGTCCTCGAGGTGACCGCTGGCCCGCACCACCAGCAGCTCGGCGACTCGCCGCCGCAGTTCCGCCTCAGTCGGGCTGCTGTTCATCGCTTCCCGGAGGAATCTCGCCGCGTTCCTGACGTTCCCCCTCAAGGCGGTTCAGCAGGCCCAGCACGGAGGTGCCCTTCTCGATGCCGCGATCGAGCTGGAAGACCACCTCCGGCGACCGGCGCATCTGCAATCGTCGACCCAGCTCACCGCGCAGATAGCCGCTGGCGGCCTGCAGGCCTTCCAGCACCTGATGGCGGTCCTCCGGTTCGCCGAAGATGCTCACGAAGATCTTGCAGTGCTGGAGGTCGCCGGACACCTCCACTTCGGTGATGCTCACCATGCCCTGATGGACCCGTTCGTCACGGATCCCGTTGATCAGCAGTTCGCTGGTTTCTTTGCGGATCAGGGCCGCCACCCGTTCGACCCGCCGCCCCTGAGCCATCACGCAACCGGTGCTGCGTTCACCATGGCACGCAGCACCAGGGAGAGGGTGATGAAACCGCTGATCAGGGCTCCGATCAGAGAGACCGCAGTGACGGGATTGCTGCGGCGACGGGCCAGAGGCTCGGCCACGGAATTCATCACTCCGAGGGTGAAGGTCACCATGTAACGGGGATAGCGGGTGACGTTGAGAAAGAATTCCTTCATGCCGGAGTGAACGTGATGGCTCTGGAGAGAAACTGAACCGACATCAGTATTGAAACAGCCTTCGCCTCAGGCCGCAGCAGCGGTGGGCTCGGATGCCAATGGTTTGTGCATCTCCCGGATGGAGGTCTTGATTTCCAGGTATTCGGCAAGCTGCAGGAAATCGGTGCGAGGAACACTGCGTCCGAGCACTTCGTTGAAAGCCAGTCGCGGCATGCTGCCATCGACGATGTGATAACCCCAGTACAGAAGATTGTCATTGCGTCGGATGCGGGCGTCCTTTGGATCAATCAGCTGACAGTTGGAATCTTCCTTCTGGTAATCCCGGATGTGAGTCTCGAGGGCTGAAAGCAGCAATCGATTGCGTTTCGCGAAGGCGCCGTCATCGATGTAGCAATTGATCAGGGTGTGCAGGGCTGCGGTGTGGTTGATGCTTCGGATATGGCGGAAGGTGCGGGTGATCACATCGCCATTCTTGGCGATTCCAAGAGGGCTGAGAGTGGTGGGGATGAGGCAATGATCAAAGCGCCGGATGAATCGTGAAGGGTTCTCGCTGAGAACAGGTGAACAGTCACAGATCACGATTTTGACGTCCGGATATTGGCGTTCGTCCCATTCCTCAGCATTCAGCACGGTGATTGTGCTGCCGATGAAGCCTTTGCGATGGGCGGGAACATAGAGCGAAGCTGTTTCATCGTCAGATGTTTGATCTTCGATGAACAGCTTGCGCAGATTCCTGTCGGGATCCAGGTCCACCAGGATCACGTCGTAGCCCTGCAGAGCAAAGGCTCCTGCCAGGTGGGCCGCAACGGTGGTCTTGCCGACACCTCCTTTGCAGGTGAACACACCGATGTAGGTGATGGGCTGTTGCGAGTGGCAGTCGGAGAAGCCGAAGGATTCGTCGGCTGCCAGATCGTCTTCACCCAGAGGGTCGTAGTTCCAGCGGATGCCGTAGGGCGTTGATGTGCCCAGGCGCAGGTTGGAGGGGCGTTCGGTGCGAACGTGGGTGAGAGCGGGCTTGCTGAAGCCGCTCGTGGAAATCAGCCAGCCACCGCTGAGGTGAGAACACTGGTCGAGGTCCAGGAATTCAGTGAACTTGCAGACCTCGGCAATGTTCGTTTTGGCGCGGTGATTCTTGATCTGAACGGAGATATTCTCATCGTTTCGGTTGATTTCGAAGCCGTCAGTTTTGTTCTGATCTGATTGGCTTGAAATCGTATAACCCAACACATCGCATTGCTGAATGACGTGCTGACGCAGGCTCTCAATGTCTGCGAATTTTCCAGAACCTTCAGCCGCCATGAATTTGTGGCGATATCGAGGAAATATAAGGCGTTTTTTAAAGCTTGCGACCGTGGTCAGTCGTTTCGCTCAACGCATCCCGCGTGGTGCTGGCGAACATCGGAAGACACTGGCTACTGTGCCGACTCCTTCCGGTGGCCGCGATGCTGGAACTGCACCAATTCCGCCATTCCGCCTTTTGTCTGAAAGTGCGCATGGTGCTTCAGGCCAAGGGGCTCAGCTACCGCACCGTGGATGTCAGTCCCGGCATCGGTCAGCTGGCTGTGTTCCGCCTCTCCGGTCAGCGCCAGGTGCCGGTGCTTGTGGACGGCGACACGGTGCTGGCGGATTCCAGTGCCATCGCTCGGCACCTGGAGCAGCGCGATCCCGAACCGACTCTTCTCCCCTCCGATCCGCAGCTGGCAGCGCAGGTGCATCTGATCGAGGACTGGGCGGACACGACGCTGGCGGCTGCCGGCCGATCGGCGCTGGTTCAGGCCGCGGCTCTGGATCCGGAGCTGCGGGTGGCTCTGCTGCCAGACGATCTGCCCGATCCGGTGCGTTCCGCGATGGGGGTGATCCCAGGTGGCTGGGTGAGCACCGTTTCCGAACTGGTGAACCAGGGTGACCGGGCTGATCTGCTGTCCAGCCTTGAGCAGCTGTCCGCCGCCGTTCAGCACACTCCCTGGCTGGTGGGCACATCCATGACCCTGGCTGACCTGTCGGTGGCGGCTCAGTTGTCGTTGCTCTGTTTCCCGCCTTCCTCGGGCAGTCAGCTGGCCGGAAAGGGTGTTGCCGGGCTGCTGGACCATCCCAAGCTGCAGCCTCTGTTTCACTGGCGCGATCAGCTGGAGCTCAAGCTGATGGAGCGGACTCTGGAAGAGGTGTGAATCGGAGCTGGTAGTGGTGATGGGCAACAGCCTGATCGCGCAGGCTCTCTCCGGGAGAGGCGTATCGCCCTTGCCATTGTTCGGCGCAGATCTCATCTCCGCAGAGGTGATACCTGCTCAGGGTTTCAATCCGACTCAGTCGCGGAGGTCCCGGCGCATGAAGGATCTGCAGCACCAGCTCGTCCGCCAGAAATGACGTCTGATCAGGGGTTTCCTGGCGTCGGCCGGTCACCGTGGTTTCCAGCCTCAGGTCTCCCTTGAGCCAGGCGATCTGGCGGTTGGCCGACTCCGGGTCGTCCTCCACCCGCAGCAGCTGCTCGCCGAGCAGGGCCCGACCGATGGCCATGGCATTGAAGCTGCGATCCCCCACCAGCCGATCGCGGGCATCAGGTGCAAACAGGGCCTGGTGGATCAGCGGTTCGTCGGCAGGTGCATCCAGATCGCGGCTCTCCACCTGCCACAGCCCTGAAAACCAGTCCGGATAGATGAGGTCGTCGCGGTTCGAAGGACGCGACAAGGGAGCCGGCAGACTCCAGTCCGGCCAGCTGTGGAGCCGTTCGTCCAGCGGCGTGGCCCATGCGGGTGAGTCGCTGAGCAGGATGGTGATGGCGATGATCAGGGCCAGAAGTCTCCGCAAATGTCCGACCCCCTGATTCGTGCCTGTGATGACTATGTGGTGCTGGAACCGGGCCAGCCGGAACGATTGCTCAGCGCCGCCGACACCCTGACATGGCTCACGGGCTGGTTGCGGCAGCTGGAATCGCTGCCAGCCGATCTGGCAGACCGTCCCGATCCGGCGGCGGCGGCGCAACGCCTGCTGGATACGGCCTGTGATCTGGAGATCAGCCCGGGCATGACGCTGCAGTGGTTTGCGGTGCGGTTGGAGCCGCCGGAGCGTTGATTCAGTCGTTGGATCGCTGGGTTGGATCTCGCAGCAGGCTTGGCAGCAACTGAAGAATTCCGTCGGCCACCACATCGGGTGGCTCCTCATCGATCACCACGGTGAGGTCGGCTTCGGCGTACAGCGGGCGTCGTTCATTCAGCAGCGCATCCAGGGCAGCCTCCGGGTTGGGGCGCTGCAGCAGGGGCCTCACGGTTGTGTCAGCCCGAAGCCTTTTGAGCAGCTGTTCGCGGTCCACGTCCAGCCAGATCACGATGCCGCTGTGAAGCAGGCCCCAGTTCGGCGATTGCGTCACGACACCTCCACCTGTGGCCACCACGAGCGAGTGACGCTGACTGATGGCATTGAGCACCTGGGTCTCGATCGCGCGGAATCCCGATTCCCCGTCCTGTTCGAAGATTTCAGGAATGGTGCAGCCTGCGGCCTGTTCGATCACCGCGTCAGCATCCACGAATCCGTAGCCAAGGCGTTCGGCGAGCGGCCTGCCGGTGCTGGTCTTCCCGGATCCCATCATGCCCACGAGGTACAGGCTGCGGCCCCCAAGACGCTGCTTCAGAGAGGGGACGGATTCCGCCATGGCTCGATCAAGGGCATTAGCTCATTAGGATGCCCTGCGGCCGGAACGTCACATGACTGAAACGAAGTCACCTGCACGCCACGGCCAGGGTCGTGGTTGTGTGATCACGCGGAGGGCCTGCTTCAGTGCCAGCCACCGCTACTGGTTGCCCGAACTCTCGGCGGATGACAATGCGGCCCGGTTCGGACCCTGTGCCATCTCACCGGGCCATGGCCATAACTACGAGTTGATCGTTTCCATGGCCGGTGGCCTCGATGCCGACGGCATGGTGCTGAATCTCTCCGAGGTGAAGCACGCCATCCGCAGTGAGGTGACCGGTCAGCTGGACTTCCGCTTCCTCAACGAGGCCTGGCCGGAGTTCGATCTCTCAACCCCCTCCGGCTGTCTTCCCACCACCGAGGCGCTGGTGCGGGTGATCTGGCAGCGTCTCAGCTCCCACCTGCCGATCACGGCGCTGCGCCTCTACGAACAACCGGGCCTCTGGGCCGACTACCTCGGACATCCCATGGACGCCTTTCTGACCATTCGGACCCACTTCGCCGCTGCGCATCGTCTGGCCCGGCCGGAACTGAGCCAGGAGGAGAACGAGCGCATCTACGGCAAATGCGCCCGTCCCCATGGCCACGGCCACAACTATCTGGTGGATGTGACGGTGCGCGGTGCCATCGATCCCCGCACCGGCATGGTCTGCGATCTCTCAGCGTTGCAGCGGTTGGTGGACGATCTGGTGGTGGAGCCTTTCGATCACACGTTCCTCAACAAGGATGTGCCGTTCTTCGCCGACTGCGTTCCCACCGCTGAGAACATCGCTCTGCACATCGCCGATCGTCTCAGCACGCCGGTGAAGGCGATCGGAGCGCATCTGCACAAAATCCGGTTGCAGGAGAGTCCGAACAATGCCGCTGAGGTCTACGCCGAGTCGCCTCAGCTGGAGATGACCCCTGCAACGCTCGAGTCGGTTGCCACCGTCTGATGCGGCGACCGGCCCGCAACGGCCGCATGTTCGGTTGGTGCTGGCGGTCAGTCTCGATGGTCGGTTAGCTCCCCCCCAGGGAGGAGCTGCCCAGCTGGGCGGTCCTGGTGACCGGCGAGTGCTGGAGGAGGCTCTGGTCTGGGCGGATGCCTGCCTGATCGGAGCCGGCACGCTCAGGGCCCATCGCTGCACGGCACTCATCCGTGATCAGGATCTGTTGGAGCAGCGCCTCAGCGCAGGCCGCCCTGCCCAGCCTGCGGCGGTGGTGGTGAGTCGTGGTCATGCCTTCCCAATCGAGTGGCGCTTCTTTCAGCAACCGCTGGAGCGCTGGTTGCTCGCCCCGTCTGCCGTGGAGAGGGGTTTTGATCGCTGGATTCCGTTGGGGCAATCATGGGACAAGCGACTGTTGACCCTGTCATCGCTTGGAGTGCAGCACCTTGTGCTGCTCGGAGGGAGCCGTCTGGCAGCTGATCTGCTTCAGGAGGACGCCGTCGAGGAACTTCAGCTGACCCTGGTGCCATCTCTTCTCGGCGGTGTTCACAGTTGGCTGCCGCAGGATGCACACGCTCTGCCAGGTTCACTCGGTTCGCCTCGCTCCTGGCGGTTGGACGAGGTCCGCCCGCTTCCAGGAGATGAGTTGCTGACGCGCTACAGGCGGATCCGTTGAAATCCGTGGCAGAGCTCCTAGCTTCCTTGAGTTGAAGTCCTGGTCTCATGGCCCGTAAGAATCGCCGCAAGATCCGCGGAACCGATGGTGATGACGAGCTGATCGGGACCAAGAAAAAGAACAAGCTGTACGGCTACGACGGTGACGATGTGATCGATGGCGGCGCCGGCGGCAAGAACAAGGCCTGGGGGGGGAATGGTGCTGACACCTTCGTGACCCGTGACTCCAAGGGCTACCTGAAGATCATGGATTTCGAAGTCGGCAGGGATCTGATCGAATTCTGCGGCTGTGCCTCCACCAGGATTGAGATGCGCGGTGACAACGCCTGGATCCTCAAGGGCAGCACTGTGAAGGCCGTGGTGGTGGGTGTTGATGAAAGCGACCTGACCATGGATTTCGCCAACGGCATCATTTTCTGAGCACCTTCCCGCGATCAGCGTTCCGGTCGGTCTCGTTAGCCTCACCACCATGGTTGCGCTCACCGCTCGCTGGCACCGGTCGATCCAGGAGATTCCGGAGCAGCACTGGCAGGCTCTGGTGGGGGCTGACGCCATCCCCTTCTACCGCTGGGGCTGGCTGGATGCTCTGGAAACCTCCGGCAGCATCGTGCCCGATCAGGGCTGGCAGCCGCTGCATCTCGCCCTTTGGCGCGGCGACACGCCCATTGCCGTCGCCCCTCTCTATCTGAAAGGCCACAGTTACGGCGAGTTCGTCTTTGATCAGACCTTCGCGCGCCTCGCCGCTGACCTGGGTCTGCGGTATTACCCCAAGCTGCTGGGGATGAGCCCCGTCAGTCCGGTGCTCGGTTACCGCTTCCATGTGCTGGATGGAGAGGACGCCGCGGAGCTCACCGCCGTGCTGATGCAGGCGATCGATGCCTTCTGCGAGCACAACGGAATCCTCAGCTGCAACTTCCTCTACGTCGATCCCGAGTGGAGGCCGCTCGCCGAAGCCGCCGGCTGTGCCACCTGGCTGAATCAGCAGAGCCTCTGGAGCCGTGGTGACGATCGCAGCTTCGATGACTATCTGCGGGGGTTCAATGCCAACCAGAGGCGCAACATCAAGCGCGAACGCAAGGCTGTCTCGCAGGCGGGTCTCACGGTGACCCCCCTGACGGGGGAGCAGCTGGACCTGCAGCTCATGAAGAGCATGCATGGTTTCTACGAGCAGCACTGCGCCCGATGGGGGCCCTGGGGAAGCAAGTACCTCGAAGAGCGCTTCTTCGAGACCCTGGCTGCCGACCAGCGCGATCAGGTGGTGCTGTTCTCCGCCCATCGCGGCGACCCGCATCAGCCGGTGGCGATGTCGATGTGCGTGCGGGATCAGCGCTCACTCTGGGGTCGTTACTGGGGCAGCGAAGAAGACGTCGACTGCCTGCATTTCGAGGTCTGTTACTACGCTCCGATCGCCTGGGCGATTGAACAGGGTCTGGAGAGCTTCGATCCCGGCGCCGGCGGAAGCCACAAGCGCCGTCGCGGCTTTGTGGCCCGCCCCCACGCCAGCCTGCACCGCTGGTATCACCCCCGCATGGACGCTCTGATCCGTGCCTGGCTGCCCAAGGTGAACGGCCTGATGCTGGAGGAGATCGAGGCCATCAATGCCGAACTGCCCTTCAAGACGGAAGCGCCGGGCCTGACTTTGTAAGTTGAAGGAATGGTCATGACATCTGAACTCCCTGCGGTGGCCGAGGCGATCGATGGTCTCGATGAGAGCCTCTCCCAGCGCTTCATCGCGCTCGATCCCAAGGGCTATTTCCTGATCAAGGTTGATCGGGGAGCCGCTGAGCTGATCCTCGAGCATTACGGCAACACGATCGATGCCAAGGGACTGGCCCATGATCCTGAGACGGGAGAGGTGCTGAGCTGCCGCGGTGGCAGCCGTTCCCGTTCCCCATCAGCGGTGTTCCGCGGTCGCAGTGCCAAGGAGATCGGCATCCAGCTCACCGAAGGCGAGGGGCCTCATCCCCTCAGCCGTCTTGATCACGCTCTTTATCTCGGCCGTGAACTGCAGAAGGCTGAGCACTGCCTTCGCAGCGGAGTCGACTACGTCCAGGACTGATGTCCTGTTGGATCAGTGGTTCGGATGCCGGCTCAGACCGTTTGGAGTGACCTGGTCGTGCTGGGCTCTTCGGGAGGCAGCGACTCCAGCTGCTCGCGGATCTCACGCTGCACGATCGAGCGGTACTCGAGGAAGTGCTCGTTGTGGGCAAGCACCACCAGGAACTGTTCCAGCAGGGCAGGATTCTGGCGGGCCATGCCCAGCATGTATTTCCAGAAGCGTCCGCGGGTGTCCCGCTTGATGCCCTGGCGCCAGATCACGATGCTGAGCGCACGAAGGTCTGTCCAGGTGGGGAGTTTGGGGGCGGCCTTCCAGCGGGGAGCTCCCATCTTCAGGTAGTAGCTGTAAACCCGGTCCATGTAGGCATTGGGCTCATACAGGGCGCAGAACGCTTCGACGTACTCGTTGGCGATGTCCCGGATCGGTCGGGTGGGCTTGAAGTTGAGCAGGTTGGTCTGGTTCACGCCCTTGGCGGCTTCTTCGCCCTGGATCAGACGACCTTCCTTTTCCAGACGGGCCCACAGGGCTGTTTTCGGCAGGGCCTGCAGCATTCCCATCATCGCGGCGGGAATGCCGGTGCGGGTCACGAAATCAACGATGCGGTGGCCGGCACCATCCTTCTCACCGTCGAAACCGATGATGAACCCGGCCATCACACGGATCCCGTTAGCGGTGATCCGATCCACAGCCGCATCGAGTGGATTCCTGGTGTTCTGCACCTTGCGGGCGGTTTCGAGGCTCGACTCATCCGGCGTTTCGATGCCGAGGAACACGCTTTCGAAGCGTGCGTCGTGCATCATGCGCATCATTTCATCGTCATCGGCGAGGTCCACGGAAGCTTCTGTCGCGAAGCTGAAGGGATAACCACGCTCCTCCTGCCAGGTGCGGATCTCGGGCAACAGCAACTTGGCGTTGCGCTTGTTGCCGATGAAGTTGTCGTCCACCAGGAAGATGGAACGACGCCAGCCCAGGTCGTAGAGCGACTGAAGCTCTGCCACCAGCTGCTCAGGCGTCTTGGTGCGCGGTTTGCGGCCGTAGAGAACGATGATGTCGCAGAACTCGCAGTTGAACGGACAGCCCCGGGAGAACTGCACGCTCATGGAGTCGTAGGCGTCGAGCTGCAGCAGATCAAAGCGGGGAATCGGCGTTGCCGTCACATCCGGCTTGTCACCGTCCGACGTGAAGCGGCCGCTGGTTTCACCGCGCTCGAGTGCCTCCAGGAACAGAGGAAGGGTGATTTCGCCCTCATCGAGGATCTTGAAATCCGCTTCGTCGAGTTCGGGTGCGTCCGGGGTGGAGCTGGCGAATGGCCCGCCGACGGCCACGGGCAGGCCGCGCTGCTTGGCGCGGCCGATCTGCACGGCCATGTCGTCCTTCTGAACGATCATCCCGGAGATGATCACCAGTTCCGCCCAGTCCCATTCCGCATCCGTGACCTCGCGGACGTTGCGGTCGACCAATTTCATCTCCCACTCCTGGGGAAGCAGGGCCGCCACCGTCACCATCCCCAGCGGAGGGAGCAGGACCTTGCGGTTCACCAGCTCCAGAATCTTTTCGTAGCTCCAGAAGGTTTTCGGGAACTCGGGATAGATGAAGAGGGTGCGCATGGCGTCGGACGGATAGGGGAAAGATCCGGTCGGCCCGGTCGAGGGTCAACGGTGATCCGATGACACGCGTTCGTTAACGAACCCTAAGCGCAATGCCGAGGACCCCGTCCAATCTCTGATCTAATGGTGGTCAGCTCCTTACTTGCACATGGGCATCGCCATCTATCTCGGTCTGGTCGGAACCGGTCTGGCCGTTGCTTTTGTGCTTACCAAGCTTCTGAAGGGGATCAAGCTGATCTGAGCGGTTCCAGCCGCTGGTCGGAGCGTCGCTGAATCCAGAGCAGTGCAAGAGCGGCACCGATCCCGCCGCTGATCGCGAAGGTGGTCGGCAGATCCGTGACCATCACGAGGGCGGCCGCCAGCAGTCCGCTCAACCCACCCCCGCCGAGAAAGGCGATCTGACTCAGTCCGGCCATGCGGCCGCGCATCACCTGGGGCGAACCGATCTGGCTGATCAGGTTGCAGCTGCTCAGCAACCCTGCCGTGCCGGCTCCGATCAGGAAGGCCATCGCCAGGCTGAACGCGACTCCCGGAGACCGGGCCATGCCCAGCTGGGCGATCGAGGTGACCAGTCCGAAGCCTCCCAGAGTCAGAAAAGGACGGCGGCAGAAACGGTCACTGTTGCGCTGCAGCACCACACCGCCGGCGATGCTGCCGGCAGCCAGCACGCTGGTGAACAAGCCGAGGTCCTGGGGCGAAGGACCGAGCACGCGCTCCGCAATCAGGGGAGCGAGTCCGGGATGGAAGAAATTCACCAGACAGAGCAGGGCGGTCAGGCTCAGGACTCCGCGAAGTGTGGATCCGCAGTCCTGCCAGGCATTGCTGAGGCTGGCCCGTTCACCCGGGGCGCTGCGCTGTTCCTGGTCACGCCTGGGCCGGAGCAGAAACATCACGCTGGCAATCGGCAGCAGATAGCTGGTGGCGTCGATGCCCAGGGCCCAGGCCGGCCCGGTCGCGGCCACCAGCAGGCCGCCGATCGGCGGACCCACCAGTTTTCCCACGTTGAACACCACCGAGAAGCTGGCCAGATAGCTCCCCAGCTCCCCGGGATGATTCACCAGCAGCGAGCAGTACTTGTTGCGGGCTGTCTGTTCGTAGGCACCGGCGATTCCCACCAGCAGGGTGCTGCCGAGGAGCAGCAGCACCTGGGCTGTGCCATCCAGCAGCGGGATCGCAAGGGCCCCCAGGGCTGCCGCTGCCAGCAGCGCCCACTGCGAGCGCACCAGCACCCGTTCGCAACCGATGCGGTCGGTGAGTACGCCGGCGGGTCCGCTGATCGCAAGGGTTGGCAGCGAAAGAGCCGCGAAATTCAGAGCCAGCACCAGCGGTTCAGCACTGCCGTGCATGAGGATCCAGCCCTTCGCGGTGATGCCGGCGAAGGACCCGGCAGTGCTCACGCCGGAGGCGACCAGGAACAGGCTTCGCTGCTGTTCCAGCCGCAGGGGAGGAGCGGTCAAGCGTCGGCTCTTGCTGCCGCCACCATCGCCCGGGCTCCCACGATCTGTCCGTTCAGGTCGTAGATGTCGGCCCCTGTGATCAGCACCGGCACCATCGATCCCGGCCGGGCCTGGCGTCCGTCGTCACCGGGAAGCACCTGCACCTCGCCGTCCACCTCGGGTGCGAAGCGGGAGCAGCGTCCGACCATGGCGCCGGTCTCCGGGTTGTGCTGTTCGATCAGGACATCCACCGTGCGACCGACCCAGCGTTGGTTGCGTTCCTCGGAAATCGGCTGCTGCAGGGCCATGAGGGCATCCTTGCGGGCCTGGGCCACGTCGGGATCCACGCGGTCTGCCAGATCCGCTGCTGCGGTTCCGTCCTCCGGCGAGAAGGTGAACACCCCCACGTGGTCGAAGCGCTGACGCTCCAGAAAGGCCATCAGATGCTGGAAGTGCTCTTCGGTCTCGCCTGGGAAGCCAACGATCAAGGTGGTGCGCAGCACCGCATCCGGCAGCTGTTCGCGGATCTGATCCAGCAGCCGGTCGTTCACATCCGCCTGCCAGGGGCGGTTCATCGCCCGCAGCACCTCCGGGTGGCTGTGCTGCAGCGGCAGGTCCAGATAGGGCAGCACGTTGGCCACCTCGCGATAGGCCGCCAGCACCTCCGGCGTCAGCCCGGTGGGATAGGCGTAATGCACCCGGATCCAGGGAATCTCCACCTCTCCCAGGGCCCGCAGTAACTCCGCCAGCTTCGGCTTGCCGTAGAGATCCAGGCCGTAGTTGGTGGTGATCTGACTGATCAGGATCAGTTCCTGCACGCCCTGCTCCGCCAGTTGGTGCGCTTCGGCGACGATCGATTCGATCGGCCGGCTGCGTTGGTCTCCTCGCAGCTTGGGGATGATGCAGAAGGCGCAGCGGTAATCGCAGCCCTCGGCCACTTTCAAATAAGCCACGGACTGGTCGGTGGTGCGCAGCCGCGGCAGGTGCTCATCCCCGACGAAGCTCGGGACTGCGCTCACACGGTTCACCCGCTCGCCCGCCTCCACCCGCTGCAGCACCTCAACGATGTGCTGGTAGTCGCCAGTGCCGACGATCGCCTTCGCTTCCGGGATCGATTCCAGAAGTTCGTCCTGAAAATGCTGGGCGAGGCAGCCGGCGATGATCAGTTCCTTCCCTTGTTCCGCGAGGTTCACCAGGGTGCGCACCGACTCCTCCCGGGCGTCCTGGATGAAGCTGCAGGTGTTCACCACCACGACGGCCGCATCGTCTTCATCGGCGCTCACGCCATAACCGGCGTTGGTCAGCAGCCCCAGCATGTGTTCGGTGTCGACCCTGTTCTTCTCGCAACCCAGATGCGCGAAGGCGACGGTCGGTTTCCGGGAGGTGCTCGTCATCACTGCGCCGCAGGGCCACTCTTCAGCCTACGGAGAGGCCTCTTCCCGGCGGAACTGTCAAACTTCCATCACCTGAAGTTCATGGATGGGAACCACCCGTCTCGTCAGCCGCCGCCGCCAGGACCCCGGCGCCAAGTGGGCCCGGATTGCCATGGCGGTGCTGGCCACCGTCGGTCTGATCGACACCGGTTCCATCACCCTCAAGCGCTGGGGGGTGATCGGTGATCTCACCTGCCCGATGGGGGCAGACGGCTGCGACAAGGTGCTCAACAGCCCCTGGGGCACGGTGGCAGATGGCATCCCGCTGTCGTTGATCGGTGTTCTGGCCTACGGCGCCGTGCTGCTGATGGCCTTGCTGCCGCTGTTGCCAGGTCTGCAGGAGAACAAAGCGGATCTGTCCCGCCGCACCTGGTGGGGGTTGTTCGCCGTGTCCGTTGGAATGGCGGTGTTCAGCCTGGTGCTGCTGGGCCTGATGGTGCTGAAGATCCAGGCCTTCTGTTTCTTCTGCGTTCTTTCGGCCGTGCTCTCGCTGCTGCTGATGGTGCTCAGCATTGTGGGTGGTGGCTGGGAGGAACCTGGTCAGCTGCTGTTCCGCGGCATCCTTCTGGCCCTTGCTGTTCTGCTCGGTGGCCTGATCTGGGCCTCGGTGCTCGATCCCGAGCGTCCGGAGGCGGTCGCCAGCGGTGGCCCTGGAACACCACCGCTCGTCACCACGGTCAGCAACCCGTCCAAGCAGGCTCTGGCGGAGCACCTCACCGCCGGTGGAGCGGTGATGTATTCCGCTTACTGGTGTCCCCACTGTCATGAACAGAAGGAGCTGTTCGGCAAGGAAGCCGCCAAGGCGCTCAAGGTGGTGGAGTGTGCTCCCGATGGCCAGAACAACCAGGTTGATCTCTGCAAGAGCAAAGGTCTGCAGGGATTCCCCAGCTGGGAGATCAACGGCAGCATCGATTCCGGCGTGAAGCCTCTGGACAAACTCGCCGATCTCAGCGGCTACGAGGGGCCCAGGGAGTTCTGATCCCGCCTCAGGGCCGCACGTCCCGGGTGCGGATCCCCTGCGCCCGGGACTGACGGGAATGCCGCTGCCACTGGGGCAGTGGCCTGGGCGCGTCGGTGCGGAAATGGCCACCGCGGCTTTCGCGTCGGAACAGGCAGGCCTCCAGTAAAAGACGGCTGGCCAGCAGACGGTGGCTGACATCCAGAAGCAGATTCAGATCGCGGCGGCTGCTGTCTTCCAGTGCAAGGGCCTGATCGCCTGAGAGCGTGCGCAGTCGCTCAAGCAGAGGTTGATGATCCAGCCAGCGACGCTGCCGCTGCAGCTCCGCCAGGGCGTTCGTCATGCCTCGGACGCTGCGGTCCACCCCCGCCCGTCGCCAGCACAGCTGACGCAGCTGTTCGATCTGATCCATCAGTCCAGCGCTGGTTTCAGCGTGGCCCAGGGCGGTGGCGCAGCGATCCACATGGGGGGCGGCCTGAGGCCCCGCGACGGGACCGAGCTCGATCGATGCCATGCGTCCGGCGAACACCAGACATTCCATCAGCGAGTTGCTGGCCAGCCTGTTGGCGCCATGCACTCCGGTGCAGGCCACTTCGCCCACGGCGTAGAGGCCGGGGAGGTCGGTGGCGGCCTGCAGATCCGTGGCCACGCCCCCCATCCAGTAGTGGGCAGCGGGTGCCACGGGGATCGGTCGTTCCAAGGGATTCAGACCGTATTCACCGCAGCGATCCAGGATCGTCGGAAACCGTGCCTCGGCCTGCTGTTGGGGGATCGCCGAGAAGTCGAGCCACATCTGCTCGACGTTCTGGCGCTGCATGGCATGCACGAGGGCCCGGCTCACCTGATCCCGCGGGGCCAGGTCCCGTTGCGCCAGGTCGGCGACCGGGCTGCCCCCCTCGGCGTCCACAAGGACGCCTCCTTCACCCCGCACCGCTTCCGAGATCAGGAAGCAGGGGGCATCGTCCAGGCGCAGAGCGGTGGGGTGGAACTGCACGAACTCGAGATCCTCCACAGCCGCCCCTGCCTGCCAGGCCAGGGCGATGCCTTCGCCGCAGGCCTGGGCCGGGTTGGTGGTGTTGGCGAACAGGTGACCACCGCCCCCGCTCGCAAGCACCACGGCGCGGCAGCGGATCCAGTGCAGCTGATGACCGTCCAGCACCTGGATGCCGCAGCAGCGACCGTTCTCCACCAGCAGCTGGGTGACCCGAACGCCGCGGCGATGCTCCAACCCCTGGCGCTGCTCCACCTGCTCGCGCAGCACATCCACCAGGGCACGCCCTGTGCGGTCCTGCACATGCAGCACCCGGCGATGGCTGTGGGCCGCCTCCAGCGTGGTGGCCAGTGCACCACCAGCTCGGTCGAAGGCCATGCCGAGCTGCTGCAGCCGCTCGACGCACCCTGGTGCCTGATCCACCAGCAGCCGCACGGCATCACCGTCGCAGAGCCCAGCTCCCGCCCGCAGCGTGTCTTCGCCATGACAGAGAGCACTGTCCTCCGGCCGGGTCACCGCCGCGATGCCCCCCTGAGCCCATCGGCTTGAGGAGCGTCGTCCGGTGTTGCGGTTGAGCAGCAGCACCGACAGGCCCTGCGGCAGTTCCAGGCAGCTCATCAGACCGGCCGCGCCGGCCCCGATCACCACCACATCCCAGGGACCGGGTGAGATGGGATCGACGCGTCGGGGATGCACCATCGGACAGGCAAAAAAAACCGCCGGGTCAGCCGACGGTGTCCTGGGGGAAAGTCTCGCCCGTCAGCGGGATCAGCGGTACTGACCGTCGTTGATCCGGTCGTCACCCTCGTTCAGGGCGATGGACGGAGGAGTGACCGTGAAGTTGTCGCGGTACTTGGCGAACAGTTCCCGCTGTCGCTCGCTCAGATCCAGATTGAGCACTTCATCGACGTCGCTGTAAGGGCCACCCAGCACGATCTTGCCGGCCATGGTCGGGTACATGCCGGGGAACTGCTGGAAGCGACGCACGGAAGAGTTGTTGAGGTCCACCTTCCCCTCTCGCTCAGCGATCTTGTCGTCCGCCACGTTGCGGATCACGCTGCCCGAATACTTCTCGAGCAGGTCGTCTTCGGCATGGACGCTCGCCGGAAGGGTCAACCCGGCGATCAGGCCTGCCATCACCACAAGGCCGGTCAGCCAGCTCAGCAGCCGCTTCATCACAACACTCCGGAGAAATTCGGAACGGTTCATCCGGCAGAGCCGGTCCGGGAAGACTACAAGTCGGATTCCTTGCCGATCCGTTTGCTCCCGGCAGCTTTTGCAGTTCGTTTCACTCGATCAGTCCGCTCATGCCCGGTTGAAGCACAGCGGCGAGCAGGAACAGTCCGTCCACCCAGAGGGTTGTGGTGAGCACAGCGGCAGCCATGGACCAGGTTTCCGAGGCCGGCACGGTGCTCTGGGATTTCCGATGCATCCAGCGGCCGAGCAGGAGCACCGTGATCGCCGCCAGAGAGAGAACGGTCAAGGGCAGCGGATGCATCAGCTGCATGCCGGCTTCATGAAGAAGGGCTGGTGCCAGATCAAGGGGAGCTGAGACAACAGCTGGCCAGAAGGGCATGACGCCGGTGATCGCCATGGTCAGGTCCGTGCAGGCGGTGCCGAGCAGGGAGGCGAGGTAGAAGCCGGATGCGAGATGCCAGCGGCTGTTCAGCCCGGTGATGGCCAGGGGCAGGGCGAAGGCCTCGATGGGCAGATGAAGAACGGGATGGGAGCGGAGCCAGCCCCAGAAGAGGCAGCCCGCCAGCCAGCTGCCGCTGAAGCCCACCAGCAGGGCACCGATGTCGGCACTTCGGCCCTGCCGACCGTGCTGCAGCGGGATGCCGATGGCCAGCAGCACGACGGTGAACAGCACGGCTGAGAAGGGATGCAGACGCACCCAGGGGGCCTGCAGAAACACAGGCAGCACCACCATCAAGGCCGCGATCCGCTGCGTCGCAGGAACGACGGCGGTTCTGTCGGAGGCTGTGTTCTGCCAGGTGCCTCCGATCAAGATCCGTCCCCGTTGTCTGTGAAGAAAGTCACGAAACCTTAGAAGACATCTTCAGAGCCTGCGTCGGACATAACGTCACCTCGTCTGCGATGCCGTCATGACCGATCCGGCTGCCCCTTTGGGGTTGCTCGAGGCCTGCTGGCGCGATCTGGTGCTTGGAATCGTTCAAGGCCTCACGGAATTTCTGCCCATCAGCAGCACGGCTCACCTCAAGGTGGTGCCGGTGATGCTGGGCTGGGGCGATCCGGGCGTGTCGGTCACCGCCGCGATCCAGCTGGGCAGCATCGTGGCGGTGATCGCCTATTTCCGGGAGGATCTCGCCGGCGTCCTGAAGGGGATCGCCAGGGCCGTCCGGCATGGTCAGTGGCGGGAGCCGGAAGCCCGGCTGGGGATCGCGATGGCACTGGGCACGATCCCGATCCTTGCGGTGGGTCTGGCGATCAAGCTGTTCTGGGATGAGGGCTACGAGAACTCACCGCTGCGCAGTGTTCCTTCGATCGCAGTCGTCTCCATTGTCATGGCACTGCTCCTGGCCCTGGCTGAACGGATCGGTCCACGCCGCAAACAGCTGGGTGAGGTCTCCGGTCGCGATGGGCTGGTGGTGGGTCTGGCACAGGTGCTGGCCCTGATTCCCGGGGTGTCCCGCTCTGGCAGCACCCTCACCGCCTCGCTCTTCGATGGCTGGCAACGTTCCGATGCCGCCCGCTTCTCGTTTCTGCTGGGAGTTCCGGCGATCACGATCGCCGGTCTTGTGGAGCTCAAGGATGCCTTCGCCGCGACGGGAGAGGCCGGCCCTCTGCCGCTGCTGCTCGGCATCGTCTCCGCCACGATCGTGTCCTGGCTGGCGATTGACTGGCTGCTGAAGTTTCTCCAGCGACACAGCACCTGGATCTTCGTGGCTTACCGGCTTGTGTTCGGTGTTGTGCTGCTGGTCTGGTGGTCCATTTACGGCGCACACTGAAGGAAACGCTCCCAGCTCCTTGTGGAATGAGCCCTCCGCCGGGATCGCGGTCTCGGCCCTTGATCCGGATTCCGTCTCCCGCCAGCCCCAGCCGGCGGTGGTGGATTCCGTCGAGCCCGGCTCGATTGGGGAGGAGCTCGGCTTCGAACCC
The DNA here is from genome assembly GCF_000737575.1 of Synechococcus sp. KORDI-49. Taxonomy (NCBI): domain Bacteria; kingdom Bacillati; phylum Cyanobacteriota; class Cyanophyceae; order Synechococcales; family Synechococcaceae; genus Synechococcus; species Synechococcus sp. KORDI-49. The sequence continues at coordinate 1,256,143 of NZ_CP006270.1, read as the reverse complement.
GGTGATCAGCTGCTCAGCATCAACGGTGTGCGGCCGAGAGATCTGATTGATTACCGCTACCTCTGCGTCGAGGAGGAGCTTCATCTCGAGGTGCGTGACGCCGCGGGTGCGCTGCACCGGGTGGAGTTGGAGAAGGATGCCGACGACGGCCTCGGGCTTGGATTCACCGAAGCCCTCTTCGATGGGTTGCGTCAGTGCAACAACGGCTGTCCGTTCTGCTTCATCGATCAGCAACCACCGGGGCGGCGCGGCTCTCTCTATTTAAAGGACGACGATTTCAGGCTCAGTTTTCTCTATGGCTCTTACCTCACCCTGACCAATCTCACCGAGGCGGACTGGCAGCGGATCGAAGCGCAGCGTCTCTCGCCGCTCTATGTGTCCGTGCACGCCACGGAACCGCAATTGCGGGCCCGTCTTCTGGACAATCCTCGGGCGGGTCTGCTGCTGGATCAGCTGGCCTGGTTCGCCGAGCGGGATCTTCAGATTCACGCCCAGGTTGTGGTCTGTCCTGGCCTGAATGATGGAGCGGCTCTGGACCGCACCCTGAGCGATCTCTCCCGTTTTGCTGGCGGTGAGTGGCCTGCCGTGCTCTCCGCAGCGGTCGTGCCAGTCGGTCTCACCCGTTTCCGTCCTGCCGATGACGGCCTGGTGCCGGTGGACCCCGCCTGTGCGAGGGATGTGATCGCTCGGGTGGAAGCTCGGCAGGATCAGTACAGGACAGAGCTGGGGACGCGTTTCACCTGGTTGTCGGATGAGTGGTATCTGATCGCCGGGCTGCCGCTTCCGCCCCGGGATGACTACGAGGACCTTCCCCAGCAGGAGAATGGAGTCGGCAGCATCCGCGCCTTTCTGGAGGCCCTGGATCAGGCCACGACCGATCTGCCCGAGAGGGTGCCGCATCCCCGTCGCTGCAGCTGGGTGGTGGGCCGCATCGTCGAGCAGGCGCTCAAGCCTGTGACCGATCGACTGAACGGAGTCGACGGTGTCAGCCTGCTGCTGCACGGATTACCCAGTCCGTACTGGGGTCAGGATCAGGTGGTGACGGGATTGCTGACCGGCCGGGATCTGCTCGACGGTCTGCAGGGGCGTGACCTGGGTGAGGAGTTGCTGTTGCCGTCCGTGATGCTGCGTCAGGGGCAGCCGGTCTTCCTCGACGACATGGATCTGGACACCCTGCGTGCAGCCCTGCCTGTTCCGGTGCGCGTTGTGGAGGGGGCGGCTGACATCGTGGCCTCCGTTCTCGGCCCCTCAGGCGAATCTTCCTAAGCTCCGGCGAGAGTATTGACCGCTGTGCATCGGATTTCCGCAGGTCGTGTTCTCATTGCGGGCATGCTGGTCACAGTTGCACTTCCTGCCTTCGGTCAGGACAAGGCGAGTGAAGAGACATCCGCCGGTTATCTCGTCGATCAATCAACGCTTCCGGATGCGATCACGCTGAAGGGAGCACGACCGAAGGCTGATCCATCGGAGATCCAGCCGGCTGCCACGTCCCTGCCGGCGGATCTGCAACCCCTGCAAGCGCCTCCCAGCCTGGCGCTTCCCGATCAGACCGATCAGGTCAGCATCCATGAGCTGCGCCCGATCACCCTTGAAAATGCCCTCGAGCTCGCTGAAGTCAACAGCCCCAGGCTGAAGGCGGCAGCCAGTCAGGTGGACCAGGCCAAGTCGGCCCTTCGGGCGACGATTGCCTCCTGGTATCCCACCGTTGATTTCTCCGCCAACGGCCTGCCGGAGTACTTCAAGTCCTACACCTACCGGAACCCCGACTTCGTTCCGTCGACCACCATTCCCGAGGTGACCAATCCGCTCACCGGAGAGGTGATCCGTCCGGCACGGGAGCGTCGCGGCGAACCCCAGCGCTACGGGCGCGAATGGCGCGCTGACGTGAACCTGCGGGTTCGCTGGGACATCATCAATCCCTCCCGGGTACCGGACATCGCCGCTGCCCGTGATCGCTACGAGCAGGCAAGAGACAGCTATCTGATCGCTTTGCGTGATCTCCGCCTGGATGCAGCCACGGCCTATTTCCGACTTCAGGAATCCGACGAAGGCGTCCGTATCGGACAGGATTCGGTGCGCGCTTCGCTGGTCAGCCTCCGCGATGCCAGGGCCCGTTACAACGCTGGGGTCAACACGAAGCTTGAGGTGCTCGAAGCGGAGACGCAGCTGGCCCGTGATCGCAATCTCCTCACCGATCGCCTCGGAACCCAGGACTTCACCCGTCGCAACCTGGCGGCGCTACTCGATCTCCCTCAGGACATCACCCCCACAGCGGCGACGCCGGCCCGGCCTCTCGGGCTCTGGGAGCCCACGCTTCAGGAAAGCATCGTGGCCGCCTACAACTTCCGCGAAGAGCTGGATCGCCTGATCCTGGACATCTCGATCAATAACAGTCAGGCGAATGCCTCGCTGGCGGCCGTCCAGCCGGTGCTCAGCTTCGTGAACACCACCACCAGTTTCCGAAATCAAGGCCAGACCGGTCTGGACTCGCTCGGGTCCATCGACATGGACGATTACACCTGGGGTGTCCAGAACAGCTCCGCACTCACGGCGACCTGGCGCCTTTATGACGGTGGACGTGCCCGTGCCGAATACCGTCGCTTCAAGCAGGCGGCCGAGGAAAGCGCTTTCAATCTGGCGGCGACCCGCGATCAGATCCGCCTGGAGGTGGAGGACAGCTTCATCGGTCTGAGAACGGCGATTCAGAACATCCAGACCACCTCCAGCGAAGTGCTGTCATCACGTGAATCGCTGCGTCTGTCGCAGCTCAGGGTGCAGGCCGGTGTGAGCACCCAGCGTGAAGTGGTGGACAACCAAAGGGATCTCACCAACGCTGAGATCCGTTATGCCCAGGCCATCCGGGAGTACAACACCAGCCTCGCCGAGCTGCGGCGTCGAACCGGACTGGATGCTCTGATCGCCTGCCCTGAGTCCAACCTTTCTTCCTCGAAGCCCGATTCCGGTCGCCTGGTCATCCCGATCGAACCGACACCGCTGAAGGCCGCCTGTCCGGCTCTGGCTTCCACGGCTGCAGGGTCTGGCAACGCTGATCTTGAGGCGTCCCCGGTGCGGGCCCTCTGGTGAGCACGCTGCTCCGGGCGGATCAGCTCAGCAGCATCCATCAGTTGCTGGATCGTGTTGCCGAGCGGCAACGACAGGACTTCGGTCACATCGGTTCGGATGTGAAGCCTGACGGCACGTTGATCACCGCCTGCGATCGCTGGAGCGATGCAGCCCTGGTGGATGGTTTGAACAGGATCACTCCCGGTGAGGGGGTTCTCAGTGAGGAAGGCTCTCAGGTGGTGCCTGATTCGCCGGCTTACTGGGTCGTCGATCCCTTGGATGGAACCACCAATTTCGCGGCTGGAATCCCCTACTGGGCGATTTCCGTCGCCCGATTCTCTGCAGGACGTCCCGTCGAAGCCTTCCTGGACATTCCAGCGATGGGCCAGCGCATCGTTGCGATCCGTGGCTGCGGTGTCTGGCGGAACGGTGAGCCGCTCACGGCCCTGACCCGCACCACGGTCACCAGTGCCTGTGTCTCCCTCTGCAGCCGTTCGATCCGGGTGCTCCAGCGCTGCCCGCAGAAGCCGTTCCCGGGAAAGCTGCGTCTGCTTGGGGTCGCCAGCCTCAACCTTCTCAGTGTCGGCATGGGGCAGACCGTTGCGGCACTGGAGGCCACTCCAAAGATCTGGGATCTCGCCGCTGCCTGGCTGGTGCTTGAGGAGCTGGGCTGCCCGATCCGCTGGCTGGACGCAGACCCCGGACAGCTTGTCCCGGGTCAGGGTCTGGCGCAGGCCAGTTTCCCGATGCTGGCAGCTGGTTCCTGGTCTCAGCTGGCCCAGCTGCTGCCCTGGGGAGAGGCGCTGCTGCTGCCCTGAAGCTTGTTATTGCGTCGGGGCAGCGAGGGGTGTTATGGTTTTGTCTTGCGCAGGAGCCGAGAGGCGAGTGCGCAAGCCGAAGCGCTGAAGGCGAAAGCCTTGAGGTGTCTGAGGCGGCTTACAGGACCAGGAGGGAGAGATCCCACGGTGTTGTAAGTTTCACAAGCGGTCGCGAGACCGCGTTGATCAACACCCACCTTCTGAAAGGGAGGAGAGGATAGTTGATCGAACCTGGACAATTGAAAAGTTTAGGAACTGACGCTTTCATCGCGTTCAGATGAGCATTGAGCCGCAAGGTGAGGTGCACATTTGAATGAAGAAGCGATGAAGGTGTGAGGTCCCGTCAAAAGAACAAACGTGTTGCAGAGAAGCATTGTGCTTGCAACGGCGAGGTTTTCACGAGCCTTGCGGTTGCCGGTGTGCGCAATGTGGAGCAACAACCGGATCTGAGATCCTGGAAAGTCATTGAAAGAGAAATCTAGAGATGCACTCTTAAGAACCCTTTCTGTGTCAGCGGGAAGGAGGCCTCAACTGTTGCCGGCATTGGCTGAGTAATGGGTGACGCAAATCATGTTGAGCGATTCAGGTAAGCAATTATTTGAGTTGTAAGAGGACATGAACTACAACGGAGAGTTTGATCCTGGCTCAGGATGAACGCTGGCGGCGTGCTTAACACATGCAAGTCGAACGAACCTTCGGGTTAGTGGCGGACGGGTGAGTAACGCGTGAGAATCTGCCCTCAGGAGGGGGATAACAGCTGGAAACGGCTGCTAATACCCCATATGCCGCGAGGTGAAATGAATTTCGCCTGAGGATGAGCTCGCGTCTGATTAGCTAGTTGGTGTAGGTAAAGGCTCACCAAGGCATCGATCAGTAGCTGGTCTGAGAGGATGATCAGCCACACTGGGACTGAGACACGGCCCAGACTCCTACGGGAGGCAGCAGTGGGGAATTTTCCGCAATGGGCGAAAGCCTGACGGAGCAACGCCGCGTGAGGGATGAAGGCCTCTGGGCTGTAAACCTCTTTTATCAAGGAAGAAGATCTGACGGTACTTGATGAATAAGCCACGGCTAATTCCGTGCCAGCAGCCGCGGTAATACGGGAGTGGCAAGCGTTATCCGGAATTATTGGGCGTAAAGCGTCCGCAGGCGGCCCAGAAAGTCTGCTGTTAAAACGTGGAGCTTAACTCCATCATGGCAGTGGAAACTGTTGGGCTTGAGTGTGGTAGGGGCAGAGGGAATTCCCGGTGTAGCGGTGAAATGCGTAGATATCGGGAAGAACACCAGTGGCGAAGGCGCTCTGCTGGGCCATAACTGACGCTCATGGACGAAAGCCAGGGGAGCGAAAGGGATTAGATACCCCTGTAGTCCTGGCCGTAAACGATGAACACTAGGTGTCGGGGGAATCGACCCCCTCGGTGTCGTAGCCAACGCGTTAAGTGTTCCGCCTGGGGAGTACGCACGCAAGTGTGAAACTCAAAGGAATTGACGGGGGCCCGCACAAGCGGTGGAGTATGTGGTTTAATTCGATGCAACGCGAAGAACCTTACCAGGGTTTGACATCCTGCGAACCTCTTGGAAACGAGAGGGTGCCTTCGGGAACGCAGTGACAGGTGGTGCATGGCTGTCGTCAGCTCGTGTCGTGAGATGTTGGGTTAAGTCCCGCAACGAGCGCAACCCACGTCTTTAGTTGCCAGCATTTAGTTGGGCACTCTAGAGAGACCGCCGGTGATAAACCGGAGGAAGGTGTGGATGACGTCAAGTCATCATGCCCCTTACATCCTGGGCTACACACGTACTACAATGCTACGGACAAAGGGCAGCAAGTTCGCGAGGACAAGCAAATCCCATAAACCGTGGCTCAGTTCAGATCGTAGGCTGCAACTCGCCTACGTGAAGGAGGAATCGCTAGTAATCGCAGGTCAGCATACTGCGGTGAATACGTTCCCGGGCCTTGTACACACCGCCCGTCACACCATGGAAGTTGGCCACGCCCGAAGCCGTTACTCCAACCCTTGTGGAGGAGGACGTCGAAGGTGGGGCTGATGACTGGGGTGAAGTCGTAACAAGGTATCCGTACCGGAAGGTGCGGATGGATCACCTCCTAACAGGGAGACAAACAACGATTTTGATGCCTGAGTACTTTTATTCTTAGGCCGAAATCCTGTCACCTTAGGTCGATCGGTACCTCAGCGTTGAAGTAACTGAATCAGCAGCAATGTTGATTTGAGTTATGGAGATGATCAGTTCCTAAACTTTGTCTAGGTCACACCCCACAAGGGTTGAGTTTTTTTCCTGGGCCATTAGCTCAGGTGGTTAGAGCGCACCCCTGATAAGGGTGAGGTCCCTGGTTCAAGTCCAGGATGGCCCATTCGGTGTTGGGGGTTTAGCTCAGTTGGTAGAGCGCCTGCTTTGCAAGCAGGATGTCAGGAGTTCGAGTCTCCTAACCTCCACTGACCGAACTCAATCTCCATTTTCCGTGTAACGGGAAATGACTCGAAATGAGGAGTGTGATTTGGATAATGTCCGCTGGATGACCCCAGCTTCCTGTCATTCCAAGGATGAGTGAGAACTCATGATTTGGTTGATAAGATGCTGGGCTCAATTCAAGTTATTGAGCAATCAATGATTTGATTTGGAGTCTGGCAGAACCTTGACAACTGCATAGGTGAAGTCTGGAAAAAACAAAGCATCTCATGGATGCATTGTTTTGAGTCTGAGTATCCGAAAGGATGCCTAGAACCAGAGCAATGAAAATTCTTTTGAGCAAGAGCCGAGACTCTAAAATGTTCTTCTTATCGTGTCGAGCGATGAGGAGTTTGATTTTGTTTTCAGTGTCAGTGAAAACTGAGGTTGAAAACAGAAGAATCCGTCTCAACAACGGTAAGCGTTTTAGAGGTTAATTGGTCAAGCTACAAAGGGCTCACGGTGGATACCTTGGCACACAGAGGCGATGAAGGACGTGGTTACCTGCGATAAGTCTCGGGGAGCTGGAAGCACGCTTTGATCCGGGAATTTCCGAATGGGGCAACCCCTAGTACGGCCAGCTGAATCCATAGGCTGGCGCGAGCCAACCCAGCGAACTGAAACATCTTAGTAGCTGGAGGAAAGGAAAGTAAAAACGACTCCCTCAGTAGCGGCGAGCGAACGGGGAAGAGCCTAAACCGATGCTTTCGAGCATCGGGGTTGTGGGACAGCAACGTGGATCAGGAATGTTAGGAGAAGTGTTTGAATGACACGCCACAGAGGGTGAAAGCCCCGTAACTGAAAACTGAACTGACCTAGCTGTATCCCGAGTAGCACGGAGCACGTGAAATTCCGTGTGAATCCGCGAGGACCACCTCGTAAGGCTAAGTACTCCTGTGTGACCGATAGCGAAACAGTACCGCGAGGGAAAGGTGAAAAGAACCCCGGGAGGGGAGTGAAATAGAACATGAAACCGTGAGCCTACAAGCAATGGGAGCCCTACTCATAGGGTGACCGTGTGCCTGTTGAAGAATGAGCCGGCGACTTATAGGCACTGGCGGGTTAAACCGGAAATGGTGGAGCCATAGCGAAAGCGAGTCTGAATAGGGCGCTTGTCAGTGTTTATAGACCCGAACCCGGGTGATCTAACCATGGCCAGGATGAAGCTTGGGTGATACCAAGTGGAGGTCCGAACCGACTGACGTTGAAAAGTCAGCGGATGAGCTGTGGTTAGGGGTGAAATGCCAATCGAACCCGGAGCTAGCTGGTTCTCCCCGAAATACGTTGAGGCGTAGCGTCTGATGCTCCAGCAGGGGGGTAAAGCCACCATTTCGGTGCGGGCTGCGAGAGCGGTACCAAATCGAGATGAACTCTGAATACCCTGTGTGTAGTCAGGCAGTCAGACTGTGGGGGATAAGCTCCATGGTCAAGAGGGAAACAGCCCAGACCGCCAGCTAAGGTCCCCAAATCAACACTAAGTGATAAAGGAGGTGGGATTGCATAGACAACCAGGAGGTTTGCCTAGAAGCAGCCATCCTCAAAGGAGTGCGTAATAGCTCACTGGTCGAGCGATCCTGCGCCGAAAATGAACGGGGCTAAGTGTTGTACCGAAGCTGCGGATTTATGGTAGGGGAGCGTTCTATGTGGGGCGAAGCGTTAGCGTGAGCGGACGTGGACTGCATAGAAGTGAGAATGTCGGCTTGAGTAGCGAAAACATGGGTGAGAATCCCATGCACCGAAACCCTAAGGGTTCCTCCGGCAGGCTCGTCCGCGGAGGGTTAGTCTGGACCTAAGGCGAGGCCGAAAGGCGTAGTCGATGGATAACAGGTCAACATTCCTGTACCGGTTATGTTTTGGGAAGAGGGACGGAGAAGGCTAGCCAAGCCAGATGTTGGTTACTGGTTCAAGCGTTCGAGGCGTTGAGGAGCGGAGAAAACGTTCCGAGCTGAGGCGTGAGTACGAGCTGCTACGGCAGCGAAGTTGGTGACGTCATGCTTCCAAGAAAAGCTCTATACCCGTTAAGGCATAACTGCCAGTACCCGAAACCGACACAGGTGGGGTGGTAGAGAATACCGAGGTGCGCGAGGTAACTCTCTCTAAGGAACTCGGCAAAATGGCCCCGTAACTTCGGGAGAAGGGGTGCCACCGCAAGGTGGTCGCAGTGAAGAGGCCCTGGCGACTGTTTACCAAAAACACAGGTCTCCGCTAAGTCGCAAGACGATGTATGGGGGCTGACGCCTGCCCAGTGCCGGAAGGTTAAGGAAGCCGGTCAGCGTAAGCGAAGCTGGCGACTGAAGCCCCGGTGAACGGCGGCCGTAACTATAACGGTCCTAAGGTAGCGAAATTCCTTGTCGGGTAAGTTCCGACCCGCACGAAAGGCGTAACGATCAGGGCGCTGTCTCGGAGAGAGGCTCGGCGAAATAGAATTGTCTGTGAAGATGCGGACTACGTACACCTGGACAGAAAGACCCTATGAAGCTTTACTGTAGCTTGGTATTGTGCCCGGGCTCTGAATGCGCAGGATAGGTGGGAGACGTTGATCTCATGCTTGTGGGTATGAGTTAGTCACTGGTGAGATACCACTCTTTCAGAGCTAGGGTTCTAACGTTCACCCGTTATCCGGGGAGCGGACAGTATCAGGTGGGCAGTTTGACTGGGGCGGTCGCCTCCTAAAAGGTAACGGAGGCGCGCAAAGGTTCCCTCAGGCTGGTTGGAAATCAGCTGACGAGTGCAAAAGCAGAAGGGAGCTTGACTGTGAGACCAACAAGTCGAACAGGGACGAAAGTCGGCTTTAGTGATCCGACGGTTCTGAGTGGAAGGGCCGTCGCTCAACGGATAAAAGTTACTCTAGGGATAACAGGCTGATCTCCCCCAAGAGTTCACATCGACGGGGAGGTTTGGCACCTCGATGTCGGCTCATCGCAACCTGGGGCTGAAGTCGGTCCCAAGGGTTGGGCTGTTCGCCCATTAAAGCGGTACGCGAGCTGGGTTCAGAACGTCGTGAGACAGTTCGGTCCATATCCGGTGTACGCGTAGGAACATTGAGAGGATTTCTCCCTAGTACGAGAGGACCGGGAGGAACGCACCTCTGGTGTACCAGTTATCGTGCCAACGGTAAACGCTGGGTAGCCATGTGCGGAGTGGATAACCGCTGAAAGCATCTAAGTGGGAAGCCCACCTCAAGATGAGTGTTCCCATGGGGTAACCCAGTAAGGTCACGGGCAGAACACCCGTTGATAGGCTCTACGTGGAAGTCCAGTAATGGATGCAGCGGAGGAGTACTAATAGACCGAGGGCTTGACCAACTTCTTGGTTCTTGCCTGAAAGACAGACTTTGTTTGATTCAGACGCGCGACGAAAGTTGCAGATCCTATGCAGTTCTCAGGGTTCACAACCCATGAGAATGTTTAACTATCCTGGTGTCCATAGCGGTGTGGAACCACTCCGATCCATCTCGAACTCGGTTGTGAAACGCATCAGCGGCGACGATATTTGGGGGGTAGCCCCCTGAGAAAATAGCTCGATGCCAGGTAAAACATTCCATACGAAGAAACCACCTCGCAACGAGGTGGTTTTTTTGTGCCTGAACATATTGCTTGCCGTTGTAGCGTTTCGGCAGTGATGGCGAAGCCGTGGCCAGGCTTGTGTCTCGAATCCGTTGGATGAGTCGCAGGCTCTGGCATGCAGGACTGCGCTGGTCTCAGTGTGATTGTGTGGACCTCAGTGCTGCTTTCGCATACTTCACTCTGCAGTCGATCTTTCCTCTTTTGTTGATCGCCCTGGCGGTGGCTGCGAAAGTGTTCGGAAGCACCAGTGGCATGGATCAGGTGATCGATGCGATCACGCCTCTGCTGCCCCCTTCGGCGGTGGGTGTTGTTGAGTCAACGCTGCTCGGTCTCGTGGCACAGGGGTTTGGAGCCGGTTTGTTCGGCGTTGCCCTGCTGGTGCTGGCCGCTAGCAATGCTTATCTCACACTGCAGCGGGGAGCGGACCGGCTCTGGGAGGAGTTTCTTCCGCAGACAACAACTGTTGTGCCTCTGAAAACCCAGGCGATCGACTTCGTGCGGGGGCGTCTGGAAGCCTTCCTGATCGTTGTTTTGGCGGCGTCATTGATTGTTCTGGAGCAGATTGTTTTCAATCTCGGCAGGATTCCTGAAAGCCTGATGGCATCGTTGTTGTCCATGTGGCCCGATGCCGTGGTCGTACTGAAGACGATTCCATTTCTGAATGTCGGACATGTCATCGTGCCGACGCTGTGGCTGTCGTTGTTATCTCTGCTGCTTCAACGGGTTCTTCCCAGTCGTCGGGTTCCCTGGAAACCATTGATTCCAGGGGCTCTGCTGGTGGGTGTGGCGTTGAACGTTCTCAACAGTGCCTTCAGCTTGAGCATTATTTCCCTCGGTAATCGTTTTCAGGCTTATGGCGTGATTGGTGGTGTGATGGTGTTGACCTTATGGGTCTGGTTGATCGGTGTGATTCATTACTTTGGCCAGTGTCTGAGTGTTGAACTGGCGAGCGCACGATCCACGCGCTTGTAAGGGAAATCCGCCCTGCGAAGCATCTTGAATCCACGGCAACGGCTGCGATGCTGAAGCAAGGAGCCTGGAAGTGATCATGACGCGCCCCTCCCCCTTGGTCTGGCTGGCCATCGTGCTGTTGCTGCTTCTGCCAACGGCCGCAGGGCGCCTGCTGCTGGATCTGGCTGGCGGATTGCTGCTCATCCTGTTGGTTCTGCCGTTCCTGCTGACGGGGCTGGGCTGGATCGGCTGGAAGATTCTTCAGTCGCGCATGGTGACCTGTTCGGCCTGTGGCGCGGTGAACTTCGGGGGATCCAGCGTCTGCAGCGTCTGCGGAACCGCGCTTGATGGGATGTCAGGGCCTGATCCATCGGTCCCAGCCAGTGAGGTGACCATCGATGTAACGGCTCAGGATGCCGGTTCCGACTCCTGAGCCAGCAGGTGGCGCTCCCGCAGAAACAGAAACAGGGGGGCCCCACAGGCGAATGACACGCTGAAGCTCACCAGGATCGCCACCCACCAGGCGCGGATCTTCAGCCGTGGGCCTTCGGTGCAGATCCAGAGGCTCACGGCCGAAGCGCCGATCAGCAGGTCTGAGCTCAGTGAGCGGGCGGCGGCTGTGCTGGAGGCGTCGGCGATGAAACGCGGCAGATCAAAGGCCTGACCCCCGCTTTCCGCGATGAACTCCAGATTGGCGCGCCAGGGGAGCACAGCTCCGAGCAAGGCCAGGGCCAGATAGATCCAGGGCAGAACCTTACGCATCGTCTGAGGGCTCCAGGGTGTCGGGGTCGAGCTGAACCACCGCTTCTTCCATTGTCTTCAACAGGCTCTCGCAATGGTCGAGATAGACCTGTCCATGCAGCACATGCCGTTGCAGCTCCGCCATCGGAACGGCGTCATCCTGCAGCTCGGCCAGGATCAGATCCAAGGCCTGCAGTGCTTCCTCGTAGCTGAGTCCGGAGGCGTCCTTTCGCCAGTCCTTGATCCGGTCCTGAAGGGACTCGCTGTCGTTCATGGAGTCGATGCGTCGGAAGCGGGGCGGATGGCATCCACCCTGGTGTCGAGCAGACCATCACGGAGCTGCACAGTCAGCCTGTCACCGGGTTGCACATCGCTGATGCCGGTGACCGCGGCTCCGCTGGCGTCGTTCACCAGGGCCAGTCCACGCTGCAGCCATCGTTCAGGCGAAAGCGCCTGCAGCAGAAGCCGTTTCTGCTGTAGCTCCTGGCGCAGGCGTGGCAGGCGGGCTGTCGGTGCCTGTTGCTCCAGCCGCCGCCGCCGATCCAGCAGCCGCTGACGCTCACGGGCCAGCCGCCAGCTCGGCAGATCACGCAGCCGCTCTCGTCTCCGCTGCAGGTCCCGTTCCACCGTCTGGCGATCCGGCAGCAGCGCCACGATGGCGGCGGTGGGGGTGGCGGCGCGGTGATCGGCGACCAGATCGGCCACCGTGAGGTCATCCTCGTGGCCGAGGCCGGTGATCACCGGCACGGGAAAGACCGCCAGATCCCTGCAGAGCCCTTCGTCGTCGAAGACCGCCAGATCCTCGCGACTGCCTCCGCCCCTGGCGAGCACAAGAGCTTCCAGTTGCAGATGTTCGTGACGCATCGCGAGTGCGGAGAGCACGCCACGAATGCGTTCAGCCACCGCTCCCTGAACGGGAATCGGCACCAGCAGCAGCCGGGTCATCGGCCAGCGTTCCCGAGCCGTTCGCAGCATGTCCGCCAGCGCGGAACTGGGCACGCTGGTGAGGATGACCACCACGGCAGGTCGCAGCGGCAAGGGGCGTCGACGGGCAGGATCGATCACCCCTTCCTCGAGCAGCCGGTCTCGCACCTGCTCGAACTGACGCAGCACGGTGGTGAGGCTGGGCCTGATGTCCAGCACCTGCACCGACAGGCTGGCGCGGGCGATCCAGAAATTGAGCTTGCCCACCACGGTGACGCCGTCACCGTCCTGCGGATGATGGCTCAGCTGCTTGAGGCGGGAGGCCCAGACCACACCGGTGATGCTCGCGTCACCGTCAGTCAGGGTGAGCCACAGATGCCCCTTTTTCAGCTGCGGTCTCGAGACGCTTGCCTCGACCAGGAAGCGGGGGGCGAATCCGCGTTCCAGCAGGCTGCCGACGGCGGCATTCAGTTCACCGACCGAATAGGTCGGAATCCGATCAGCGCTCAAGGCGGCGGTAGGCGAGACCCCAGTAGAGACAGACCAATCCACTCACCATGGCCACGAATGCACCCCATGGTTGATGCAGCTGGGTCAAGGAGATGGAGAAGATCACAAGGGCACTGCTCAGGAGCCTCGATCCATCGCGGCGGTTCTGAACGTAGAGCGGTGCCAATGTCAGCCGTTGAGATTCGGTCCACTGTGAACCATGGTGTGGACATCCAGGCGAAGACAACAAAAAACCCCACCGACGATCGGCGGGGTTTTGTGAAGCCCTGAAGGGATCAGCCGAGGCCGATCTGGGACAGGATGCCCTGGCCGGTCAGCAGCTCGGTGCCGAGGCCGATGACGAAGCCGAGCATGGCCAGGCGGCCGTTCCAGGTCTCAGCGAAGTTGACGAAACCGAAACGGGATTGGGTGGAGTCGGACATGAGGAAGAACCGATTGGTTGGAAGCAATGTAACAAAGGATGGAGATTTGTTGCTTGTGCTTTCGGTGACACCGCTGAGTGATGCGCCGGCCTTTCAGTTCGGACGCGATGGCCGTCGTTTTGTTCGGGCGGTGGGGATCGCCTGGCGTGGATCCTCCGGCCAGGGGTGCTTCGGATAGCGCCCGCGCATGTCGCGTCGGACGTCGGCGTAACTTCCGCTCCAGAAGCCAGCCAGGTCGCAGGTCCGCTGCAAAGGCCGCCCGGCCGGGGAGAGCAGTTCGAGCGTCACCGGCAATCGTCCATCGAGCAGTTGAGGGCTGTCAGCGCAGCCGAACATCTCCTGCAGCTTCACGGCAAGGACCACTTCATCCTCTTCGTAGCGCAAAGCGGCGCACCGTCCGGACGGGATCGGAACCTGGCGGGGCAGCAGTGTCTCCAGTTGCTGTCGATGCCCCCACTCCAGGTCTGTCCAAAGAGCGTTCTCCAGGGTGGTGGGATCCAGGTCCTGCCAGCGGAGGCAGCCGATCAGGACCGGGCCGAGCCAGTGCTCCGCCGTGGCGAGCAATGCCTCAGGCGTTCTCTGCGGCCAGGGAGCTCCCAGATGGCGATGGGCCAGATCCTGGCGCCGACAGAGCTGTTGCAGGGCATCGGTCCAGGGCAGCCAGTCGAGGCGGCGCGACTCCGCCAGCAGACCCAGCAGCAGATCGCGGCACTGGAGTCCGTCCGGGGTCGGCAGAGCGTCCTCTCGGATCGTGAGATGCCCCAGCATCAGCCTTCGCCTTGCCCGGATCCGTGCTGCGGCGGCATCCCAGTGCGCGCTGTCCTGCCACTGCCCCTCCTGCGCGGCCAGGCTCTGCAGCGTGGCGTCGCTGATCGCCACGGCGAGCTGAATGCGGGTCTCGCGACTGCCGAGGTCCACCCGTGCCACCGCCAGCGCCTCGGCCCCTGTCAGTGGGTCATGCGGCACCAGATCGGCTCCGCGTCCCTGACGCAACCGGTAGCGGCCCGGCTGGCCGGGACGCTGCAGTGCCAGCCAGCCTGGAAACGCCGCCAGGATCAGCCGGGAAGCGTCCTGCTCCGGTTGGTCATGGGGAGGATCGAGCTTCAGCGCCTCCAGCTGGCGGCGCAGCTGACGGCTGAGCTGTCGCAGCGGGGCCAGCCGTCTCTCCCGTTTGAGAGCCTCGAGCCGGGCGTGCAGGTCGCAACCGCTGTCGCGTAGACGCAGCGGGTCCCGTTCGCTCAGCAGAGCCGCCAGATCACATCCGAGTTCGGGACAGCCCCGTCGGTGTGCCTCCAGCATCAGCACCCCCAGGCGCGGATGCGTGCCCAGCTGGCCCAGCAGCCTGCCGGAGGGGCTCAGCCTCCCGTCGGTGGTCAGGACCCCAAGGGCGATCAGCTGTTGCTGGCCCTCCAGCAGCGATGCCGCAGGCGGTGGCTCGAGCCAGGGAAGCTCCTCCCCGAGGCCTGCGCCCCAGGCTGCCAGTTCCAGCACCACGGGCTGCGGATCCGCCAGCTGCAGTTCCGGCGTGCTGAAGGCCGGCCGCCGCTGCTGTTCCGCTGGAGACCAGAGCCGCACGCAGCAGCCCGGTCCCTGGCGTCCTGCCCGTCCGCGGCGTTGATCGGCGCTGGCCAGGCTGGAGGGGACTGTCTCCAGGCCTTCCATGCCCTGCCCGGGGTCGTAGCGCAGCTGCCGGCTGAGTCCGCTGTCGATCACCAGGCGCACGCCGTCGATGGTCACCGAGCTTTCCGCGATGGCGCTGGCGAGGATCACCGTTCCGTCATGGTCAGCGCTGCAGCGCTGCAGGGCACGGTTCTGCTCCTCCAGGGGCAGCTGGCCATGCAGCGGCAGGATCCGCCAGCGCCGCAGGTATCCAGCTGTCTCCAGCAGTTCCTTGCACCGGATGATCTCCGCCAGGCCCGGCAGGAACACCAGCACACCGCTGCGTGCGGGCAGCTCGATGGCGTGGGTTTCGATCGCCCTGAGGACCTGACGAGGCAGGGCCTCATCGCGCCGGGGGAGCTGGTGAACGGTCTCCACAGGGTGAGCCCGCCCCTCGCTTTCCAGCACGGCGGCCTCCGGCAGACGGTTCCGCAGGTCGGAGAGATCGAGCGTGGCTGACATCAGCATCACCGCCAGCTCCGGTTGCAGCAGCGGACGGGCTTCCTGCAGCAGTGCGAAGGCAAGATCGGCGTCCCGACGACGTTCGTGGAATTCGTCGAACAGCACCACGGCCACACCATTGAGAGCCGGGTCGGCCTGCAGCCGTCGCAGAAACAGGCCATCGGTGATCACCTCCACCTGCGTCTGTGCCGAGCGTTGCTGCTCGCCGCGGACCGAGAAGCCGACCCGCTCACCGACGCTTTCCCCAAGGGTCTCCGCCAGGCGGGAAGCAGCGGCTCTGGCAGCCAGGCGTCGGGGTTCGATCATCCAGATCCGCCCCTCCCGGATGCGGTTGTCGCCCATCGGGCCCAGGGCGCCCAGCAGAGCCAGAGGCACGCGGGTCGTCTTGCCAGCTCCTGGAGGAGCCTGGAGCAGCACTGTGGATCCCGGTTGCAGCGCTTCGCAGAGCCGCGGCAACAGCGGATCGATCGGGTAGGCCGTCAAGCCGGGACTCAGTGAACGAGGTTCAGCACCCCGAGCAACAGCAGGCTGCTGACGGCACCGAAGGCGGCGAGCAGCTTCACCAGCGGCCCAAGGGAGGCGGTGAGGTTGGCCATAAAGACTTCCTTAAAGGCCGGAATAATTCCGGTCTAGCTCCGGTCGCCGCCGCTTGTGGTCGCTGTTCGCACGTTTTTACAGAGCGTTGGATTCAGCGCACATGGCGGGTGCCATCCACCGGGTGGTACTCCTCTCCCGTGAGCTCCTCGAACACGATCGCCGGCAGCCCGGTTTCGAACATGGTCTGAAGCGCTTCCTTGAGATAGGGATTCCATCCACCGGTGCTCACCTGGCCGTGGCGCACCGTCCAGTCCCAGGTCCCCTGCAGATCCCGGGGAATCCGGCCTTCGCGGTCGCGACGGGCCACCAGGTCAAGGGATTCCACCAGACCCACGATCACCGGTTGTTTGCCGTAGGCAGGCGTGAGGCTGAGCTCGAGTCGCACAGGATCTTCCTTCAGCATCCTCAGACGGAAGCGGGGCGGAAGTTTCACGCCCTTGATGACTGCAGCAACGATCCGTGTTCTCTGATCCACTCGTTCGACCCTCTCATCGATTCCAGAACGGTGCCGTCTGACGACAACCGATCCCTAACTTATTCAGCAGTGGTCCCTGAGGTATCTGAGCCGGCCTCCTCGTCGCCGCCGAAACGTACCGTCAGCAGATCCTCCTCGGTGATCCGCCCGTCGTTGTCGAGCAATTCCGGGTGCACGGTGACACGGCCTGTACGGTCAGCGGGCTCATCAATCGGACCGCTTGCCGCTCTGAATCCGCGGCTCATCACGCGGAACGCCTGCCACAGCAACGCCACGAACACGACGCCGTAGAGAACGGGGAACAGGGACGACAGCATCGTTGGGCCAAGCGTTCCAACAGCACCATCATGGCTGTCAGCAGGGACTGGACGCACTCGGTCACAGGTCTGACCGGCCGCCGTCTGGATTGCGCCAGACCATCTCCTTACGGTTTGAACATCTCTTCGTTAATCCTGCTGGTGAATCTGTCGAACTGGACCCCGCCCCGCGCCCTCCTTGTTCCTGTCGTCGCTGGTGGCCTGTTGATCGGCGGTGCTGCCGCCCAGCAGTTCGTCACGGCTCAGCAGATGGCTCAGGCCGCACCGGCCTCGGCGGCGCTTTCACGGGAATCCTTCGTGGCGGCGGCCGTGAAGCGCAGTGGAGCGGCCGTGGTGACCCTGGAGACCGCCCGCACCGTGCGCAGTCCGGGGGTGTCCGGCCTGCCTCGCGGACTGATGGCGGATCCCATGTTCCGTCATTTCTTCGGAATACCCGGTACGGCGACGCCCCGTTCACGCGTGCAGCGCGGCCAGGGCAGCGGGGTGATCTTCGATGCGGAGGGATTGCTGCTCACCAACGCCCATGTGGTGGAGGGTGCCGACACCCTCAGCGTGGGGCTCTCCGACGGCCGCCGGGTGTCCGGCCGGGTGGTCGGCAAGGACACGCTCACCGACCTGGCGGTCGTGCGTCTTGAAGGCAAGGGGCCCTGGCCCACCGCGACGCTGGGGAATTCCGATCAGCTCAATGTCGGCGACTGGGCCATCGCGGTGGGCAACCCCTTCGGTCTTGAGAACACCGTCACCCTCGGCATCATCAGCAATCTGAACCGCAACGTCTCCCAGCTGGGGATCTCAGGCAAGCGGCTGGATCTGATCCAGACCGATGCTGCCATCAACCCCGGAAATTCCGGCGGCCCCCTTCTCAATGCCGATGGGGAGGTCGTCGGGATCAACACCTTGGTGCGCTCCGGCCCCGGAGCCGGTCTCGGATTCGCGATCCCGATCAACCGGGCTCAGGCGATCGCCCGTGAGCTGGTGAAGTCCGGTCGGGTCCAGCATCCGATGGTGGGTATCGGTCTCTCGCCGGTCCCGTCCCCCAATCCTGGCGCTGCCGTGCCTCCCGGGGCTGTGATCCGTTCGGTGCAACCCGGAGGTCCGGCAGACAAGGCCGGCCTGAAGGTGGACGACGTGATCATCTCCATCGATGGCCGCACCATGAAGGGCCCGGCTGCCGTGGTCAGCGCCATCGAAAGCCGTGGAGTCGGGGAGCGGCTGCGCATCACGGTGCGACGCGGAGAGGACGAGGTGACGCTCGAGGTCACACCGGTCGACCTCTCCACACTTCAGCCGGCCTGAGAGGGCTAGCTCTCGGAATCCCGCAACTGTTCCACGCAGCGGGTGATGCAGTCGCCGTCATCCAGCGAGCAGGTCGTGATGCATTCGAAGTAGGTCTCCACGGCATCCCAGGTCTGCTCGTTCTGTCCGGACGGACCGCTGGACGAGGCAGCGAAACCTGGACGGGAGGCCTTCGTCATCACGGCTGGGAGCGGGTTTTGTCAGCCTATGCACACGTGATGAACAGGTAAAGGAGAATGAGTGGTCCTGCCTAAGTCTGTGTGAAGTCTGCTTAAGGCAGTGAGGCTCTTCGGTTGAGATCGCTGTTCAGGCCGTCTTCTTGCGGCGGGCCTGCCGGTCCTTCTGCTTCTGGCGATTCGCCTTCCGTTTCTCTTCCTGATCCGCTGCGAGCCGCTGCTGTTCCGCTGCAGCCCTTTCCTCCGCCTTCTTTTCGAGGTAATAGGCGTAATCGCCCCGGTACAGGATCAGGTCGCCATCGCGCAGCTCCACGATGCGATTGGCGACCTTGGAGATGAAATAGCGGTCGTGGGACACCACCAGCACGGCCCCCTCGAAGTGCTGGAGTGCCTCCTCGAGCATCTGCTTCGCCGGGATGTCCAGGTGGTTGGTGGGCTCATCCAGCACCAGCAGATTGCAGGGGCTGAGCAGCATCAGGGCCAGGGCCAGGCGAGCTTTCTCGCCACCGCTCAACTTGCCCACCTCCTTGAACACGGTGTCGTTGCTGAAGCAGAAGCTGCCAAGCAATGAGCGCACCTGAGTCTGGGTCCAGTCGGGCACCGCCTCGAACATGGTGTCGATCACGGTCTTCTCCAGATCCAGCGCTTCAGCCTGGTTCTGTTCGAAATAGCGCCCCACCACGTTGTGCTCACCCAGGCGGGCCGATCCGTCGTCGGGGGTCTCCAGGCCCATCACCAGCCTCAGCAGGGTGGATTTGCCTGCGCCGTTCGGTCCCACGAAGGCGATGCGATCCCCCCGTTCCACCTCGAGGTCGGCACCGAGGAACAGGATCTTCTCGCCGTAGCTGTGGGTGAGGTTCTCGATCACCGCCACCTGGGCACCGGAACGTGGGGCATCGGGAAAGCGGAAGCTCGGGCCAGCCACCGTCTCGATCGGTGCATCGACCATCTCGACCTTCTCGAGCAGTTTCTCGCGGCTCTTGGCCTGGGTGCTGCGGGTGGCGCTGGCGCGGAAGCGGTCGATGTAGGCCTGCTGGGTGGCGATCTCCTTCTGCTGGCGATCAAACGCCGCCTGGGTCGCCTCCTGTTCCAGCTGTTTCTGCTCCAGATGGGCGGTGTAGTTGCCGAGGTAGCTGCGGGAAATGCCCCGTTCCGTGGAAACGATCTGATTGCACACCCGGTCCAGAAAGGTGCGGTCGTGGCTGATCACCACCAGCGCTGCGGTCTGCTCCAGCAGGTAACCCTCCAGCCACTGGATCGTCTCGACGTCCAGGTGGTTGGTGGGCTCGTCCAGCAGCAGCAGGTCTGGTTCCTGGAGAAGGATCTTGCCGAGGGCGATGCGCATCTGCCAGCCGCCGGAGTAATCCCGCACCAGCTGTTCAGCGCCCTCAGGCGTGAACCCGATGGTGGGCAGAAGCTTGTCGATGCGCGCGTCGAGCTCGTAACCGTGGAGAGCTTCGAACCGGCTCTGGAGCCGGCCGAGCTCGTGGATCAGCTGGTCGAGATGGGCGGGATCCTCCGCTGCCTTCTCGGAGCCCATCTCATCCTCCACCTGCCGCTGACGGTTGAGCACCGTGGCCGCCTCTCCGAAGGCCTGAAACAGCTCCTGCCGGACCGAGCGGTCGGGATCCACATCGAACTCCTGCTGCAGGTAAGCGATGCGGGGTTCACCCTGGCGCACCACCTGGCCACTGCTGGGCTCTTCCTCGCCTGCGATCAGGCGCATCTGTGTGGACTTGCCGGCACCGTTCACCCCCACCAGGCCGATGCGGTCTCCGGGTTTCACCTCCCAGGTGACATTCCGCAGCACCTCCCCGGTGGGATAGATCTTGCTGACGTGCTCGAGTCGCAGCACCGGCCAAGGGGCGTTGAGCACCCATCATCCCTGCCGGCAGACTGAACAGTCTCTGGCTCACCGCTCGATGCCGAAACTGGAGCAGCTGGCAGCGCTGGTGGTGGCGGCGGGCCTCGCCCTGGTCAGTTACTGGCTGTTCTTCAGCTGGGCTGGTGGCGGCGGTTACGAGCGTCGTGCTCCCTCCCGGGATCAGGCTGCCCTCACAGACCGCCGCGGGCCTTGATCAACCAGCGGCTCGTGTCGGCGTCGTCGAGGCTGGCCAGGTGTGCCTTCACCTCGTCCGGAGTCACCGGCAGACCAAGGTCGTCTCCCAGCCGGCAGATGCAGTCCATCGCTCCGGTGGGATCCTGCAGGGCCTGACGGAACAGTGCCTGGGTCTGATCGGGATTGCTGCGGATCCGCTCATAGAGCGCAGCGGCATTGGCGGTCATCGGCCTCACGCGTCTGACGCAACGCTATTCAGAGCCGTGGAATCTGACCGCAGGCCTCAGGCGGCCCTGTCGATCCCTTCCTCCCGCTGACCGAGGGCGGAGGCGTCCTCCATGCTGCGGGCATCCATGCAGAGCACCTTGCGGAGCTGGGCGTAATTGGCGGCCTGGGAGCTGCGGCCCTCCTGGCTCGCTCCGTATTCCGCCCGCTGCAGCACGTGGTGCAGATGGGTCAGCAGGTAGGTGCTGATCACGGCGGACACCAGCACGTCGCTGTTGTCCGGGCCGCGCCGGTTCGGGCGGCGTCGGGGACGGCGACTCGGCTGGGATTGAGCCTTGGTGGTCGCTTTCGAGGCGGATTGCGTCATGGGGTACTCCGAGGAGGACCAGTGCCCTCACCATAGTCGTGGATACTACCCTTGCCCACCTCTGTACACTTTCGGGTAGCTGAGACTCCATCTGGAGATCCGGTCGTGCCCACCCGTCAGACCTCGACCAGCGGGAAGCCCAAGTCCCCGCGGATTCAGGTGGTCCTGCCCGAGGATCTCTGTGCCCGGCTGACGGCCTTGGCGGAGCAGGAATCCCGCACCGTCAGCAACATGGCGCGTGTGCTGATCCAGCAGGGGGTGCAGCGCCATGAGCAGGGCGATGCGGGGCAATCAGCTGCCAAGGAGTCTTCGCCGGCAGCCATGCGGCCGGAAGACAGGCTCCGCAACAGCCTCGAGGCTCAGCAGCCCAGGCGTCTGCGCGGAGCGCCGCGTCGCCTGAGGCTGCATCGGCCCGGCTGAGGCAGCCTCAGGCCGGTTCCACCCTCACCCCCAGCAGCGTCTCCCGTGCTGCGCCGGTGATCGCCGGCGCGTTGGCCGGGTGGCCTTTGTGGTGCCACCAGGCCAGCAGGGCGAACACGAGGGCTTCCCGGGCCTCCGCCGCCAGCCCCAGGCTGTCGGAGCTGCGCAGCTGCAGGCCATGGCATCGCCGGCGCAGGGCCGACATCAGGCTGGGATTGCGTCGTCCGCCGCCGGCCACCACCAGCTCGAGAGGCCGGATCCCCTCCCGCTTCTGCAGGCGGTCGAGATCCTGCCCCACCACGGCTGCACTGAAGCCGGTGAGGGTGGCGATCGCATCCTCCGGTCGCATCCCGGAGAGGTCACCCAGTCGCCGCTGCAGATCTTCGGCTCCGAAGCGTTCTCGCCCGGTGGATTTCGGCGGATCCTCCTGGAAGTAGGGCTCCGTCAGCCAGCGGCGGATCCAGTCATCCCGGCACTCACCGGCTGCAGCCGTCGTGCCGTCCCGGTCGAAACGGATCCGGCCTTCGCTGAATCGCTGCATCGCCAGATCAATCAGGGTGTTGGCGGGTCCGCAGTCCCAGCCCCGCACCGCGGCGTTGCGATCCGGACCGCATCGCGGCGGGATCAGCGTCAGGTTGGCGATGCCCCCGAGATTGAGCAGGGCCCGCCAGCCGTCGATGCCCCCTAGCAGCGCCGCATCGGCCCTGGGCACCAGCGGTGCACCCTGGCCTCCCAGGGCCAGATCCGCTGCCCGGAAGTCGTGCACCACCGCTCGCTCCAGCAGTCGGGCCAGCAGAGGCCCCTGCAGCACCTGCCAGCTGGCCCCCCGGCGTCCGTTTGCCGGCGGGCGATGCCACAGGGTCTGGCCATGACACCCCACCAGTTCGGCTCTGCTGTCCGGATCGCAGGCCCAGGCGGCAGCCGCCTGGGCTTCGGTGACCGCTTCCGCCAGCTCCAGCCAGGCTCCGGCTGTCAGCGGAGTGCCCTGTCCGGCGGTCACCAGCTGATGCTGCAGATCCTCCGGATACGGGCAGTGCTGATGCCGGATCAGCCGCCAGCGGGGACGTTCGGCCCTGCCCCGGAAGTCGGCCAGAACGGCATCGACCCCATCAGCGCTGGTGCCGCTCATCAGACCGAGGCAGAGCATGGGCGGGCGATCAGGTCTTGGGCAGTCGCTGCAGGTCGTCCACCAGACCCATCACCACCAACAGATGCCCTTCCTCCAGCACGTGGGAGGCCGGAGGGTTCACCGTGAGGCTGCTCTGGGGGCCCGCGGCCAGCACATTCACGCGGAAATTCTTGCGCAGGTTGAGGTCCCGCAGGGATCGACCCATGAACGGTTCCGGCACCTTGATCTCCTCGATGCAGTGCTTCTCATCCAGGGCCAGACGCTCCATCAGATTCGGACGCACCAGTTCAAGCCCGAGGCGTTCCCCCTGCATCCGGGAGGGGAAGATCACGCGGTCGGCTCCGACCCGCTTCAGCATCTTTTCGTGCAGATCGCTGGTGGCGCGCGCAATCACCTGCTTCACCCGCGTTCCCTCGCTGTCCTTGGCGATCAGGGTGGCGGTGATGCTGGCCTCGATCGGTTCACTCATCGCCACCACCACCGTGCCCATGTCGAGCACGCCGGCTTCGCGCAGCGACTCCTCGTCGGTGCAGTCGACGACCCTGGCCTCCACGGTGGGCTCCAGCTGCTGCAGTTCCGCGATGGCGCGTTCCGAGCGGTCCACGGCAAGCACCTCGGCCCCGTTCTGCAGCAGTTCGCGGCAGACGGCGATCCCGAAGCGCCCGACGCCGATCACCGCGAAGCCGAGCCGCTCACTCCCCTGGAGCGGGCTCCACTGCCACCATTCCTTCATGGCTGAAGGGCCCGGGGATCACGCTCAGACATACAGATCCTCCCGGGGGTATCCGATCCGATTCTGACGGTGCAGGTGATGGCCCTCTCGGCTGACCGCCTCCCAGATGGCGCTGAGCAGCAGAAACACCCCCAGACGACCCACGAACATCCCGATCAGCAGCACCAGCTGACCGAAACGACCCAGTTCCTCGGTCACCCCGAGATCCAGGCCAACCGTGCAGAACGCCGAGATGCAGGTGAACAGCATCTCCAGGAAGGTGAACGGGTCCTCGCCGTTGAGGTTGCTCCCCAGGCTGAGCAGCAGGGCCATTCCCAGAACGAACAGCAGCGAGGCGACGGTGATGCCCACGGCTCGCAGCACCACCTTGTCGGAGATCTCCCTGTTGCGGATCACCACGGAATCGCGGCCCCGCAGCGTCGAACGGGTCGCCGCCATCAGCGCCGCGACGGTTGTGGTCTTGATCCCGCCGCCGGTCCCGCCGGGACTGGCACCGATGAACATCAGCGCCATCAGCAGCAGCGTCCCCGAGTCGGTGATGTTCTCCAGGGAGAACGGAACGGTGGTGAAGCCGGCAGTGCGGGCGGTGACCGATTCGAACAGGGCGGTCATCCAGCGTTCGGGCCACGCCATCTCGATGAACACCTCCCCCCGGTTGAGCCATTCGGTCACCGCCAGCCCCAGGGTGCCGAAGGCGATCAGCAGCAAGGTGGTCCGCAGCACCAGCCGGGTGTGGAGGCTTGGACGCCGACGTCCCCGACGGAACCCGAGCCCGACCAGGTCACTGGTGACCCGCCAGCCCAGTCCGCCCATCACGATCAGCAGCATCACCACCGCGTTGACGACCGGGTTCGCGTGATAGCGCTCGAGGCTGTCGGACCAGAGACCGAAGCCGGCGTTGTTGTAAGCCGAGATGCTGTGGAACAGCGACGCCCAGATCCGCTCCCCCCGATCCGGGATATCGCTGAAGCCGAAGCCGTAGAGCACCATCGCGCCGATCAGGATCACCGCGGCTGCGGTCAGGGCGATGGCACGGAAGGTGGCGCCCACTCCGCCGACGCCGAATTCATCGAGGGTCCGCCCCCGGTCAAGCCGGCGGCGCAGAGCGGTTCCCTTCACCACGAACCCCTGCAGGAACGTGGTGATCGCCATCAGTCCGAGACCGCCAGCCAGGATCATCCCGGCCAGCACCAGCTGCCCGAAACCGGTCAGGTCCGTGCCGATGTCGATGATCGACAGCCCCGTGACGGTGATGGCGGAGGTGGCCGTGAACAGCGCTTCCCAGAGGCCGACACGTTCGTTGGAACAGAGCGGTGTGCTCAGCACCAGGGTCCCGAGCAGGATCACCAGCAGGCCTGTCACCACCGTGAACTGCGGAACGGTGAGCCGGCGATGCCAGCCCTGGCTGCGTTCGAGGGCCTGGCGGAGGGGCACGCGGTGCGGCTGGAGGATTCGACCAGTGTTGATCAGGTTGGGCCGTAGCGCCACAGGATCAGGGCCGGCACCAGCACGGTCATGATCAGCGTCAGACCGCTTCCGTATCGGGTGACGTCCAGGAACCGATAGCGTCCTGGGCCGAACACCATCAGATTCGTCTGATACCCCACCGGGGTGAGGAACGACTGGCTGGCCCCGAACAGCACGGTGATCAGCAAGGCGGTGGCCGGCAGATCCAGCCCCGGTGCCAGCTGCACCGCCACCGGCGCCAGCAGGGCCACCGAGGCAGCGTTGCTCATCACCTGCGTTACCAGCGTGGTGCCGATGAAGATCACCATCAGCGCCCCATAGGTCGGCCAGCCATCGAGGCCCTGCGACAGCCCGGCCGCCAGCCCATCAGCCAGACCCGTGGTCTTCAGGGCGACGCTGAAGCTGGTGAGCGATCCCAGCAGCAGAATCACATCCAGGCGGATCGCCCGCTGCAGCTCACCCGGTCGCAGGCAGCCGCTCGCCACCACCGCCACGGTGGCGAGCAGCACCGATGCCACCAGCGGAACCGGCGTCAGGGTCGGCAGCAGCAGCATGCCGACGGCGATCGACACCGCCAGCGGCTTGCGGCGCACCGTCGGCAGATCCTCCTCCAGCCGGTCGAGCACCAGAAGGTCGTTGCTGGCCTGCAGCCCGCGGATCGAATCGAGCGGTGCCTGAAGCAGCAGCACGTCTCCCTCCCGCAACACCACCTGGCCAAGCCGCTCCTGAACTGTTTCCTGGCCGCGTCGCAGCGCCAGCACCGTGGCGTTGTGCCGCTGACGGAAACGCAGTTCCCGCAGGCTGGCGCCGGCCAGGGTGGAGCCGGCTGGCAGCAGCACCTCCACCGTTTTCTGGCCGCCGGCGCTGCTGTCGAGGTTGACGCCGGCGTTCTGCCCCTGGGTGGTGAGCTGGATGGTGTGGTCCTGCTGCAGGCGCAGCAGGTCCTGGCGGGTGACCCGCAGCAGCAGGTGATCGCCAGCCTGCAGCCGTCGATCCGCCAGGGGGGGAAGCAGGCGTTCTCCGCCACGCTGAAGTTCCAGCACGTCCACGTCGAAGCGCCGTTGCAGACGGCTGTTGTGCAGCGACCGACCGACCAGTTCCGAATCCCCGGGAATCGTCACTTCCGTGCAGTAGGAACTGGTCTGGGGATTGATGGTGAGCTCGTCGCCGTTGCTGCCCCGATCCGGCAGCAGCACCCGCGGGGCGAGCACGAGATAGAGAGCGCCGGCCAGCCAGATCGGGATGCTGATCAGCGTGAAGCTGAACAGTTCCAGGGATCCGTAGCCGAGCTGCTCGCTGATGTCGCTCACCAGCAGGTTCACGGAACTGCCCAGCAGGGTCAGGGTGCCCCCCAGCACGGTGGAGAAGGACAGCGGCAGCAGCACCCTCGAGGGCGAGAGCCCCCGGCGGTGGCACCAGTTCTCCACCACCGGCAGCAGCGAAGCCACCACGGGGGTGTTGGGCACGATGCCGGACACCGGCGCGATCACGAAGGCCATCAGGGCGATCAGACGCCGTGGGGTCCGGATCCGCTCGGAGGCGATCAGAGCCCTCAGACGATCGAGGGCCCCGCTTTTGAACAGAGCAGCGGAGACGGGGAACAGGCCCAGCAGGGTGATCAGAGCAGGGCTCCCGAATCCCGCCAGGGCCTCCTGAGGGTTCAGAACGCCTGAGGCCATCAGCAGCCCGACGCTGAGCAGCCCGGTGAGTTCCGGTGCCAGAGCACCGGAGATGAACAGCACCACAGCCAGGATCAGCACGGCCAGGGTGATCAGGGCATGCGGGTCCTGGATCGCGCTGGTCAGCTCGGCCATTCCGGGGCCTGCCCGTTCACAGGTGCCTCCGATTCTGCCCCGGCAGGGAAGAACTGATCCCGGAGCCATTGCTGCAGCCCCCGAAGACCGTCCCCCCGCATCGCTGAGAGGAAGAGGCTGGCGGGCTCCCGGCAGCGGATCGCTTCGATGGCGTCCAGCGAGCAGCGGTCGATCTGATTGGCCACCACCTGGCGGAAGGCCCGACTGCCGAGGGAGTCCAGGAGCCGGTGCACGGTGCTCAGCTGACTGGGCCAGTCCGGATCGGCCAGATCCACCACCAGCAGCAGCACGTCGGCATCGAGGGCCTCTTCGAGGGTGGCGCGGAAGGCTTCCACGAGCGGGGCCGGAAGATCCCGGATGAAACCGACCGTGTCGGTGAGCAGCACCCGGTCGGGGCGTTGGCCCGGGCGGGGCAGATCCAGCTTGCGGGTGGTGGGATCGAGGGTGGCGAAGAGTTTGTTCTCCGCCAGCACGCGGTCGCTCTCCCGCCTGCCACAGAGGGCATTGAGCAGACTTGACTTTCCGGCATTGGTGTACCCCACCAGAGCCACCCGCGGCAGGTCCTGGCGCTGCTCCCGCAGACGGCTGCGGTGCTCCTGCAGTTGCTTCTGATCGCGCAGCAGCCGTTCGATGCGTCGGCTGATGGCGCGTCGATCCTTCTCCAGCTGGGTTTCACCCGGTCCGCGGGTGCCGATACCGCCGCCCTGACGCGAGAGGCTGCGGCCACGGCCCAGCAGGCGTGGAAGGCGGTATCGCAGCTGGGCCAGCTCCACCTGCAGGCGACCGGCAGCGCTGCCGGCCCGCTGGGCAAAGATGTCCAGGATCAGCTCGCTGCGGTCCATCACCGGACAGTCGAGCAGCCGTTCCAGATTGCGGGCCTGCACCGGAGACAACTCCCGGTCCGTGATCACCAGGGACGCACCGTTGCGGCGCACCTCGAGTGCGGATTCCTGCAATTTCCCCGTCCCCCACAGGGTCTGGGGGTTGGCGCTGCCCGGGCGCTGCTGGATCACGGCCACCGGTGTCGCCCCGGCACTGCGCACCAGTCCTTCCAGCTCTGCCAGCTCCCGTTCACTGCGGCCGGGATCGCGGGCCGCCAGGGTGAGCAGCAGGACGCGTTCAGCCGGGTTGTCGGCGGCGACAGGGGAGGGGGCGTCGCCGCTCGGCAGGCTCGGTGGCTCCAGCTGGCACAGGTCGCGAAGAGCCCCTTCCTCCAGGGTTCGCCATCCCAGGGGCTGCTTCGGATCCGGTTGCAGCAGTCGTGCCGGCCGGCTGCCATCCGATGCCGTGCAGGGGGCGAAGCACAGCCAGGATCGGGGCGCCAGATCCAGGGCCACCACGCTGTCGCGGGGCTCGCTGGACAGCCCCTGCCGACTGAAGGGACAGCTGATCAGTCTCCAACCACCGCTCTGCCGACGGGGTGCCTGAGGCAGATGCGTGAGCAGGGGGTCGGATCCGTGGAGCGGACCGATCCACAGCAGACGGCAGAGGCCGCGACCGTCCAGCACCAGATGCAGGGGCTGTTCGAGCTCCAGGGCCATGTCCGCCAGCCGTTCCAGGGTGAGAAGGTCGGCACCGCTGGACTCGGGATGGCGGCGGTGGCTGAGCCGTTCGAGCTGACGCTGCTGGGCAGGGCGAAGGCCCCTGGTGCGTCCGGCGAGGTGGGCCTGCTTCAACGGCCGAGCAGCCAGGCGCCGGCCGATCTCAGGCCTAGAGCAAGGCCCGGGAACCGCGTGAGATAGGCAGCACGGCGAATCTGAAAGGCCAGCGGCCCGGCCAGGGTGATGCCCATTCCGGTGAGGGTGGCGTCGCCGATGCCCAGGCTGAGCATCTCCCCGCGGTCTTCGAAACGGAACGGTGCGGCTGTGGACTGGTGGCGCACGGCAAGGATGGCTTCGGCCACGGCGGCTCCCTGCTGCATCGCCACCTGGGCGGTGCTTGGCCAGGGCTCGTCAGCGTTGCGGGTGGCATCGCCGATGGCGAAGATGCTTCTCGATCCCTTCACGCTCAGATCCGGCTGGATCTTCAGGCGTCCGGCCTCCAGTGCGGGGGAGGGATTCAGAGGTGGCCAGCTCGGCCGACTGCCGGCGGTCCAGATCAGTCCGGCATGGCTCAGGGATGTGCCGTTGTTCAGGTCCACCCGGTCGGCATGGACCTCGGTCACGGCCGTGTTGAGATGCAGGGTCACGTCACGCCGTTCCAGAGCCGCTGCGGCACGCTCTCGGTTGAAGGCCGCGTTTCCGGGCAGGATCGAGTCGCTGAGTTCGATCAGGTGAAGGCGCGCTGAGCCCTCGAGCAGATCGGCCATCTTGCAGGCCAGCTCAACGCCGGTGGGGCCGGCCCCGGCGATGACGAGGGCGGCATCGTCCTGGCGCTGGTGGCGCAGATCCCTGATCCAGCGGCGCAGGGTTGCCACGTCGGCGAGATCGCGGAAGCCGATGGCATGCCTCCGCACACCAGGGATCCCGAAATCAGCGGACTCTGCTCCGGTGGCGATCAGCAGCTGGCACCAGCGCAAGGTCTGACCGCCCGCGGTGATCAGGGTCCTGCCGTCGCCGTCGATCGACTGCACCGTGTCCTGCAGCCAGCTGATGCCCCGGCCGCTGAGCAGATCCCGGTAGGGAGGCGCCACTTCCCACAGCTGCAGCTCATCACTGAGCAGCTCATAGAGCATCGGCTGGAACAGGAAGCGCTCCCGCGGCTCCACCAGCACGATGGGGAGGGAGGGATCCCGGCTGCGAAGGCTCAGGGCCGCCGTCAATCCGCCGAATCCACCGCCCACGATCACCACGGCATCGCATGGTGACGAAGGTCCGGTCATGGGCGGTGTGAGTGTTCCTAAAACCATAGGCAGCGTCGACGGAACGGCGACGGGTGAAGATGGCGCTATGACCGACGGCTCGGACGCCATGACTCGCACTGCGGTCCCCCTGGAGATGTCCTCCCTGGATCCGCTTGCAGCAATGGATCTCGAGGCGGCGCGTCACGAGCTGGAACCGCTCGCCCCTGCGGAGCGACTGGCCTGGGCGCAGCATCGTTTCCCAGGAGCTTTCGCCCTCACCACCAGTTTCGGAATCCAGTCGGCAGTGCTGCTGCACATGGTCAGTCAGCTGGAGGGCGGTGAGTCCATCCCCGTGATCTGGGTGGACACCGGCTACCTGCCACCGGAGACCTACTACTACGCCCAGCAGCTGACGGAACAACTGGGCACCCGTCTGGTGGTGGCGCAGAGTCCGATGTCTCCCGCCCGCATGGAGGCCCTGCATGGTCGGCTCTGGGAGACAGGGCAGGTCAGTGACCTGGAGACCTACCACCGGATCCGCAAGGTGGAACCGCTTGAAGAGGCGTTCGCATCCCTTGATGTCCGCTGCTGGGCCAGCGGAGTGCGCAGCGGGCAGACGGACCACCGCCGTTCGATGACCTGGCTGGATCCGATCCGCACCCGACTGTCCCTGCGGCCGGTGCTCGACTGGACCCCCAGGGATGTCTTCTATTACATGCAGGAGCATGATCTGCCTCAGCACCCGCTGTTTGATCAGGGCTACTCGACAGTCGGGGACTGGCATTCCAGCGGTCCGGACAGCGGAGACCACAGCGGCCGCGGCACCCGTTTCGGCGGCCTGAAGCAGGAGTGCGGCATTCACCTGCCGCAGAACGCTGCTGAGGGAATGCTCGGGGACGGCATCTGATCGTGGTCGATCCGGCGGTCTGCAGCACCGGCCTGCTGATCGGAAACAGTCGCTGGCACTGGGCTGAGTTCCAGGCCGATCGCTGGCATTTCGACCACAGCCTCCCCGACCTCAGCCGGCTCGAGATTACGCCGCCTGTCTGGGCGGCTGTCGGCCCGGTGCCGGAGACGCCATTCCTGAACAAGGTGCGACGCCTCACCCTGGCAGACGTCCCCGTGGAGGGCTGTCCTCCCTGGCTCGGGGTTGACCGGGCACTGGGGGCCTTCAGTGCCTGGAACCGCTGCATCGAACAGCAACTGGATCGTCAGGCCGGTGTGCTGCTGGCGGATGCCGGCACGGTGCTCAGCCTCACGCTTCTGGACTCCGCCGGTGGTTTCCGGGGTGGTCAGCTGATTCCGGGCCTGCGGATGCAGCTGCAGGCCATGGCCGCGGGTGCATCCGCCCTTGATCTGCCGGCTCTGGATGTCGAATCCCCAAGCCTGTTCCCCCGGGAAACCGATGCAGCGATGTGGCGTGGCGCCCTGCAGGCTCTGGTGGGAGCTCTGGGGGAAGCACAGCGGCAGTGCGGGGCTCTCATCTGGCTCTGCGGAGGAGACGCGGCCCGGCTGGAACCTGAACTGATCCGGGCGGGGCTCCACGTCCGCTGTGATCCCGATCTGGTGATGAAGGGGCTGGTGGATCTGATGCCGATGATCAGCCCAGATCCAGATCACTGAGCAGGTCATCCGCCATCGAGGCGGATTTCACCTTTGTATAGATGCGTTCGAGTTTGCCTTCGGCATCCACCACGAAGGTGTGGCGCATCATGCCCATGTATTCGCGGCCCATGAATTTCTTCAGGCCGTAACTCTCGTAGCTGGTCGCCACGGCACAGGGCTCCTCATCCGTCAGCAGGGTGAAGGGCAGTTCGTGCTTGCTGATGAACTTGGTGTGGGAGGCAGCGTTGTCCTTGCTGATGCCGAGCACCTGGATGCCGTGTTCAGCGAAGCGCTCCCAGCGGTCGCGGAAGTTGCAGGCCTCCTTGGTGCAACCCGGCGTGTCGTCCTTGGGGTAGAAGTACAGAACGACCCGTTGTCCCAGAAATGAGGACAGCTTCACGGGTTCACCGTCCTGATTGGGGAGTGTGAAATCAGGTGCCGGATCGCCGATCTGGAGAGCCACAGGCGCAGTCGGAAGCAACTGGCGGCAGCGTAATGGCCCTTTGGCTGATCCCGAGGCGGGAGGTTCCCGATGCCCAGGTGAGGCTGACGGAACGGGAACGCTCCTGGGCGGACGCTCTCGGATCGCAGCGCGCGGAGCAGTTCGCCCATTCCCGTCGCTGGCTGCGCAGCTGTCTTGCGGATCGCTTCCGACTGTGTCCGGATCGCATCCCCCTGGATGCGCCCCCGGGGCATCCGCCGACCCTCGCTGCTGGATGGGGCTGGATCAGCATCAGCCACAGCCGTGATGCCCTGCTGCTGGGCTGGTCCAGCCAACGCATCGGGGTCGATCTCGAACGCCATGACCGAAGCTTTGCGGCGGAGGCTCTCTGCCGGCGCTTCTTCTGCCCCGATGACCGGGACGCTCTGCTCAGCCTTGCGGCCGCGGAAAGGCGCCCGGCGGTGTTGCAGCACTGGATTGCCAAGGAAGCGGCGATCAAATGGCAACGGGGAGGACTGGCAACCGATCTGGACCAATGGTCGTTGAGCGAGACGATCGGCATGGCGGTTCACCGCAGCCTGGGCCTGCGGTTGCAGGTGCACCACGTCAGTCTTGGGGACTGGCGTCTGGCCGTGGTCGGAGCTGATTTCGGCCCGGGACAGCCTCCCCCGATCTGCCGGATTTGAGCTCGAGTTGGTCCTGATCGAACCAGATCTGCGCGTTTGTGTTGGCGATTTTTCTACCTACAGCTATTTTTTTGGTGACGTCCCTCTCTGTCGTCCGTGTTTACTCGTCTCGCCGCCGGCCTTTTGGCTGGTGCTTCCCTCGCCACTCTGGCTGCTCCCGCAGAAGCCGGTACCAAGCGTCCTGTTCGCTGGAACACCGGTGGTGCTGTGTGGACCACCTCCTCCAAAGCTTTCAAAACGTTCTTCAAGACCGGTGAAATCACCGACCGTGCTCTTGAAGCTGGTATCAACAACTCCGGCTGGACTGCCGAAGAGATCCAGGAAGGCATGACCAAGACCTACTCGGTCGATGTGGTCGGTGTTGCTCGCTTCCTCTACTCCAAGGACGGCGTCAAGTTCCTCAAGGATCAGACCGCTTCCTACTTCCCTTACTGGAAGATGAAGAAGACCGCAGTTCCCGCTCTGCGTTCCGCCATCATCGCTGCTTCCGTGAAGGGCAAGCTGTCCTCCGCAGGCATCATGAAGAACCTGCCTGTCGACTTCCGTCTGGCCGACACCTGCGGCACCTACACCGGTGCTCAGAACGTCTGTGCTCCCGACAAGTGCGAAGGCGACGCCCAGTGCACCTCCCTGCTGTCCTGGTACGTCTTCCTGCCCGCTTGCGTCCAGGCCAACTCCGCACTGCCTGAGCCCGCTCCCCGCGCAGCTGCTCCCGCTCCCGCTCCTGCTCGTCCCCTGTGGTGATCAGGCCCTGAGCCGATTTCGTTCATCAAGCCCCGGCCTCGGCCGGGGCTTTTTCATGGTTTGACAAAACGTCCCTGCAGCAGGAGGTGCCGCATCGGCAACGCAAAGCCATCGCGTCCGACCCGGCGCAGCTCGCGGCGCAGCTGCTCGATCACGTCGTTCCCCACGTCCGAGATCATGCGTCGGTAGCTGGACCCCTCGGCCAGCCAGCGTTCCTCCAGATCGGCACCGCCGCTGAGTGACAGGGTCTCACCCCAGCTGCGCTCCTCCAGCTCCCAGCCGCAGTTCCGCATCACGTCGGTGCACACCTCGGTGCCAGCCAGCCACTGCTGTTCGCGTTGCAGCAGCGCTTCGAGACCATCCCCGATGGCTGCATCGGTTGCCTGCATCAGAGCGGTCGCCGGTCCCGCTGCCGCTGTGCTGATCAACAGGCGCAGGCCGCTCCCCGCCTTGCAGCGCTGCATCAGGATCTCCCAGAGCATCTGCCAGCGCTCCGGTTCCAGGTCAGCGGCACCGAGGCGGCCCCCGATCCATTCGAAGCGTTGACCGTCCGGAAGCTGGCAGAGCACTCCTGGATCGCCGCAGAGCAGCTGCGGTTGCAGGGACGCGTCCAGTAGTTCGAGTTGGGCGCTGATCCGTCTGTGGTCCCCCTCGGTGGGACTCAGCACGGTGACGCCGCCCTCCGGGACGGCCCGCAGCGGATCCAGGGCCCAGAGCAGGGAGCGCATCCCCACCAGCAGCACCCGGTCGTTTCGCTTCCATGGCACCGAACGCCAGAGCTGATCCCGCAGGCGATGCAGCCGGTCTCCCTCCTGGCCCAACTGCCGCTGGATCCAGCGATCCAGGGCCGGGCTGTCGGGCCCACTGCTCAGCAGCAGCGGCTGTTCCGCCGCCAGCTCAGCGGCCGCAGCGAGCTGGGCCGCGCGGCGCTCTGCCATGCGCTGGCGGCGCTGCCCTTCCCAGCCCTGGCTGCCGGGTTGCCAGAACACCTCCCCCTGGAGAGCGGTCGGCAGGTACTGCTGGTCCACCCAGTGCTCCACGTAGGCGTGGGGGTAGCGGTAGCCGACGCCATCACCGAAGGCTGCGCCGTCCCGGTTGCCGTCCCGCAGGTGGCTGGGCACGTCCTGTCGGCTGGCCGAGCGAACGGTCTTGAGGGCATCGAAGAACCCCATCACGCTGTTGCTTTTCTCGGCACCAGCCAAATACAGAGCGGCCTGCGCCAGCGGATAGAGCCCCTCGGGCAGGCCGACCCGCTCGAAGGCCGCGGCGCATGCCTCCACCACCACGATCGCCTGGGGATCCGCCAGACCGATGTCCTCCCCAGCGGCGATCAGCATGCGCCGGAAGATGAAGCGGGGGTTTTCGCCTGCTTCCACCATGCGGGCGAGCCAGAAGAGGGCGGCATCGGCATCGGACCCCCGCAGCGACTTGATGAAGGCGCTGATGGTGTCGAAGTGGGCATCGCCGTGCTTGTCGTAGAGCACCGCCCGCTCCTGGATCGACTCCTCGGCGATGGTCAGATCGATCCGGATCACACCGCCGGCGTCCGGTTCGGAGCTCTCCACCGCCAGCTCCAGGGCATTGAGCAGGCTGCGGGCATCGCCATTGGCGACATCCACCAGATGCGCAGCGGCCTCCGCTGTGATCTCCACCCTGCGCTCGCCGAAGCCCCGTTCGTCGTCGTCCAGCGCCCGGACCAGCAGCCGCTGCAGATCCTGCGGTTCGAGAGGCAGCAGCCGGAACAGCCGCGAGCGGCTCACCAGCGCCTTGTTCACTTCGAAGTAGGGGTTCTCGGTGGTGGCTCCGATCAGGGTGACGGTGCCGTTCTCCACCCAGGGCAGCAGGGCATCCTGCTGAGCGCTGTTGAAGCGGTGAACCTCGTCGATGAACAGGATCGTGCGCAGACCATGGCGCTCCAGCCGGGTGCGTGCCGCCTCCACCTCCTCTCGCAGATCCTTCACCCCTGCCAGCACGGCATTGAGGCTGCTGAAGTGGGCTCGTGTGTGATTAGCCACGATGCGCGCCAGGGTCGTCTTGCCGACTCCGGGTGGCCCGTGCAGGATCAGATTGCCGACGCGATCGGCGGCGATGGCCCGGCGCAGCAGTCGACCGTCCGCCAGGATGCCGCTCTGCCCCTCGAATTCCTCAAGGGTGCGCGGTCGCATCCGATCGGCCAGGGGCGCCAGCCTCCGACGTTGCTGATCACCGTGAAAGGCGAAGAGGTCCTGGCTCAATGGGCGCGGACATCTGGTGACAATCTTGCCGCTATCCCGAAGAATCGGGCCGTTGTTGGAATCTTCCGGATAATTCGACCAGACAAGGATTCTCAGTGCGCGCTCCGCAGCGATTGGTTCTGCCACTGATGGCCCTTGCCGTCGTCAGTGCCTGCAAGGGCGAGCCCCCGAAGCAACCGCCACCGCCCAAGGTTCAGGTGGCTCCTGCGGAGCTGGCGGTCTTCACCGATGGGGTGGACACGGTCAGCACCCTGGATTCCCTCAGCAAGGTGGAACTGGCGGCCCAGGCATCCGGACGGATCCTGCAGCTGGGGATCGATCAGGGGGATCAGGTGAATCCCGGTGATCTCCTCGTGGTGCTCGACCAGGCGCAGCAGCAGGCGCAGCTGGCGTCCGACAAAGCGCAGCTGATGGAGGAGGAGACCCGCTCGGAAACGGCCAAGACCAACTGGGAGCGCTACGAATATCTGGCCGCTCAAGGCGCCTCGTCCCAGAAGCAGCTGGATCAGTACCGCACCCAGTACCTCACGTCCGTTGAACAGGTCAATACCGCCCGAGAGAGGGTCAGGGCGACGGAAGCCAATCTCAGTTACAGCAACCTGCGCTCACCGGCCGGCGGCACCGTGGCGGATGTTCATGTGCAGGTCGGCGATGTGATTCAGCAGGGTCAGGTGTTCACAACCCTGGTTCAGAACGCCGAGCTGGAGGCCAGGGTCGAGATTCCTGCCGTCTTCTCCGAGCGGGTGAAGCTCGGTCTGCCGGTGCTGCTTAGCGCACCTGGCAGCGACAAGGTGATCAGCACCGGTGCCATTGATTCGATCGATCCGCAGGTGGATGCGACCACCCAGGGTCTGCTGGTGAAGGCCGTCTTCAAGAATCCGACCGGCCAGCTGCGCAGCGGTCAGCGCCTGCGCACCCGGGTGCTGCTCGACGAGACCGAGCAGCTGTCGGTGCCCTTCGCCGCTGTCACCCAGACCTCCGGTCAGAGCTTCGTGTTCCGTCTCGGAACCCTGGCGGAGCTGAAGGCGAATCCCGGCAAGGCCGATCTGGCCAAGCTCAGCAAGGCGATCGAAGTCGGCAAGCTGCCCGCGAATGCTCGCTTCGCTCTTCAGACACCGGTCATGGTCGGGGAACTGGAGAACAACCTCTACCCGGTCAGCAAGGGGCTGTCGTCGAACGCAACCGTGATCACCACCAATCTGCTGAACCTGAAGCACGGCATGCCTGTTCAGGTTCAGACGGGTGCGACACCGAACTGAAGCTGAACGATGTCCGCCTCCAATACCTTCATCACCCGCCCGGTCCTCAGCACGGTCTGCAGCCTGCTGATCGTGATCGTCGGGCTGATCGCCATTCCGATCCTGCCGATCGAGAACCTTCCGGACATCGCTCCCCCGACGGTGAAGGTGCGTGCCACCTATGTGGGAGCTGATGCCGTCTCCGTTGAACAAGGCGTCACCTCGGTGCTGGAGCAGCAGATCAACGGTGTGGAGGACATGGACTTCATCACCTCCAACAGCTCATCGGATGGTGTCAGTTCGATTGCGGTCTCCTTCAACAGCGGCACCGACGGCAACATCAACCAGGTGAACGTTCAGAACCGCGTCTCCCTGGCGGAGCCGCAGCTTCCTGAGGAGGTGCGCAAATCGGGCGTGACGGTGAACAAGGCCTCGAATTCGATCCTGCTGGTTTACAACTTCGTCAATGCACCCGATTCCGAGACCGACTACAGCGTTGAAACGATCAGTGGATATCTCGACAAGAACCTGACGGACAACATCAAGCGGGTGAAAGGCGTCGGCGATGTCACGTACTTCGGAAACCGCAAGATCGCCTTCCGTCTCTGGCTGGATCCTCAGAAGCTCACCGCCAGCGGGCTGTCCGCCTCTGATGTGGTCCAACAGCTGCAGAGCCAGAACCGCCTGGTTCCAGCCGGGAAGGTGGGTGGCGATCCGGCGCCGGAGGGTCAGGAATTCACCTTCACGGTGCAACTGCAGGGACGACTGACCACGGAGAGCGAGTTCGAGAACATCGTGCTCGCCAGGAATGCCAATGGCGGCCTGGTGAAACTCAAGGATGTGGGCCGTGTCTCCCTCGGCGGTGAGGTCTACGGCGTCGACGCCATCGACCTGCGTGGATCTCCCTCGGTGGGCGTGGCGATCTATCAGCTCTCCGGCAGCAATGCCATCGAGGTGTCCAACGGCGTCAAGGACGTGCTGGAGACCTTCGAGCAGACCCTGCCTGTGGGCCTCGAGGTGGAGAAGATCTACGACACCACCGATTTCATCAGCCAGTCGATCAAGGGGGTCACCAATTCGCTGCGCGATGCGGTGATCCTGGTGGTGCTGATCCTGTTCCTGTTTCTGCAGAACTGGAAGGCCACCCTGGTGCCGGCCATCGCCATTCCCGTGGCGTTGATCGGCACCTTTGCACTGGTGCTCGCCTTCGGGTTCTCGCTGAATCAGCTCACCCTGTTCGGGCTGGTGCTGGCTACGGGACTGGTGGTGGACGACGCGATCACGGTGGTGGAGGACACCTCCGCGAAGAAGGCGGAGGGTCGCACCGCCGTGCAGGCGGCGATGGAGACGATGGATGAGCTGTTCAGTGCCGTCATCGCCACCTCCCTGGTGAAGATGGCGGTGTTCCTGCCGGTGCTGTTCTTCCCCGGTGCGACGGGAACGATCTACAAGCAGTTCGCCGCAACGATCCTGTTCTCCATCGGGATCTCCACGTTCAACGCCCTCACGTTCTCTCCGATGCTCTCCGCGCTGCTGCTGGCGCGTGAAACCAAGGAGCTCAGCCGCCATCAGTACGCCACGGCTGGGGTGGTGCTCGGTTTCATCTACGGCCTGCTCAGCGCCGGTGACGGTGCTGTGCTGGCGGCGGTGCCGATGGCGGTGGGGGCGGTGATCGGCTACATCGCGTCGCTGCTGACGGGGCTGCCGCTGCGCTTGCCCTTCGCGGCCGGAGGCGCCGTGGTCGGCGTGATCATCGCCGGCATCAGCAAGCTCCCCCCCGTGTTGTTGTTCACCGGGATCGGTCTGCTGGTGGGCTGGTTCATCCCGTCGATCTTCACCAACTTCAACCGCTTCTACAGCGGCTTCGAGAAGCGCTACGCCAGCGTGCTCGACATGGTGCTCAAGGCACGTCCGGTGGTGATGGGCGTGCTGGCGATCGGGATTCTGCTCACGGGTCTGGCGTTCACCCGCGTACCGGGAGGATTCGTGCCGATCGAGGATCAGGGGTATGCGATCGGGGTGGTGCAGGCTCCCGACGGCCAGTCGAGCCAGAAGACTCTCGCCATCAACCGTCAGATCGCGGAGGTGATGAGCACCGAAGAGGACGTGAGGGCCGCGGCACTGTTCAGCGGAGCCAGCCTGGATGGCAATGCTCCCAACAAGGGTCTGTTCTTCGCCGGGTTCAAGCACTGGGATGAGCGTCCCGGGGAGGATCACACCGTCGGCGCGGTGGTGAAGCGCCTCAATCAGAAGTTCTACGAGCAGATCCAGGGCGCCCGGGTGATCGTCGTCGAACCTCCCGCCATTCCCGGCTACGGCACCGGAGGCGGCTTCGAATTCCAGCTGCTGGATCAGAGCAGCGGCGCTTACTCCCTGGATGATTTCTTCGCGGCCTCAGGCCGAATCATCCAGGCTGCCAACACCAATTCGATCCTGAACCGGGTGTACACCCTGTTCACGCCGCAATCGCCCCAGATCGAGATCAAGGTGGACCGGGAGCAGATGGCTTCCCTCGGGGTGGATTACGGCAGCGCCATGTCCACCTTCAGCGTCAATTTCGGAGGTGCCTATGTCAACGACACCTTCCAGGAAGGCAAGGTGCGCCGTGTCTATGTGCAGGCGGATGCGGACAACCGTGCAACACCGGAGCAGCTGGCCTCCGTCTACGTGAGCAATGCCGAGGGCCGCCAGATCCCACTGTCCGAGTTCTTCACGGTGACTCCATCCACGGGGCCGAGCGTCATCCCCCATTTCAATCTCTACCGCTCGATCAAGGTGGAGGGCACGCCGGCTGCGGGCAACAGTTCCGGTCAGGCGATCTCGGCGATGCGCCAGACGTTTGAACAGGGCAGCTTCCGGGGTCTTGATTACGACTGGACCGGCATCTCC
Source organism: Synechococcus sp. KORDI-49 (assembly GCF_000737575.1). Classification (NCBI taxonomy): domain Bacteria; kingdom Bacillati; phylum Cyanobacteriota; class Cyanophyceae; order Synechococcales; family Synechococcaceae; genus Synechococcus; species Synechococcus sp. KORDI-49. Next base: position 1,216,866 of record NZ_CP006270.1, on the reverse strand, counting down.
CGGGAGGAAGTGAAGGCGGGATCCCTGGCGATCGTGATCTTCGCCCTCGGCATCCTGGCGGTGTTCCTGGTGCTCTCCGCCCAGTACGAGAGCTACACCGATCCGATCATCATCCTGCTGACGGTTCCCACCGCTCTGCTGGGCGCCCTGGTGTTTCTTGCCGGTGCGGGCCAGGTGCTGAACATCTATGCCCAGGTGGGTCTGGTGATGCTGATCGGTCTGGCGGGAGGGAACGCGATCCTGATCGTGGACCTTGCCAATCAGCGGATGGGCGAGGGGGATTCCGCCCTCGAGGCCGCCCGTTTCGCGGCTCAGTCGCGTCTGCGGCCGATCCTGATGACGGCGATCTCCTCACTCACCGGCTTCCTGCCGTTGATGCTGGCCACCGGTGCCGGCGCCCAGAGTCAGTCCTCCCTCGGGCTTGTGGTGTTCGGCGGTCTGCTGGTGGCCACCTTCCTCTCCACCCTCGTGGTGCCTGTGTTTTACGTGGTGATGAAATCTCTGCTGGGCGAGGCGGAGGGACGGGACGTCACAACTGAGCAGACGCCGACGTCATGACCCCGATGGATCAGCGACCGGAACTGGATCCGAGCCGTTCCTTCAGCGGCTGGAGGGTGTTGATGGCTGCTGTGGTGGGAGCGGCCACCGGCGCCGCTGTGAGTTTCTTCATCCAGGAACTGATCGAACACTCCCCTGCTGAGATCCCGCAGCGCAGCGTCCGGTTGTTCTTTCTGATGGTGATCCTGGCTGGAGCCCTGAGCAGCTTCGCGATTGAGGTGATGCGTCAGCTTCAGCAGGAGGCCACCGATGAGGCTTACCGCCACTACAACCCCCATCGGGGCCGCCGCTGAGCCGACGATCAGGTGATCACGGTTTAAGTGATCACGGTGGGACGGTCCATGCCGGTGCGCTCCTGGATCTCCGCCAGCGCATTGATGCCGCTGATCATGTCGGCCAGAGCGATCTGGGGATCCTGGTTGAGATCACCGGTGCTGGGCACGTAACTCTCGAGATACACACGGATCGTGGCGCCCTTGGTGCCTGTGCCGGAGAGGCGAACAACAACCCTGCTGCCGTCCTCGAGCTGGATGCGAAGTCCCTGGCCTTTGGTCACGGAGCCATCGACGGGGTCGGTGTAGCTGAAGTTGTCGGCCCCGCTGATGCTGCGACCCGCCAAGGACTGGCCGATGAGGCCGGGAAGCATGCCTTCGAGGCGGTCATAGAGACCATGGGCCGCGTCGCTGGGCACCGCCTCATAGTCGTGGCGGGAGTAGTAGTGGCGTCCGAAGCGCTTCCAGTGCTCGGCCATGATCTCGGCGACGCTGCAGCGGCGTTCCGCCAGGATCTGCAGCCAGAACAGCACGGCCCAGAGGCCGTCTTTCTCACGGATGTGATTGCTGCCGGTGCCGAAGCTCTCTTCACCGCAGAGGGTGATGCGACCGGCATCGAGCAGGTTGCCGAAGAACTTCCACCCCGTGGGGGTTTCGAAGCAGTCAATGCCCAGTTCCTTGGCCACCACATCAACGGCAGCACTGGTGGGCATCGATCGCGCCACACCCGCCAGGCCGGAGGCGTAAGCCGGCACCACCGACGCATTGGCCGTGAGCACGGCAAGGCTGTCGCTGGGATTCACGAAGCACTGGTGGCCCAGAATCATGTTGCGGTCGCCATCGCCATCGCAGGCGGCACCGAAGCGATGGGCATCACCGTTGAGCAGCAGATCGGCCAGCTCATGGGCATAGGTGAGGTTCGGGTCGGGATGACCACCGCCGAAGTCCTCGAGGGGGACGCCGTTGCGCACGCTGCCGGCCGGAGCACCCAGCAGACTCTCGAACACGCGGCTGGCGTAGGGACCGGTGACGGCGTGCATGGCGTCGAAGGCCAGCGGGAAATCGCCGCGAATCAGATCGGCGATGCGATCGAAATCGAACAGCTGCTGCATCAGCGCCACGAAGTCATCGACGCCGTCGATCACCTCCACCTGCATCGCACCGATGCTGAAGCTGCCGGGAGCATCGATGGGGATCGCCGGCGCTTCGAGGATCGTGTACTGCTCAAGGGTTTTGGTGCACTCGAACACCGCGTCGGTGAAGCTGGCCGGCGTCGGCCCGCCGTTGGCACCGTTCACCTTCACGCCGAAGTCCCCATCAGGGCCGCCGGGGTTGTGGCTTGCCGAAAGGATGATGCCGCCGATGGCCTGACGCTTGCGAATCAGGTTGGAGGCCGCGGGGGTGGAAAGGATGCCGCCGGTGGCGACGATCACCTTGCTGAGGCCATGGGCGGCCCCCATGCGCAGGATCACGTCGATGGCACGACGGTTGCCGTAGCGGCCGTCGCCCCCCAGCACCAGGGTTCCCCCCTGCACACCGGTGAGGGTGCGGAACACGGCCTCCACGAAGCTCTCGAGGTAGTGCGGCGCTTCGAACTGCTGGCTGCTCTTGCGCAGTCCGGACGTGCCGGGCTTCTGATCGGTGAAGGGAGTGTCCAGGCGCACCTGACGTTGCGTCGGTTCCACCGGGGCCGAGGTGGTCATCACGAAGAGTGGGACTACGCGGAACGTAAACACGGGATGACCGTGGCAGCGTGATGGACACGACCAGTTGCGGTCGCCAGCCACTCCCCGCGCGTTTTGGGCTCGGATATGCACAGAACATTGCTGCTGATGCTGCTTGGAGCCGGGTTACAGCTGGCTCCAGCCCACGCCACCCAGGCCTGGAAGCGGGCAAAGCCGTTCCCTGAGGCCTCGGCTGCTGCCAAGAACGCCGCTCAGGCCGTGATCCATGAGGCAGGTTCGGAGGAATGCCTGCGCGGCAAGCTCTCCAACGCCATCGTGCAGCTGTCCAACAGCTGCGACGTGTCCGGCCTCTCCTCGTCGGTCTGCGATCTGGCCTCCGATATCGCCGGTCGCGAGCTGGAACTGGACGTGGCTGAAATGCTCAGCACCTCTGAAACGCTGCTCCAGATGCTCGGCGACGGGGCATCAGCACGCTGAGCGTGATCAGGAGGCCCCGAACCCGAAGCCGCTGCCACCACCGCCGGGATTCGGTCCACCCTGAGGCTGGTTCTTCGGCGTTTTCTTCACTGGCTCCGCGCAGCTGATCGTGATGCGCCGGGCCTCGCTGTCGATGCTGTCGCGGCGTTTGTAATCGTTGCTGCCTGCGGTGGTGGATCGTTCGATCACGGCCCAGAGCACGTCCTTGCAGACCACGGGCAGGCGGGGATGGTCCATCAGCGGATCAGCCAGGCTGCGGGCTCGGCTGCAGTCAGCCGCGTCGTTCTCCCTGGAACAGCTGTAGGCGGCGAGCTGAATCTCGCGCAGCTTCTCCTTGCTCGGCCAGGGCACATACGGCTCTGCCGCCTGCACCGGCAGGGCGAGAGCCAGCAGCAGCAGAGCTGCGGTGGAGTGGAACGGAGTCATGGGCGCATTCTGACCTGATCGCTGTTCAGTTGATGCAGACCGATAACCCTCTGGTGATCCAGCAGGTCTTGTCATCGTCACGGCGCTCAGCGGGTGATTGGGTCTGGCTAGGTGACTGATCAAGGTTCAAGCCTTGGACGGTCAACCAAGCTTTGCTGGGTTCCGTGACACGGATGGTGAGGCGATTGATCCCGGGGATCAGATCAACATCGTGGAAGGCATTGCGCAGGTGAAAGCTCCCATCGCCAGCGAACGGTTGGACCATGCATCCGCCATCGAACTGGTGCCCGGACTCACGCTTGACGATGCAGTGAACCCATTCACCTTCTGCTCTGTTCTGCTTGAGAGGCGGATCAGCCAGGCTGTGAAATTCATTCAGCAGCAGTTGATTGAACTGCTGAAAGCAACCCAGCAGAACTTGGCCGTGAATGGATCCGTCCTTCAGCGACTCTTTGGCCAGGGAGCAGAAGCGGTCACGATGCTTGTTCCACGCTGAGAACGTTCTGTCGCCCAGGATTGCATTCAGCTTGGCGTCGGATTGTTCGACATTTCGTGTGGCACAGGCCTGAGCTTCCAGGGTTGTCTGCCCAGGGCAAATCAGCATGGCGATGAGCGGGAGCATGGCTTAAGGCGTGAGGGGCAAGTGTTCGTCAACCCAGCCATGCGGTCTGCTCAATGGCATGGAGCTGCTGCTCGAGGGTGAGAGGTGATGCCGTGCCAAGAGTGAGGGCAGATTCCGCCAGATCAGACGAAAGAGCATTGCCGGGGAAGGTGCCCATGGCAGAGCGGAGCATGGATTCAGCATCCTGGAGATCAACGATGCCGTTGTTGTTGCTCTCCAGGGATGAGCTGCTGATGGCGGAGGTGAGGTGTGCCTTGATCGCGGCTGATGTGGAGCGGTTGGAAGCCGGATGGATGACAGCGTCAAGCAGTGAGCCGTTGAAGGAAGCCGGTGCCGTCAGTGCTCCACTGGCAACTTCGATGGCGTAAGCAGCGGTGGTGAGGATCAGTCCATCGGTGAGGGGCTGAATCAGATTGTCTCCATCTATATCTGTAGGGTCTGAGCTGATTGAATTCTCGTTTCTGTTTCTGAATAGATCAAAGGTGGGATCAATGCTGAGAGAAAGGAGTTCAGAACTGTTGAATTGAGTGCGGTTGCCAGCATCATCAATGATGCGGAGGTAATCGACAGACCAAGTTCCTGTTTCGCTGCTTGGTAGGAAGGAGACGGTATCTGTGAATGTGGCGTCTAGATCATTACCAGAAGAGGATGCATAGAAAGAAGCATCAACGAATTGATTGCCAGAGGGACTCAACCAACGGATTTCAGCATGAAGTGCGGAATCATCTGCAAAGCCGCTGATGTCATCCGAGAGTTGGATGGAAGCTTGTAGGGACGTCTCGAGAGAGAGATCAAGGTTGTCAGATGAGAGCTGGAGAGATTGGAGTGTTGGAGGAGCGGTATCAGTATTGTTGTTGTTACCGTCGGTGCCAGCTGAAAGTGAAAAGGTGGGATCAATGCTGAGAGAAAGGAGTTCAGAACTGTTGAATTGAGTACGGTTGCCAGCATCATCAATGATGCGGAGGTAATCGACAGACCAGGTTCCTGTTTCGCTGCTTGGTAGGAAGGAGACGGTATCTGTAAATGTGGCATCTAGATCATTACCAGAAGAGGATGCATAGAAAGAAGCATCAACGAATTGATTGCCAGAGGGACTCAACCAACGGATTTCAGCATGAAGTGCGGAATCATCTGCAAAGCCGCTGATGTCATCCGAGAGTTGGATGGAAGCTTGTAGGGACGTCTCGAGAGAGAGATCAAGGTTGTCAGATGAGAGCTGGAGAGATTGGAGTGTTGGAGGAGCGGTATCAGTATTGTTGTTGTTACCGTCGGTACCAGCTGAAAGTGAAAAGGAGGGGTCAATGCTGAGAGAAAGGAGTTCAGAATTGTTGAATTGCGTGCTGTTGCCAGCATCATCAATGATGCGGAGGTAATCGACAGACCAGGTTCCTGTTTCGCTGCTTGGTAGGAAGGAGACGGTATCTGTGAATGTGGCGTCTAGATCATTACCAGAAGAGGATGCATAGAAAGAAGCATCAACGAATTGATTGCCAGAGGGACTCAACCAACGGATTTCAGCATGAAGTGCGGAATCATCTGCAAAGCCGCTGATGTCATCCGAGAGTTGGATGGAAGCTTGTAGGGACGTCTCGAGAGAGAGATCAAGGTTGTCAGATGAGAGCTGGAGAGATTGGAGTGTTGGTGGTGAAGTATCGGTTTTGTTTTCGGCTGGTGGCTTGACCTCAGGAATTTGAATAGTCAGAGAAGTTGTTTCGATCGATTCATTGAATCCCTGCTGGTCTGTATAACTTACAATTACTTTGATGTTAGCATCAGCATATGCTTCATCCAAGCGCAGGCTTTGAGAGGAACCAATGGATGACCAGTTGCTTCCATCAGATGAAAGTTGCCATTGATATGTAAAAGAGCCATCACCATCGGGGTCAGCTTTTATTTTCTCAATCAGCAGTTCACTACCAACGAGTGAGTTGCCTTGGATCTGAAACTCAGCTGCCCCATCATTTGAATACTCGATTTGACTCGGATCAGACTCCAGGAAGTAGACGGAGTTGCTTTCGTCGGTATAGCCCTCCGTGAGTTTAAGCAAGGCACCTTCGTGGGCATCCTCAATTTCAAATTCCGCAGACTGTGATACTGTCGCCCACTCAACGCCGTCATATGATATTTCCCACAGGTATTCAACTGCTTGTGTAGCATTTGAGTCGCTGCTGGCTTCTCCTGGGTCTTGGCTGATTGATTTGATTGTTTGCCCAGTGGAAAGAAATCCAGGAAGCGTTGGTTTATGTCTAGCCCTTGAGCTGTTGTCCTGTAGTAATGCAGCTTCCGTTAATGCTCCAGGGATGTCAAGATAGCTGCCAGCATCCACGACTGATTGAAGTTGCTTGAATTGTTGGGCTCCATCAACGATGGCCTGCTTAACTTCTGCTGCCGTAAGTTCTGGGTATTGAGCACGTATGAGGGCTGCTGCACCAGCAACCACAGGTGCAGCCATTGAAGTTCCTTGCAAATAATAATAGCCGTTTTTGTAAGTGTTTAAGATGCCCCCTTGGATATTGTTGTTGGTCTTCATGTCACCACCAGGTGCACCAATGGTGACCGTCTCTCCGTAGTTGCTGTAGTAGGCAAGATCTCCATTGTTGGCAATTGCCGCAACAGAAATCATTCCGGGAATGATTGAGCTGAATGATGCGGGAACTGAGATATGAGTAGTGTCTAAATCATATTCTTCGTTGCCGGCTGCTGCGATCACTACAACGTCGTTATCGCTCGCATAAGTGAGTGCATTCAACCAAAGATTATAATAATGCGGATTATCTTTCTTCAGTTCTTCAAGTGACGAATAAAGATGGTAGGCCCCTAATGACAGATTGATAACGTCAGCACCGTTATCGACTGCATATTTGATCCCATCCAATACATCTTGATTTGCAGATTTAGCACCATCCATATCAGGAAATACTTTGACAGGCATCAGCTGCACATCCCATGCAACTCCGGTTACGCCAATACTGTTGTTGCCTTCAGCGCCAATCGTTCCCGCGACATGTGTGCCATGCCCGCGATAATCCATGACATGATTTGATGCATAGGTAACATCAAAATGCCAGCCGTGAATATCGTCGATGTAGCCATTTTGATCATCGTCAAGGCCGTTCCCTGGTATTTCACCTGCATTGACCCAGATATTTGAGACGAGATCTTCGTGATTAATATTTACACCAGTATCTACAACAGCGACGACGATTTCACTGGCATCTTGAATGGACTTCCAGGCTTGTGCTGCCGACACGTCGTAATGTGCAATACCATCAGCTTGACCAGTATTTAGCAGATACCATTGATCATCGAATCGCGGATCATTTGGCAGGAGGCTTCCTTCTGCTAATAAACTCTCCGTTGTAAAGGTCAAGGAATATTGGCTAGGCTCAGAGGAGTCGTCTAAATCCTCATAGAAGCTGACCTCAAGAATGTAGTCTCCGGCTTCTAAAGCCTTTTCTAAAAGCTCAGGGCTCGAGGCAGCTGCTTCTGATTGCCCAATTAAGTCGAGTTTCTCATCCTTCAGTTTGTACAGATAAATATCAAGATCATCTTGAAAATCAGTGAGTTGTATCTCAGCCCTTAATGGATCATCAACGGAGAACCACCAATCAGCATACGATTGGCTCTTGACGGCCCCATGATGCTCGGAATCGTGATTCGATGAGAGCATACCCAGATCTTCATAGGAGTATGTATCGTCAGGACTGATATCGAGGGGCGAAGACTCACTGAATTGATAGGTGACTCCGTTATGAATGAAGGCAAGATTTTCAACATAGTCCGATATGTCATTTGCATGATATTGATAGATCTCTGGGCTTCTTGTTAAATACAACTTCTTGGAATATGAGTCATAATATTGATTCACAATCAATCCAGCATTCTCTTTCGCGTATTCTTTTTGTTCTTCCCCCACTTTCTCTAGAGTATCATAGATGTAAAAGCCGGACCCATCTAGAGAGTCAAATAAATCCAGTTCAGAGGTGTAATGATAAATATCTGATCCAGCCTCGTGATTCGCAGTATTTCCTTGAATGAAGCCACTGAAGGTGAAATAATCACTATCTTCATCTCCTGTGTAGTGGTATTTCCCTTGAGCTTTCCAGTATTCCTTTTCCTTGAGATTGGATGGGATGAATAAATCTTCCGCAGTGACTTTTTCTGCGAAGCCATCGTTGTCGACGTAAATAGCCTCAGCCCTGATATGGCTTCCGGCATCGCGAGAAGTTAAAGCATAGCTATAGTTATTGCTGACTGATGTCCAATTAAGGCCATCGTCTGACTTGTGCCAATTAACATTGTACTCTTGATAGCCATTGGGATCAGGAGCGACAACCTTAACTGTAAGAATTGAATCAATACCCTTGAATCCTTCTATCTCGATGGCAATTGATCCAAGGTTCTTGGCAATCCTTTCTGATTCATTTAGATTAATGCTACCGTCAAGGAGTGCTACTGCCTCAATGTTTTGAAGGTAAAGATGATTTGACGTGTAATGTGTTGTGTTTTGGAATCTTAAGATTGTTTCATTTGCTTGGCTGGAGAACACTTCAACGTCATCAACATTTAGATTGATGGAAACAGTATCATTGCCTGCACTTCCGTCAATAATGTCTGCCCCTGCGAGCCAAAGAAAGTGATCATCATGTTCTGTTCCATTGTCCCAGATATCCATGGAATACATGGAATCTCCTGGGTCAATCGTTGGAGAGAGCTTGAATTCGTCCTTTTCATCTATGGCTTCGAGCTTGTGGATCTTGTCCAAGAAAGCAATATTCTCTATGTTAAAGAAGGTGATCCATTTAGAGCCTAGTACTGAATTCTTGTCGTATTCAATTCTGCTGATTCCAAGAACATCCGTATGAACAGTTGCCTCGTTACTCTGAATAGAAACCTGGAGAGTGTCATTGCCGCCCTTGCCATCAATGATGTCATCGCCACCTAGCCAAACCAAGACATCGTCATCTTGTGTACCTGCCCACTGTGATCGTAGATAGTCTGAATTGCTAGGATCATCAATTGTGTTGGTATTGGCCTCAGGCTGAACGATCTCATATGTTTGATCTAGTAAATCGATAAACTCAATATTTCTGGTCTGAATATTTTTTGGACCAAGTACTGAATCTCTGTCAAACTCTATGGTTGCGTGACCTGGAGTTGTGTTGGAGAGGAGGACTTCACTATCTTTGAGGTTGAGGCTAAGAGTATCGACTCCATCGCCACCATCGATAATATCTTCCCCGCCCAGCCATATAAGGATATCGTGTTTATCGGTGCTGTTCTCCCATGTCGTTGAAATGTATTCTGAATCATCGGGATCAAGGGTAGGGACAAGGTCAAACCCAAGTTTGTCATAAGTGGTTTCTAAGGCGTTAACTGTGTCGAGGAACGCAATATTTTCAACATTGTAAATAGTAATCCATTTGGAGCCAAAGACCGAATCCTGATCGTATTCAATTCGGCTGATTCCATAAAAATCTGTATGAATTAATGCTTCGCTGCTTTTGAGTGCAACTTGGATTGTGTCATTGCCGCCTTTGCCATCAATGATGTCGTCGCCACCAAGCCAGACCAAGACATCATCATCTTCTGTACCTGCCCACTGTGATCGTAGATAGTCTGAATTGCCTGGGTCGTCAATTGTGTTGATGGCGACTTCTGGTTGAATGATCTCATAGGATTTATCCAGTAAGTCGATGTATTCAACATTCCTGGTCTTGATACTTTTTGCTCCAAATATAGAATCCTTGTTGAACTCTATGGTTGCGTGACCGGCAGTTTTGTTGGAGACAACAACCTCACTGTCTTTAAGGTTAAGGCTCAGGCTGTCAACTCCGTCGCCTCCATCAATAATATCTTCCCCTCCCAGCCAGATAAGGAAATCATTGTTGCTGGTGCTGTTCTCCCATGTGGTTGAGATATATTCTGAATCGTCGGGGTCAAGGATGGGTTCTAGGTCAAACTCCAACAGGTCATAAGTTGTTTCTAAGGCTTCAGTCTTGTCGAGGAATGCAATGTTTTCAATGTTGTATAGAGTGATCCATTTAGAGCCAAAGGCTGAATTCTGATCGTATTCAATTCTGCTGATCCTCGCAAAGTCTGTGTGAATGACTACGTTACTTCTTTTGAGTGCAACTTGGAGTGTGTCATTGCCGCCCTTGCCATCAATGATGTCATCACCACCAAGCCAGATCAAAACATCATCTTCTGTTGTTCCGTTCCATTGGGTTCGATTAATTTCTGATTTACTCGGATCCGTGATGGGAGCTAAGCCCTGGTCTGCGGAACTGAGGTCGAGGTCCTGATCAAGGAAGGCAATGGTCTCGACGTTGTAGACCGTGATGTTCTGTGTGGTGTAGGAGTTTTCCTTGTAATCAAGTTTGGTGATGCCTGTTGAGGAGGTATGAATGTCGACATCAGCAAAGTTGAGAGGGATCTGGAGGATGTCATCTCCTGCCATGCCATCGATCTGATCGGATCCATTGACCCAGAGGAGGAGATCATCCTGATTGGTGCCAGTCCACGCATTGCCGGATCTGTAGTCATTGGGATCCGTGATGGGAGCTAAGCCCTGGTCTGCGGAACTGAGGTCGAGGTCCTGATCAAGGAAGGCAATGGTCTCGACGTTGTAGACCGTGATGTTCTGTGTGGTGTAGGAGTTTTCCTTGTAATCAAGTTTGGTGATGCCTGTTGAGGAGGTATGAATGTCGACATCAGCAAAGTTGAGAGGGATCTGGAGGATGTCATCTCCTGCCATGCCATCGATCTGATCGGATCCGTTGACCCAGAGGAGGAGATCATCCTGATTGGTGCCAGTCCACTCATTACCGGATCTGTAGTCATTGGGATCCGTGATGGGAGCTAAGCCCTGGTCTGCGGAACTGAGGTCGAGGTCCTGATCAAGGAAGGCAATGGTCTCGACGTTGTAGACCGTGATGTTCTGTGTGGTGTAGGAGTTTTCCTTGTAATCAAGTTTGGTGATGCCTGTTGAGGAGGTATGAATGTCGACATCAGCAAAGTTGAGAGGGATCTGGAGGATGTCATCTCCTGCCATGCCATCAATCTGATCGGATCCGTTGACCCAGAGGAGGAGATCATCCTGATTGGTGCCAGTCCACTCATTGCCGGATCTGTAGTCATTGGGATCCGTGATGGGATTGGCGGACACGGTTACTTCTTACGTCAACTCGTCGAAGTTAATTCTATCATCGCCGTCCGTCTTTATGCTTTGATTAAGTTAACCGCTAAAAAGATTTTTTATGCTTAATTAAGTTTTTTGCTCTCTTGAAGATGAAGTATTGGAAGGCTTCCCTGGGTCATCAGGAACCCCATCCCCGCAGCGGATCTTCTGGCGTTCCAGTTTGCGGCGCAGGTGCGGTGTGATCCCCAGTTCGGCGGTGTCCCAGAGCCGATCCATCTCCCGGGTGAAATGTTTGGCGAGTTGGGGAGAGTGAATGGCGAGCAGGGTTTCATCGTTGGTGTGGGCAGCCGATGGCGACCAGTTGAAGGATCCGGTGATCACGGTGCGGTTGTCGATCACGGCGAACTTGTGATGCAGCTTGTCGCCGCGGGCGAGCCGTGGCGTGCCGACGCCGCGCAAGGGAGCCTCATAGGGCTGGTTGTTCCGCTCCAGCTTGCAGTTGTGATCCGGCAGGGCCACCCCCAGCAGATCCAGCACTTCCGAGAAGGAACGGCTGGCAAAGCCGGGATCAGCCACCAGCCGAATCTTCACGCCGGCCTTCACCCGCTCCTGCAGCACATCGGCCAGCTGCTGGGCCGAGAACACGAACAACGCCATATCGATCGAGCGGCGTGCTGCACGCAACTGCTGGGCCAGCCAGTTCAACCCATGTTCCGGGTTGCGTTTCGGGTGAGGTGCGAAGAGCACTTCCACCCGGGCATCGCCCACCATCACCGTCTGCGGGCCGGCGGATCGTTTCGCCAACCCGAAGCGACTGTCGTTGCGGCCGCCGGGTCCGTCCCCCCACATGCGCTGGAATTCAGCCCGGAACAGCTCCGCCAGGTCCTCACTTCTCAGATGCAGCATGTGATTGACGTTGCCGCGGGTGCTGTGGCGGCCGGCATCGCCATGGATGCCGGAACTGGTCAGATTGGCTGAGCCGGTGAGCACGCTGCTGCCGTCGATCACCAGGAATTTGTGGTGCATCAGGCCGCTGCCGCTGCTGCCGTCCTCTCGGTCGTCCACCATCGGGATGCCTGCCTCCTGCAGCAGGCCGACCGCGTCTCCGGCGGCAGCCTCCTCATCGCTGGTGACGCCGTCGCCATCAAGATCCGCCAGTTGCTGCAGGCGTTGCCAGCGCTGACGTTGATGCTTCGCCAGGTGGGTGGGCTGCTGCTCACTCCAGGGGCTGCTGTAGGTGTTCTCCAGAACCACCTGCACCGTGAGTCCGCGATCCCGGGCAGCGATCAAGGCTTTGGCGATCCCGGGCAGCGTCAGTTCCTGCACGGCCACCAGCACCTCCTGCTGAGCGCCCTCGATGGCCGCGATCAGGGATCGCTCGAGATCATCGCCATTCCGCCAGCGTCCCGTCAGCGGTGAGCGGTAGCTGCTGTTGTCACGGTGATTGAACAGCACCTCGATCTGAGGTGGCTGCGGCAGTTCGGTTGCCGTACTGCCGATCACGCGACCCTGCTGACTGCAGCCGCTGCTGACCAACAGCGCAGTGATCAGAGAGAGGGATCGGAGCACGATGCCGTATGGGGATCACGCTTCAAGCATTCCCCGGCGAGATCAGTGGGGCATCTCCGAGGTCTTGAGCATGGCGATGAACCAGAAACTGCTCAGCACCAGGGCAACGGCGACGCCGGCAGCGATCCCGACCCGGGCCATCACCAGCGGAACGATCAAAGGAAACGCCATCGCCCCCGCGAGGGGGGTGATGGCGACGAACCAGCGCAGGGAGGCCGGTGCTTCGTTGTCGTGGGAGTTCAGAACCACTCGGCGCGGGCTTCGCTGGCGGGGTTGCTGTTGTCCTCGGGGGTCTGACGAGCGAAGTTCAGGGTGATGTTGCGCTTCTGCTCGCCGTCTGCGGCTGTGGCTTCGATGGGGTACATCTGCTCACCGTCGCGGAAGGGCACCTGGATGCGGAAGGTGCCGTCGGTGGAGAGGGGCACGTCCTCGCCGCCGATGGTGAGACGGGCGGAAGGATCCGTGGCGCCGTAGACGATCAGCTCGGCGTCAGCCACCAGCCAGAAGGAGCGTTGGCGGGGAGCCACACCACCGAGGCCGGACTCATTGCGGCCGCTGGCCCAGAGGCCGATGCCGGAATCGCTCAGTCCGAAGCTGTCGGAATCGCCGGAGGAGTCGACACCCTCCTGGAACTCCTCGGAACCAACGCGGCGACGGCGGAAGTGCACCGTTGCGCTCTGATACAGACGCTCGTGCAGGCCACTGTCGCTGGGCTCAGCGGGTGTGACGGGAGCAGCAGGAGCTTCCGGAACCGAAGTGGTGTCGAGGCTGAAGGGGACGAACTGATCCAGGATCTGCTCGCTGGGGTGCAGAGCCGGGACGCGGGCCACGGAGGAGAAGGCCAGGGACATCCAGGTGGTGCCGATCCGGTAGCCGAGCTCGACGCGGTAGTCGCGATCGCAGAGGGGAACCGGCAGATACCACTCGGTGCTGTGGCTGTCGACGGGGACTTCCTGAAGGGTGTGAGGGTGAGCGCTGCCGTCCTGCATGCCGGTCACATCGGCAAGGCGCAGGCAGAGGCGGCTGGCGCCTTCCTTCTGAGCCCGCTGGCGGTCATCGTCGGAGATCTCCCAGAACACGTAGGCCCACTGGGGATCGCGAGGCAGGAAGACCACGCGGGTCTCGCTGGTGGAAATCGCGGGAGCACTCAGCTCAGCCTCGATCGCCTTGAGATCACCACCGCGCTGTTCCTGACGCTGCGCCACCTCGCCGACGAGGGCTTCCTTGCTCTTACGGCTGTAAAGAGGAACGCCCAGGTCGCTTGCGATCTGCCGAAGTTGGCGCAGTGTCAGACGTGCCAGAGAGGTGAGGGTTTGGGACACGTCCAAAAACTCCAGTTTTCATTCGGGATCATTGTGCGGCCAAACACCTCGATTCAGACCTTGCCTGGAGTCGGAGTCAGCATCCACTGACGGCAAGCCGTTGGAGGATTGGCGGGGATCACTGTTCAGCACACAAAAAAAGCGGGGCAGAGGCCCCGCTTTTGTGAGTGACCGGGCCGACGTTCAGCGGCCGATGCTGCGGAAGGGAACCCGTGACATGTAGTCGATGTCCGTGGTGGTGGCGTTCCCGCGCGGGTTGGGCATCGGCAGATCCTTGAGCCATTCGAGGTAGTCGGCGGGAGCGCCACCCCGCTTGATCTTGGCGCGTGCTGGCAAGGCCTTGCCGGGGCCTCCCATGAACACGATCTGAGGGAAGCCGAGGATCCCCCGGTAGTACTCGTCGTAGCGGGGGCTGGTGATGTTGAAGGGGGTGTCACCCAGGTCGCGTCCGGGGAGCACCCGGTTGCGCTGGGAGGGCACGGTGTCGTAGCCGAAGGCATCGAGGTATTCCTGGCTGTCGAGCAGCACATCAACGAGGCCCTCGACCCCTTTGGTGCCGATCACGATTGACCAGGCGATCTCCTCGGACTTGTTGCTCTTGCGGCCCAGCAGCTTCTCCACAAGGTGGCGAACCACCTTGTAGTTGCTGTTCATCCCGTAGAAGCTGCGCTTGAAGGTGTCGGAGAGCACCAGTCCACGGATGAAGTCCCGGACCGTGATCTGCCCGTCCTTCAGCTGGGATTCCAGGTTGACGTCGCGGTCGGATTCGAAGGCGTGGAAGAAGATCTGCCGATAGGCGCTCTCGATCACCGTGACGAGGTTGTCCCGGTCCATGGCGATTTCCATGGAGTAGGCCCGTGCCGTCTCATCCGAGTTCACGCGCAGGGCGGCGACCCGTGAGTTCTGGGTGATCGGTGCGTACTCCAGAAGGGGAATGGCCACGCGAGCTTCAGCATCCACTGCCGCAGATCGTAGAAGTGCCGACCTGTCCCCCTTCCTGCCGCAGGGGCACCGATTACATCCCGTAATAGAGAGTTGAGTACTTCTGCTTACCAGCCGAAGGGGGCCAAGGCCCCGGGCATGCCGGCACTGGCGGCCGCCGTCGCCGCTGCTGGGTCATCCAGCTGGCGGGTTTCCATGCAGAAGGAGGCATTGTTGGAGAGGCCCTGCACGGTGCTGGTGCGCAGCCGCAGATTCGGCCCTGCGAACCAGAAGCGCTCCAGCGAGCTCATCATTTCGTAGTCGGTGGTGAGGATCAGGCCGTTCTCCTCATCCATGCGGAACTGCCCGGCCACCGGTGCCTTCTCCGCATAGCCGCGATCCCTCAGCAGCAGGCCGTTGCGCCCGCTGTCGTCGGTGGGGATCAGCCCGAACATGGTCTGGTCTTCGTGGGATTCGCCGGCTCTGTCCCAGGCCATCGATCCGCTCCAGCGGACCCAGCAGCCGCCCACGATCCGTTCGGCGCTCTCCCCGTTGCAGGCGGCGATCTCCGCCAGCCGCGGGTCTCCTTTCGGCAGTTCCTCCACCACGATGAAGGAGGCTCCTGCCTCGGCCCGCCGATGCAGCAGATGATGCTGGCTGCGCTGGGAGCGCCAGCGGCCGCAGCTCAGCCGGAAGAAGCTGAGGGCATCAGGAATCTCAAGGCTCATCGGCGCGTCCCGGCTGAATCTGATGATGGCAGCGCGCCTCGGCGGCGCTGATCAGGTCCTCCAGAGACAGCTGCAGCGGGGGCTTGTTCAGGCTGTCGGCCAGGGTCTGCAGTTGCTCGGCGGCTCCCTCGAGCTGATGCAGCAGAGAGCGCAGGAAGCCCGGCTCCTCCGCGACCACCGGTTGCTGTTCACACCAGCGCCGTCTGCTGGCGGCATCAGGCAGCGCATCGCCTGCAGCGTTGTCCATAGCCCGGAAGCTCTCGAGGCAATGGGCCAGCAACCGCAGGTGATGCCGGTCCATCTGGGGCAGAAGCGTCGCGTCGATGCGCGCGATCACCGTCGCGTCGATGGCCATCAGCTTTCGATCGGTGTGATCCGGAAACCGCAGGCATGCCCCCCCTCCAGGCGCCAGTGCACCCGTTCGACCCGGCAGTCCGGAACGGTGCGGCGGATCAACAGCAGCTCCTGGTCGCACACGGCGGGGAATTCCTCGGCGATGCGTTGCACCGAGCAGTGCACTTCCTGCAGGCGCCAGCTGAGGCCGTCGTCCTCTGGGCTGCAGCTGGTGATGTAGCCCTCGTCGCGCCGCAGGCGCGTCAGCTGTTCCAGGCGCTGCTGCAGGCTGCCATCCCCCAGCTGCTGTCGGTACTGTTCCGCCTTCTCCTCAGCCTGCTGGTTGAGCAGCTGCTTCAGCGTCTCCTCGGGCAGGCTGGCGCGCATCGAGTCCAGCAGGCCGAGCGCGAAGCGGCGACTCCCATCGGGGAACCGTTCACGCCCGCGTTCGGTGAGGCTCCAGCGATTGCTGGGGCGCCCAGGCCCGCTGGCTGCGGTGCTGGATTCAGCAAGACCCTCGTCCGCGAGGCTGCGCAGATGACGCCGGATCACCTGAACGGAGAGATCCAGGGCGCCCGCCAGGTCAGCTGCCTCCGCATCCCCGCGCTCCAGAAGCAGGGACAGCAGGGCATCGCGGGTGCTGGCCTGAGCCGGGGCGGTCATGGAAGAGGGAACCTCATCACACGATGCCACTGGAAGGGGAGTGCTGGAGTTCACAATGGTGGGCCGCCGTGGGGCGATCGGCTGCCTTAGGCTTCCGATAAGGAAACCACGGTGTTTCGTAATCCGTCTTCGCCTCCATGTCCGACGCCGCTCCTGAGCCGACAGCTGAAAGTCTGGAGGTGATCCGCAAGTTCGCTGAGACCTACGCCCAGCGCACCGGTACCTACTTCTGTACGGAACCCAGCGTGACCGCGGTGGTTCTGAAGGGTCTGGCGCGTCACAAGGATGAATTGGGCGGCGCTCTCTGCCCTTGCCGCCACTACGAAGACAAGGAAGCGGAAGTGTCCCAGGCCTTCTGGAACTGCCCCTGCGTGCCCATGCGGGAGCGTAAGGAATGCCACTGCATGCTGTTTCTCACGGAAGACAATCCATTCGCTTCCCAGGAGAAGGTTCAGACGATCAGCACCGAGACGATTCACGCCACCGCCGGCTGACCTGCATGACCAGCACCTCCACGCGAGATCTCGTCAGCCAGCCGTACAAGTACGGCTTCGTCACCGAGATCGAGACCGACAAGATCGCCAAGGGTCTCAGCGAGGACGTTGTTCGGCTGATCTCCTCCAAAAAGGATGAACCAGCCTTTCTGCTGGATTTCCGGCTCAAGGCTTTCCGGCACTGGCTCACCCTTGAGGAGCCCGACTGGGCTGCTCTGGGCTATCCGGCGATCGATTACCAGAACATCATTTATTACGCGGCGCCGAAGCAGCAGGAGAAGAAATCGAGCCTGGAGGAGGTGGATCCCAAGCTTCTGGAAACCTTCGACAAACTCGGCATTCCTCTCAGCGAGCAGAAGCGGCTCAGCAATGTGGCGGTGGATGCGGTGTTCGACAGTGTTTCGATCGCCACCACCTACAAGGAAAAGCTGGCGGAGCACGGTGTGGTGTTCTGCTCCTTCAGTGAGGCGGTCAAAGAGCACCCTGAGCTGATCGAGCGTTATCTGGGCACGGTGGTGGCCAGCAACGACAACTATTTCGCCGCTCTGAATTCAGCGGTGTTCAGCGACGGTTCCTTCGTCTTCATCCCCAGGGGCGTCGAGTGCCCGATGGAGCTGTCCACCTATTTCCGCATCAATTCCGGCGACACCGGTCAGTTCGAGCGCACGCTGATCGTGGCCGAGGAAGGCGCTTCCGTGAGCTATCTCGAGGGTTGCACGGCGCCGATGTTCGACACCAATCAGCTGCATGCAGCGGTGGTGGAACTGGTGGCACTGGACGATGCCTCGATCAAGTACTCAACCGTGCAGAACTGGTATGCCGGCGATGAGAACGGCGTCGGCGGCATCTACAACTTCGTCACCAAGCGTGGTCAGTGCCGCGGTGATCGCAGCCGCATCAGCTGGACCCAGGTCGAAACCGGCTCGGCGATCACCTGGAAATACCCCAGCTGCGTGCTGCAGGGCGCGGATTCGGTGGGTGAGTTCTATTCCGTGGCCCTCACGAACAACCGCCAGCAGGCCGACACCGGCACGAAGATGGTTCACGTCGGTCCGCGCACCCGCTCCACGATCGTGAGCAAGGGGATCAGCGCCGGCCATTCCAGCAACAGCTATCGCGGCCTGGTGCAGATCGGCCCCGCGGCGAAAGGGGCCCGCAACTACAGCCAGTGCGATTCGATGCTGATCGGTGATCAGGCGGCGGCGAACACCTACCCCTACATCCGCTCCCAGCAGCCCCAGGCGGCGATCGAGCACGAGGCCAGCACCTGTCGCATCTCCGAAGACCAGCTGTTCTATCTGCAGAGCCGCGGCATCGGTTTCGAAGAGGCGGTGTCGATGATGGTGAGCGGCTTCTGCCGTGATGTGTTCAACCAGCTGCCGATGGAATTCGCCGCTGAAGCTGACAAGCTGCTGGCCCTCAAGCTCGAGGGATCCGTGGGTTGATCCCCCTGACCACTCCGTTCCAACCGTTCTTCTTATCCACGTGATCCGCCCTGACGCCGAGCTGCTTCTCGACATCACTGACCTGCATGCCTCCGTGGAGGATCAACCCATCCTCAAAGGGGTGAACCTGCAGGTGCGGGCGGGAGAGATCCACGCCGTGATGGGTCGCAATGGCAGCGGCAAAAGCACGCTGTCCAAGGTGCTGGCCGGCCACCCCGCTTACCGGGTCACCGCCGGTGCCGTCCGCTATTGCGGCAACGACCTGTTCGAGCTGGAACCGGAGCAGCGCGCCCGATTGGGGGTGTTTCTCGGTTTCCAGTACCCGGTGGAGATCCCCGGGGTGAGCAATCTGGAGTTTCTGCGGGTGGCCACCAATGCCCGGAGGCTCCAGCGGGAGCAGGAGGAGCTGGACACCTTCGATTTCGAAGACCACGTGCGCGACAGGCTCAAGGTGGTGCAGATGGACCCTGCCTTCCTCGAGCGCAGCGTCAATGAAGGCTTCTCCGGTGGAGAGAAGAAGCGCAACGAGATCCTGCAGATGGCGCTGCTCGAGCCCGTGGTGGCGATCCTCGATGAAACCGATTCGGGTCTGGATATCGATGCGCTGCGCATCGTGGCGGCTGGTGTGAATCAACTGGCGACACCGGAGAACGCCACCCTGCTGATCACCCACTACCAGCGCCTGCTCGATGAGATCACTCCCGATTACGTGCACGTGATGGCGGCTGGCCGCATCCTCCGCACCGGGGGGCGCGATCTGGCCCTCGAGCTGGAGAAGACCGGCTACGACTGGGTCGACAAGGAACTGGCCGCTCAGGGGGTGGCCTGACCATGGCAAGCAGCGTGCTGGAGCCGGTGCAGCAGCGGGGGCGGGAAGCCCTGCAGCGGCTCGGCCTGCCCACCCGCCGTCAGGAGGCCTGGCGGCTCACGGATCTGAAACGTCTGGCAGCGCTGGCTGATCTGCCTCTCAGCGCCTCGCCGGCCAAGGCGGAGCAACCGGCTGTGGCCACGGGAGTGCTGCGCCTGCGGCTGGATGGTCTCGGCGATCCCCTCGAGGGTGTGACCCTTCCGGAGGGAATCAGTGCTCTCACTGAAAGCGAACTCAGGCAGGCCCTCGGCCACACCCTCGATCGCTGCGGGTGCGCCGACGTGTGGCCGGTGGAGTTGAACCATGCCTGCAGCCGGCGGGTGCTGGCGTTGCGGGTGCGCGGTTCAGTGCCGCCTCTGGAGCTTCTGCAGACAGGTGCTGCGGGGCTGACGGCGACACGGGTGCTGTTGCTGATGGAAGAAAAGGCGCAGCTGGATCTGCTGCAGGTGGTGACGGCTCAGGCTGACGCTGCCCACAGCCACGTGCTGGAGGTTCATCTGGGTCAAGAGGCTTGCCTGAACCACGGTCTGCTGGCTCTTGGAGACGGCAGCGCCTCGCTGCTGGCCCACCTGGCGGTGGAACAGGAGCCCCGCAGCCGCTACGCCCTCACCTCTGTGATGCGGGGCTGGTCCCTTGGACGTCTCGAGCCCCGGGTCGTGCAGGTGGATGGTCAGGCCACCACCACCCTGCAGGGTCTGGCGGTGAGCGATGCGGATCAGCAGCTCGCCACCCACTCTTCTGTCCGTTTCGACGGACCGGAGGGGGAGCTCGACCAACTGCAGAAATGCCTGGCGGCCGGTCGCTCCCACTCCATCTTCAACGGGGGCATCAGCGTGCCCAGGGCGGCGCAACGCACCAATGCAGCTCAGCTGAGCCGCAACCTGCTGCTGTCGGATCGGGCCCGTGTCGACACCAAGCCTGAGCTTGAGATCGTCGCTGACGATGTGCGCTGCGCCCACGGAGCCACCGTCAGCCAGTTGCAGGAGGACGAACTCTTCTACCTGCGCAGCCGTGGGATCGCTGCTGGAGAAGCCACGGCCCTGCTGCTGCGCGGCGCCTGTCTGGAGGTGATTCGCCAGCTGCCGGATCAGGCCGGGATCTGGTCTCCCCTCGAGCGGGTGCTGGAGGGGCTGGCCGCATGACCAGCACTGATCTCAGGCTGGCACAAAATCGTGTCAATATCGATACGTTGGCGTCACGATATCGTGCCGACTTCCCGGTTCTGGAGCAGCGCGCCGCTGACGGTCGCCCGCTGATCTACCTGGATCACGCTGCCACCAGCCAGAAGCCGCTCCCTGTGCTCGAGGCCTTGCAGCACTACTACGCCTGCGACAACGCCAATGTGCATCGCGGTGCCCACCAGCTCAGCGTCCGCGCCACCGAATCCTTCGAGGCCGCCAGGTCCGCGGCTGCGGAGTTCGTCGGTGCAGCCAGTGCGCGGGAGATCGTGTTCACCCGCAATGCCAGCGAGGCGATCAACCTGGTGGCCCGCAGCTGGGGTGACGCCAACCTGCGCGCGGGGGATGAGGTGTTGCTCACCCTCATGGAGCACCACAGCAACCTGGTGCCCTGGCAGCTGCTGGCCCAGCGCACCGGTTGTGTGCTGCGCCACGTCGGCATCACGGAAACCGGTGCACTGGATCTCGACGACTTCCGCGCCAAGCTCAGCGACCGCACTCGTCTGGTGAGCCTGGTGCATGTCAGCAACAGTCTCGGCTGCTGCAACCCCCTCGATCAGGTGATCCCCGCCGCCCATGCCGCCGGTGCCCTGGTGCTGGTGGATGCCTGTCAGAGCCTGGCCCACAAGCCCACCGACGTCGCCGCGCTGGGTGCCGATTTCCTGGTGGCGTCCTCCCACAAGTTGTGTGGTCCCACCGGGATGGGGTTCCTCTGGGCGCGCGAGGCGCTGCTGGAGGCGATGCCTCCCTTCCTCGGGGGCGGCGAAATGATTCAGGACGTCTTCCTCGATCACAGCACCTGGGCGGATCTCCCTCACAAGTTCGAGGCCGGCACCCCCGCCATCGGTGAAGCGGTCGGCATGGGTGCGGCGATCCGCTATCTGCAGGCCGTCGGCCTCGAGGCGATTCAGGCCTGGGAAGCGCAGCTCACCCGCCATCTGTTCGAGCGGCTGCAGGCCATCGACGGAGTGCGCGTTCTGGGCCCCACCCCCGAGCAGCAGCCCGAGCGTGGTGCCCTGGCCACCTTCCTGGTCGAGGGCGTGCACGCCAACGACATCGCTGCGCTCATGGATGCCTCCGGTGTCTGCATCCGGAGCGGCCATCACTGCTGTCAGCCGTTGCATCGCCACTACGGCGTCACGGCATCCGCCAGGGCCAGCCTCAGTTTCATCAGCACCTTCGAGGAGATCGACCGTTTCGGTGAAGAGCTCGCCTCCACGGTCTCCTTCCTGCGGGAGCACAGCTGAGCCTGATCAGGCCGCCAGTTCGCTACGCCCAGTCGCCACCACCCCGGAGTCCAGGGTTTCGGGCTGATCGACGTTCAGCCCGGCACGTGGTGATGGCTGCTGTTTTCCACTGTCGGAACCATCACATGGTCTGAAGTGGGTTGCGTTTTCAGCGTGGATAGGGTGCCCCCGCCGCTTCAGATCCCCAGCCGCTCCCGGAAGAAGGCTTCCGTCTCCTCCAGCACCTGGATCTGCACTGCGCTGTCACGGAAGCCATGGCCTTCCTGCTCGAACAGCCGCACCTCCACCGGCACGCCGTTGGCTCTCAGTGCCGCCGCCATGCGTTCGGTCTGCTCCGGGGGCACCACCTTGTCCTGCAGCCCCTGAAAGAACAGCACCGGGCAGCGGATCCGATCGGCGTGCTGCAGCGGTGAGCGTTCGTCGTAGCGGGCCCGATCCTCAGGCCAGGCCCCCACCAGGGTGTCGAGATAGCGGGCTTCGAAGCGGTGGGTGTCCACAGCCATGGCGGTGAGATCACAAACCGCATAACGACAGGCTCCGGCGCGGAACACATCGGTGAAGCAGAGGGCCGCCAGTGTGGTGAAGCCTCCGGCGCTGCCCCCTTCGATGGCGATGCGTTCCGGATGGGCCCGTCCGGCCGTGATCAAGGCCTGGGCTGCGGCCGCGCAGTCGCTCACATCCACCACGCCCCAACCCCCGTTGAGCCGCTCGCGATAGGCCCGCCCGAATCCCGTGGAGCCGCCGTAGTTCACATCCACCACGCCCCAGCCGCGACTGGTCCAGTACTGGATGGCCAGGCTGAGGCCGCGGCGGGCCATGGCCGTCGGACCGCTGTGGCTCTTGACCAGCAGCGGGGCTGCGCCGCTGCTGCCGTCACTCGGCGGGTAGTACCAGGCATGGGTGCGCTGACCGTTGTGGCCGGCGAACCAGATCGGCTCCGCCACGCTGATCGCCGCGGGTGCCAGCACGGTCGGCACGGCGGAGGTATGGATCCAGGGCTCCGCGGCCTGCTGGCGCAGATCCAGCTCCAGCAGGCCGGCCCCTGTGCGGCTGTTGCTGGCCACCGCCACGGCCCGGCCCTCGAGGGCGGCGAGTCCGGCCAGGTCATCGAAGGGCTGGTTCACAGCTTCGATTCGTCCATCCAGTCGCAGGCGCTTCAGCTGCCAGCGGCCCTCGCTGCAGACCGCTGCCAGCAGGTGCTCCCCATCCCAGGCGGTGGTGCTCATGCCATAGATCCACTGCGGCATCGCGGTCTCCGCCGCCATCGGCCAGGGGCGCTCCCAGGTCGTTGCCCCCGGTTGCTGCAGCATCAGGTTCCACCAGCCACTGCTGTCCTCCGCCACCAGCAGCCGCCCGTCCGGCAGCCACTGGGGCTGGAACACGGCGGTGGCGTCTCCGCCGGCCAGGCTGCAGGGAGCGGCCAGCTCACCTGTTTCGCTGAGAGGCGACCACCACACCCGGCTGCTGTCCCAGGGCATAGCCGGTTGCTGCCATTCCACCCAGGCCAGCTGTCCGCCATCGGCGCTGAGGACGGCATAGCCGGCGAAGTCCGCCGGCTGGTGCAGCAGCTGCGGCTCCTGATCGCTGCTGTCGAGCGAGACCTGCACCAGCTGGTCACGTCCTGCCATCTCCCTGATCCCGAGCCAGCGACGGCGGCGAAGATCCAGCAATCCGTCGGCCAGATCCCACTCCCCAGGCAGCGTCAGCCGCAGGGGCTCCATCACGGCGGCAGCAGCCCCGGAGCTGTCGGGCAGGTGCCAGTGCTGCTGCCAGAGGCAGCCCGCCGCGATCCAGACCAGCAGCAGCTGACCGTTCTCGATCGCGGCTGTCAGCACCCCGCCGCCGTAGTCGTGCACGCGGCTGCGCAGGTTGATCGGAGCGGGAGTCAGCTCCACCGGCTTGGCGGCGGAGTCCGCGAACGGGCGGATCAGTGCTGTGGTGCGGCCGCGTTCCTGGGGACGCTGTTCCAGCCAGAGCAGCCAGAGACGTTGATCCGACCCTTTCAGCAGGCGGGGTTCCTTCAGCCCGGGCAGCCTGCCGACGGCGTGATCACTGGCGAGTGGTTGCCGGTGTGCAGCAGGTTCCATATCGCCTGGTTCGGGCCGCTTAACATGTTGAATCAACGCTCTGGAGTCCTTGGCGGGAAGCTTTGCCCAGTTGGCCCGGAATGCCGACAAGGCTCGGGACACCATGCTGGTTCCCAAGCAGGCGCTGGAAACGCCACCGCTGGAGATTCACACCCTCGGCGATGAGGTGCTGCGACAGCCCGCCCGTCGCATCGGCAAGGTGGATGAGCAGGTGCGGGAGCTGGCCCGCGACATGCTGCGCAGCATGTACACCGCCAAGGGCATCGGCCTGGCTGCTCCCCAGGTCGGCGTTCACCAGCAGCTGCTGGTGATCGATCTGGATCTGGAGAACGCCGCCACCCCGCCGCTGGTGCTGATCAACCCGGAGATCTCGGCCTCCAGTGCCTCGATCGACACCTACGAGGAAGGCTGCCTCAGCATCCCGGGCGTCTACCTGGATGTGGTCCGGCCGACGTCGATCGAGCTCAGTTACCGCGACGAGATGGGGCGTCCCCGCAAGATGAAGGCGGATGGTCTGATGGCGCGCTGCATCCAGCACGAGATGGATCATCTGAACGGCGTGCTGTTCGTCGATCGGGTGACCGATGCCTCAGGTCTGGAGAAGGAACTCAAGGAGAATGGCTTTCAGAGCCAGCACGTGCGGAGCGTCTCCTGATCCATGCCGATGAAACCTCTGGCGGGCGTGTTCCTCGCCCTGGCCTGCATCCTGGGTATTGCTTCCACCGGATGTGTCTTTGAGCTCGCTTACGGAGATCCCGATCTCGGTGTGAGCACCACCGGTTGGATCCTGGCTCTTGCAGCCCCAGGCACGGTCGGGACACTTCTTGTCGCCATTCGCCTGAACAAACCGGCCTGAACCGCTGGATCGACCCGGCCCGGGACTTTTACGATCCGGGGACTTCCGTCATTCGGCTGTGATCCCCCGTTCTCTGTCCATCGCCGCAGGACTGACTGTCTGCGGGGTTCTGGCCGCTCCCGTCGCCCTCGCTCAAGGGTCCGTGTTTCAGGCCGTGCCGGTGGACGAGGCCAATTTCATCCTGGTGTCGGCACCCATCGGCCAGGGTGAACGCTCCCAGCTCAACATCTACGAGCAGCGCACCAGCAAGCGCCCCTGCTTCTCGGTCAGCGGCGGTGCTCCCGCCATGGTGGACCCGCTGCTCTCCACTTTCGACTTCACCGGCATCTGCAGCCGCTACATCGACGGCAACGGCTATTCCCTGCGCATCGGCGGAGATGACCTGGGCACCCGCTACCGGCTCACGGTGGTGAACACCGGCAGCGACATGGAACTGCTGGCGGCCCCCACCCGCGATCGCTCCCAGCCCACCATGCTCGTGGCTCGCTCAGGCGGAGTGGCCTCTGGATTCCTGAAGCTCAGCTTCGAGCCCGGGTGGTCGCTGCGGCGCCGCGCCTATGGCAAGAAGGGGCTTGGCCACCTGTACATCTATCGCGACACGGCCCCGCAGAGCTGAAAAGGAGTGGAAACACCTGTTGCCGGCCTTTGTCAGTGTTCCCACACTGAAGGCAGTCGCAGCAGGTGCTCATGCAAGCCAAGGTTCTCCACTGGTTCCACTGGTTGGGTGAGGCCATGACCCATGCCCTCGGTTCCCTCACGGACCGTCATCTCGCTCCGCCGCCGATCGGTCCGCAGCCGTACAGCGACGTCCCGGTCCGCAGGGTGCGCGACTGACACTCAGGCTGCCGTGTCCACGACCAGTGGATCGGTGCAGCGATAGCAGCTCGCCTCGGCCACGGCGTTGGCGCACACCGTCTCCCTGCCGTTGAGGTCGGCGATCGTGCGAGCCACCTGCAGCAGTCTCAGGGCGCTGCGGGTGGTGAGCCGGCGGCTGGCGATCAGGTGTTCCCAGAGCTGCAGTCCATCGCGTTCCAACCGCCCGACCCGGCCGAACTCCTCGGCACTGAGATCCCGGTTGCAGCCACCACCGGGATTGCGCTCCTGCATTCTCTGGCGGGCGCTGTTGATGCAGCTTGCTTGCAGCCAGGGCTCGATGCCGGCTGACGGCGTCGGCTCAAGGCAGCGGCGCACACGGCTGGCCGCTGGACGTTCCAGGCGGAGCTGCAGATCGAGCCGATCCAGCAGGGGGCCTGACAAGCGTTGCCAGTAACGCTGACGCTGACTGAGGCTGCAGCGGCAGCCGTGCTCACGGTCGCCATGCCAGCCGCAGGGACAGGGGTTCGTGGCTGCCACCAGAGTGATCGCAGCCGGGAAGGTGGTTTTCAGGCGGCTGCGGCTGAGCCGCAGCACGCCCTCCTCCAGGGGTTGCCGCAGTTGGTCGAGCACGGCCCGGGAAAATTCCGCCAGCTCGTCGAGAACTAATACTCTCTAGTTGTCGCAACGGGTTTGACGGGTTATAGTGTCGTCATACCAACCACATTCCAACTTTTGAGTAGAACAGGCGCACTACCCGACTTCCATCTCTCTTCACCGCAACTCCCGTCTAACCACCTCTATGGCGTGGAACTTGCCTGCGATAGGGAGGAAGAGTGATGACTTACACCTATCTCGTCTCTTGTATTGACGATAGTGATGGAGGAACACCCATAGATAGTTTCTCAAACAAAACAGACGCAATCAAATGTTGGTTTGAATGTGTCGCGGAATATCCTCAATACACTTTTGATGTTGCGGTAGTGGATGAAGATGGTGAATGGATAGACATCATCTCTCCCTTTGATAAGGAGGAGGAAGAGTGATGGATGTATCTATCTTTCTAAAACATTCTGATGAAGTAAAGAGTGAGTTATTATCTTTGCTCGATAAAAAGGAGGACATACCATCTTATCGATTCAGGTCTTTCTGTTGTTCTGAATCTCACGAAGGATGTGATTGGACTACGGCGAGTTTGATTGAATATCATTGTGGTGTCTTCTTTCAAGGTGATATAGGCGAAGACCAAGATAGTGGTGTGTTAGTGGCGAAACATAAGTTATATAGGGTGAATAGAGATTTTGATTTCTTCAAATCACTTGATGCCGTATCTACAACTCTTGCGGAGATTGGAGGAGCGATAACAAGAGTTATGGGAGATGGTGAAGAACAGACAAATGATGAGTTATTTGATGATGATTGTATGATTAGCGGAGGACATCCATTTGTATTGGATGATTTCCGTGTTGAGAAAGAGTTCAGAGGTAAGGGATTAGGACATCTCTGTCTTCATCTGGGATTACAGGCGGCAGGAGTAGAAGGAAACTCTTTATTTATCTATCCATCTAAAGAGTCGGAACACTTTGATGAGTTCAAAAGGGAGACAAGGGAACATTCTGATTGGGAGTTCCTGAAAAGTTTTTATCTCTCTATGGATAAGGGAATGAAACTAATAGAGGAATACAACACTATCTATGCGTCTGTTTATAACTCTATGAATAGTGTTAGTAGGTATAGGGAGGAAAGATAGATGCCGAAGGTAATCGACAAACGCAAGGTTTTAGGAGGTAGAGGTTCTGTCGTTCTGTATGGAAGTGGAACTTCTGCGGGACATTACTTTTATCGAGAACTTATCAAGGGAACTAAAACCTATAAGACGAAGAGGATTGATGGTGTTTCCAATATGGATGAGGCAGAGACGGCGTGTGTAGATATTGCCTTTGAGTTGAACAAGGAACCTGATGTTTCAGTAGTGATAGAAGGAAGTCGTAATGAAAAACAGGCGCAACCAAAGGAGAGGAACTATAAAACAGGACTAATAACCAATAGAAGAAGGAGAGCGCAACCTATTGAGATTGCGGTAAATAGATGGTTAGAGGCGGAACAAGAGAAGGTTGATGCCGGACTAATGAAACAGGCATCGAAGGATAGGAAGGAGAGTATCTTCCGTCTTCACATCATCCCATTCCTACTGGGAAAAGGAATCACACTAACTTCTGATATCAACATCACCACCTTTGATGATTACCCTATCTATCGAAGTGAAACCACAACTATTTGTAGGAAACAAGAGATAGGTAAGTTTAGGGAATGGTGTCGTAACTACTTGGTAAAGAATAGGTTGATGGATAGTGAGTTGGTAATGGATAAGAGTTTCTTGCCGAAGACAATCGTCAAACAAACTGACTTATTGAGAAACCCTGCGATAACACCAGAGGATTGGAAGATTATTATTGACTTCGTTAGGGATGAGTGGAGACATAGACCTCTTTACCAAGAGAATCAAAGTGGATGGTATTTCCGTAATCTATTCTGGCACTACTTACTATTTAGTAAGAACACGGGAATGTCTCCTGAAGAAATACATAAGTTGAGGTGGAGACAGATTGAGATTATTGATGAAGGGAGAATCAATAGTGAAGGTAAGAGAGTGTCGTGGGAAGTCGCTTACATCAACACCATCAGAGCGAAGACACAACAGGCGAGAGAAGTTCCCGCGAATCAGGCGAGAGAGTTGAGGAGATGGAAGGAATGGTTAGAGGAATATATCGAATCAAATAATATGAAGAATGTGGAAATCAATAAGAACACTCTTGTCTATGGTGATGTGAGAAGGAACTGGACAGGTTTCTCACATAAGCACTATGGAGAAGTATGGAGAGACATAAGAGAGGAGTTGAAGGACAAACTAACTGGACATAGGTTTAGTCCTCATCCTTATACCCTTTACTCTCTTCGTTCTACTTTTATTGAAGACCAGTTGATGAAAGGAACTCCTGTGATGGAAGTCGCAGAGATGGCGGGACACGACATCAGAGAGACACAAAGAACCTATGCGAGGTTGAACCTACGAAGGAAGGGAAGAGAACTAACTATGCCGGAACTTGGTAAGAAAAGGATTGAGAGAAGTAAGGTTGATTTATTTGAGGATGATACGGACGAATGATTATTTATAACAGGCGCAACTAAACCTTTACCAAGTTGGTTCGCTGTATCCTTTTGCGAGTATGTGAAACTCGCAGTAGAGAGAGTTGGCGTCTGGATTCATATGTAACTTTCTCAACTTAAATACTCTTTCTTTCCACCAATCCCAAGTTTCGATAGGGATTGTTTGTTCCAACATAGGTTGGTATTTCTTCCATTCCATAGTGGAACATCAGGAAAGAACAGGCGAGCGAAGTGTAAGTAGGTGAATAACTTTGTCGATAGTTTAATCATAAGAAAAAAGAAACCAGTATCAACCGACACCTATGAAAACCAAACAACTATCACATGTAGAACTTGAAACGGCGAAACAAATGAATGAACAGGGTATTACTTGGTCTATTGTTGCGGCGTTTTATAAGACAACAACAACACGATTACGAGAACAAATCAAACACTATGAGAACACTAACGAATGAATATGTCCTGTTGATGGACAGAGCGGAACAGGCGCAAAGTCGGAAGGAAGCGAAGAAGATAATCAATCAGGCAACGAAGATAAGGGAGATGATGGATTTACCTGTTCGTTCTGAAATGGATGATTACACAGGGTTGCGCTAGTAGTAATACAAATGTATTAGTATTGGACGACTCGTCCAACATTTGGTATAAACACTACAGAGACAAGGAACCTCCTAATGACTTTATCCACGCAGGAACTCGGAATCTCTTCGGACAACATCATCCTTCCAAGTTCAGCGATTGAAGGATTGAAACCATTTCAGGTTTCGATGATGAAGGATTGTGTGTATCAGGTTCGTAATAATGCGAAGATTGCCGGAGAACTCCTTCGTTCAACCGCTGCCTCTCTTTATGAGTTGAAACAGAATCTTGTGAATAAAGAGTGGATGGCGTTTCTAAAATCAGGCGCTCTTCCTATTCCCGAGAAACAGGCGCGAGACCTTTGTGCGGCGTGGGAAGGATGGTTGAAGGACGCTGATGTGACGGATGGTGATTTGGTGTTCATCGGAACCAGAGCGATGGCGAAGATGAAACAACTGGAACCAGAAGACAAGAAGAAGGTAGTAAAGAAGTTGAAGGCAGGAGAGAAGGTGACGGAAAAGTATGTCGATACTCTCAAAGAGAAAACTTATACTCTTTTGAATGGAGTAGATAAGGACAACTGGGAGAGCGTCACCAAAGATTTAGGAGGAGTGAATAAGGAACTCATCGCTTCTAACTCTGGATTCAGGAGTGAGAACAAATCACTTCTCGAAAAGATTTCAACACTCACGAAAGAGAATGAGGAGTTGAAAAAGAAGATTGCCGAGTTGGAAAAGATGGTTGCCGTCTAATCCAATCAATCAAAACTAAACATAAAAGGGTAGTTGAATGACTACCTTTTTTATTGTCTACTTGTAAATGATTTGATTGATTATGACTCGTAAAACTTTTATTGCGTCTGTTGTATTAGAAGGTTATCAAGCGATACTCATACCATCCAAGTTTGGTTATTCTTTGGCGGGAACGATGGATGAGGATTTGATTCCACAACTCAAAGAGGATAGAAGAGAGTCGTTGGAATGGTGTAAATCTAAACTGAAAAATCCGAAGCGTTCTTCACTAAATCCTGAACCTTGGGAAAAGGTTAGTGAGAACAAATATAAAATAAAGTTCTCCTGGAATGAAGAAGTCAAACCAAAAGTAGTGGATACAGATTGTGTTGAGATAAAAGATACTTCACTTCCACTTGTTCCAGGTTGTAGGGTAAGAGTTGCGTTTTATCAGAAACCTTACATTCTCAAAGATGGAATAACTTATGGAACTTCATTCAAGTCGATTGGTGTTCAGGTTGTATCCTTATCTGAACCTTCTATGTTGGAGTTGTTCGGTAAGATTGATGGGTATAAGATAGGATGACTTCTACTTATGGAACGATGGTAAAGAGTTTATCCTTTGTAGTTCTTTCGCTATTACTTGTTTCTTGTTCCAGTAAATATGGTTCAAAGTATGAGGCAGAGGTTGCGAAAGATAAATGGATAGAGGAAGGTGGTTCTACAAAAGTAAAAAAACCAGTTAGTCCGGTATGCGATTACAAAGATGATATAGCGAAATCTATGATTGTAAGTGGGATGGTTGATTGTTCTATTGAATACACAACAAAGATAAATAGGAAATGTATCAACGAAAAGGAGACGAACCAGTATGTATGTATGGAGATGAAGGAGGATGGTTTTGATTACACCTACTTCAAATACTGATTGTCTTATTGAGAATGAGTTGGTTGATTTATTCTCAATAACACTACATCTGGTGTCTAACTAAACATCACACTATATCTATTATATTATCCACCTCAAAGAATGTCGTAATGAAATCGATTCCTCACTCCTTCGAGAATCGTCTGTAAGGTGTCTGAAATAGCGTGGATGAACTATCTATCACAGAACACCTTTCCATTCGTTGTGGCGTCTTTTAGAGGCGTTAGAGAGCGTTTATGGTTCGATGATTCACCTACAGATTTCACAAACTGACGAATGATGAGGATTCAAATCTCTTACAGACACATATAATAAGGACTGGGAAGGGAGGAACCATCTAAAGGAGGTGGGTAGGGATAAACCCAAAAGACAAACCATTACTAACTTCTCTAACTTGTCGGAAACACATCTCCGGAGCGAAGCGGAGGAGATGGTTTCTATCTTCACTAACCTGTCTATAACTGACTTTATCCTGTCTCTTTATCTTTTCTAACAGACGCAAAGGTAGGTTAGACAGATAAAACAAGATAAAGTAAGTGGTAGTAATAGGTTTAGAGGTCAGTCACCTGAATAGGATGAATAACAAAATCAAAAGTTAGTTGCGTCTGTGAAATGTAATGATAAAATCTATTCTCAACAGACACTAAATATGGTGATGATTAGTTCTCAATAACTAGAAGAGTCAATCTAAATAGGTAATGTTGTTGAATAATAATATAAACTTATGTAGTCAGACCTCAAATCATTACTAACTTCGTTGATACACAAAACATTCAGTCCTTCGAGGATGGTCTGTAAGGTGTCTAAAACTCATCGTATGATAAATCTATCACGCAACCTATAACTTTTCGATACAGCGCCTTCTAGACGCCTCTGGTGAGATGTGCGACTATTAGGGAGAGAAGAACGCCAGAATCAAACTTTCTCGCAACTACCCTTATTCATAAGTTTCTGTTATTGATTAGAGGTATTTGTTGTTAGTGTCTCTGTAATCCTTTGTGTTGGAAGGAGTTTCGCGGTGTGTTATCTATAAGAGAAATAGATGAAGTGTCTTCTGTTATTTCCTTCCCTGAAACCGACTGCGCCGGAAGGAGTTTCACGGTAAGTTATGTATAAGACAAATAGGTCTGTTGTTGATTGCTTTTATCGTCCTTGAAATCCCTTGCGCTGGAATGGATTTCCAAACCAGTTATGTATAAGACAAATAGGTAGGTTGTCGTTTGATTCTTTCTTCCTTCAAATCGACTGCGCTGGAACGACTCTCACGGTCCGACTAGTAGAGGAAGGAAAGAGAGGATGGTTTATGTTTCTGTCTTCCTTGAAATCAACTGCGCTGGAATGGGTTTCGTGAACCGACATGTAGAGGAAGGAAACCAGTCATCATTAGGACGAAATGAATCCCTATTGAATATGTCGAAACTATCTAATACTTCACCAGACCCTTCTGTATGACCCTGTGTCGAATGGAACATAGGGTGAAGGTAGAAACTACCACGCAAACCCTTTCATTCAATACAGCGTCTTCTAGGTGTCTCTAATCAAATGCGTTATGTAATAGAGAGAAGAGGCAAAGGGACACTACACAGGAATAAATCTAACCACCCTGTTTAGAGGAGATAATCTAACCACTTCCTTGAACAGGAACAGGCAACAGACGCAAAGAGATTGTGTCGGTGTAAGTCCTACATTTTTTATTTATTTTATCAAGACGTTATGGCGAACAAAGCGCAAAGAGGAACGAAGATGGAAGAGTATTTTATGTTTCGTTGTTCTCAACAGGATAAAGTCCAACTAAAAATGATGGCGATGGAAAAGGGTATGAGTGTCTCTGGTTTTATTAGGGACATCCTTATTCGCCAACGAATCCTACCGACAACTTGGGAGAACAAAGACGAACAACTTATTTGAATCTTACTTATTGATTGATTATGAAACTCACTATGAAAAACAGGAAAGAGGAAATCTATCTCGCCTATCAAAAACAACAACAACTTATTGATGAAAACAACGAACAGATGAAGGTTTTGATTTGCCTACTTTGTCTCTTTGTTGGATATATCTTTGTTATGGTTTAGTTGTAATGGTTTGTCTTATGAACGAAGATAGATTTATTGAATGGATGGAAGACAAGTTTCCAAATAGAAACTGGCGAATGTTCTATGGTGAATATAAGTCAGGTTGTAAAGTCCCGTATTCCATAAGGATTGCGATTGAACGGGAACTCAAATCTTTTTCCAAACTATAACTAAATAAAACACAGGCGCTATGCCGTGATGGTGAGACATCGAATGTCTCGCGTCTGTCTTTCCCAGTTGCGTTGTCTTCTGGGATTACCCTTACCCTTATAAATAAAATGAATGATAGAGAAACTGAACTCGCCGCTAAACAAATACAAAGAGAACAAGAACTAAACGACAGAGCGTATAAAAAGTGGAAGAGAGAACTTGAGGAACAAGAAAAGAAAAGTGATGGTTCTAATACTCCCTACGCTCGCAAGTTCAAACATATGTATTTTGACGAGATTGTAAAAGGATTACAGAGTGAGATAGATGAACCTACTCGTATTAGGTCTTCTCACGCAACCGCAGTAATCAAAAGATGTTTAGGACTAAACCTAACCTACAAGAAAAATAAATACACAGGCGAAAAGGAAATCCAACCAAGTGATGAGAGGTCAAACTATTTTGATTTAGACCTCGCTGTCTTCGTCGCACTTCAAATCATTTTGGATAACGCTATGTCTCCACCTATGAAAGAAAAGATGGTGGATAAGAAAACAGGACAAGAGAAGGTTGTCTATCCTGCGGTGGATAGGTCAAACCTTATAGATAAGATTGCGAAGAGAGTAGAACAACAAATCTATTTCAAGTATGTAGAAAAGTGTTTTCCTGAATACTTCGCAGACATCGATAAGTTCTGTTCTGGTGGTGATGATAGACCTCGCAGTTCTTCTTTCTATTGGCGATACAATATGATGAGAGCGTTGAAAAGGAAGGGAGAAGAACTACGGAAAGAAGGAAGGATTACAGAAGCGGAAGCGATGGAATGGAAACCATTTGGCGCTGATAGAAAACACATAGGTTCGTGGTTGTTGTCTGGTTGTCTAAAGTATGGAAGTGATTTGTTTGAGGAACATACGAAACAAATCGAAGGTAATCAAAAAGCGGTTTATGTAGTTCTTACAGACGCCGCAGAGAGATGGAAAGACCATTACATCGCACAACAAAAGAAATGGTGTTTCGATGATTTACCTATGTTGTGTGTTCCGGTTGAGGCAACAAACGAACACTTTGGTAGTTGGATACTTTCCGCAGACCTTCTTAAACCACAGGAACATAAAGGTGAGTTGAGAACAAGTCCCTTGTATCTGGAATACATCAACCGATTACAGAGTGTTCCTTACAAAGTCAATCCCTTTATTACTCAACTCCTTTCTTACCTTTACAACCGCAACCTCAAGTTAGGTAAGTTCGTTCCTCACATCTATCAGAAACCAATCGATTTAGCGCAAGCGATAGGTGTGGTTAGAAGAGGTGATTACGAACAGGAAGGAAAGGAACTGCGAGCGAAAGAAGAGGAGTTTAGACAAGCGAAAAAGAACTGGTCTAATGAACACGCTCGACAACTGATGAAGGTTGAGAAAGGAAGGAGGTCTCGTCAGGTTTATAACATTCTCAACGACTTACAAAAACTTGATAGGTTTTACTATCCTCATATGTGGGATTTCAGAGGCAGAGCGTATTGT
Organism: Synechococcus sp. KORDI-49; assembly: GCF_000737575.1. Classification (NCBI taxonomy): domain Bacteria; kingdom Bacillati; phylum Cyanobacteriota; class Cyanophyceae; order Synechococcales; family Synechococcaceae; genus Synechococcus; species Synechococcus sp. KORDI-49. The sequence goes on along the minus strand of NZ_CP006270.1, from coordinate 1,182,011 downwards.
CTTTGTAAAACATCACCAGAACCACAGGGAACCGATTATCAAAAGGCGGCGATTATGTTCGCTGAACCACAACCAATAGATGAACATACAAAGTTCTGGTTATGTGTAGAGATTGCGAATAATGCCGGTAAGGATAAGGTTTCGTTTGGTGAGAGAGTTGAGTGGGTTATTCAGAACATAGAAGACATCAAAATGATTGCGACTATGTTTGAGAAAGATAATGAACAACAGGCGCTGTCCTATTTGGAAGGTATTGATAAACCTTTCCAGTTCGCTGCCGCCTGCGAAGAGTTCTATCGAATCTTTATCACGAGAGAACGAACCACTACCACCATTCGATGTGGTGTCGATATGTCCTGTTCCGCTGCCGGTATTCACGCTGGTTGGAAGTTAGACGCCGCTGACGCAGAGGCGGTGAATATCACTCCGTCAAACACGCCACAAGACCTCTACCTTCGCGTCTGGAACCGATTGTTAGAGGTGAATAGGTCTTACCCTGTTCCACCGATTAGAACCACCCTGTTGGACGAATGGACGACACTTGGTTATGGACGGAATGTCGCGAAGAAGATGATTATGGTTTTTCAATACTCGGCAGGACTTCGAAAACAAATGAGTGAGTTCTACAAAATCCACGATGAGATAGATGAATCACTTCAAATGAATCGGGATGAAATCAAATCACTCTGGAAACTCTGGGAACAAACAACTCAATCATCTATGTCTGTTGATAGTGTTATTGGTTGGTTCCAGGATAGAGTAAAGGAAATCTATGATATGGGTAAGAAAGAGGTTCTTATCCCTAACGCTGCCGGAGCGGTTCAGGTTATGAAATATCCTGAATATGAAACACCGAAGCGGGTTGTCTCATTCCACAACGGAAGATTTACCGAGAGACAACCAACGGGAAAACCCGACTTGAAAGCGTGGAAGAGAGCGATTACAGCGAATGCGACACATATGACTGATAGCGCGATTATGGTTATCGCTCTTCACGACTTTGAATATTCCTTCTCCACCATCCACGACGCCGCTCATACTTACGCGACAGGAGCGATGAACACGATGTTGGACAGGTTGAAGGAAGGTTATATCCAAGCGGTAGGTATGGACATCTGGGATAGGTTCAGAGAACTGAATGGATTACCTATTGAACCGGCAACAGATTTTCCAAAGTCCAATACACTTGATTTAGAGGTTGTTAGAGATAGTCAATACATCTTTGCCTGATTATGAAAACCCTTACCCTGACTGACTTCTCCCGTATAGAAAATAAAAATCTATCTAAAGGGAGAAGGAATAGAAAATAAAAGTCCATATATAGGGTAAGGGAGACAACAATCTCTCTAAAGACAACAAAAATCCAGTCAGGATATACAGGTTATTCGCGGCAGCGAATGTTCTGTATCCCTACTGGTTAGACAGGAACTGAATCCTTACAATCCTGGAAACGAAGATTAGGTGAAACTAAAACAACAGGCGCACCGAAGGTGTGGCGTTGTTGGTGTTTCTACTGATAACACAGGTTTCTACCTATTGTATCTATACCACTTCCTTTGCGTCTGTATTCAGTTCTTACTAAACCCGTTTCTAAACCACTTTATTTTATCTAAACATAATGGTTTAGGAACACAACTAATCACTTTATTATCATTACTTTGATGAATACTTCTTTTGTTTCCGCTACATCATCAACCACCCATCAGCGACAAGAAAAGAAATACACCGCAGATTATGTCTTCGTGGTTCAACTCCACGACGGACGATTCTGTATAGGACAAGCGAACAATCCAGCGAAACGGATTGCCTCTATCAACTCTGGTTATAACTCTGCGATTCCTCAATCACTTCAAGTGAATCGAGTAGTAGGAATCAAAGAACAGAATGAAGAACGCAACCTTATTAGTGTTGTGAAAAGGTTCGCTGAAACCTATGGTGATGACGCCGTATTGTGTGTCTGATGATTTGAGTGAATAAACTGAATGATACTGACTTATGATGACTTATCAAAATGAACCTCTTTATCAGGAGGAAACACTTCTAGAACCGAGCGAAACACAAATAAGGTTCGAGGCGATATTACAGGATGCGGATTACCTTCTGAAACCTAATAGTAATAACGAGTTCGTCTCTACCTATATTCCACTTACTATGAATGACCATCAACTATTTATGGAGGTTGGTGAGAAGTCGCTGATGTTAGTGGATATGTTGAAGTCCTCTTATTCTCGCAAGGTGGCGACTAAACAATATGAGACACGAAAAGGTCTGATTGTCGCCTCTCAACTCTTTCCACCGAAACTAAATATTGATGTTGAATATCCTGACTATCTACCAAATCGGAAGGTAAGTGTATCTGGACATTTTCGAGACCTTGATAATGGAAGTGTTCTCTTCAATATTGATTATCTTGATTTCTACGAAGAAGACAGACGCACGCAGTTTCAGATAGAGGAAGAGGAGAATCCAGATAGTCCGTTTGATATTGACTTCTGACTAACAGACCAAAGAACCTTATGTCTCTAAAAGATAGTTCTTCTAGTAGTGAAGATGGACGACCATTTGAGGAAGTCGATAAACTCAACTCAACACTTCTTACTAATAACGCCGTCAGTAGGTATTTAGTTCTTTTTGCCTGATGTTATTAGTTCTCTACTTTTGTGGTTAGGTTTTATATGTTGTGCCTAACTTCTTTCCGGTGGTAGATAGGTTTCCATTCGCTTGTGGGTTTGCCTATCTACCTTCTAAAAACTATACCTTTCATATTAGGAATAATACTGATGTGATTGATTTGAACTGAGATTTACTATGCCGAACAGACCGATGACTTTTAGTCCATCAATCAATGATGATGGAACTTATGATGTGAATAATGGGAGTGTCTCTGTAGGACGCTCTGGTGGAAGTTATGAAAGTCCTTATCAAGAGGATGAGGCAACAGGACAGCGCCAGTATTTGATTGAAGAGCGAGACCTACAACAGGATGAAGATTATCAACCTGATAATGACGCAGAGTATGTTATCGCCTTGACGCAGGCATACCCTGATTTGATGGACGCTCTCGCCTACGCAAGGGATAACAAATCACCTGAATATATCCTTGATTTCAACAATAAAATAGATAGTGGTGATTACGGGAACTATGTCCCTTTGATTGAGGAACTTGTTGAAGAGTATCGTTCCCAATCTTCAGTTGCGCCTGTTGAAGAAGAACTAACAGACGCAGAGAATGTTTCACAAGATGAGATTGATTCTGCCGTTGATTACCTGAACTCACAGGAATCAGGCGGTGATGAAGTCGCTCTCTCTTGGATGGAACAGGCGGTTGAATACAAGGAATCTAATCCTATCTTTTCCGCTATCGCTCACCAAACCGCTCGATTTCATAGAGGCGAAATAGACCAATCTCAAGCGATAGGAGAACTATTGGAACGCTATTCACCAGCGCAACTCAAACCTTATTATGAACAACTAATCAGAGATTAGGAAACTTCTTTTAGTTTATGTTCTTCTATCTTTTCTAAAAAGTGGATAGCGATGGACAGGTATTTCTGATACTCCTCTTCCGTATCCGCAGATTTTGCCTTAATAATGTTTATCTGATATTCGGTTGATGGATTTACAACCATCTTCTTATTATTAGTTGTTTGTAATGTAGTGAGGCAAAACATTACCTGTGTCCCGAAACTACTCAACTTATCTAATCTTTACACGACTGAATAATGAAACTAAATCACAACAATAATGAAAATACACCCGAACTTGATTTGAGTGATGAAGAAACTCTCACTCAACTTCTAAACTCTGATGTTCTAAAACCATCTACGGATGTGGAGAAAGAGGCAACAGAGACGGCAATCAAGGAACTCAAACCAGCGAAGATTACTCTTACCTTGTCCGGTAGTGAAAACGCACAACTTACGAGAATGGCGTCTGTAAAAAACCAAAGTGTAAAAGAGTTTCTGTTGTCTAAAATCCAAGAGATGTTCCTAGAGTCGAATGTAGGACAACCTCTCATCTCCGCACCTTCTAACTTGTCTGGCGTCAAAGTCGCAGGAAAGAAGATTAACGCACCTACTGGAATGGCGAGGAGAGGATGATGCCGATACATCCGATTGATGAGAAATCATTTCTCAAGGTTGAAACTAACGTAGGCGGTGAGTGGGTAAATATGGAGGATACGGACTTTCGTAAGCGAGAGTATCAGCGTAACCAACAGACAGAACCACGCCGTAAGTATGTATTGGAACCACTTCCAAACACAGACGCAGAGGAATCTACGGAACCTGACTCCGCGCCTGTGGAAATGACTGATGAGATGGAGAAGGTAATCAAAGAGGACTTGCGTAAGCGCGGTGTATCTAACAGACCTTCCAACATCAAAATCCCTAAACCGAAATCTTTGAAATCACAGAACTTATAACATTTTAGAGAATGTCTCTGTATCTATGTCTTCTGTGTATTCCTCCTCAAACGCTCTTGCGTCATCATATCTACCTTCCTCTAACAGGTGATTGAGATGTTGAAACACATAGTCGATATCTCCCTTGTTTAGGAAATCAAATGTGTAGCGCAGATTTTGAGGTGGAGGATTCATAGAGATTACCGATTGACTCTTTCAAGGTAATCAGACACATTCCTCCTTTGATGTAGTTATCGCATCCTATTCTTGTCTTTGGAGTATCAACAACTCCATATTTATAATATACAAAGTATTCATTATTATTACCTTTTTGACTGATATGACTTATTCAAATAAATGGGTTGATAACCCTTTGCCTATCCTTCTCTCCGCTCGCATCCGACTCACTAACGAACAACGAAAAGCGGTAAAGGATTCTTATTACGCTCGGAAGAACTCCCTACAACCCGCAGAGAGTGTCGGTAGAGGAGGACTCGCCGTCTCTACTTCATATGGTGGGATGAATGAACTGGATGTGAAACTTGGTTTCTCCAACCTTGTGTTCAGCGACATCATCAACTCTCGCGATAGTATGAATCTCAATATCGCTCTCAAACTCCAAAATGTATTAGGAGTAGAACTGATTACCAAAGAGGAGATTATTGAGGCGTGTTCCCATTACTGCGATTATTCGTGGAGTAAGTCGGAAGAGGATTGTAAGTGAGATGACGAACCATCCTTACTCATCCAACTACAAACAATACAAACCACTCTCCTCTCGTCTTCGTGTTGAACAACCTCTAAATCAACCAACGAATGTGACGAGAAAGAAACCGATGAATAAACCGGAACCACCACCTAACTATATGAAACCAGTTAGGACATCTGGTAAATCACAAGGTATTGAAGAAGGTTCATCTGGTGAAGTCAAAGATTACCTTGCGTCTGTTGGTGAAGATAGTCCTTTGACTGGTTGGGAATCTCACGCCGCTCAAATGTTGGCGAGTGGTAATGAAGACGCGCTGGATTGTTTTTGATTGATTGTCGTTCTATTGCGACACTAAACAAGTATAGATTTCCCACTGGAAAGTTCGACAACACAGGCGCAGTTCTTTTACATCCTCTGCGTCTGTCCTTCGGAAGTGTCCGCTGACTATTTTTGAGTAAGGGTGGAACTCAAATGTATTGAGGTTGAACTCCTCTTACTTCCTTTTATCTAATCAATCAAATGTTGTATTACTATCGACTCTCATCTCTTTTGGGTGTTGTTTATTTCCCACTACTGGACGACTACGAACATCTACTCGATTTCCTGTATGACTGATAATCCATCCATCTCATATATCAATAAACCTGTCTTCCCTTATCCGAGTCCTAACCAGCGTTACAACCTTCGTTACCGCAACTGGATTGTTCCATTCTCCATTCCATCAGGACACAAGGTAAAGGTTCTAATCAACGATACAGAAACAACTGACTTTTTATTCTCTGCGTCTGTTGTTGTCCTGGATAAACCTTTAGAGGATGGACACAAAATAACCATTACTACTATTGAAGATGAAAGCGACGATACCCTATGACGCCGAAGTTATTCAGTTAGAAATCACCATTCCTTTCAACCCTGATTTACTGGTTCTCAAAGTCGATGGTGTAAAAACTACTGACTACACCATTACCGATAATGTCGTTCAACTGACGAACCTAAAAAAAGGTCAGGTAATCAATATCTACGAAGAGACACCTTCGATGAGATTGGAAGGTGAACCACCAATAGAAGTCAATACTTTTCCAACTCTTCAAACGATGAAGTTCAGGATTGGTTCGCTGGACTATCTACCTATTGATAGGGATGAACATCCTGTTACACGCAGGAGTGAATGATGACTGATAAGGACAGATATGACGAACTCATAAGGGAACTATCACATCTTCCTTCTTCAAAGGCAGATGAACTCTTTCAGTTCTCACAACAACTCCATAACCAACTAACCAAAGAACTCAAACAACCTACTGATAATGAATCGAACTAATCTCCGTATCCCTACAACTACTCAAACAAACGCAACCACCTCTGCGCCTGTTATTCCAAAGAACACGCCAGTAGTAAGACAACCCTTTACTCCTAAACCTGTTGTCTCTGGTGGTTCCGCTCGCCTTACCTTCTAATAGTTATGTCTAAACCATATAACAAACGCAAACCAACAGGACGCAAACCAAAACCTTCCAATAATGTCCGTAAGTCAAACCTGACTAAACCAAAGAACAACATCCGCAAAGCGCAGGGTAATAAACCCAATAGTCCTGTCCTTGAAACTAAACGGATAAAGGATGGTTTGAAGAACCTGAAACGAGACCTCGCAAAGGCAAGGAATAAAACCGCTACTCGCAATAGACGCACCTACATCGCCAGAACTACTTCCGCTGGTGTTGATGAGTTCAACGACACAAAGTTGCGAGCGAAGAAGGGTGGTCCCGCTCACTCTTCTAAAGACCTCGCCAAGTTCAACAAAGGTAAGAAAATCAAAGGTAGTGCGAAAGGTGTTGGTAAGGGACAACTCGCTACTACCGCTCTTGCCGTTGCCGAACACTTCATTTCTAACTCCGGCACGGACTACGGCAACAAAGTGAAGAAAGCGCGGGAACAGATGGAGAAGACACGACGAGACGCTTTGGAGTATGTCCGTAATCGTCTTCGCAGTAAGAACAAGTAGTAGGGATAGACAACACATCCACACCTTCCGTGCGTCTGTGTTGTCTTACCTGTTCGTCATAAATACCTCATTACTAACCACCTATGAAATACTCTTTATACCTTCACGAACTCCTTTATAGTGGTATCACTCTAAATGAAAAGGAGACACATATTGTTGAGGACTATATTCAGTCCCAATCAGAACCCGTGAAACCATCTCACCTCAACCATTACAAGTGTTTGTCTGCGGCGAGGAATAGAGGTCAATCTACTGGGATTTGAACCTGTTTTTTATCCTCTTTGCGCCTGTTTTTATTGTTAGGACTATTGGTATGGGTTTGTTCATCTACCTTGTTTTATGTAGTCAGAACCCAGTAAACCCGATAAAAAATGATAAAAATTTGTGAACCCTATTATCGATGCCTCAAGGACGAAAATCCTCCCTATACCCGGGTGCGCTTTTCCGCACGCGTGTTCCTTTGTATGCGAGTCGATAACAATATCTCTTTGTGAGTTTGTGTTATTTATTATTTCTACCCACCTCCGCGTTTTTCGCACCAAGGACGCTGACGCAAGGTGAGTTAGATTACCAATCTAGTCGAACTTACTGGTGTGTCCGTCAGATGCGTCTGTAATCGTCTGTATTGAACGATAGGATGTGTTAGATAGATTGGATGGTTGATAGTTCTTCCGTCCCTTACAGCGTTATCTGGTGAGAGTAGAGAGGTTGATACCAACTTATCCATTTATCCATACCAACCACGCTGGAAAAGTCCTGCCGTGATTGAGTGGTGTTAGTTCTGGTGTAATCAATACTCCGCTCATACTGACTTTGCGCCTGTTGTTAGTGAGTAGATTTACTTACAGACGCAGAGGATGTGGAGAAGGTTGTGGAAATGTTGGATGTTGAGTTGAGAAAGAATGATTAGTTGAGAGGTTATTGGTTCTCTTCTTTTGATGAAAGGACTGATTTGTAGTGGATGATTGAGTAGTTGGATATGAATGATTAGTATTCTTCTCCAACTAACACCACATATGGTGGTAAGAATGAGAACACACCATATCTAGTGTCCATCCATTTTTCACACACATCAGTTCGCGACAGAGCGAACCGGAGTTTGAATGGGAGACAAAATCAGGGTTTCGTCCAATACCAACCAAATACCAACCTCTATAACGAGATGTAAAGACCAGTCATAGCAAGGGATGTGGTAGGTAAAAACTGGAATCAGATACCTCGTCGAGAAACAGCACGCCGCCGTGGGCGAGGCTGAGCTCCCCCGGCTGCGGACTGATGCCGCCGCCGAGCAGTGCAGCGGCGGTACAGCTGTGATGGGGCGCCCGGAACGGCCGTGTTCTGGGAAGGGTGCCGGGATTGCGCAGCAGGCCGGCCACCGATTGGATCCGCGTGATGGTGAGGGCTTCGCTCCGGCTGAGGGGCGGCAGCAGCCTGGGCAGCTGATGCGCCAGGTGGGTTTTGCCGCAGCCCGGGGGGCCCACCAGCAGCAGGTGATGGCCGCCCGCCGCTGCCAGAGCCAGAGCCCGTGCGGCCAGGCTCTGTTCCACGCCGGGTTGCGCAGGCGGTTCCGGCTCGGGAGCCTCAAAGGCCGTGCTGCGGGGCATCGTGCGCAGCAGCGGGCCTCGCTGCTGCAGCTGCTCGACCACCTGGCGCAGGTCAGGAGCGCTGAGGACAGTCAGTTCCGGGATCAGGGCCGCTTCCTCGGCATTGGCCGGCGGCACGATCAGGGCCCGGGCCCCCTGATCCGATGCCAGTTCCGCCAAGGCGATCACGCCGCGGCAGGGCCGCAGGCTGCCGTCCAGTCCCAGTTCTCCGGCGCACCAGATGTTTCTCAGCCGTGGCTGATCCAGCTGGCCGCTGGCGGCCAGCAGTGCCAGGGCGATCGGCAGATCGAAGGCGGGGCCCTCCTTGCGCAGGTCGGCCGGCGCCAGATTGATCACGACCCGCACCAGCGGTCCCCGGAAGCCGCTGTTGCGCAGGGCTGAGCGCACCCGCTCGCGGGATTCCTGGATCGCCTTGTCCGGCAGCCCCACCAGCTGAATGCCCGGCAGCCCCGGTGCCATGTCCACCTCGACGGTGACCGGCCGGGCGTCAAGGCCCTGCAGGGAGGCGCTGAGGCAACGTGCCAGCATCGGGATCGATCCAAGGGTGCATGGCGTTCATGCCCCACCCGTCACAACACCAGTTCCATGGCGGACGACACGATCTTCGGAAAGATCCTTCGCGGTGAGATTCCCTGCGATGAGGTCTACAGCGATGACCGATGCCTGGCCTTCCGGGACATTGCGCCCCAGGCTCCGGTGCATGTGCTGGTGATTCCGCGGAAACCGATCGAGAGCCTGCGGTCCGCGGACGCCGAGGACGGGGATCTGCTGGGCCACCTGCTGCTGGTGGCGGCGCGCGTCGCCAAGCAGGAGGGCCTGGAGGACTGGCGCACGGTGATCAACAGTGGCGCAGCAGCGGGGCAGACGGTGTTCCACCTGCATGTGCATGTGCTCGGTGGTCGTCCTCTGGCCTGGCCGCCCGGCTGAGGTTTGCCTCGTCAGAATGGGCGAATGACAGTCACCGCCACGGCACCGCGCGCCGGTCTCCGCAGTCAGCTCAACAAGCTGAGGAATCTGGCCCAGCCTTTCTTCCTGCCCCTCGATCAGGCCACGGGCTGGCAGTTCGCCGGTCTGCTGGTCGCCCTGCTGTTCTGTGTCGGGGGTCTGGTTCTGGTGGCCCTCACGGGCCTGATCGAGCTGCTTCAGCAGCTGGTGCCGGCCCTGACCGAGAAGTACTTCGGCGGTGTGGCCGCCACCATCAGCGGCATCTGGAGAAGCTGGTGGGGGGTTGGCTTCAGCGGGCTGTTTCTGCTGGGGGCGTCCGCCTTCCTCGCGATGCGCCAGCAGCTGCGCGGCCGCCGCTGGCTGCACTGGCTGATGCTCGGCGTGATCGTGCTGATGCTGCTCACCGTGAACGGCATCAATGCCGGGATCGGTTTCATTGCCCGCGATCTCACCAACGCTCTGGTGGCGAAGCAGGAGGAGGGTTTCTACCGGATCCTGATCATCTACGCCTGCTGCTTTGTGGTGGCGCTGCCGATCCGGGTCTCCCAGATCTTCTTCACCCTCAAGCTCGGCATCATCTGGCGCGACTGGCTGTCTCGCAGCCTGATCGGGGAGTACATGCGCAATCGCGCTTACTACGTTCTCAACCCCAACGATGAACAGTCCACGGATGTTGATAACCCCGACCAGCGCATCACCGACGACACCCGGTCGTTCACGGCGCAGAGCCTGCAGTTCACCCTCGGGGTGTTCGATGCCCTGCTCACCTTCTCGCTCAACATCCTGATTCTCTGGAGCATCAGCACCACGCTGACGCTTTCCCTGTTCGGCTATGCCTCCTTCGCCACGGCGGTGCTGGTGATCTCCGGCCGCCGGCTGGTGCGGATCAACTTCGATCAGCTGCGATACGAGGCCGACTTCCGCTACGGCCTTGTGCACATCCGCAACAACGCCGAGTCGATCGCCTTCTACGCGGGGGAGGAGCCGGAAACCAGCGAAACCCGCCGCCGCCTCAGCTCGGTGGTGCGCAACTTCAATCTGCTGATCATCTGGCGGGTGATCATCGATGTGATGCGGCGCTCCATCGGCTACGCCGGCAACTTCTTCCCGTACCTGGTGATGGCGGTCCCCTATTTCGCGGGGGAGATCGACTACGGCGGCTTCATCCAGGCCAATTTCGCCTTCGGGATGGTGGAGGGATCTCTCTTCTATGTCGTCAATCAGATCGAGGAACTGGCCCAGTTCACCGCTGGCATCAGCCGTCTCGAGGGCTTCCAGAGCAAGGTGGAGCAGGTCAGTCAACAGGCTCCGCAGCAGGAAACCCTCCACGCTGGAACCAACGCGATTGTGGTGCGTCATGCCGATCTGACGCCCCCCGGCAGCAGCACGCCGATCCTCAGGGATCTGAGCCTCAGCGTCAGTGAGGCCGACCGACTGCTGGTGGTGGGACCCTCCGGCTGCGGCAAGACGTCACTGCTGCGGATGATCAGCGGGCTCTGGGCCCCGAGCCGGGGAGCGGTGGAACGACCCGCAACCGGTGAACTGCTGTTCATCCCTCAGAAGCCCTACATGCTGCTGGGATCGCTGCGCGAACAGCTCTGCTACCCCACCGATGAGAGCCGCTTCAGTGACGATCAGCTGCGGCACGTGCTGGAGGAGGTCAATCTGGCCACCCTCTCCGCCCGCTACCCCGACTTCGATGTGAAACAGGACTGGCCGCGGATCCTGTCCCTCGGAGAGCAGCAGCGGCTGGCTTTCGGACGGCTGCTGCTCAACGCTCCCCGTTTCGCGGTGCTGGATGAAGCCACCAGTGCTCTCGATGTGGCCACGGAGGATCACCTCTATGCGCTGCTGCGTCAGCGGGAGCTGGCGGTGATCAGCATCGGCCACCGCCCCACCTTGAAGGACTATCACGACACCGTGCTGGAGCTGAGCGGTGATGGGGGATGGCGACTGCTCCCGGCGACCAGCTATGACTTCGGGCGTCCCTGATCCGGCCGGATGACCTCCCCCAGCGAGACCACCACCCCGTCTACATCGGCGACGACCTCCGATGTGCCGGCTTTCGGCTGGAGCGGTTATGCCGAGCGGGTGAACGGTCGCTTTGCGATGGTGGGGTTCGCCGCGATCCTGCTGATCGAAGCCCTCAGCGGTGACACCTTTCTGCACTGGGCCGGTCTGCTGCCCTGATCAGGGCAGACGGATCAGGTCCACCTGCCAGCGTCCGTCGCGGCTCACCTGCACCGCCAGCCGGCGGCCGGAGCCATCGAGACTGACGGACCTGGGCACGCCGGGGGGGTCGAGAGGCAACCGCTGCACCGCCGCGACGCTGCGGCGGTAGAGCAGCAGTTCGGTGCGCCCGTCCCGCTGCTGTACCACGGCCAGCCGCTCGCCGTCGGCGCTGACGCTGGCGCTGATCGGTTGGGCATCGGCTCGGTTGAGACCTGGAAGTGTCACCGGTCGTCGGCGGGTCAGGTCAATCAGTTCCACCCGTTCGCGGCCGCCTCGCTCGCCCAGGCTGACCAGCCAGCGCTGTCCCAGATCCGGTGCCCGGCGGCTGTTCACCGATTGCCGCAACAGTCCGTTGAGCTCCAGCAGCGGTCTGGGCTGAGGCGTCCGGCAGCCCAGCAACAGCAGCGGCACGCCTGCCATGGCGATCCAGCCCAGCCATCGGCTCATCGCTGCGGCTCCAGTGGTGGGGTGGTGAGACCGGCGCCAGCAGGGCGGTCCGGTTCGAGCAGGTCGCTGAGGTCCAGCAGTTCCACGCGCCAGCGCCCCTGGTCGGCCACCTGCAGCGCCAGTTGACGCGCATCCGGGGAGAGGCTCACCCGTACAGGATCGCGGCCGCCCGGCAGCGGCAGGGGATGCAGGCGGTTGTTGAGACGATCGGCCACCACCGCCAGTCGGCGGCGGCCCCGCTGGGTGACCAGGGCCAGATAGCGGCCGTTCCAGCTCAGGGAGGGGGAGCTGTGGGGTTGATGCCGTTTCAGGCTGGGAAGCGGCAGCAGCCGTCCGTCCGACAGGGAGCGCAGCTGCACGGTGGGTCGCCCCCGCTGAGGGCTGATCACGGCCAGGAGGCGCCCGTCACCGCTGAGGGCTGGATCCTCCTGGCTGCGATCCATCAATCCACCAGCGGCCTGTTCCTGGCGGCTGCTGCAGGCACTGACGCAGAGCGCCAGCACCATGAGCAGCAGAGGGCCGACCTGGCGGCTCAGTCGTCGAAACGGGAGCTGTTGTCCCGTGGGCGGCTGGTCTGCTGTCGGCTGCTGCTTGAAGGAGGGGTGCTCCCGGTGCTGCCGTTCTGAACCGGGCCGCTGCCCTGCCGGGAGCTGCGCGGTGCCGAGCGGCTCCCGGCAGCTGCCGGGCGGCCGGAGGAACGGCTGCTCGGGGTGAAGGCGGCATCCTCCGCGGCTGATTTCGCCGGGGTGCTGCGTGGAGCCGACGGCGGCTGCGCCTGTTCGGAGGACGGTCGGCCTGAGGGACGGCTGCCACGCCGCTGATCCTGGCGTTCATTGCGACGCTCGCCGAAATCACTGCGACGCTCTGCGCGTTCCTCGCCGGCCCGGAAGCGGGCCATGCGACGGCTGCGTTCATCATCGGCGCCCCAGCTCTGATCCTGGTCGTCGTCCCGTCCCCGGGGGCGGCGACTGGCGGCTTCTTCTGGGATGGCGGCACGGCTGGTGCGCCGCGGACGGTAGAAGTCCTCTTCGGGGCGCTCCTCCCGCTCATCCTCGCGACCGCCGAAGCGCCGGCGCAGGGGCTGGGGCTCGTCGAAACGCTCGTAATCGTCATCCCAGCCGCCACGCAGTCCGCCGGAGGCGGGTCCGCCGCGGACGGGGGCCGGCTCATCCTCGAAGTAGGCGGAACGTCGCGCCTGCTCCGTGGCGACGCCGCGCAGACGAACGCTCTCGTAGGCGAAGAACACCGTGGTGCCCGCCAGTAGGAACTGACCGAACTGGAGGATCGGATCCAGCCGCCAGCCCTGGAAAAACAGAATGCCGCCGCACAGCAGCCCGATGGCTGCGAAGAACACGTCGTAATCGCGGGCAAGCGCTGGCTTGAACGACCGCATGAAGTACAGCATCGCCCCGCCGACGGCCAGCACGATGCCGACGATGCTGGCCCAATTCAGACTGGCGTTAACCAAGGGTGCGCCTCCGCGTGGAGTTCAGTCTACGAGTGGCGCCAGTGCGGATCAGAGCTTGCGGTCAAGCCGGTCGGTCTGGCTGATCAGGATCAGCGCGATCGTGGCGGGTACCACGACGATCACACCTCCCCAGATGAGGCTGCTCAGGAAGTTGGAGAGGGAGGGAGTCATGGCGGAGGGCCGTCTGCATCAAAGCCGCGATGATCCTAAGGATCAGGGCCTGGTTTCTACGATGCGCCCGTGAATGCGTTGAGCTTTGTGACGCCGCTGCTTCTGCAGGTTCTGCCGACGGTCCACCTGCTGCTGGGGTTGCTGCTGGCGGCATGGACCCTCGCCTTTCTGCTTCGGATCGTGCTCACCTGGTATCCCCAGGTGGATCTGAAGCAGGGGGCCTGGCCCCTGATCGCCTGGCCCACCGAGCCTGTGTTGGCCCTGACGCGACGGGTCGTGGCTCCGATCGGCGGCGTGGATGTGACCCCGGTGATCTGGGTCGGCCTGATCAGCCTGGTGCGGGAACTGCTGGTGGGGCAGCAGGGTCTGCTCTCCCAGATCCTGATGCGCGCTCAAATGACGGCCTGAGGTTCACCCGGTCTGGTTCAGCCGAGCATTTCCTGCTCGACGAACTTGGTGTGCACGTCGCCGTTGATGAATTCCGGCCGTTCCAGCAGTTGCAGGTGGAAGTCGACCGTGGTCGGAATCCCCGTGATGGCGCATTCGTTCAGGGCGCGCTTCATCCGGGTCAGTGCCATCGGGCGATCCCGCCCCCAGACGATCAGCTTGCCGATCAGGGAGTCGTAGAACGGCGGGATGTCGTAGCCCGTGTACACGTGGCTGTCGACGCGCACGCCGGGTCCACCTGGAGGAAGCCAGCCGGTGATGCGTCCGGGGGCGGGACGGAAGTTGTGGCTGGCGTCTTCGGCATTGATGCGGCATTCGATGGCATGCCCCTGCAGCTGCACGTCCTCCTGGCGCACGCTGATCGGCTCCCCGCCGGCGATGCGCAGCTGCTCGGCGATCAGATCGATGCCGGTGACCATTTCCGTCACCGGATGCTCCACCTGGATCCGGGTGTTCATCTCCATGAAGTAGAAGCCGCCGCTCCGGTCCAGCAGGAACTCCACCGTTCCGGCTCCTTCGTACTGGATGCTGCGGGCCGCGGCGACCGCGGCCTCTCCCATGCGGCGGCGCAGTTCCGGATCCAGCGCTGGGCTGGGAGCCTCTTCCAGCAGCTTCTGGTGACGCCGCTGGATCGAGCAGTCCCGCTCCCCGAGATGCACCACGTTGCCGTGGCGGTCGGCCAGCACCTGCACTTCCACGTGGCGGGGGCGGTTGATGAATTTCTCCATGTACAGCCCGGGGTTGCCGAAGGCGGCATCGGCCTCTCCCTGGGCTGCCTTGAACAGATTGTCCAGCTGATCGGGGCCGGGCACGAGCCGCATGCCGCGTCCACCGCCGCCGGCCGTGGCCTTGATCATCACCGGGTAGCCCATCTGAGCCGCCAGTTCCGCTGCCTCCTCAGGGCTGGACAGCAGCCCTTCACTGCCCGGCACGGTGGGCACACCGACAGCCTGCATCGTGGCCTTGGCGGTGGCTTTGTCCCCCATCGACCGGATCGCATGGGGGGAGGGGCCGACGAAGGTGATGCCGTGGTCTCCGCAGATCTCGGCGAACTTGTCGTTCTCGGCCAGGAACCCGTAGCCGGGGTGGATGGCGTCGACCCCGCGGGAGGTGGCGGCCGCCAGGATGTTGGGAACGTTGAGGTAGCTCTTGCTGCTCAGCGATTCGCCGACGCAGACCGCCTCATCCGCCAGCTGGACGTGCAGTGCGTCCTTGTCGACCGTGCTGTAAACCGCGACGGTGGCGATCCCGAGCTCCCGGCAGCTGCGAAGGATCCGGAGCGCGATCTCGCCACGGTTGGCGATCAGCACTTTGCCGATGGGCATCCTTCAGCACTTCAGGCCTGAGGGCGGATCGTATCAGTGCAGGCCAGGGATTCCGGTGCGAGGCCCCTCGGTCGGTATGATCTTTCTTCGACGAAGCCCGCGCGGTGGAGTCGACCACGCGGATGTGGTGGAATTGGTAGACACGCACGTTTGAGGGGCGTGTGGCTTCGGCCTTGCGAGTTCAAGTCTCGCCATCCGCACTCCATTCTCTTGGCCAGTCCCGCGACAGCTGACCCCGGACTCGCCATCGTTCTCGTCTCCAATGGCCCGGGCGAGCTCACGACCTGGGTCCGCCCCCTGGCGGAACGACTGCACGCGTCTCTGCTGCTGAGACCGCGTCAACCGGCGGCGACCGCCTCCCTGCAGCTGGTGCTGGTGCCCTGCCCGAACGCCACCGGGCTGGAAGCGGAGGCGGCCAGGCCCTGGGGGCAGTTCGACCGGATCCTGCCGGCCCGGCGTTTCTGGGATCTGCTGCTGCGGCCGCGCCGTTACGGCCCCTGGCCGCGCCGGGGCGTGGTGGTCTTCCTCGGAGGAGATCAGTTCTGGACGGTGCTGCTGTCGGCCCGCCTCGGCTACCGCCACATCACCTACGCCGAGTGGGTGGCCCGCTGGCCCGGGTGGAACGACCGGGTTGCCGCCATGTCGGAACAGGTCCGCCTGCAGTTGCCCCCGCGCCATCGGCATCGCTGCCGGGTGGTGGGAGATCTGATGGCTGATCTCTCGGGCTTCGCCCGCCGGGATGATCCGCTGCCTGAGGGCGACTGGGTGGCTCTGCTGCCCGGTTCCAAGGCCGCCAAGCTCTGCGTGGGCATGCCGTTTCTGCTGGAGACGGCGGATCGGCTGGCCCAGCTGCGGCCCGGTTGCCGGTTTCTGCTGCCGGTGGCCCCCACCACCAGTGCGGCCCAGCTGCTGCGCTTTGCCGGTGACGCCAATCCGATCGCCGCCCGCTATCGCGCTGTCGTTGCCGAGCATCGCGACGGTCTTCTGATCACCGCTGCGGGCACCCGCATCCAGCTGCTGGAGCAGCATCCAGCCCACGGGCCCCTGAGCCAGTGCGATCTCGCCCTCACCACCGTGGGTGCCAACACCGCCGAGCTGGGGGCGCTGGCCGTGCCGATGATCGTGATCGTGCCCACCCAGCACCTCGAGGTGATGCAGGCCTGGGATGGGGGGCTGGGGCTGCTGGCCCGGCTGCCGGGGCTGCGGCGTCTGATCGGTGCGTTGCTCACCCTGTGGCGGTTGAGGAACAACGGCCTGATGGCATGGCCCAACATCTCGGCCGGCCGTGCGGTGGTGCCGGAGCGTGTCGGGGCGATCACGCCGGAGCAGATCGCGGCGGAGGCGGCGGACTGGCTGGCAGCTCCGCAACGGCTTGAGGGCCAGCGTCAGGACCTGCGGGCCCTGCGCGGCAAGCCCGGAGCGGTGGAGGCTCTGGCGGAGGAGGTGCGTTCTCTGCTGCCTCGCGCGCTCGGATCTGCCTAAGGTTCCGGAGCTCCGATCAGCCCCGAGATGACCAGCTCCGATCGCATCGAGCGCAGCAGTGAGGACTGGAAGCAGACGCTCACGCCCGAGCAGTTCCAGGTGACCCGCTGCGGGGGCACCGAGCGGGCCTTCACAGGTGCCTACTGGGACAACAAGGCCACGGGGATGTACCACTGCGTCTGTTGCGGGGCGCCTCTGTTCAGCTCGCAGACCAAATTCGAGTCCGGCACGGGCTGGCCCAGCTTCTGGGACGGTGTAACCCCCGAGGCGATCACCACCAAGCGTGATCTGACCCACGGCATGGTGCGGGTCGAGATCAACTGCGCCCGTTGCGACGCCCATCTCGGTCACGTGTTTCCCGATGGTCCGGCGCCCACGGGGCAGCGCTACTGCGTCAACAGCGCCTCGCTCGACTTCCGGGCGGGTTGAGTTTCAGCGGCTCCAGTTCTGACGGCCGCTGCCGCCGTGGCAGAAGTTGGTGGCCTTGTTGCGTTCGCTGATGCGGATCGCCTCGGTGATCTGACCTTCCTTGAGCTGATGGCTGTCGAGCACCTGCTGATAGCGGCGATCGATGCAGCGCTCCACAGCCGTCGGTTTGGCGATGGCGTGGGCGATCAGACCCAGAAGCACCACCACGGTCCCTCGGTAGAGCCACTGAGCAAGGTCCGGAACCGGCCGCGCCGGCCTGGACACGGCCCGGAGCGGTCTGGCGGATCGGCGGAGAGGCGCAGTCGTCACGCGGGATCCGGGCTGTCACACCCGCGCATTGAACCGCATCACCAGGGATCGTCGAGGTCGCTCTCGGCAGGCGGTCTGACCGGATCCTCCAGCGGCTCCACATCCAGCGGTTCGCCGGGCTGCTGCACCGGCCGACGGGAGGCAGGCACGGGGCGGCGGGGCGTCCACTCCTCCGTGTAGGGCTCCGGGTAGTTCCCTTCATCGGTCTCGTCCATGTAGAGGCGCTGCGGCTGTGCCTCCTGCCGCCGCTCCTCCAGCTCCACGTACTCCAGTTCCTCGTCCACCTCGAGCCGCTGACTCTCGGAGGGTTGCAGACGCCGCTGCTCCTGCTCCACGGGCTGACCGGAGCTCAGCTGGTTCTCCACCGGCACCAGGTTCACCCGGTACCGCTCCCGCTCCTGCTCCTCCCAGCTCGGACCACCGACCCCGAGTTTCTCCAGCACTCCGCTGTTCAACTGCTTGAGCTTGTCTTCGGCTCCCTCGTAAACAATGATCCGATCGGGACCGCTGCTGACGATCTCCTCCACCGGCATCTCCCAGGTGCTCAGCACACCCTCTCCGAGCAGGGGAACACCGAGGGCCCCCATCACCAGCGTGGTGAGCTCACCGGTCTCGATGTCGAACGCGAAGCCCAGCACCCGCCCCAGCTGGCGGCCGGATTCGGTGATCACCTGGCAGTTGATCACCCGGCTGTAGCGCTCGGGGTTGAAGCCCTCGCTGAGGGAATCGGCGGAATCCACCAGGATCACGTCCCCCACCTGACGGATCCGGTCCAGGGGCATCCAGCGGGGCAGCCCGGGCAGGAATCGGGTGAGCGGGTTGTCGCGCAGGCCCACCGCCACCACCTCGCGGCGATCGATGTCGACGATCACCTCTCCCACCACACCGAGGCGACGACCCGTGTCACGGGTGATCACCTGGGTACCCATCAGTTCGGAGCGAAGCCAGAGGCGATCGCTCGGAATGGTGGCGAGGGCGTCGTTCGAGGAAGGGGTCGGAGTCATCAGACCATTCTGGCGCAAGGCATCTGCGGCGTCCGTTCAGGCGGCATCGGGAAGACCGACCACCTGGGTGTGAGCGCCGCGGGCCTGGGTGACGCCGATCGTGCGCTCGGAGGCGGCAATCATCGGCCGGCGGTGGCTGACCACCATGAACTGGGCGTCCTCGGCCTGTCGCGCGATCAGAGCAGCCAGCCGCTCCACATTCACGCCATCCAGAAAGCTGTCCACCTCATCGAGGGCATAGAAGGGGGAAGGCCGGAACCGCTGCAGGGCAAACAGGAAGCTGAGGGCGGTGAGCGACTTCTCTCCGCCGGACATGGCTGCCAGACGCCGCACCGCCTTGCCCTTGGGATGGGCCACCAGCGTGAGGCCCCCCTCCAGGGGGTCCTCCTGATTCTCAAGCTGCAGATGGCCATCGCCATCGGAGAGGGAGGCGAAGATCTCACGGAAATGCCCATCCACAGCGGTGAAGGCTTCCATGAAGGCGTCCTGACGCAGGGTGGCCACCGTTTCGATCCTCAGCAGCAGTTCCTCCCTTTCGTTGTTGAGCACCTCCAAGCGGTCGTTCAGTTCCGTCAGCCTCTGTTCGAGGGCTTCCAGTTCCTCCAGCGCCAGCATGTTCACCGGCTCCAGGGCCTCCATGCGGGCCTGGATCGCCTGAAGATCCGCCTGCAGCGCTTCCAGGCCGGCCAGACGCAGCGCTTCAGAGATCTCGGGGCGGGGATCGGGCAGGGCCTGTTCCATCTCCTGCAGCCGGATGGCGCCGCTGCGCTGCTCCTCGATCAGCCCGTCGCGCTCCTCCCGCAGGCGCTCGAGGTTCCACTCGGCCTGTTGCAGGGCCTGGCGCTGGCGGGCCACCTCGGCTTCCGCCGCATCGCGGGCCCGGCGCTGGGCTCCAAAGCTCTCCTGCAGCTCCTGCTGCTGCTGAGTCAGCTTCTCGCGCAGCTGCTGCAGGTCCTGCTGCTGCTGTCGCCAGGCTCCATGGGCGCCCGCCAGGGCCTGCACCGCCTCCTGCAGTCGGGTCTCTTCGTTGCTGAGGGTCTGCTGCTGATCACCGAGCCGTTCCAGCGCCAGCTGCCGTTCTCTCCGGGCGTTGAGCAGGGCATCCCGTTCGCTGCGGGCCGCTTCCAGCCGAGCATCGGCGGATTCCAGGTCCTGCTGCAGCTGCTTCCAGGCGGAGGCGTCGTCGTGTCCGTCGCTGCTGCGCTCCGCCGCGTCCAGCTGAGCCAGTTCGCTGCTGAGCGGTGTTAGCTGCTGGGCGATCAGCTCCAGCCGTTCCTGCTGCACCCCGCGGTCCTGCTGCAGGCGGCTGAGCCGCTCCTGACGCTGACGGCTGCGTTCCAGCAGGGGGCCATGGTTGCGACGGGCCGCATTGCGTTCCGCCACCAGGGCCGCCTGGCGCTGTTCCAGATCCCGCAGCGCGGGCCGCTGCTGCTCCACCGCCTGGGAGAGCTTGGCTTCCTCGCGCCGGCAGACCACCAGCGATTCCCCGAGTTCCAGCAGCCGCCGCCGCAGCGGTTCTGCTTCGTCCTGATCGCTGCTGCGACCGAAGCTGAGTCCGCCGCTGCGCTGGGAGAGGCTGCCGCCGGTCATGGCACCGCTCTTTTCCAGCAGTTCTCCCTCCAGCGTCACCGCCCGGGAGCGACCGAGCTGCTGGCGGGCGCTGCCGAGATCGCTGAACACCAGCGTGTCCCCGAAGACGTACGCAAACACCTGGTCGTACACCGGCTCGAAGCGCACCAGCTCGACGGCGCGACCGATCAGGCCCGCTCCAGCGTCCCCTGCACCGGGTCTGGCGCCGCGGGCGAATGCCGCCCCGCCAACACCACCGGGGGCCCGGATCTTGTTGAGCGGCAGGAAGGTGAGCCGGCCGGCGCGACGGCTCTTGAGCAGCTCGATGGCGCGGGCTGCGATGCGGTCGTCCTCCACCACCACCTGGCCGAGGCGGGCCCCGGCGGCCACCTCCAGCGCCAAGCGGTGCCGCTCCTCCACCTCGCCGAGCTGGGCCACCGGGCCGTGGATGCCGTCGAGTCCCGCCTCCAGCAGCAGCCGCAGGGCGCCGGTGCCCCGGCTCTCCTGCAGAGCATCGCGGCGGCTGTCCACCCGTGCGATCTCCCGTTCCAGCCGGGTCTGCTCCTGCTCCAGCCGAGTGCGGGTGCGCTGCTGCACAGCAAGGGAGTCAGCGGCCTGCTGCAGCGCCTGCTTGCCGCTGCTGATGCCCTGCAGCACGGTCTGCCATTCGCTGTCCAGCTGGCTGAGCCGTTCCTGCACCGCCTGTTCATCGGCGCCGTCCTGCTGTTGTTCCCCGCCGAGTTCCTCCAGCCGTTCCGCGTCCTGCCGCAGCCGTTCCTGCAGCTGCTGCTGCTCCTGCAGCAGAGGTGTGAGGCTGCTCTGCAGCTGCTGGCGGCGCTCGGTGCGCTGTTTCTGCTGCTCCAGCCAGGCTCCGGAGCGGCCGGCCACATCGGAGAGGCGGCGGCGGGACATCTCCACAGCGGCTTCAGCGCTGCGGCAGGTGGTCTCCGCTTGCTCCAGGGCCTGCGTGCCGGGGTCCTGCTCCAGCTCCCGCTGTTGCTGAAGCATCTGCTGGCGGCGATTGGCCAGGTCATGGCGCACACCCTGCAGCCGCTGTCCCTCCTCCTGGTGCTGTGTGGCCTGGCGATCCAGTTCGCGGCCGCGGGTCTCCAGTCCGAGCAATTCCGCCTGCACCGCCAGCAGCTGGTCCTCTCCGAGGGCCTTGACCTGCTCCTGCAGGGATTGCAGCTCGCCGGTGGCCTTCCCCAGGGTCTCGCGCGCGCCGGCGATGGCGGTGGCGTCGCGCTGCTCCTGTGCCTCGATCGCCTGTTGGCGGCTGCCGAGATCCCCCAGTGCCTGCCGGGCTGCCTCGAAGGCGAGCACCATCTCCTGCCGACGGCCGAGATGCAGGCGTTCCCGCAGCTCCTGGTACTGGCGGGCCTTGGCGCAGTCCTTCTCCAGCCGCTGACGGCTGGCCAGCAGTTCCTGCTCGATGATCCGGCAGCGGTCCTGCCGTTCCTGCACGTCATCGAGCTTGCGGCGGGTCTGCTCGATGCGGGTGTCGAACAGGGCGACACCGGCGAGTTCATCGATCAGTCCGCGCCGGTCGCGGTTGCTCATCGACACGATGCGGGTCACGTCCCCCTGCATCACCACGTTGCTGCCTTCCGGATCGATGCGCAGCCGGCGCAGCTGGGTCTGCAGCTGCTGCAGGTTGCAGGCCACCCCATCAGCGCTGTAGCTGGAGCTGTAGGAGCCCCCCGGCATCACCCGCAGTTTTCGGGTGACGGTCCATTCGGTCTGATCCGGGCGGATCCAGGGCCCCTCCTCCGGCGGCTCCAGACCCTCTTCGGCAGCGTCGGGGCTCCAGTCGCTGAGATCGAAGCGCACGCTCACGGTGGTCTCGGCCGACTTGCCGGCCTTGAGCACGCCGCTGTTGACCAGATCCGGCAGACGGTCGGCGCGCATGCCGCGGCTCGTCGCCAGGCCGAGGCAGAACAGAACGCCGTCAAGGATGTTGCTCTTGCCGGATCCGTTCGGCCCGGTGACCACGGTGAATCCCTGCTCCAGCGGGATCGTCATCGCCCCGCCGAAGGATTTGAACTGTGTCAGCCCGACCTGATTGATATGAACCAACAGGGTTTCGGGCTTTCAGCGAGCCGAAAGTAGCGGAGCTGTCCGAAAGCTCAAGGGGGCGTCAGCGAGCAGCGTCCTGCCGTGATCCGCAGCTGTCCTCTCAACGCGCCATCCACCAGGTCGAGCTGCACGGCCGCGTCGGGATCGGCGGGCAGGGTTCCCCGGTAGCGGCCGGCCATCACCCGTTCCGCCCAGCCCCGGTCTCCGGAGACGGCAGCGCTCCGGGGCTCCAGCCAAACCCGCCGGTGGGGAGCCAGAGGGGTGGCCTCCTGGGAGGTTCCGTTCAGGGGGGGAATGTCGGGCAGCCGCCAGCTGCGGCAGGTCTCGCCGTCCTCCAGGAGCAGGTCGTAGTGGCAGCCGCTGGGGTCGTCCGGGGCACCGGTGTGGCGCAACAGGCTGTAGCGGAGCAGGGGCGTCATGGGATCGCTCATCACCTCGGCGTCGTGGCGGTCAGCCGGCGGACCAGATCCCGGCTTTCC
This sequence comes from Synechococcus sp. KORDI-49, assembly GCF_000737575.1. Lineage (NCBI taxonomy): Bacteria > Bacillati > Cyanobacteriota > Cyanophyceae > Synechococcales > Synechococcaceae > Synechococcus > Synechococcus sp. KORDI-49. The sequence goes on along the minus strand of NZ_CP006270.1, from coordinate 1,158,911 downwards.
CACTCCACCCGCCAGCGCGGCCAACGTCCAAGCGGTGCCTGTGCGGATGGTGGATCGGCCGGAAACAGCTCGGCCCAGCTGGCAAGACCCCAGACAGCCTGGGCGAAGCGGTCGTTCATCGGCCGGTAGTGATCCCGGATGCGCTGGTAGAGCTCAGGCGTCAAACCGTTGAAGCGGTCCCGCTCCCAGCCATATCGCCGGGAGCGGCGCAGCAGGGCATGGGTGGCACCGCGTCTTGCCGTCTTGCTTGAGAGCCGGATGCCGCGGGCCTGCAGATGCTCCTGCACGCGGATTGATGTCGCCACCGCCAGGCGTCCGGACTGGGAATTCTCCGGGGCGATGGGCTGCCAGTCCGCCGCTGCGGGACCACCGACGATCTCGATGAGTTGCAGGAAGGGGTCGCCGCTGCAGTGGCCGCCGTAGGGCAGAAAGCGGGCCTCGAGCTGCGCGTGGTGCCGGATCCAGCCGAAGAGACGCTCCGGGTCGCATTGCCCACGGGGATGCCGGTGGTTCATCACCGCCTCGGCGTAGGCCTCGAACGGGCAGTGCAAGGCGAAATTGCGGATGTGCTGGGCGTAGTGGGAATTCAGGTAGCCCGGTTGATCGCGCAGGAAGGCGACCAGGGTGATCTCGCAACCATGGCGCTGGAACTGACGCACCAGCCAGTCACCGATGCATTCCTCGGGTCGCTCGTCGCGGGGCTGAGCCAGCAGATGGCTGAGCACCTCATTGGAGATCAGCAGATAGGCGTTGCGGTCCCTGGCCTGCTTCAACCTTGTCTTCCAGGGCTTGAAGTCGCTTCTGCGGGCAGCGATCTTGAGCCGGTTCTTGCTGTCGTCATCGAATCGGATGCCGTGCTGCCGGAGCAGGGGCTGATTCGCCTGAAGCCGTTTCTGGATGTAAGTGGAGGCGGTCTTGTGCATGCCGATGTGCAACACCACCCGGGTCATCGCTTCGTTCCCCATCCATGACCTGAGGTGAGTCTCGCAAGGCTGCAGCTGGTCTGATCGGCCAGCGTCCCTAACCTGAGAACACCTGATCCCTCAGACCTCATGGATGCGCCCTCGTCGCGGTCCAACGGCACGTCCGAGCATCGTTTCCGTGAGCGGTTCGAGAGCCTTCTGCCCACGATTCAGAAGCGCTGGCCTGATCTGGCGCATCACACTCTGGAGGCGACCCGGGGAAGCATGGATGAGGTGGTGCGCCTGATCGAGAAAAACACCGGCCTGACGCCTGAGGGTGTGCGGGAACAGCTGGAGGAGCTGATGCAGGCGGCTGAAGAGCATGGCCGCACCCTGGCGGACAACCTCGACCCCCTTGAGCAGCAGTTGGAGCAGCTGCTGGATGAACTCAACAGCACCCTGCGTCCGCGCATCGAGAAGCCGGTGCGTCAGCGGCCGCTGCTGGCCGTGGGTGTTGCTCTGGGCGTGGGAGTGCTGATCGGCACGATGCTCAGCGGTGGTCGGCGGGATCGATGAGCGACACGCAACGCCCCCGTGGGCTCGGTGCAGCGGCCCGGGCCACGGCTCTGGCGGCCTCGGTGATGGACCTGCATGTGCGCATGGCTCTGCAGGAGGTGGATCGCGAGAAGCGCCGGTTGATCAGCGGCGGTCTGTTTCTCGCGACAGGTGGCGTCGCGATGCTCATCGCCATGGCGGCCGGTGAGGTGGCTCTCGTGCTCTGGATTCAGCAGGCCTGGGAGCTTTCGCTGATGCAGGCGCTGCTGGCGCTGGCGGTGGCGAACCTGGTGCTGGCGGGCATCAGTCTCAGGATCGGTGGTCAGGTGCTCAAGGGTCCTTTCCTGCCTCAGACCCTCGAGGGAATCATGAAGACGGTGCGGGCGCTGCTGGGGCGCTGAATCAGCGGATTGCGTACTGCAACCAGCGGCAGTCAATGCCGCCGTTGCTCACCGGAATGCGTCGGCTCGCCTTCATGCGCAGGGCTCCAGTGAGGTTGGCGTTGCCGCTGAGCAGCCACAGCTGCCAGCCTGAGGCCTGGCTGCGGGTGAACCGCCCCAGTGCGCCGTAGAGCTGTTCGAGATCGGCCTCATGCCCGATGCGCTGGCCGTAGGGCGGGTTGCAGACCAGCACGCCCGGGCCTGGCGGCAGCTGCTGGCCTTCGAAGCTGCCGCTGCGGATCTCGATCAGCCCCTGGAGCCCGGCGGCCCGGACGTTGTCACGCGCCTGGTCAGCGATGTCGGGATCCTGCTCAAACCCGAGCAGCGCCGGCAGTTCAGCATCGGGTCGTTTCCGTCCGCGGGCCCGGGTTTGTTCCCGCTGCCAGAGATCGGGATTGAAATCCGCCCAGCCCTCGAGGGCAAAGGGGCGGTTGAGCCCGGGGGCCATCTCAAGCGCCGTGGTGGCGGCCTCGATCAGCAGCGTCGCCGATCCGCAACAGGGATCCACCAGAGGAACACGGCCATCCCAGCCCGTGAGCTGAATCAGTCCGGCGGCCAGGTTCTCCTTCAACGGAGCTGCTCCCATGGCAGCCCGATAGCCGCGGCGATGCAGGCTGCCGCCACTGCCATCGAGACTCAAGACGGCTTCACCGCGCGCCAGATGCAGATGCAGGGCCAGGTCCGGCGCATCGAGATCGATCGACGAGCGTTTTCCCCAGATGTCTCGTTGTCGGTCCACCAGGGCGTTCTTCACCTGAAGAGCGGAATAGTGGCTGTGATTCAGCCCCGGGGTGATGCCGGTGACATCCACCCGGAAGGTCTGGGATGGGTGCAGCCAGCGTTCCCAGTCCAGACAGTGCTGAATGCCGTCATACAGCTCGTCTCGACTGCAGCAGGGAAAGCGTCCCATCTCCCGCAGCAGCCGGAAGGGCAGGCGTGCCTGCAGATGCAGCCTGTAGAGACAGGCCATGTCGGCTTCGAAAGCGGCGGCGCGGCGCAGCGGCCGCACCGATCCGGCCCCGAGACGTTCCAGTTCAATGCTGCCGGCCTCTTCAAGGCCCTGGGGCAGAACCGCCACCCCGGGCATCCGGTTCTCACGACCCAAAGGTGGTTGTGCTCCAGGTCACCACTGCTGACAGAATGGCAGCGTCCGGTTCTCCGGACTAGGTGATCCACACCAGTGTTTCGGACAGCGGTTCGATTCCGCTCAGCTCCATTCCCCCATCCCGGGGCTGCAATGGTTTCGACGGGGCATGAGGAGGGTGACTGAAGCCTGCTCGGTGAGAGCAAACCCGTAACTGCGAACAACATCGTTCGTTTCTCCCGTCAAGCAGCCCCTGTTGCTGCCTGACCCTTAGGGGAGATGGGGTGAAGTCAGCCTTATCACCCAACTGACTCATGGGGGCTGGAAGGCCCCTTCAACCTTGGAACCGATGGCAGCGCCACCGTTTGTGAACAGAGGCGGCCAGACTCAACCGCATGCCAAACAAGGACGGCGCCACCAACGACCCTCCGGAGAAATCCGGTGGAGAAGGTTGGCTGGTGAGTGTTGACCAGCAGAAGGTCGTTCAGTTCAAGTCCGACACGCCAACCGCCCATGGTCAGTGGGTGATCCTGCGGACCTTTCACTGGCGGCCGCCTGACTACCCGATCCCCGAGACACGTCGGCGGATGCTTCGGCACAACGCCATCGAAGCCTGGGAGACGATGTTGAAAACAGGCTGGCGGAAGTGCTCGCCGCCGGTGCGATGACGATCACTCGGCTGTTGATTGCATGTCTCGAGTGACGCATTCCCTGAGTTGAGCCTCCTTTGTCGGGACCAGGTGGTGGGAGCTGACCCAACCGGTGGCGCAGATCTGATCGGCACAGACTCTGACCTCAACAGTGCCGCAGGGAAGGTTGGTCAACTGGGTCGTCATCTCAAGGCTCCGATTGGATTGATTGCAGCGTCTCAACGAGGCTTGGCAACCCTTCGATGACTCACTGGAGCAAGAGTTGTGTCAGGCAGCAGTCTGCTGATCACTGGTGCTGCGAAGGGCTTCCTCCTGCAACTGCTGAACGGCGCAGAGCGCTTCGTGAGCGGCCCACCCGTGGCGGTTCATCAGCTCCTCCACGAGGTAGTCGGGTGAGTTGGAGATTCGTGAATTCAGTTCAGCGACAGCCCTGTCATCGCGGGCAAGTGCAAGGAGACGAAGCGATCGGAGTTGCTGGACGTTGATCTGTTTCATGCCAGCACTCTGCATGTCGGCTGAATCTGGCTGTCGTTCCCCCCGTCTGTGATCAGGCACAACAGATCCAACATCAGACGGGTCGGGCTCAGAAGGCAATGAGCGTTAAGGCTGATTGCCGGGGTGCGTGTCCGCTGACGAGAGTGTGTCCATCGAGATCGGAGGCGTCCATGCGAGACGACGGTCCAACCGAGCAGGTCTTAGAAGTCGCCTGACTTTTAGGTCCCTGCTCCAACAGTTTCCACCCAACCGTGGGCTGCTCGTCTTTGACGACTCTCCTCAGCACCGTTCACAGGTGCCCCGCGGGAGACCAGCCCCACACCTGGACGTCAAGGCCCCAGGCACCTGAAAGCCCGACACTTCGCCCTGCGCCAGCAATGGCATGCGGCATGGCCCCTGTTCCCGTCATCACAGGGGTGTCGGAAGCGAGCAATAAGAGAGGTCACCCCATTCCTGTCGTAGGTGGGCTGGCCTCTCAACCCCTGATCCATTCACGGGTTGAGCAATGCACAAACGAGCGAGCTAGGCCGTCTCTCCAGCGGGAGGGGCGGCCTTCCTCTTTCTTGGACCGGCGTCATCCCGTGAACGATGGCAATGCTTAGTTCTCGCCTTTCAAGCGCTGCCAATGAAGTGGAAGCGCCCACCAGATGAAGGCTTCTTTTTTGTTGATGGTTCCTTCCCGTGCGCAACTGGCCTCCACGTCTTGCTGTTGTGCGAATGTCAATTCATCGAGTTGTTCCAGTTTGGAATATTCGCAGTAACAGTGAGCAGTCGCCAGATCCTCCATCAACTCTGCAACTTCACCCCACATTCTTAACTGAATGTCCATGCAAGAAGCATGATAAACCGAGTATTCAGGCAGGATGATCTCTGACTTGTCGTCAGAGATTTCAATGGCCTTCTCGTTGTCGAGACCCCCTCCGTCAAAGGCTTTCACAGGGCTTGTTAATCCCAGTGGAAGCAGCAGCAGTAGCGCAAGCCATCGTTTCACAGTTAAGGGTCCGCGAAGCATCAGCGCGTTGTCGTGTGAGCTGAAGGCAACCGATCGAATGATCAATGCTTTTGTTCGTGTGAAAGTGTGCCGCTTAATACCTTAAAGGTGCGAAAGCGATGCGGCGAACACATCAGCATCGAAAGCAGGATGACTACCATGAAATTGTAAAGAGGTAATTCCTGTGCCTTCTTCAAGTAATTCGCTTCGATTTTCGTTTGACTATCTGAACAAGGGAAATCTTGATTATGTCTATCAACACCTCAATCGACTGCTGGATGAGGGCAGGCTTGATGATGCCAGGGCATTCGAAAGTGAGTTTGAGGACCATGTAGAGACCAGGTATTTCTCCAAATGATTATTGGTTCCCTAAAGGAATCAGGTGATACTACAAATGACAGCCTCTTCGGCGAAGCTATGTCAGTCTGAAGTCTTGTTCATGAGAAGCCTTCACCGCAATTTCCATTTTTCGTTTGAAGGGCCAAGCCGGATCACGCACGGAATCATTCTGGAGAGAATTATCGATCTCATCAACGAAGAGAGATATGGCGATGCAGATGCGTTGGAGCGTGAGTTTGTGGAATTGGCAGACTATGAGTGACCTTCAGGCGCTGAGGTAAATCTTTCTACCCTTTTCGTTGAACCGATACTTGCCTCCTTTGGGGCCAACATAAACGGTTAACGTGTCGATTGTCGGCGTTGATTTGTCGGCTTTGAACGCAGGAGATGTCGCTTCCATCGCTGCGCTCATGGGTTGCGGCTGAGCATTCCGCTGGATCACCTCAGCAAACCATTTTGGGAAATCCATTGATGAACAGCAATATGATGCGCCGAAAATAACGAATGCTTTCCTGTTGTCAATCCTTGCGCTCCTGATCTTTCTGATTCTCTTAATCACTCCAGTGCGAACTTGATGCGGTCTGTCTTTGTTCGCCTTTCTGGTTTTGCTCAGCTCTGTTTGCACTGTTCTTCGCGCTCAAGTCGTTCTGTCGTGATTCGAGTCAGCCCCTTTCCATGAATGTCGTCTCGAAATCTCCCGTAACCAACAATCTTCTCAGTTTTTCTATGGATTGCGATTTCGTTTTGGTAGATCTGGTCTGATCGTTCCATGCAGTGTCCATGGAAGAAGATGGCAGGCAAGCTCTCTTCGGGGACCTCCGGAATGACAGCATCGAATCCTTCTCTTGAGCCTAGATACAAGGCTGCTGCACAAGCCAGCAGGATCAACGGCGGCAAGTATTCAAGTTTCGACAGTGACCTTCCGAAGCCAGATCGTGAGCGCCGTCTGCTGACGCTGTCTTCTTCTTGGTGCTCAGAGAGAGGGATAGGCGTTGGCGACGCCCCAGAGCACCAGTGCAGTGATCGAAGCGAAGACCACGGCAGTCCATGCTGCGAGATCTGAGGAATTGGCCTGGCTCTTCGGGAGTTGAAGTCTGCGTGCCATCGGTTGTTGGTGTGATCCCCTTTGTCGTGGCTCACCTCGTGGCCTGAAATCAACGGATGTCTGTGAGCCCTCACCATTCGCGGCTTCAACAGCTGTCTGCAGCACTGGCCAAGGCAACGGGCAAACCCGAGGCCTATGGGATGTCCCTGTTTGAAGGAGGCGTCCCCATGAGAACGCGATCGGGATTCCCCTTGGGGATGGAATGGCCGCACCTTGGGGTGAGGTCCGTTCCGATCATGCCGTTGGCTTTGCAGCAGCCTTGGATTTCTCCAGCTGCCGCATGATGAAATCCCGGTATTGGCTGGCCAATTCACTGAAGCCCTGCTCCACCAGGCCGGCAACAACATCAACGGCGTCTGTTTCCGTTTCAGGGATCAGCATCACCCCACGTTTGCGGCCCAGGATCATCTCCTGAATGAGAGGTTGCATTTTGCGTGGCGTGCCGGATGGGTCCTCCAGCACTTCAGCAGCAGGAATGAAACGAGATCGATGTTGATCATTGGAGTTGATCTGAGCCACGAAGCAATACAGATGTTTATCGACTGTCACCAGCCCTCGGAATTCAGACTGTTGTTCAGTGGCATCAACGCAGCAGTATTGATTGCCTTCCCACGGTGATTTCCCGTCAAAGCCTCGGATCTCCTCCACAGCGGCGTCCGCTCCGAATGACTCGTGCGCCAGAACGTCGATCAACCTCGTGCAGAAGCCGGCTTTATCGGTCATGGTCTAAGGGAAGCGTCGTTAACCCCATCACAGGGTCAGGGTGGGCCTCTGTATCCGTTGCAACATAAAAATAACCCAGGCATGGGCCTGGGTTATTGGATCCGAAGCCGCTGAAAGGCTGGAGTCGTCAATCACTTGACGTAGTTGATGCCTCGGTAGGTCAACACGATGTCACTTTGGGCAACCTGTTGTGCAGCCTGTTCCTGTCTTGCCCGGTAGGTCTTGCCCTGATATTTGAGTTCAACGTTTGGAGCAACGCGCAGGTCTGAGTTTTTGGTGTAGGTGTTGCCAAGAAACGTCAGCTGCATCATGAAGTTGAGAATTCATGAGTACATTTGCCCAGCTCTTCTGAATTAGCAACGTTCCTGGCGGCACAAAGTTATGGAGAAAATCTAAATTAGTTCGCTGGGCTACAGGATCCGGTGGAGTGCAGTGTCCTTGGTTGTCCTGTCTCCAATCTCAGCGGCGATCGATTCAATCGCTGTATGTCACCGTGCACTGGTAGCGGGTGTCGGCTGCCACATCAATGCTCTTGCAGGTGGTGTCCGTCACGGTGGCCCCTTTGGGGACCAGCCGCATGGCTTCCCCCGTTGCGAACATTTCGGTCACTCCCTGAGCCGTGGCTTTGCCTTCATGGGCGGCTGCGTGGCTGCCCATGACAAACATCACCGCCATCGCTGCCAGGAATCGCATGATCAGACCGGAAGGTTGTCAACGTTGGTCAACATCATGGTATCGATCCCTGATCGGCTCAGCTGCTGCGATGCGGGATCTGCAAGCTGGCTTCGTCCGATCGTCGGGTTCGCTGACAGGCCATGGTCAGTGGTCGTCGGAGGCTTGCTGTGGGGCTTGCGTCGAGCTGTTCCCCCAGTGCAATGGCTCTTGCATGCTCGTAATACATGCTGTCGATGTCGCCGGCGACTTCCAGATCGACAGCGATCTTGGCCCAGTAGTTGATTTCGACTTGATCCACAGAGGTTGAAAACAGATGCGGCCATCTCAGCGATGCGTTCGCCTTTGAATTGTTATCGAGGCAACGTTCTGTTGGCGTTGTCAGGGACTCAGCGTTTTTCGGGAGAATGCGGCAGGCTTTCGCTGGAAGCAGGCCTGCCATCGCCTCTACGGATTGGCCCGGAGCTACATGAACTCTCCATGGGTGAAGGCGATTTTTCGAGATGCCGTTTTTGTCATCAGTGATTTTTCGGCTTCGATCGCATCGCTTTCATCACCGGTCTCAATCTGATGAATCTCCTTGAGGGTTTTCAGATAGGCAAGGCAGTGCTGCCGGATCTCCATCAGTTCGAAGTAGCATCCTGCATAACTTGCATTGGCACGCAATTCGTAATCGGGTTTGATCACTGATTCTGTGAACAGATCAAGTGCCCGTTGATACGTTTCGGAGTTGTCAATCATGGTCACGATATTGCTTTGGTCATTCGAAGCAATTCGCTTCCCGGCTTCTGTTTCAAGAGTTACAGCTCATCGGATTGACTGCCGATCTGGAGCGTCATTCGCCTGGGCAGCAGCGCCAGACGCTGATGTTTCCGTTGGCGCTGTTGCGAGCGACACGCTTGCAGACCACGGCGTCGTTGTTCTGGCCGGGGTCGATTGGGCTCATCACCGTGGTGCACTCCGATGCCTGAGACGCAGCGCCGGCAATCAGCATGGTGAGAGCTCCCAGCAGAGTTGCAAGCTTGTTCACGGCACACCGATCAGGTCGCCTTTGAACTTAGACGCGATGCAGGGTTATTTCTGCTTGTAGAGGCTGATCAGTCCATGGTCCTCTCTGGCCTTGCGCGGCACGAGCGGGCATGCCAGGGCGCGGAACGGAGCGTGGGTTCCGTCATGGATCAGGGTTCCCATCGGTTCGGCATGGGCGAGATCCAGTTTCATCAGTGATGAGGTCTCTTAAAAACGGTCTAAATAGGTTTGTCGATGGGCTGCGGTAGCCGTTCTCTCCATTTGCTTCCCTCCGGTTGTCAGGGGCGACCCTTGCGTGGTGACACAACTCCACTGCGCCGGCAGAGTGATACAAGGTTGGGCTTCCGGGGGCCGGTGCTGGAGACCCTCGTCTGCACGCTGGCCCGAAGGGCTTCTCTCGGTTGAGCTGATGGCCATGCAGGAGTGGACGGACGACTTCATCACCAATGCTCAGCAGGACTTGGTGGCGATGGTGAAGGACTGGAAATATGACTACGGTGCCGATGACAGGCATTGCTCCGCGATGTTGCTGTGGATGGTCCTGAAGCTCCATCCAGATGCAGACATTGATCAGAGCTTCCTTTGGTCTGACCCCCCTTCCGATGGACTGACATGACGCTCGGTACGTTTCTGATCCTTTTCCTCATCGGTCTCGCCATGGCATTGACCTTCCAGTTGGCTTGGATGTACTGGATCCTTGCTGCCGCGGGGGCGTGGGTGCTGGTTCAGCTGATCAGAGGGTGAATATCATCGCCGTGATGCATGCGGAGTTTGTGGAATGGGTGCGACTCCCTCATGCCATTGATCTCGAATCTTTGAACGGCCTTGGTGGTGAGTTCAACAGTCGCGACAAAGCTCTTCGCTTCATCGCATCACTGGCAACGCGGCGTCAGCGTTTTGTCTCCAGCGACAGCATGGAACGCACCAATCAGCTGTTCAACCTTTCGATGACCATCCCTGGGGCGGTTTATTTTTTCTCCAAAGGGTGTTGGAATGAGATCAGGCAAGGTCGAGTCACATTGGGTGAACCGACCATCGACATCTGATCGAACGTCGGAAAACGATTGTGATCAGGGTGTGGCCATCAACTGCGGCGAACCCATCCCGGCGATCCTTGAAACCAGTCGCCGATGTCGTCACTGGACCTGTGGAAATGGTCTTCCGTGTCTTGTCCAGCCAGATTCAGGTTCTGCATGAATCCGGACATGGACCCCTGTTCGAGATGTCCTTCCCGTTGGATCGACCGTGCCTTGCGCAGCCAGGAATAGACGGTTGAGTTTCTGTCGGCATATTTCTGCACCAGAATTCTTTCTTTCAGCGAGACCTGCTCACTCCTGGAGAGGCGGGCCAGGATGTCCTGAAGCATCAGGCGGGTTTTCGGACTGAGCATGACAGCCGGGAATCTCGTTGCATGCTGGCGATGCTGAGTACTTTCTGCCGATGATTGCTGAAACCCGGATCGACGAGCTTAATTGGTTATCAAAAGCACGGATTGATGGGTCTTTTGGAATATCTGATACAGAACTGTTTCATCGGCTCACTAATTTTGCGTGGATCCTGCAGACGTTCAAAGCTTGTGATGGTGGGTTCTGGCATAAAACACCAAGCTCACTGTTCAGCTGCTTGAACAAGCCGAGATTGCCCTGCAGCAGCCCTGGTAGCAGGGATAAGAAGATCAGGCTATGCGGGATTACCATGGTTCAACGCGCCAATCGTCATTGCAAGCGAGCGCGGTACCCCCTGGCTGTATCAGCGATGACGGATCAGCTGGCCGCCTGGCGGGGGCCTGACGCGACATCCTGTGCAGACAGGCTCTGATTCACTTCGTCGAGCATCAGATCCAGCAGCTCGATGGCAACCAGTTTCTTTTCCAGTTGAATCGTGGACAGCAATGCGCGGTAAGCGTTCTGCTGGATCAGGGACGGCTGCCCCATGTCCCGGTAACGCCGCTCCAGCAGCTGGCCGAGTCGTTCACGAGGCGATGACTGTGCCACGGGGCCTGGACGATTGCTTACACGATGGTCGGCGGCCTTGCTGTTGAGAAGTGGCGCCTTTACAAATCAAAGTGGAAGAGATGGTGAATTATCGAGCAAACCTTACGTTCAATTCGGTTCCATAATTGATCAGGAAATCGGCTTCTGCTTGATCAGACAGCAGCAGGCAGGTGTGGTGGTTGTAGCCGGTCTGGTAGCAGTACACATCAAGGCCGTCGGGTTGGCGGCGTGAATGCACAACTTCTCCATTGCGTAGAACGTAACGCGTCATGGCCGGACAGTATCGACTTTCTTGCTAATCCTCCTGGGTGGCGCTTCGCCATCTTTGTGATCAGTACCAGATATTGAAGGGATGCTGTTGCTACCGATCTCTGATGGATTTCAGATCCCCCTGGATCAGATCCGATGGGCTTACATCGCCGTAGAACAGATCGAGATCCGTCTGATACAGCGATTGCGCCAGTCGCACCAGCCCAGGATCCTGAAAGTAGTGGCCCACATCGCTGCGGTCGCCGCTACGGCGGATGTTCTTCTTCGGAAGCTTGCCAAGTTCCGGCAGTCCTTCTCTCCTCAGCGTCCGATTCAGGAGATCCCAGTCGTTCTGCATGCTTTCCATCCGCCCGATGAAGCTGGGGACGAGCGTGCCCTCAACGCAGAGGATCATGCTCTGCGGCAGCAGGTGCACATCCAGTGCGGAGGCCGGGGTGTTCGCGGTGCATTCCAGGAAGTCCTGGAAAGGCATGTTGCGATGCAGTCCCATGTCCTGCATCTGAGGCATCAAGGTCTCCAGTTCCAGCAATTTGTTGTTGTAGGCCGACACCAGTCGGTCGTAGGGATTGCGCACAAAGCTGAAGCTGAAATGCGTCCCACGGCGCATCAGGGCTGTCCGCGCCGTGATCATTCTGGTTTCGCCATGGGTGGCCTCAAGCCAGAAACCATCTGAAGTGGAACGGAACCCCTCCTCCGCCTTCTGCTTCAACAGGGTGTGCAGAGCGGCTTTGATCGAAGTGTTCGCCACTTTCGGCACACGTCCGTACAGCAGCGGCAAGGTTTCAAAGGCGATGAAGTGGCGTGGGTTGCGCATTCTTGGGCCTTCCATCGCACACCTCAGAGCGTCCAGTAATCCCGTGGTTTGCCCATGTACTCCAGCATACGTTCAGCATCCGGCTGGATGATTCGGGTCACCTGCTGCCGGACCGATGGCGTCCATTCAGGAACGTCCACATGCCCGCGCCCTTTGGCTCCGGCTTGATTGTCCTTGGGGAGGGATCCATCGGCATCCAGCAGTTTTCTTGTTTTGGGCCGGGCTCCGATGAACTTCAGCATCTTGCGAAGACTGCTTCGCGGTGAATCGAGCAGGTCTTCAAAGGTCATGCAGTAAATCTGTTCGTCAGGGAAGAATTTTCTGTACTGATTCAGGCGTTTGTAATACATCGAACAGCCCACAATCAATGTTCGCAGTCGACGATCACTCATCAAGGCTGAGAAGTCGGCACAGTTGGGATGGCGCCCGGGGCTGCTGTAATGGCGCCATTGCGACACGATGCGCTCCAGAGGATGACGAACGATATAGATCAACTTCACATCAGGCAGGTAGATCGACATCAACTTCGGTGCTTTCCGGAAGCTGCGCAGCTGGCTGGCGTACATCGTGCTGGCTTCGCCGCGAAACTTGATGCCTTCCCCCTTGCGAAATCGTGAGATGTACCAATCCCATCCTTTGGCGTAATTGCGCCCGAAGAACTTCGGTTCCTTGGGTTTGCTGATGAAGATGTCGGGGTGACGCTTCAGTGCGTTGGCGAGCGTGGTTGTGGCCGACTTGGCGGCGCCGATGATGATGAAATTCGGCAGCACAGCTCTGTTTTCATCCACCACTGTCTGATGCCGGAGGTTGATGCCTTCCTTGATGCATTGGTTGATGATCTTTTTCATCTCAGGCGGGGATGCTGGCGGCGAGCTGACGGCGGTGGCGGCGCCTGGCTTTGCCGCGCCCCCGTTGCATGGGGCGGCTGGGTGGCAGCGCATCACCCTGCAGCAACTGCTCCACCGAGTAGTCGCGATAGAAGGTTTGAAAGTCTCTCTCGTACATGCACAGCACCCGGTCGATCAGGGCCGTGCTGGAGAACAGGCTGTGGATGTCGCTTCTCTCGCGACGCCGCACGTTCTTGAACGGCAGACGCCCGACCGCTGGCAGGCCTTCGAGGGTCATGCGGTGGCGGAGTTTGCGCCAATGGCTGCGCATGTGCTCCATGCGTCCCACGAATTTCGGAACAAGGGCGTTCTCGCAGAACAGCAGGTCCGCCTGCGGACGAACGTGGTTGTCCATCAGTTCGGGTTCGATGCTGCCGAGGCAGGCGATGAACTGCTCAAAGGCCATGCCATGGAACAGCCCCATCCTCTGCATCGGCTGCGGCACCTCCTGGATTTCGATCAGCTTGTTGTTGTAAGCCGCCACCAGCCGATCGAAGGGATTGCGAACGAAGCTGAAGCTGAAGTGGCTGCGGCGCAGATCCCTGGCCTGTTCCGGTGTCACGAGAGTGGTTTCGCCGTGAGTGTTCTCCCGCCAGAAGCGATCGGCCGACTTGCGCAGACCCTCCTCCGGCCGGTTGGACAGCAGCTTGCAGAGGGCGACCTTGATCGAGGAGTTCGCCACCTTCGGGACCCGTCCGTACATCAGCGGCAGATCCCGGAACAGGATGAAATGTTCCGGTGATGTGCTCATGCAGCGGCTTCCAGGCGTTCCAGCGCCAGCCAGGCGCCCTCGCCGCCGTTCTTGTGGCCCTGCCAGATCTCCGGAATGAAGGAGGCCTGCGGGCAGTGCTGATTGATCTGCTCGAACAGCTGCACCCAGTCGATCTCACCGTCCTGGATCTGAAGCCCCTCGCCATCCACATCTCGGGCATCCGCCAGATGCAGGTGCGCGGTGAAGGGAAGAATCCGATTGAGGAAGTCCCGGAAGGGCAGGTGCAGATGGTTGCAGGCGAGCTTGGAGTGCGACACATCCAGGCAGACCCGCATCCCCTGCTGCTCGCAGAAGCTGTGGATGAAGCCCGGGTCCACGAACAGGTTGTGGAAGCGCTGCCCACCGAAATGCCAGGGAAACGGCGGCATCGTCTGGGGGATGATCTCCACGTCTCCGCCGCAGTTCAGCCGTCCCAGGCTTTCGATCAGCCGCTGCTGCAAGGGTTTCCGTTCGTCGCGATCGAGGTGGCGATGTTCGGAGAAGCCCCCGACGTTGGTGACCAGCAGCACCGGGGCCGGGCAGCGGAAGCGACCCCGCAGATCCCTTGAGATGTCGATCACCCGCTGCAGTTCCCTGACGGAGTGATCGCGGTAGCCCTCATCGGCGGTGCACAGATCCAGGGTGTGATCACCGGCAAACAGCTCGGGAGCGTGCACCACCAGGCCGATCTCCTGGCGCTCCGGCAGCACCTGATCCAGATCCACTTCGAGATCCTTGTAGCTCAGATGGATCTCCACCAGATCGAGGTTGCTCACCTTGGAGAACACCTTGATGTCGTGATATCTCACCGGCAGTCCGAAGGGTTGGCGGAAGCGGTAGGTCCGGGGAGTCGCCGCGGGAGTTTCCAGGTCGGAGGGGAAGAACACCTCGCCCTGGGCCTTGGCCACCGGCAGCCGTCGCCCCAGCAGGTCGGGCAACCGGTTGGGCTGGAGCCCCTGCCCCGGGCTCTGGATGCGCACCATCGCTTCGGTGATCTCCGTTCCGGCCGGGACATCGCAGGCGGCAACCAGGCTTTTGGCCAGCACCTCGCGGTTCATCATCTCGCCCTGGCTGATGCTGCGTTCACCGCCCTGGCCCATGGATTCCTCCACCCGGCGGATGCCCTGGATCATCTGGGCGAATTCCTCCGGCAGCAGGCTCACCTTGTGGTCGTTGCCCTCCATGCCACGGTCAAGGGTGATGTGCTTTTCGATCACCGCAGCACCCATCGCCACCGCGGCGATCGGCACCTCAATGCCCCGTTCATGGCCGGAGTAGCCGACCGGTGCATCCGCCAGTTCCCGCAGCCGTTCCAGGTAGCGAAGGTTCACATCCTTGAACGGTGTGGGGTACGTGGAATTGCAGTGCAGCAGCACGTAATTCGCCCCCTCCTGCTGCAGGTGACGGATGCCGGAGCGGATCTCCAGTTCGCTGGCCATGCCGGTGGAACAGATCAGCGGTTTGCCCGTGGCCGCCAGCTGACTGATCAACGCGTGGTTGGTGAAGTCTGCCGAGGCCACCTTGAAGCCCTCCATGCCCCAGCGGTTGAGTTTCTCCAGGCTGGTTTCATCCCAGGGGGTGCAGAGGGGCACCAGTCCCTTGCCGGCGGCGTAGTCGAAACAGCGGAACAGTTCGTCGTCACTGAGCTGGAACCGTTCCAGCAGATCCAGGGTGTACTGCGTCCCCAGATCGGACGCCATGTCGTTGCTGTCGCCGGCGTTGCTGTACAGCTTGCTCATGTCCCGCATCTGGAACTTGGCGCAGTCGGCGCCGGCGGCATGGGCGGCATCGATCAGCTGCAGGGCGATGCCGATATCGCCGTTGTGGTTGTTGCCGATCTCGGCGATCACGAAGCTCGGTTCGCCGTCGCCGATGCGGCGGCTGCCCAGTTGCAGGCCATCGGTGGCGGGCAGGGCCACCGCCACGATGCGGCCGTGGCTGTCCAGCAGCGGCAGGGCGATGATCTTGGAGGTGAGCAGCCCCGAAAGCTCGGCCGGTGGCGTGCCCTCCGGGGCGCTGCGGCAGTTGGGATTCATCGCCGCCGTCACCGGGAGGTTCAGGTCGATGTCGCCGCAACTGGCGATCCAGCGGCGGAAATCACCATCGGTGAGCACCCCCTGGAGGATGCCGGCTTCCGACACCACGAAGATCAGCCGCGACTGGTTCGCGGTGATCTTGCTGAGGGCCGAGAGAATGCTGTCCTCGGCGAAGACCACGAACTGGGTGAAGTTCCGTTCGATCTGGATGCCCTTCACAGTTCGCCTTTGGCCAGTCAGCTGGTGAACCGTGAGACCTTACCCCACATCCCTGTAGGTGATGGCCACGAGAAGGCGCCTCATCAGTCGGTTGGGCCACTGCACCGCCCAGAGGCGCCGCGCCGCGTTGCGGTGCTTCGGGCGCAGCAGGGTGGCGAGCATCAGAAGGCTGCGGGCTTCCTCCCAGTTCTTCGCCACGATGGCCTCCTCAGCGCTGCGCCGCAGCTGGGTGAAGCTGAGATTGGCATTGCTCATGTGGCCAGGACTCTCGTTGATCACGGCAGGAGGGTCCTGCTTCAGCGCCTGCAGCGCGCGGATCAGCGCAGCCGGCCCCGCGTCGGTGCCGTAGCCCATCCAGGCCAGCCAGGTCGGGTCCGGCAGGGGCAGCTCCTGATCCAGGGCGTCGAGATCCTCCACCTCCGCCAGCGCCCGCCACACCCCACTGCCGGCGAACACGTGGCTGCCGCTGGAGGGAGCAATGCCGAAATCCGCCATCACCACCGGGCGGCACCCATGGTCGAGGGCATCGAAGAACGCGGTGGATGAAACGGTCGCCATCAACCGGGCGTGCCTGAGCAGCTCCGGCAGCGGGCGGTAATCCAGCTGCAGATTGGCCGGGGGGTGGCCCAGGGTCTGCATCAGGGTGCTGCTGATGTGGGAGTCGCTGGCGTGGAAGGTGGCCTCGTCGGGCGCGATGCGCGGTTTGATCAGCACCTCCCAGTCGGGGGAGCGGCGGGCCAGTTCGGCCAGGATCCGCACCATCTCGGCTCGGTCGCGCGCAGCAGCCGGCATCACCACCTGCTCGGCGAACACCAGGCGGCGGGGGCGGTCATCGTTGGGCAACGGCGATGTGGCTGGGGTGCTGCGTCCCAGGCCGGTGAGCACGGTCTGCTGCCGCAGGAACGGGGTGCTGGCCACCATCCTCTCCAGCGCCTCCCGGTCGCGTTCGCCGCTGAGGCAGATCAGGTCGTAGCCAAGCCGCCAGCTCATGCCTTCCATGAACTTCTCCAGCACCACGCCGTTGAAGCCACAGAACAGCAGCGGCCGCTCGCTGGCGGGGAGCAGCCCGAGGGCCAGACGGAAGTCGCTGATCTTGCTGCCCGTCAGGAACACCCCGATGGCATCGAACTGCATCAGCTCCGGATGGGTGAGCAGCTGACCCATCTCATGGCGCCACAGACGCCCCAGCGCCTGCGCCCGCTTGAGAATCGGCGCGGGGGTTCCATTCCGGGGGATGGCATTGATCGTGACCTCCACGGCGAGCTCGACCGGGAAGCGGCACAGCGATTCGCAGGCCAGCAGCTGGCTGTCGCTGTCACCGATCAGCAGAAGGCGGAACGGACGGCTCACGGTGTGATCTCCTTTAGGGCGCGGCGCAACCGCGCCGGCCCGTCGTGCACGGCCCAGCCCATCGATTCCAGCCAGCTCTGACTGGGCTTCGGCAGATCCAGCAGCTGGTCCAGCTGATGGATGGAGCGCAGCCGGTGCATGGCGCCACTGCCGAAGAAGCCGCTGGTGCCCTGACTGGAGTGGATGCCGAAATCGCCGATCACCATGGCGCGCCGGCCCCAGGCCATCGCCGTGAACAGCCAGGGGGAACTGACGCCGGCACAGGCGGTGCAGTTCGACAGCAGGGTCAGCATCTGGCCCGGTTCCCCGAAGCCCAGGTTGGGCGGCAGCGTCCAGTCCTCCGGTTCATAGAAGGGAATCCAGGGTTCGTCGTCGTTCCAGGCATGGTCGCGCTGGATCACCACACGCCATTGCGGGGATGCCTCCGCCCACCGGATCAGCTGCCGCAGCATCTGCGACTTGGCCCCGATCTGGGTGGGGATGCTCTGCTGTGCGAGCACCAGCAGGCTGTAGGGGGGGGTGCTGAGTCCACCGCTGAGGCAGCCCAGGTGCGGGCGCTCCGGCATGAACCAGAAGCCACCGCAGACCAGCGGTGGTGCCTTCAAGGACGCCGGCCAGTTGAAACGCATGGCGGCCGCTTCCTGCCGCTGCCGCTCGCCATGCAGCAGCACCAGGTCGCAGAGGTGGCGGCTGGAGAGTTCGCTGATCAGCTTGTCGCCCACCACGGGCGCCAGCGGCCCGCTGAACACCGGGGCCGGTTTCCTGCCTCGGTGGCGGCAGAGCTCTCGGTAGCCATGCACGAGCCGATCGAGCTGGTCGGTGTCCTGCAGAAACAGGCCGATGGCGGTCGCCTCTTCCAGCAGGGTGGTGCCCAGCAGGGCATCGGCAGGGATCTCCAGCTGGGGCCGCACCGCCGGCCAGGGGCTGTGCCATCCGGGTGCGGGAGCGCCGATGGTGAGGCAGGGCTGCCCCTGCTGTTCGAGACGGTCGGCCAGCAGGCGGCAGGCATGCTGCTCGGCGCCGCCGTCGCTGATCAGAACGATCGTCATCGTTCCCGCAGCAGTTTCGACAGCCAGCCGAAGCCCACCAACCCATCGCGCAAGCGTCGCAGGAGATTACGGGTCTGATGGCGTTTGCGCTGGCTGGAGCGGGCGCCGCCGCTGCTGAGCATGCGGCGTCCGCCTTCGCTCACGGCGTAGCGCTGCCAGCTGCGGCTGCCCCAGCTGGCTGGACCGGTGCCCCCCCTGGGCAGGGCGGGCAGGCCGTGTGCCAGGCGTTCCTGCAGGGCGTTGACGAAGCGGTCGGCGCCATCCGCCTGAAAGCCCTGCTGCTGGAGCCACAGGGGGTCATGGGTCACGCTGAAGGGGTCGCTGCGGATTGAGGCGAACTCCGCCACGGCGCCGGAGGCGGCAAAGAAGTGGTTGCCGAGGGTTTCGGTGACACCAAGGTCACCAACGATGCGCGTGCTTACCCCCATCGCCATCGCTTCCAGGGCCGCGGTGGACGACACGGTGATGGCACAGCCGCAGTGGCGCAGCAGGCGGGTGGCCGGTTTGAAACTGAGCTCCAGGTTCGGCACCGTCTCTGACATCCGGTCGATCACCCCCGCCATTTCGCCGTGGCGCCGATGCAGGGTGCTCTCGATGCTGGAGGTGCGCGGCTTGAAGATCACCGGATGCTCCGGCCAGGCCTCCGCCAGGTGTTTCAGCTCCTGGCACAGGAAGTGGCGCTGCAGCGGGTGCACGGGGATCGAGGGCTGCTCGAAGAAGACGATCGAGGGGCGATCCGGAGGGGGCTGATGCTGCGGCACTCTCCACAGGATCGGCAGTCCGGTGACCACGGCATTGCCGCTGTCCTGGCCCAGGGCGCGGCAACCCTGTTGGTAGAGCTCCAGATCCTGGTTGCTGTTGAGGCACAGCAGATCGACGCCGGAGCGGTCGAGCATGCCCTCGAGGGCAAAGCGGAACAGGATGCCGGGATAGGCACTCACCAGCAGGGGGCGACGGCTCGTCTCCTTCCACTCCGCAGCGAGCATCAGCAGGGCATCCCGGCTGCGGCGGCCATCCAGCCCCAGCACCAGCACATCGACGTTTCCTGCCATCGCACGGGTGAGCTGGCGGAATTCGTTCCAGCGGTGCTTCTCGATGCGGGTGCGCGGATCCGTGCGGCGGATCTCCAGACGCTGCCGTCTGGACAGGGCCCGGTTGTTGATCTCCAGCAGGTGAAGCGTCGTGTCCGCCCCCTGGCGCCGGCAGGCCGCCAGCAGGGTCATCGCCATCTTTCCGAACGAGTCGAAGCAGGCCACAGCAGCGACGGTGCGGCCGGCCAGGCGCTTGTCGGCTGCAGCGGCCATCGGCCTCGCTCGGGAACTCGGCAAAATTACCGTGGTGCCGCCTGAGCCAGTGCGCGGCAGAGCGCCAGATCGGCGGGTGTGTCGATCTCCGGGCCGGGATGCTCGAGCACAACCGGCTGCCAGGGGGGGCAGAACCGGCTGCCGACGGCGCGGAAGGCCGCCGTGTCCATGGCGTAGATCGCTCCGGTTTCCAGATAGGCGGGCTCCAGGTCCTGGCGGCGTTGGCGGGGTTGCTGCGGGTCATGGTTGATGCCACGGCCATCGCCCCGCCACAGGAAGCCGTGCCAGGGGGCGACGGCAAAGCTGCTGTTCACCGCTGGTGCATCCAGGGCCGCCAGCACCTGATCGATCTGCTCGCCGCTGGTGAACGGCGAGGTGCATTGCAGAAACACCAGCCGCGGAGGCAGCGGACCTGCCGTGGAGAGCTGCTCCAGGGCATGCAGCAGGGCCGACTCGGAACTGGCGGTGTCTCCGGCCAGATGCTCGGGACGCCGCACCACCTCCGCTCCATGGCTGCGGGCCGCGGCGGCAATGGCGTCGTCGTCGGTGCTGACCACCACCCGGCTCACCCGGGTGCTGGCCAGAGCCGCCTGAACGCTGCGGCCCACCAGCGGAACGCCCTCCACCTCCTGCAGGTTCTTGCCGGGGATGCCTTTCGACCCGCCGCGGGCGGGAATCAGAGCCAGGGCAGCGGCAGCGGCCGTCATCGGTGAGGATTCGGTGTGCCCCGTCTTACCCGATGAACGACCGGCTGGGGGTTCCAGAGACCGGGATGCTGGCGCATCGGACGCTGCCGGCCCTCATGGCTCCGGCGCAGCTGCTGCCGGGGCGGAGCCGGGATGTGGACGCGCTGCTGGCCTGGGGGCGGCGGCCCAGCGCCAGGCGTGTGGAGCGGCTCGCCCAGCGTCGTGGCCTGCCGGTCTGGCATCTGGAGGACGGTCTGCTGCGGTCGCTGGCCAAAGGGCGTCGCCATCCACCGCTCTGCCTGCTGGTGGATGATCTGGGGGTGCATTTCGATGCCACCGCCCCGAGCCGTCTGGAGCAGCGGATCGCTGCATCGCTCAGCGCCGAGCAGCGCGACCGGGCCCGGGTGGTGCAGCTGCTGTGGTGCACCCAGCGGTTGAGCAAGTTGAATCCGCCACGGGAGTCGCCGGCTCCGGAGCAGCCCTTTGTGCTGGTGGTGGATCAGTCCGCAGGGGATCTCTCGATCCCTCTGGGACTGGCGGGACCGCAGAGTTTCCAGCAGATGCTCCGGGCGGCCCTGGCGGACCATCCCGATTGCACCGTGGTGGTGAAGGTGCACCCGGATGTGATCCAGGGCCGGGCCCGTGGTCATTTCAGCCCTGACGCTCTGCAGCATCCGCGCATTCGTCTCTGCGCCGATGGGTGGCACCCCGCCGCCCTGCTGGAGCGTGCCGAGGCGGTGTATGTCGTGACCTCCCAGATGGGCTTTGAGGCGTTGCTGTGGGGGCGCCCGGTGCACTGCTTCGGTATGCCCTTCTATGCGGGCTGGGGGCTGACGCAGGACCGACTGAGGCCACCGGAGCGACGCACGGCCCGGCCGGGGCTGGAGGCGCTGGTGCACGCCGCTCTGATCGCCGGCAGCCGCTGCCTTGATCCCCACAGCCTTCAGCCTGCGCCGATCGAGGATCTGATGCGGGCCATCGGTCTGCAACGGCGTCTGCAGAGCCAGCCCGCCGCCCGGCTGGAGGCCTTCGGCTTCACCCCCTGGAAGCAGCGCAATCTGCGGCGGTTCCTGGCGGGAAGCACGCTGCGATTCCGGTTGCCTCGGGCACGTCCCGGTCGCTGGGCCGAGGCGGTGGCTGTCTGGGGCCGGCGAGCCCGGCCACGGCTGCTGGCGGCCGTCGAGGCCCGGGGGCTGCCGCTGTTGCAGGTGGAGGACGGTTTCCTGCGCTCGGTGGGCCTCGGTGCCGAGCTGATCGATCCGATCTCGTGGGTGGTGGATCAGAGCGGCATTTACTACGACGCCACCTCCCCCAGTGACCTGGAGGCGGTGCTGGCGACCGGCCATTGGACCGAGCCGCAGCTGTCGCGCGCGGCAGCGTTGCGGCAGCGGCTGGTGGCCGAGGCGATCACCAAATACAACCTCAGCGATGCCCCCTGGCAACGGCCGGCGGCGGCGCAGCGGGTGGTGCTGGTGGTGGGGCAGGTGGAAACCGATGCCTCGATCCGCTTCGGTGCTCCCGAGCTGCGCAGCAACCTGGCCCTGCTGCAGGCGGTGCGGCAAGCGGAACCGGAGGCCTATCTCGTGTACAAACCGCATCCGGATGTGGTGGCGGGGCTGTGCCGGGCCGGCGCCGGCGAGGACCAGAGCCGGAGCTATTGCGACGCCGTGCTCACGGGCGGTTCGATCCAGCAGCTGTTCAGCCAGGTGGATGCCCTGCATGTGCTCACCTCACTGGCTGGGTTCGAGGCGCTGCTGCGCGGGTTGGAGGTGCACTGCTGGGGGCTGCCGTTCTACGCCGGCTGGGGGCTGACGCAGGACCGCCTGGCCTGCTCTCGCCGGGGCCGTTTGCTGCCCCTCGACGCCCTCGTCCATGCCGCCCTGATCGCCTACCCCCGCTATGTGAGTCGCCGCAGCGGCTGGTTCATCGAACCGGAGCAGGCCATCGATGAGCTGCTGGCCTGGCGGGACGGCCCGCCGCCGCGTCAAACGCTGGTGCAGGCCCTGTTCCGCCACTGGGGGCGGCTGCGGCGTCGCTAGGGCGTGCCAGGATTCTTTGAGTGCTGGCCAGGGATTTGAGCAGGGGAAGGGCTCCAGCCCTGGTGCAGGTGCGCATAGACGGCCCGGTGCTGCTGCTGATGGGGCCGATCGGCCTGTTCTTCGCCCGCTTCTGTAGCTACCTGCGGGGCTGCGGCATTCCGGTCACCAAGGTGGCGTTTCCGCTGCGGGAATTCGGCTTCCCTTCCGAGGTGCGGGTGCCTTACGACGGCGACATGGAGGGCTGGCGACCGTTCCTGCGCCAGCTGCTGACGGAACGCGGCATCCGCCACATCTTCATGTACGGGGATTTCATCATTCCCCACCGGATCGCCATCGAGGAGGCCCGCGCCCTGGGGGTGGAAGCCTGGGTGTTCGAACTCGGGTACCTGCGCCCCAATTACGTGACCCTGGAACGGGATCGCGTCAATGCCCGCTCCAATCTCAACCGCCCGGTGGACTTCTACCGGGATCTGCCGCCGGCGGACCGACTGCCCGGCGGGATCATGCTGGATCCCGGCTGGCGCTGGCGGAAGGTCTGGAAGGCACCCACCTTCATCCAGCACGCCTTCACCCGTTACCCGATCATCGAGGGGGAGCACAAGCTGCAGCCTTCACCGGGGTTCCTGTGGTGCCAGCTACGCGGCAGCTGGCGCTACTGGCTGTACCGCTGGCAGGAGCGGGCGCTGAAGCGCCGACTGCTGGAGCATCTGTCGTTCTTCCTGGCGGTGCTGCAGGTCTCCAGCGATTCCCAGATCCAGATGGGATCGCCTTACCGGGGCATGCACGACTTCATCGAGGACGTGATCCGCTCCTTCGCCGGTCATGCCCACGCGTCGGATCACCTGGCCTTCAAGCACCATCCGCGGGACCGCGGATACAACAGCTACGCCACCCTGATCGCCCTGCTGGCACGCCGCTACGGCGTCAGTGGCCGGGTGCACTACTTCCACGACGGACCCTTGAGCCGTTACCTGCGCACCTGTCGCGGTGTGATCACCGTGAACAGCACCGTGGGGCTGCAGGCTCTGTTCCATGCCGTGCCCACCAAGACGATGGGCGACACCTTCTACAACCTCGACGGCCTGACGGATCAGAAACCGCTGGATGACTTCTGGCGCGATCCGCAGCCCAGCGAGCGGCCCCTGTTCTGGCGTTTCTACAAACACCTGGTGATGACGACCCAGGTGAACGGCAACTTCGATGGGGAGTTCCCCTTCCGCATCACCTTCCCGATCGGACCGGAGGCGCGGCGGTTGGAGCCATTGCCGCAGCTGCCGCCGCTGCGGCCGGCGCGACCCGCCAATCCCCTGGTGATTCCGGCGCGGGTGATGGCCAGGCTGGGCTGGGCATCCCTGGGTTTTGTGCTCTACGGCCTGCAGCTGCCGGCGTTGCTGCTGGGTCGTCCCAAGTGGGCGGCGCAGCTGATGACCTGGGCCTCCGAAGTGGCGCTGAGGGCGCTCGGGGTGCAGGTGGTGGTGGACGACAGCCAGCGCAGCGAGGAGCCGCAGGTGCCGTTGGTGCACATCTTCAACCACCGCAGCCCCTGCGATGGCCTGGTGATTCAGGGGGTGCTGAAGCTGCCGGGGATGACCACGGCCCAACTGCATCTCAAGTGGGTGCTGCCCGGTTACGGAGCGGCGGCCCGCAACGCCGGCTCGGTGGTGCTGGACCACCGCCAACCCCAGTCGCGCATGCAGGGGATGCTGCAGGCCTCCACCCTGCTGCGGGAGCACGGCCAGATCATGCTGGCTCCCAACGGTTCCCTGGTGACGCCGATCGAAGCGCGGGTGTCTCCCAGCGCCTGGATGCTGGCGCGTCACTACGGCGGCCGGGTGGTGCCCTGGGTGTTCCGCTACGACGGCATGGAGGAGGCCCTGGGGGCGCGCTACCGGCCCTGGCGGCTGTTGCTCAGCCGGCTCACGGCGCCGCTGGGGACGATTCACTGCCAGCGCGGGCGGTCCAGTGATCTGGTGCTTCCGGATGATCCCAGGGATCGCGATGGGTTCACCCGCGTGGTGCAGACCTACTACGCCCGGGCGCTGGGCTGAGGCGGTGCAGCCAGCACCAGGCTGATGTTGTGGCCGCCGAAGCCGAAGGCGTTCTTGAGCAGCAGACGTTCACGGTCGGTGTCGGGCAGGGCAACCGGTCCGCTCCCCGTCACCGCGAGCTCCACCTCGGGATCGAGGGGATCGGCGTTCATGCTGCAGGGAACCATCCCGGCCCGCAGGGACTGCAGCGCCAGGATCGTCTCAACGGCGCCAGCGCCCCCCAGCAGATGGCCCAGCTGCCCTTTGGGGGCATACACCGGCAGGTGATCGGCGGCGGAGCCGAGGCTGCGGCGCAGGGCACGGGCCTCGGCCAGATCGCCGAGGCTGGTGCCTGTGGCGTGGGCCTGCACGGCACAGAGATCATCCGGCTTGCAGTCAGCACGCTGAAGGGCCTCCTCGATCGCCCGGCTGGCCTGCAGCCCCTGGGGCTCGGGGGCGACGATGTGGTGCGCATCGCTGCTGCTGCCGCTGGCCAGCAGCCAGCCGAGGGCGTCGCCGGCTGGCACATCCGACTGACGCATCAGAGCCAGCACGCCGGCCCCTTCCGACAGCACGAAACCGTCGCGCGTCTGGCCGTAGGGGCGGGAGGCCTGCTCCGGCGCCTCATTGCGAAGGGAGAGGGCGCGCATGGCCGAAAAGCCCACCAGACCGAGACGGTTCACGGGCGCTTCGCTGCCCCCGGCCAGCACCAGATCGGCGCGGTCGTCCTGCAGCAACCATTGCGCCAGCATTAGGGCTTCGGCGCCGGAGGCACAGGCGGAAACGGGGGTGTGGGCGCCGCCCTGCAGACCGAGGTCGATGGCCACCTGGCCGGCTGCCGCATCGGGGATCAGCATCGGCACCGTGAGTGGATTCACCCGGCTGGGCCCTCCTGCACTGAGCTGGGAATGCTGCTCGTGCATGGTGGCCAGCCCGCCGATGCCGGTGCCGAGCACCACAGCGATGCGGGTTGGATCAAGGCCACGGCGGTTGTGCTCCGCCATTGCCCAGGCTTGCCGGCCGGCCAGCAGGGCCAGTTGGGCGCAGCGATCGGCGCGACGCCTTAGCAGGGGTTCCAGGTCCGCGAAAGCGGTTTCGGCCACACGGCCGGCGATGCGGACGTTCAGATCCTCGGCCCAGGTCTCCTGGATGGTCTGGATGCCGGACTGCCGAGCGCAGACCGCGGCCCAGGTGCTGTCGGCGTCCTCACCAAGGGGGGACAGCGACCCCCAGCCGACCACGGCAATGCGCTCAGGCGGTTTCGGCATGGGGAGGCCGCAGCTCCAGCGTTTCCAGGTGATCGAGGATGTCTGAAACCGTGCGGAATCGCAGCAGCTCCTCCTCCTTGATGCGGATGCCGAAACAGGTGTCGGCCTCGATCAGGATTTCGTAGAAACCGAGGGAATCAATGCCCACGTCCTCCATCAGCCGTGCATCCGGAGTGATGGCAGCCGGATCAGTGCCGGAGATGCGATGCAGGATCTCGATCAGACGTTCCTGCAGCTCCTGCTTGTCAGGGCACGCCTCACCCAAGGCCCAGCTCCTTTTTGGTCTGGTTAACGTACCAGCCACGCCTTGAGCGTTAGCCCCCTCGGTACCAGCTGAAGTGCTGGTAGATCGGCTCGTGGGGCACATCAATGAAGTAATTCAGACGTTCAAGGGGAATGCGGGAAAGATCGGCCGCCATCAGGATTTCGGTGATCTGGTTGAAATCTTTTGCCAGGGAGAGGCCGCAGACCCTGGCATCCATCAGGTTCACGTACTGACGCAGCAGCACCGGCAGCCGGAAGTTGTCACTGAGCTGCTCGCGGATGCTCAGTTCCAGGGATTGGATGTTGGCGATCGGGTTGGGTTGATCACTGCTCTGCACCGTGGTCAGCGGATGGCGCGGTGCGGGCAGGGTCGGCTCGCTCTGCAGGTAGGGCGGCCGCATCAGCCCGCTGAGAAAGGTCTGATTGACCGGTTCGCTGTGGGCGAAGTGGTTGTAGGAGACGAGTCCGTGCAGGGTGTCGTACCCGGAGCGGGCGGCGATCAGCAGGCCACCGCGGAACAGGGCCATCAGCGAATGGGGCTGCTTCTGGAAACGGCTGGCGAGGGCGACGCGGCCGATCTCCAGATGGTTCCCCAGGGAGGTGAGCCGGGCCTTGATGCCGGGATAAACGTGCTCGAGATAGGACTGGCTTCCGTCCGGCAGGTCCGACGTTCCGCACTGTCCGGGCAGGAACTGCAGGCGCGCGGCACCGGCCAGGGCACCGCTGCCGGGTTCGATCAGCAGCAGATGGTCGTAAGCGCTGTCCCGTCCGTCGAGGTCCCGCCGGTCTCCGGAGCCGGAGAGCTGTTGCCGGTAGGTGGCCTCCCGCAGCAGCCCCACCGCGTCAGCCACCGGGGCGAAACGTTCCCCGGGAAGCAGATGCAGCTCCAGCCCTTCGATCGAGAACAGACGCGACTGCAGCAGTTCGCGACCGATCAGCTCCGCCGAGAGGGTCACCTCGTGGATCTCCGGATCGGAGATGGACGGAGAAGGCAGTGTCATGGATGTCCCATTCCGTCTCAAGTTGAGGGAAGATTAATGCCGCTTTGACACGTCCCAGTCCTTCAACGCTCCTCATCCATGCCTTCCAACCTGCGCTCTGCCACTGGTTTTCGCCAACTGGTCTTGATGGGGCTGCTCACCTGCGCGGCTTTGGCTCCGGCAGAGGCTGTTCGTGCAGAGGCTGTTCGCTCTGAGGAGGCCACGCTGCTGAGCAGCAGCGCGCTGGGGCGCACGATCCAGGTTCCATCCAGCAGCGAGGTCTTCCGCTACCGACTGGGGCCTGGGGATCGGCTGTCGATGTCGGTCTTCAAGATGGAGGGTTACTCCGCCACCGTGGAGGTGCTGAGCGACGGCACCATCAACCTGCCGCGTCTGGGCACGGTGGATGTGTGGGGCCTCACGCTCGAGGAGGCCAAGGCCAAGATCACCGCTGGCTACGACGTGATCCTGCGGCGGCCGCTGGTGTATCTCGATCTGGTGGAAGCCCGTCCGGTGCGGGTGACGGTCACTGGCCAGGTGGCGCGACCCGGAGTGTTCTCGCTGCCTTCGAAGGGGCTTGTAGAGGGCCGCGGCTGGCCGACTCTGGTGGATGTGGTGCAGCAGGCGGGAGGCGTGAGTGCCTCGGCGGATCTCTCCAGCGTTGAAGTGCTGCGGCCTTCTCCACGGCCCGGCGGCAAGGCCCAGACCTACCGCTTTGACTACCTGACGGTGTTGCGGGAGGGCGGCCATGCTCCCAATCCGCTGATTTACGACGGCGACAGCATCCGCATTCTTCAGTCGGATGATCTGGAGAATGCCGATCTAATCACCACGGCGACCTCCAATTTTGCTCCGGCGACGATTCAAGTGAACGTGGTGGGCGAGGTGGCACGTCCTGGAGTGATCGAAGTGCCCTCCAATGCGCCCCTCTCCGGCGCCGTTCTGGCCGCCGGTGGCATCACCCGCCGCGGCAGCGAGAACACCGTGGACCTGATCCGCATGAACGGCGAGGGCGAGCCGAAGGTCACAAGCCTCAAGTTCGATCCCACCTCCGTGCTCAGCAGTGCCAGCAACCCGCCCCTGCGTTACGGCGATGTGGTGGTGGTGAACCGCAACCAGCTCGCCAAGGTGACCGACGGGCTGGAGGACGCCTTCCAACCCCTCAATCCGATCCTGAACGTGTCGTCGATCTTCCGGTTGCTAGGGCTGCCGATGACCGGCCTGCTGGGGCTCTGAGTCAGAGCCCCAGCCGCTGCCAGATCACCTCCAGATTGGCCTGATGCAGGGCGGTGCTGAAGCAGTCCGCCAGTTGATCGGCTGACAGCCTTGCGCTCACGTCTGGGTCTGCCTCCAGGTTGGCCCGGAAGTCTCCTCCGGTGGTGTTCCAGGCGTTGTGGGCATTGCGCTGCACGATCCGGTACGCCTCTTCGCGGTTCAGGCCGCTCTCTACGAGGGCCAGCAGCACCCGCTGGCTGAACACCACGCCGCCGTAGATGTTCATGTTGCGGCGCATGTTCTCCGGATAGACCCCGAGCCCCTGCACCACGGCGGTCATCTCCCGCAGCATGAAATGCAGGGTGACGGAGACATCCGGCAGCATCATCCGTTCGGTGGAGCTGTGGCTGATGTCGCGCTCATGCCAGAGCGCCACGTTCTCCAGGGCCGCCACCACATAGCTGCGCAGCACCCGGGCCAGACCGCTGATGCGCTCACTGCGGATCGGGTTGCGTTTGTGGGGCATGGCGGAGCTGCCCTTCTGCCCCTTGGCGAAGTTCTCCTCCACCTCCAGAACGTCGGTGCGCTGCAGATTGCGGATCTCGGTGGAGAAGCGCTCCAGCGAAGCCCCCACCAGGGCCAGGGTCTGCACATAGTCGGCGTGCCGATCGCGGGAGATCACCTGGGTGCTGGCCGTGTCGGGCGTCAGGCCGAGGATCTCGCAGGTGATCGCTTCCACCTGGGGATCGGTGTTGGCGTAGGTGCCCATGGCGCCGCTCACCTGGCCGACGGCCACATCGCGCTGCAGTCGTTCCAGACGTGTGCGGTTGCGTTCGGTCTCCGCCAGCCAGCCGGCCACCTTGAATCCGAAGGTGATCGGTTCGCCGTGGATGGCATGGGAGCGACCGATCATCTCAGTGGTCTTGTGCTCACCAGCGAGGTTGCGCAGGGCTGCGGCCAGGGCATCCAGCTCCGTGCGCAGCAGGGCGACGGAGCGCTTCAGCTGCAGGGCCAGCCCGGTGTCCAGCACATCGCTGCTGGTCATGCCCACATGGATGTGGCGGCCGGCATCGCCCACGTGTTCGTTCACGTTGGTGAGGAAGGCGATCACGTCGTGACGCACCTCCGCCTCGATCTCCAGGATGCGATCCACCGAAAAGCTCGCCTTCGCCTTGATGGTGTCCACGGCTTCCTGCGGCACCCTGCCCAGGCGGCAGTTGGCTTCGGTGGCGGCGATCTCCACCTCCAGCCAGCTCTGGAATTTCGCCTGCTCACTCCAGACGGCACCCATTTCGGGCAGGGTGTAACGCTCGATCAACGGCCTGCGCGGTTGCACAACCCGACGACTCTATGGAGTGGTGGTGGCACAAAAAAAGCCCCTCCCGCAGGAGAGGCTTGGAACACGATCCCGATGATCAGCCGCCGACGACGGTGCCGTCTTCGAACTGGATGGTGATGAAGGAGGGAGCTTCCTTTTTGCCTTTGTAGAGCTTGCTGCCGGAGAGTTTCTGGCCGTCGACCACCAGGCGATCTTGCTTGGAGAAATTACTGATGCCGATGCGGCCCCCGCCTTTGACGGTCTCAGGAACCTTGATCACGTCACGGCCATCACCCACGCGGATGCCGGTGTCGCCTTTCAGCTTGATGCCTTCGGAGAACTGGACGGTGTCCTTGCCGTCGCCCAGGCTGATGCTGGTTTTAACCACCTTGGTGTCACCGCCGAAGGCGATGGAGTCCTTGGCAGCACCAGAGGACAGGTCGATGGTGGATTTTTTGAAGGTGCCTTTCTCCACGTCCAGAGCAACAGCACCCTCGCCTTCGCTGACGATGGTGACGGACTCAACTTTGGTGGTTTCGAAGGTGATTTCAGCGGTTTCGCCAGCAGCAGCTGCCGGACGAACGACTGAATTCTTGACGGCCTTACCTTCAACCTTCACTGGAGCTTCACCTCCAACCTTGATGTTGATGTCGGAAACATTGCTGGTGACATCGACAAGCGCACCTTCGTCAGTGGCGCTGATAGCAACGCTGGTGACTGCATCATCTGGGATGACCAGGTCGTTACCGGCGGAACCCTCAATGGAGGTAGCCATGGGGAATGGAATAGAGACGCTTCCGCGGAAATGTAAGGCTTTCGGATGAAAGATGCACCTCTTGTGGCCACCTCACCACCTGACGCCCTTGCTTTTATGGCTTTTTCGGACTGATCAGGTGGCTGAACAGATCCTCATAGGCCTGAGCGGCAGCCGCGAGGTTGAAGGAGCGCTGCATGGTCTCGCGGGCCTGATCTCCCAGTTGTTGCGCTCGTTTTGGCTCCTGCAGCAGGGCCACCACGGCCTGAGCTAGTGCCTCCACATCGTTGAAGGGCACCAGCAGGGCGTCCTTGTTGTGTTCCAGATCGGCGGCGATCGGGCTGCCGATGTTGCTGATCAGTGGTGCCCCGCAGGCCATCGCTTCCAGCACACTCCAAGACAGGGTGTAGGGGTAGCTGAGGGAAAGATGGCAGCCGCTGCAGCGCAGCAGCTGCAGCATCTGGGGGTGGGCTAACCAGTTCAGAACGCTGATGCCACTGGCATTCATGCCCTCCAATGCATCCATGAGATGGCTGCTGCCCCGGGGCGGTTCCACGCCGTAGCCCTGCTCCTGTTTCCCCACCAGCAGCAGCTGTGCCTGAGGCAGGTGCTGACGCACAAGGGGCCAGGCCCGCAGTGCTTGGCGCAGGCCGCGCAGCGGCTCCAGGTTCCGTGAGATCAGGGTCACCAGAGGTTGGCCCGCCGCCAGCTCCAGCCCGTGCTCCGGCAGGCTCAGCCGTGCCTGTCGGTCCGGCTTGATCCGCTCCAGGTCCACCCCCTCGGGCAGCAGCATGAGCTGCCGTTGCAGCGGAGCCGGAAAGCTCGCCAACTGGCTGCGGCTGGCTACCACGGCTGCATCCGCCTGGGCCAGGGCCAGATCAGCCAACAGATTCTGGCGGCAGAAGCCGTCGCCCACCGGCGCCAGACCTGCCAGCGCATCATCGAAACCGAAGCCAAGGGCCCGGGGATGACCCCACAGCTCCGGGTACACCACGATCGGCATGGCAGATCCCCAGATGCGCCGCAGTTGCAGGGCCTCCCCCCAGGCGCTGTGGGCCAGCACCAGATCGGGTCGCACACCGCTCTCCAGCAGCTGGCGGCAGAGCAGGGCCACTCCGGCGGCGCGCTCCTTCAAGGAGGGCTCATCCCGATTCTCGAAGTGATAGCGGTGGTAGATCAGCCCCTCCCAGTGCTCACCGCGGGGGGGCTGCTGTTCCGAGCCGATGGCGCGCACCTGATGTCCGGCTGCCAGCCACAGGGGCGCGAGGTCGCGGAACTGCCCCGGGAAGTTCTGGTGGATCAGCAGCAGGTGCATGGTGAGGACCCTATGCCGATCGGCTTAATCTCCAGCTCCTGACTCGGATGGTCCCATGGGGCTGCGCAGCTGGATCCGTCAACGGCTGAACGGCGACCTGCACCGCATTGATCTGGTGGCACCCGGCCCGGTGGAGATTCCACCGCCTGCCAGGGCGGGCCTGCAGCTGGATCCTGTCGCCGCCCCCTGGTCCGTGGCCCGGCTCACGGATCTGCTGCGGGAGGCGGAGCATCAGCCGACCGTCACCACCCTGCAGGCGGCCCGTCTGGCCCGTCATCGGCTCTCGCGCTTCTGGTTGGACGCGCCCGTGGATCAGCTGGAGGCGCTGTACGCGGGTGAGCTGGGAACGCTGCAGCGGTTGCTGTTGCAGGGGCCGCTGGTGCAGCAGGATCTGGCCGGTGATGAGCAGCGCTGGCGTGATCAGCTGGCCCACGGCATGGCCAAACCCGGCGAGGAGGTGCGGCAGATCAGCTGGGTGCTGGCCCTGATGCCGTACACCCGGCCCGGAGCGTTGAAGGTGAGCCAGCCGCTGCAGGTTCTGCCCGACTGGTTGCTGGGGGATTACGTGGCCTACTGCGCACCGGAGCTGGAGGAGCAGCTGAACCAGCCGGCCGGTCTGTTGAAGGCGGGGGCGGATGCACCGGTACCGCTGACGCAACGCCGCGGTGAGCAGGCCATGGCCTGGTTCCGCGATGCCGAGGTGCTGGCGCGGATGCGGGCGCTGATCCGCCAGTACAAGCAGACGCCTCTGGATCAGGAGACCCTTGAGGAGTTGTGTGGCCTGCGGCGGGTGGTGGCCCAGCTGTGGCTGGATGTGGAGGTGGCCCAGCTGCAGACCTTGCATCAGACGGCCGTTGGTGCGATCACCCGTGCTCTGTTGCTGGCGGGCTTCGGTGATGAGCTGTTGGATGCCACCGATGAACGGGCCCGCCGGGAGCTGTTGCCGCTGGCGCGAGACCTGAGCCAGCCCAGGGCTGCGGGCTATCTGCTTGCCCTGCTGCTGTTTGTGCCGCTGGAGAGCGTCACGGTGGAGTCTGCCGATCAGCTGCCGGATTGGCTGACGCGCGACTTACGCGAGATCGCTGCTCAGCTCGCGGCCGAGCAGGTGGACCGGTAACGGGTCGGGCTGCTCGCCGTCGAGCAGCCGCATCACGCGTTGGTGCAGCCAGTCGTCGAAGAGCTCCTGCAGCAGCTCCGTGCGCGTGTCGTCGTCCAGGCGGGCTCCCTGCCAGGCGTCGAGGCGCAGGATCAGCCAGATGTCCACTAGAAAGAAGGGAGGCCAGAGCTGGCCGGGTTGGCTGATGCGCAGGGTCTCCACCACCCGTTGATGGGCCTGACTGAGGGGCACAGGCCCGACGCGACCACCGCTGTGGCGCTCATCGCCTTCGGAATAGCAGGCAGCCAGCTCCTCGAAGCTGGCTTCTCCCTCCTGAAGCCGCTGGTGCAGCTCGAAGGCCAGGTCGCCATTGCGCACCCGGATCAGGGAATAGTGGATCTGATCACGGTCCAGTTTGCTGGCCAGGAAGCGCAGCTCCACTTCGTCGGCGAACACCTGGTGGCGGAACCGCGCCACCCGCTCGCCCTTGGTGGCGAAGTAGCGGAGATCCTCGGCACTCCAGCCGCGTTGCTGCAGGAACTGCCGGCGCTGATCGCTGGTGTTGATGCCCTGGCCCGCCTCATAGGTTGTCACCAGGCGCTGCTCGATCTGCTCGGGCAGGTCGATCACCTGACAGATCTCGTCGTAGACGCTGGCCTGGGCCATCGCCAGGCAGAGCCCCTGCTGGCGCGCGATCCGGTTCAGTTCCGTCGCTGTGGTCCAGGGAACTCCCGGCCTGAGTTCGATCCAGTCCGTTTCGCTCATGCGTGGAACTCCTTCCACACCAGGCGATAGATCAGCAGGCCCACCGGCGGCACCAACAGCAGCGGCAGCAGTGCGAACACGGTGAGCAGCGGCTCCCCCAGCAGCAGCGGGATGGACCAAACCAGCACGTAGCCGATCAGCACCAGCGCGATGCGCTGACGCTTCTGCTTCAGCCAGGCCCACAGGCGGCGCAGACGCAGTCGCAGGCGCGCGAAGGGCGTCCTCGCCTTGGCCGGGCGGTAGGGCCAGAGGGGATGCAGCATCAGCGCATCCGCTCCAGGGCGCGCAGGCGATTGTCGAGCCCGCCGGCGATCGAGGAGATGAAGCGG
Source organism: Synechococcus sp. KORDI-49 (assembly GCF_000737575.1). Lineage (NCBI taxonomy): Bacteria > Bacillati > Cyanobacteriota > Cyanophyceae > Synechococcales > Synechococcaceae > Synechococcus > Synechococcus sp. KORDI-49. The sequence continues at coordinate 1,125,196 of NZ_CP006270.1, read as the reverse complement.
CGGTTGCGCAGGTGCACATCGGCCACCAGGCTCATGCCCGGTTGCAGCGGCACCTGCCGCTGGCCGGCCTGCAGGGTCTGGCGGCTGAGCTTCAGCACAGCGGGGAAGAACAGGCCCGGTTCCTCGGTGCCCAGCACCCGGCGCTGTTCGGCTGTGGTGAGGGCATCGGAGCCAACACGCTCCACCGTGGCGGGGATGAAGCCGTAGTCGCCGCGGGGGAAGGAGTTGACGGCCACATCGGCCCGCTGCCCCGGCTGGATGAAGCCGATGGCGCTGTTGGGGATGTAGACCTTCGCCTGCAGCTGATCCTGGGGAATGATCTTCAGCAGCGGTTTCTCTTCGGAGGCGGTCTTTACGACGCTGCCGGGGCTGACGCTGAGGTCGAAGACCACGCCGGCGATCGGTGCCCGCACGTCGATCACCGACAGGCGCACCTCCATCTGACGGATTTCGCGGTCGAGGTCGGTGATGCCACGCAGGTTGGTTTCGATGGCACGACGCAGCTCCGATTCGCTGCCGGCGCTGGTGGAGCTGGCCTGAGCCTCCAGACGGGCCACCTCCCGTTCCTCCGCTGCGATCTGGTTGCGGAAGTTGTCGACCTGGGTTTGGGCCCTGAGGGCCTGCATTTCACTGGCGGCACCGTCCTGGAGCAGCCGGCTGAAGCGCAGGGTGATGTTCTCGGCGGTTTCCAGTGACTGACGCAGGCCTTCGAGGCGGGTGGTGCTGCGGGCGAGGGCCTCGCGGGCGGCGACGTTGTCGCTGTTGTACTTGCGGCGCTGGGTCTCCAGCTGCCGTTGTTGATTGGCCGTGAGGTCCGCTTCGGCTTGCTCGCCCAGGATCACCCGGTTGATGGCGATCTGGCTTTGCAGCTGGCCGCGTTTGCGGCGGGCCGCCTGCAGGCGGGTTTCGGCATCGCGGGGATCGAAGCGCACCAGCAGATCGCCCACCGCCACGCTGTCGCCCTCCTTCACGGGAACCGCAGCCACCAGACCATCCACGGCGGACTCAATGTCCTGCACCGGTCGGGCCGGCTGCAGCTTGCCCTGCAGAGCCACGGTCTCCGGCAGCGGTGCCAGAAAGGCCCAGGCTCCGGCGAAGGCGGTGGCCCCGGCGATGGTCCACACCAGCACCGAGCGGTTGCGCCGGGATTTGTTGAGCAGAACAGGCTGATTGAAGCTCCAGGGCTGCATCAGCTCACCCCCTCCTGGTGCTGACTCTGATGGAGCCCGTAATACCAGCCCTGACGCTGCATCAGCTCAGCGTGGTCTCCCACCTCCATCACCGCTCCCTGATCCATCAGCACGATCATGTCCGCCGGCCGCACGGTGGCCAGCCGGTGGGTGATGAAGAAAACGGTGCGGCCGCGGAAGGCGTCGAACAGGTTGAGGCACACCTGGCGCTCGGTGCGGGCATCCAGGGCACTGGTGGCCTCATCCAGAATCAGCAGGCGGGGGTTCTGCAGCACAGCGCGGGCCAAGGCCATGCGTTGCCGCTGCCCGCCAGACAACCCGGCACCCCGTTCGCCGACCGGAGAGTTGTAGCCCTGGGGCTGCTCCATGATGAAGTCGTGGGCGCAGGCGATCCGGGCGGCGCGGATCAGCTCCTCGCTGCTGGCATCCGGTTTCACCATCAGCAGGTTGTCCTTGATCGTGCCGTCGAACAGCAGCGAGTCCTGGGGCACCACACCGATCTGGCGGCGCAAGGAATAAAGCTCCACCTTGGCGATGTCGAGTCCGTCGATCAGGATGCGGCCGTTCTCTGGTTCGTAGAAGCGCGAGAGCAGCTTGAGCACTGTGGATTTGCCCGATCCGGAGCCGCCCACCATGCCCACGAAGGTGCCCTCCGGCACCTCCATCGACACGTTGTGGAGGATCTGAGGGCCGTCCTCGCTGTAGCGGAAGTCCACCCCTTGAACCGAAACGCTGCCGGCGATGGGTGGCATCGGGATGTTGGCGGCCTGAAGGTCGGACTGTTCGGTGGGGCGGTCGACGATGTCGGCGGCCAGTGTGAGGTTGTTGGACTGAACCTTGAACTCCTGCCAGGTCTGCACCAGCTGGATCATCGGGCCGGTGACCTTGTTGCCCATGATCCGGAAGGCGAACAGGGCCGCGATGTTGAGATCACCTCTCGACACCAGATAGATGCCAACCACCATCTGGGCGATCGAGCTCAGTTCATTGATGAACTTGGCGAGCGCCTGGATCGTCTCGCCGCTCACCTTGAGCTTGTAGTCCTCACCAATGAAGCTGGCGTAACGGGTCTGGAACTCCCAGCGGGTCTTCAGTTCGGCGTTCTGCGACTTGATCGTCTGAATGCCGGTGATCGCTTCGGTGAGGTAGCTGTTGGTCTTCACCCCCTCGGCCACGGTGCGGTCGATCTGGTGATCCACCAAGGGATTGGCGATGAAGGCCAGCACCACGAACAGGGGCAGGGCGCTGAGGGTGATCAGGGTGAGGGTGGGGCTGATCCACCAGAGCACCGCCAGGTAGAGAAAGCTGAAACCGAAATCGAGAATGCTGGTGAGGGCTTTGCCGATCAGGAAGTCCCGCAGCCGATCCAGCTGGGTGAAGTAGTAGGTGATGCGGCCGACGGGGCGTTCATCAAAGAAGCCCTGGGGCAGGCGCACGAGCCGGTCAAGGATCGTTTCGCGGGTGTCCATGTCCACCCGGTTGGCGATGCCGGTGAAGATCAGGCTGCGCAGGGCAGTCACGATCGCCTCCAGCACGCAGGCCACCACCAGGATCACGCCGATGCTGATCACGCCATCGATGGCGTCGGTGCCGCCGCCGATGGCCTGGATCATGCGGAAGATGCCGAGGCCGATCACGATGCCCAGCACCGACATCACCGCCGAGCAGGCCAGCACCTGGATCAGTTCCTGGCGGTGGGGCAGCAGGTAGGGGCCGTACCAGCTCCAGCTGAACCGCTTCTCCTTGCTGCCCGGGCGACGCCGGATCAGCAGCAACGGCAGCCGTTCCTGGCCCTCGGGCAGCAGATCCGCCGCTGGCACGCGCAGTGGCCCCAGCTCCGGTTCCAGCAGCCGCAGCTGGCCATCGGGGTCGATGCCGTCGATCAGGGCGATGCTGCCCTGGTGTTCGATCACCGCCGGAGTGGGAATGCGGGCCAGCTGGGGCAGGGGCAGCTGAATCAGGGCCACCGACAGATCCAGACCCGTCAGCAGTTGGCCGATGTTGTACAGATTCAGGCTCGGTTGCCGCTCCAGCAGGCCGTTGATCTGATCCCACAGGCTGTCTTTGTGGACTGGCACGCCGTGGACCTCGGCCACCGCCTGGCAGATGGCCATCGGGATGTCGCGGGGGCCGCTGGCCCGGTTCAGCTGCAGTGGCTGATCTCGCTTGGCTGATTCAGAACCCTTGGCAGGGCGCACGAGGTCGTCGAATTCCGCCTGAAAGGCGGCACGATTGGCTTCCAGCTCGGGATCCGGCAGCCAGATCAGCCGTTGCTGCAGCCGTTGATCGGAGGCGGGCTGGCTCCAGAGGCTGGCGTCCGGCCGGTACCAGTGGCCGGGGAGGTCCAGCTCAGCCAGGCCCGGGGGTTGATCCACCAGCCAGTGCAGCTGGGGCAGTAGTTGCTGCCATTGCTCCAGCTGCCGGCTGCGCCCCTGATCGGCATGAGCGAGTTGCTGCAACAGATGCACCGCCTCAATCGCGGGGGTCTGTTGAGCACACCACTGCCTGAGTTCCGGTTTGTTCTTGGAGAACTGTTGAAAGTCTGCTGCGGGCAGAAACAGCAGCTCGCTGGCCTCTGCGGCGCGCAGATGTTCAATCGGTCGCCCGTTCAGCAGGCTCAGCCATCCCACCAGCTCTCCGGGGCCATGGCGCTCGATCGTGCGCCACTGTCGGCTGGGAGGCACCTGGGCCAGGCTGCGCACGCTGCCGCTCTTGATCAGCCAGATGCCAGGAGGCGCTGTGCCGGGTTCGAGCAGGGTCTCTCCAGGCTGGAGCTGAATGATTTCGCCCTGTGCATCGAACAAATCCTCCAAGGTGAGGGTGGTGGAGGACTGACCCATGGCGTTGCTGCGTGCGCCTCGCGATCGCGTCGTCCCAAAGTACCCGCAGTGTCTTGAGGCCATGGATCTGCTGGAGCAGCTGCTGGAGGACTGCCATCGGCTGGGAATTGCGCCGCGGCACCTACAGGACGCCGGTGCAGAGGCCGCTCCCGTGAAGGGTCTGCTGAAGGAGGCCCAGGGGCTCTGGCAGGAGGGGCGGGCGGAGCTGGCTCTGCAACTTCTGGAGGCTGTTGAGGCTCGGGGGCTTCGTCACGGCTGGATTGCTGACCACCGGGCGCGGTGCCTGCTGCAGCTGCAGCGGCGTGAGGAGGCCGAGGCGATCTGGCAGCAGCTGGCTGCTGGCCAGGACGACGCTTTGAAGACAGCTGCTCAGGCCATGCTCAAGCGGCTGCAGTTGGAGGCTCAACAGCCTGCCTTTCTGGCAGCAGCGCAGCAGCTGGCGGCAAGCTTTGATTTGCGGCTGCAGCGGCTGACTGCTGAGCAGCAGCCTTCACCGGCTTTTGAACACGCTCTCCTGGAAGAAGCGATTGCGGCTCGGGAGGCGGATCAGGCTGAGTTCTCTCTGGCGTTGATGGATCTGGCTCTGGAGAAGGGGTATCAATCTCCATGGCTGCAGGACAACCGGGCTCGAGCGTTGGTGCAGCTGGAGCGCGCAGAGGAAGCCTGTGACGCCTGGCGGGGGATGGCCGCGGCGAGTGATGACACTGAGATCCAATCGATGGTGGAGGGGCTTTTGGGGCACTACTACTACGCAGCGGAACGTCAGCGGAATCAACGTCTGGCGCTGGAACGGGTGCGGCAAGCAGAGGCGATGGCTCGGTCTGGTCAGCTGAATCAAGCCGTGAGCTCGTTACGTGACGCGCTTCTGATGGATCCCGACAGTGATGTGATCGAAATGGGTTTGTTGTCTGTCTTGCAGAAGCGGCGGAGCTTGGAGGATTCTTCCTGGGGGGCTATTCCAGATTGGTTGCAGTACCAGGAATTGTCCGTAGAGATATCAGAAATCGTTTTTTCAGAAATCAGCGCACAACTTGGTGCAACTCCTACTGGCCGTTTCCCTTCAGTGAAATAAGCAGTCGAAGGATACGGCGTTGCTGATCTCTTTGTTGTTCCATCAGCGACTCAATCCTTGAATGGATTGATCGCTGTTTCTCGAGTTGGCTTTGTACGGAAAGCCACTGCTGCAGTACGGATTTGGTGCTTGCTGATGCTTGTTTGAGTCGCTGATAATAGGCCGGATCAATGTCTAAATAGGTCTTGATCAGTTCGGGCAATTGAAGCAGGAGAAAGGCGATATAGCTATCAGGTTCCTTGGCATTTTTGGTTTGCTTGCCGAGGTGATTTGGTATTTGACATTCAGCTAGAACCTTGTGTCTTCCAGCCTGTTGAATTACGCGAACCTGGTCCAGTCCTTGTTCGAGTTGTTGCAGCAAGTCAGTTGTAACCTTTGTCTCGTCTGCCCAAATTCTTAAGACATCATCCGGTCTGGGTACCACGATCAGGGAATTCGGAGGCCCTGGAAATTCAATATTTTGTATATCAGCATCTTCAAGCTGCTGTCTGATCAGCTGGTTGCAGGGGAAGGGTGAACTCCAAGAGGTCATGTAGGGGCGTCGACCGGTTCTGGCATCATGATCGGCCTAATGTCAGGGCATGGCACGTTGGCTTTGTCGTCTGCCCCTTGTGGAGGTTGCTCAGGCCTCTGAGTCGCTCGAGGCCGCAAGATGCCTTGGGGTCGCTGGCTGGTTGGTTTCATTGAGGATCCAGTCGGATGGATCCATTCCTTTGGACGAGGCATCCTCACTATTTGCGATTGACGCAGGTTTGCCTGTGGCACTCGAGTTGGAGATCACAACCTCTGTTCATAAAGAGCAGCTTAAGCAAATCATTCAGGATCTCTTGCCTTGGTTGCTTCACCCCAAAGCTTTCCGACTCAACACAAGAACGCTTCTGTTTGTGCGTGAATGTTTAGGCCTTGATTCTGAGACTAGCTGCTGCTCCATGCTGCGAGAGTGTTTTGAACAGCTTGGTTGTTCTCAGATTCCCTTGTTATTTGGTCTGGTTGGTCATTCCCCTAACCAGTTCGATGGATGTTATGAGCGAGTTTTATTGCCCAATTTTTCCTCGATAGAGCATCGTGTCAATTACGAGATTCATCTCCATGATGCGCATTGGCGGGATAGTGGAGTTGATTGGCAAATTCCTGCCGTTCGGGCTCTGAGCGCAGAAGAACGCAGTAGATACATCAACGCCAACGCTCTGCGTTATAGAGAGTGGCTGCAGCACTTAAGTCATTGGGCTGACTTGCAGCGAAATGGTGCCTCTGATGCGCTGGTGATTCTTGAAAGCTGGGCTGGTCATTGCGACTGGTGGGAACCTCAAAGCAAGGCAGCATTCAAGATTGATCAAGACATAAAAGTGTTACCAATTCAGGCACGCAAATGGGGACAACCAGTCAATCACCATGTGGCTCTTTTTCTCCATGGTTACTATTTAGATGGCCTGGCTGCTTTGTTAAAGCGATTACGTCCTGACATGAGCTCGGGCCTCGATCTCTATGTGAGTACGCCGATCTGGCAACTTCCTGCAGTCGTCGAGTTGTTACGCCGTCAGAGCTGGCCATGCGTTCGCCTATTTGGCGTTCCGAACAGAGGGCGTGATTTGGCTCCGTTCATACTTCAACTGCTCCCTGAGGCTTTGCGTCATGAGCACCAGGCCTTCATCAAGCTGCACACGAAGTCATCACCTCATCTCGTTGATGGCGGTGACTGGGGGGAACATTTAATTTCATCCCTCATCAATTTAGAGCAGTTGGAAGCTCTGCCGTCGAGGCTTGCTCAAGAACCAACTCTTGGGCTACAAGCACCTGCAGGAACTTTGGTTCCGATGAGTTTGCTGCTACAAAATAATGGAAAACATTTGCTTGATTTACAACGTCAGTCGGGATTGAATGGGAAAAGCATTTTGTCAAGTCGATTCATTGCTGGGAGTATGTTTTGTGGTCGCTTAGCTTCGCTGAGTCCTTTATTAGATCTTGGATTAACGCTCAATTCTTTCGAGCCTGAGAGTGGTCAAACCGATGGGACGATGGCGCACGCCATGGAACGTTGGATTGGCATGGTTGTGACTCAACAGGGCTACTTCCTAGAGGAACTCCCAGGGGATCCCCATGCTGTGCCAGAATTTGGATATAGGTCCAGATCAATTGATTAGGGCTATTATCACCTTCTACTATCAAAATAATCTGTCGTGATTGATCCCAAGGATGTTATTCGACACACGTCAGTCGAAAGATTGAATCAATCGGCAGATAATTATTTTTCCTCGGTAACAGACTTGACGCATCTGTTGAGTAAACCATTCAGTGATATTCGGGAGGTTCCTGATTTGTTAATGAATATAGGTCTTTTGATCAAGGGGCTGCGCCTTGGGAAATCAATGACTGTTTTAGAAATGGCAGCTGGATCGTGTTGGCTTAGTCGTTATCTTTGTGAGTTGCGCTGTCACGTGATTGCTTGTGATGTTTCGCCAGCTGCTCTAGAAATTGGGAAGCAATTATTTCAAAAGCTACCATTGGTTAGGCAGCCGATCGCAGAACCAAGCTTTTTACTTTTTGATGGTCACCAACTTGAGCTTGAGAGTGATTCAATTGATCGTGTGATATTTAATGACGGTTTTCATCATGTTCCAAACATTCATCAGGTTTTATCCGAGATTTATCGAGTCTTAAAGCCTGGAGGCATTGCAGGTTTCGCTGAACCTGGTCGTCATCACTCCCGCTCTGCCCAGTCTCAAATTGAGATGAGCAGCTACAGCGTTCTGGAGAATGATATCAATCTTCAGGAAATCAATGATGTCGCTAAATCGGTTGGGTTTGGTGATTTAAATACAGCTATTCTCAGTGATGGATACGTACAGCCTGATCAGCATCGGCAGATTTTAAACAATGCAATGAGTATTGAAACTTCAGGTCAAATACTGAAAAGCTGTACCCAGACAATGTCGAATAAAACAATATTCTTTCTTTCAAAGGGGGAGTTTGTTCCGGATAGTCGTTCGGCAGAAGGTCTGGCTTGCGCTATTGAGCTATTGCGCAGGGAGGAGTTCGAATACAAATTAAAGCTGTCGATGAAGATCTTAAATACAGGTTCCTCTAAATGGCTCTGTAGAAATTTTGCGGATATTGGAATTGTCAAGGTTGGAGTTCAGCTCTTAAGCCTCGATCAGTTGCTTATCAATGATTCCTATAAGCGGTTTGATTTAGGTCAAGACGTTTCCCCGGGTCAGCAGTTATTCATTGAGCTTGAAATTCCTTTGCCGGCCGATCATGGCTCAAGATTGTTGCGAATTGATCTTGTCTCAGAAGATGTTTGTTGGTTTGGCCATCTTGGAAGCACACCTATGCTGGTTACTTTGTGAGAAGCTAAATGATGAATTAGATCTAATTGTCTTGCCAGTAAAGAGTTTCTTCTAGGGATTTCTTTTTGCTCCAGATCTGTTCAAGTCGCTCTGCATACAGCCGTCCAATTCGCTGGATTGAAAAGCGCTCTCTGTAGGTTTCTCTGTCTCTGTGGAGTGAACTTGTAGTTGCCAAAGATTTTGATCGCTTCTGATAAACTTTCTGCATCGCAATCGCGGCATCATGTAAACTCGGTTCAGCCCAGATCTGGCCTTCGCCATGAGGGTAATGACTTCTAAGTAATTCGGTTTTTTTGAAATTAATTGGATGATATAGAGGCCCATCGCAAAAGTCTAGATTTCCAGAGTAATTAGTAGCAATCACATCGAGGCCAGCAAGAAAAGCCTCAGCAAGGTTGCGTCCAAATCCTTCTGCACGATGAAGAGAAATTAGCGCGTCACAGCATCCGTATAATCCAAGAAGATTTTCTCTGGAAAGCTTGGAGTTAATTAACAGAATGCGAGAGTCGGATGCGCAGATTCTTCCTAGCTCTCTTAAAGCATTTTGGTCAATTTTACCATGCATGCACTTAATCACAAGCTGAACATTATTTTGAGCACCTTCTAGTGATTGTTGATTGGTTGGGAAGGCCAGTTGAAATGCTTTGACAGACCCCCAGGGGTTTTTGCGCCAAAATCCTGAGCGACCATCAAAAGAACAGATAAAGACCACAGTATCGGTATTTATATTGAATAATTGTCGCCATTTCGCCTTCTCTTGCTGTGATTGTGGTTTATCTGCAATAACGCTCAGTGGGAGATGCTGTAATGCAGGTCTGCTTCTGAACTTGATCTCAGGTTCAAGGCTGTTGTATGTGTGAAGGCTTGATGACCAAATTTCATCAACCAGGCTGATCATTGGTCGCCATTGCTTGGGCCAGCGTTCTAATTCCCAAGGCCAATACCCAATATTGTAACGATTGGCAGACACCCCTTTGCCAAGCTCAAGAAGAATCCGCGCATGTTCTTCGCAGTTTATGCAAAAGAGATTGAATGCAAAGGGGGCTATGTCGTCAGGCTGATCTAAAAAGGCTTGTTTTAATTCTTTTGGACATTGCTTTGTAGGGATGTCATTGATTTTGGTGGGGATGCCAGCCATTTCAAGCGCCGCATGAGCAGTGCGGCAGTCCTCTCCAATGCCTAAAGCTTCACTGTAGTAGCCAAATAAATTAACGCCAAACATTCGTTGGCTCCACAATTTGCAATTTGGTGATCGAATTTGAAGAATATTTTTTTGTGGCCTGATTGGGAGCCTATGATCTTCATGGCTGTGGTTGCTTACCCAGCGGTCGAAGTCTGGATTGTTGATTGTCGAAAAGCTGCTTTGCACATCCGATCGTGCGTTCCATAGATAACATTCAAATCGACGATGCTTTTGTATTGTGCCGATGAGCTGATTCAAAGAGTGAATAGCTTCTTCGTCTTGGTGAAGGTAGTTATATTCTTGGAATCCATGAATGCATGCCCATTGCAGGGCGTCGTCGCGATTTTTCATCGGTACGTCTTTTCTTATTGTTTTCATGATTTGCCATGGCGATATATGTTCTGACGCTGATATTTTTGTTATTTTACAGCTAGCGCCTGGGTGGATTGCCAGGTTGATCAGTTCTGGAATGACGGAATCTTGCCAGAAGAGTCTGTACTGAATGTTGTAAGTCTGTGACTTATTGTCAAAGATGGCGACTCCATTTGTGCTTGCTCCTTCGACATACATTGAGCAACTGATCTGATCAGCCCGCAAGGCTGATGTCTTGACAGTGATCTCGGTAATGCTCCAGCTCGGTGTCTGGACCGAAAGGTAGAGATCTTGATCAAGTGGCGAGCTGAGCTGGTCTTCCAGCTTTTGATTGAGTGATTCAACTGATTGCCCCATCAGCTCGAGAAGGTTGGCCATGCCTTTTTAGTTGGCTAAAAGCCCATGCTTGTTGTGAGTTGTCGCTGCATTCGTTCTGTGGAGCGAGGATATTGTGTCTCTCAGCCTAAATGTCGACTGCCGATACCTGGTGTGATAGTTTAATAGCATTGATTGGATGGATTAAGGGCAGAATAGAGGTAAGATTGTGCTTCCATTATGTCACTTGTTCAGAGTTAAGGATTTTTGGGATTGCTCTCTAGTCTTAAAAGGAAAGATTATAGGTAAGATTGAACGACCACTTAATTCTATCTGTAGTCAGGTCTTCGTCGATTGGTGCGCCGCCTTTTAGTCCTGGTATGGAAACATTGCACCCCCAGTCACAGTTTTTCAGTAGCGAGCCCCACATAGATGTGAAGATGAGTCCAGCATTTTTAAAGGGGCGAACGCTAAACCCAGCCTTAAGATTGCCTTCGTTCCATTCCCCAATTAGATTGAAGCCGGGATAAACTTCAAGCGCAAGGGCGCCAATGGGGACTAATTCACCATAGCTGAAGTATCGTCCTCCGATTTTGTTCAAGGTTTCTGTAGAGCACGCTTTCCCTTTGGGTGCTCCATAGGTGATGCAACCCTGAGCACGTTGCCCTGCAATGACGGCTTTGAACTTTTTATCGACGGGTCGAAATTCACCATTGCCCAGGCCGGCTGTGAGGTAAAGGTTCGGGAACCAGTTGGATTGCTTTTCTCTTAATCGAAAGCGTTGGCTGATTACGCCATAACTACTTTTGGGACGCATGCCCGATTGATCTTCGTCTCGTACATCGATCCAGTTCTTGATTCCAACCCGTACTGATGTATCGTCGCCGATGCTTCTGGAGAGGTGCATGCCAACGTAATAGTTGTCTAAAATTCCACGCGGATTTTCAGTTTCGTAATCATTTCTGCCTCCCAATGGTAGATTTGTTTCTTCAAACATTCCCGTCACTGTTAGGCCTAGCAATTGTCTTGTGTCTCCTATACCGATGGATCCCTCCCATTCTGCTTCGCCCCGTTGCTCTACTTCCTCTAAATAGTCATTTAGGTCACTTGGCTGCCTGCACGGTCCAGCAGTGGTTGGGATGCAATCCCAGCCATACATCCCAAAAGACACCATGGTGCCTTTAGGACCGAAGCCAACGGGGACCAAGCTGCTGATCTGGGGATGCCAAGTGTCGTCCCTCCAGATGGCTTTGTCGTTAGCAAAGGTGGGTCCGCTTGGTTCGGTCGTTACCAAAACCTCATCAGGGTCTTCTTCTACTTCAAGTTCCTCGGCCGTGATGACCTCTCCCGGCTGAATCGGCTCCCAGACGACCGCACTATTGATGGAGTCGGATTCGGTTTGGTCTGTCTCAGATACGGCTGTCCAGTTCAACCCCTGCTGCTCTTGGGTCGTTGCGTCTGATGAGTCAACTGATGTCCAGGTCAATGCAGTGCCGTGCTGAGTGTCTTGCTTGATCGGCTCAGGTTCGCTGATGTTTTGCTGGGCACCCTCCACCGGTTCCCACTCCAGCGCTCCGGTACTGCGCATCTCAAGCAGCCCGCCGAACAGAGCCAGTGCTGCCAAGGCACAGCGAATCCCGGTTTTGTTCAACCTGCGGCCTTCACTCATGAAATCAGGCTGCAGTTGGTTGAACCCGCAGCTCATGCAGCAAGGCCAACTGGCCCGGCAAGGGGTTCGTGCCGGGATGCTGCTGCATTAGGTAATCGAGGGCTCGTTCTGGGCTCATGCGGTGCTGGCGCACCAACCAGGCCAGGCAGACCAGGGGCGATCGCTCCATCGCTGCTACGCAGTGAACGAAGACCGGACCGTGCTGCTGCAGCTCGGCCAGATGACCCAGTGCTGTTTCCAGTTCAGCCAGAGTGGGAAGACGGCCGGCACGGTGATCCGGCAAAACGTAACGACTGGTGCGGAACCCGTCGTCCAAGCCTGCAGGTGGTGAGGCTTCGTCGGGGGCGCAGAGGCTGAGCACACATTGGATGCCGGCTTCACGCAGGCGATCAAGGTGGCGTTCGGCTCGAGGGGCTGGGCCAATGGCGAGTTGATCGACCAGCACCCAGTTGATGCGGAAATAACGGGAGCGTTGCATCAGTTGTCCAGCCACTTCATCAGCCGCTGACGCTGGGCCCGCCAACGATCGCGCAGGTTTGGCGCTTTGTCGTTGACTTTTCCATTGCCATTGCTGGATGGCTGCAGGCTGCGGCGTTTGCGGGTTGTCACGGCTGCGGGTGAATCGCCGTTGTCACTGGACTGGGTGTCGTCCTCATCATTGGCGTAATAGGCGTAGGCGGCGGAGGTGTCGTAAGCGGCGTAGCCATAGCCGCCGTAGCCATAACCCCCGTAACCGCCATAGCCGTATTTGCCGTAGCCGTACTTGCCATAGCCGTATTTGCCGTAGCCATAGGCAGCGCTTTGCTTTTCAGGCTTGAGGGCGTTGGTGACGATGCCCAGCAGCGGCGCGCCGCTGCTGCGGATGCGTGAGACGGATTCCTTCGGAAGGGAGCGATCCACGCGATCCAGGCTGACAAGCAGCATGAGACCGTCGCAGTGCTCAGCCACCAGGGCGGCATCAGCCAGGCCGAGCACAGGTGGCGTGTCAAACAGCACCAGATCGAACTGGCCTGATGCCTCAAGTTCGTTCACCAGCGAGCGCATGCGGTTGGAGCTGAGCAGGCGGGTGGGGTCCGGTGGCCTCCTGCCGGCGGTCAATACGCTCCAGTTCTGGTAACCGGGAACGGTCTGAACGGCATCACGCCAGGTCTGGTCGTCTTCTGTGAGCACGTTGCTGAGGCCACTGAGGTTGTTGAGGCCGAGGCGCACGTGCATCTGCGGCTTGCGCAGGTCAGCGTCAATCAGAAGGATTCGCTGGCCCATTTCCGAGAGGGTCTTGGCCAGCAGTACATTCACGAGGGACTTGCCTTCTGCCGGCAATGAACTGGTCAGGGCGATGGAGCGCAACGGCTGGTCGCTGTTGAGGAAGCGGATGGATGTGAACAAGTTGCGGAAGGCTTCCTGATATAAAAATCGCTGGTAGCGACGCTGTTTGGCGGCTTCGGGGTCGTCTTCGCCGGTTACGGACCTGTCCAGTTCTTGAAGCAGGAAGCGTTTGTCTTCCCGGACGCCTTTGAAAAACTCCACGTGCGGGATGTGACCAAGCAGGGGCAGGCCGAGGTCGTCTTTGACTTCACCGGCGTGGTGGAACACATGGTCCATGCGGTCGCGCAGCAGCCCGGCAGCTGCGCCGGCGACCAAGCCAAGAACGGTGCCGAGGGCCAGGTTGCGGGGAACCGATGGTTTGATCGGTTTGGGGTTGATCGTGGGCTCGGCAATCACGCGCCAGGGCACGCTGCGCTGGGCGATCTCCAGTTGAAATTTCTCGCGGGCCGACACCAAACCAGCGAGGTTCTGCTTGGCGATCTCCAGGCGTTGCTGAAGGGCTTCGTATTGCTTGATCAGGCCCGGCTGCTGCAGGAACTGCTGGTTGAGGGTGGCCTGTTGCATGCGGGCGGTGGCTAAGCGGCCGGCATTGAGGCTTAGGGCCGCATCGGCAGCCTCCAATTGGTTTTGTCGGAGCAGCGGCCTGAGTTGGTTGAGCCGTTCCTCCAGACCCAGCACCATCGAGGAGCCGGGGTTGTAGCGGGAGCGGGCTTCCGCCAGCTCCGTTTCCACCTTGAGCAGTTGTTGCAGCAGGCTTTGGTCCACATCGCTCACGGTCAGGCCGCTGTTGGCCTGCCCGCCACCATTGTTCTGGCCGATGGCTTCCTGAAAGCCACGGGCAGTGAGGGTGCCGCTGGCGATCTCCCCGCGCACTTTCAGAAGCCGGTTGCGATCAGCCTCCAGTCCAAGCACCTGGGCAGCCATGGCGGTTTCGCGTTTCTTCAGCGCTCCACCTTCTGCTGTGGGCTCCAGCAGCGAATAACGGGTGCGGAAGTCCGCCAGTTCGCCCTGCAGTTGATCGAGCCTGGTCTGCAGCGAAGGGGCTTGTTTGTTGAGGAATGCGAGGCCATCAGCGAGGCGTTGCTGGCGCTGCTGCAGGGCTGCCTGTAAGTAGGTGTTGCTCAATGCATTGAGCAGCCTCTCGTCTTCAATCGGGTTGCGGCCGGTGAGACGCACGTTCAGAACGCCTTCAGCTTCCTTGCGTTTGGCGCCACCCGTGCTGATGTCGACGCGCGACCTCAGTGCATCAGTAGTGAGCTCAAACTTGTCGGCAACCGGTTGAAGCAGCACTGGGCTTTGCAGCACTTCGATCAGGGTGGGGATGTCGTTGCTGGTGGTATTACGGGCCAGCTGTTCGAACATCGTGCCTTCCACGTTGGCCATGCCTGATCGACCGCCACCTTCATTGCTGATCGGGTCTGTGATCAGCAGGGAGAAAGAGCCCTCATAGACGGGCCGGAACAGGCGTTGATAGGTCGTGAACAGGGCTGCCAGCACGATGATGCTGCCGGCGGTCACCCCGACGAGCTTTTTGCGGCGTTGTAGGGCTCGCCACAGTTCGCGTAGATCAATTTCGTCTTCGGTACCAATGGGTTCGTTGGTGCCGACCTCGTGCACTCGCACCGTCTGAACGTTGCGGGCATCAAAATCCGGTGATTGCCCCGGCGCGGCCACCAGATTCGACATTCACCCCCCGTGACAGAACAGCAACTTAAATGCCAGCGCCAGACTGACCAGAGACGCGTGGGACACTTGCGACCTTGTTTCGGTCCGTGCGTCGCTCCGATGCCCCTGTTGCGTTCTCTTGCGTTGTCACTGGCATTTGGATGGGCGGCAGCGGTTCCAGCGCTGTCGGCCGAGACGGTTCTCTCACCCGAAGAGCCCCTACAGGAGGACGTTTACATCATTGGACCCGGTGATGTACTTGATTTGAAATTGTTTGATGCGGCTGAGTTGTCCGGCCCTCTGGAGGTGCTGAACGACGGAAGTGTGCCGTTGCCACTGGTGGGAAGTGTGCGGCTCAGCGGGCTGACCTTGCAGCAGGCCACTGTGTGGGTGCAGCAGCTGATGAGCAAGGAACTGCTGCGGCCGGATCTGCAACTGCGGGTGGTGAAGCCCCGCCCGATTCGGGTGGCCTTGGTGGGGCAGGTGGAGCGCCCGGGGATTTATTCGCTCACCTCCAGCGAAACAGGTCAAACCGAGGGTGGTCCTGCAATTCGGTTGAGCGGCTTACCAACGGTGGTGGATGCGATCCAGAAGGCGGGGGGCATCACGCAGCAGGCCAACCTGCGCGGTGTGGTGCTGCAGCGGCGCCTGCCTGGCATGGACAAGCCGCTCAGCTATAAGCAGGCGGAGCTGGATTTGCTGGATCTGGTGCTAGAGGGCAACCAGAGCCAGAACCCATTTCTGTTTGATGGCGACACGATCCGGATCACCCAGGCGGAGGAGACCCCAAAAGAGGCGGTTGAGTTGGCCGCGGTGAATCTTTCGCCCCAGGTGATCACGGTGAATGTCATCGGCGAGGTGCTCAAACCAGGTCGGGTGGAATTGCAGGCCAACACGCCTTTGGTTCAGGCGGTGCTAGCTGCTGGTGGCCCGAAGAACTGGCGTGCGAGCAAAGGCAATGTGGAGCTGGTGCGGATCAACCGCAATGGCAGTGCCACGCTCAAAAAATTCAAGATCAACTTGGGGGAAGGGGCATCGAATGAGAAGAATCCGCCGCTGCGGGATGGGGATTCGGTGAAGGTGAATCGCAGCCCATTGGCTCGAGCTAGTGATGCGATCAACGCGGTGAGTCAGCCCCTGGGCGGGCTGGTGCAGATCTGGACCTTGTTCCGCTTGATCAACACCAACTGAATCTGCTCACATGTATCCCTCGCGGTTTTGCTGCTGCCAGGCCCAGCCGTCTCGGCAGATGACTTCGGGGCTGCGCTGGGTGCGCCAGCCCAAGCGCTGAGCGGCTTTGCTTGGATCGGCGACGCTGATGGCGGCATCGCCAGACCTGCGCTTAGTGATCGCGTAAGGGATCGAAAGACCGCTGGCAGCTTCCATGGCCTGCACCACCTCCAGGACGGACTGTCCCTGGCCGCTGCCCAGGTTGAGGGTGAGCAGCTGCGGTGCTTCCGCCAGCAGGCAGTTCAGGGCTGCACGGTGGCCTTCGGCGAGATCCATCACGTGGATGTAATCACTCACGCCCGTTTCGTCGGGGGTGGGCCAGTCTCCGCCGAGTACCTGGAGCTGTGCTCTGCGGACAACGGCCACCTGACTCACGAATGGAAAGAGGTTGTTGGGGATGCCCAGTGGGTGTTCTCCAATGCGGCCGGACGGATGGGCGCCAACCGGGTTGAAATAGCTGAGGCAAGCGATCCGCCATGAGTCCTGGGCACTGACATGCAGGTCGGCCAGCATCTGCTCCACAGCGGCTTTGTTGTGGCCGTAGGGATTGATCGGATTGATCGGAGCTGTCTCTGGGATCGGAACGGCTTCTGGATAGCCGTAGAGCGTGGCGCTGCTGCTAAACACAAGGGTGAGGCAGCCATGGGTCTGCATGGCCTCCAGCAGGCAGCGACTGCCATTCACATTCACATCCCAGTATTGCAGCGGCTTCGCCACAGACTCTCCAACAGCCTTGAGGCCAGCGAAATGGATCACCGCATCAACCCCGGACGGCGCATTGGTGAAGGCTTGCTCAAGATCCATGGGGTTGCGGATGTCGCCTTGCATCTGCCGCAACCGAGGCGCGGCAGCAGGCCCAGCGAGCTCGCGCACACGGTCAAGCGATCGGGCTGCTGTTGCTGAAATCATCGAACACTAGTAGCTCGTGGCCCGCCTGCCCCCAGCAGTAACAGCGCTGTGTTGTTACCGATAAAGCCTGCCCCACCGGTTATCAACAGTTGTGCCACCGGATTCGCAGACAGTGAGCACCCATCATCCAACGGGTTGATCAGCGTGTTGCGACAACTCCTTCCATAGGATTGACTCTCCTTCCCTGAGTGAGAGAACTCTGGACCTTACTGGCTGTAGCATTAGACGCCTTGGCGAGCAGAACGACTTCCATGGCACAATCAACCATAAACTTGTCATAGCCGAGACGGTTGAGCCCTGCTCCCGTTCGCTCTGACAGCTGGAAGAACTTTTTGTGCTAAGCAACGTTCTAAGTGCATAACGACACTCCATCGGTAATCCCAGTAGAATTAGCTTCAAACACCTGGCATGATGCTGGCGAATTAGGGGAGTTCCTCCTTTCGGAAAGCAATGTGGTGCATGGCATCAATCGCAGGGGCAGCAGTTAGTGCCTCCGGTCCGCTTCGCAAACAACACCATCCGGATTGATTGGGTTGGTGAAGCCCAAACGATCACTATGCAGATCCTTCGTAAGAAGCTCCTTTATAAGTTGTACAGGTTTTGACCGTTTTTCATCCTACGTTTCTCTATCTTCCAGCTCTGAATGACTGTTTTGGTAACCGGCGCCGCCGGCTTCATCGGCTATCACCTAAGCCGTCGGATTCTGAAGCAGGGAACACCTGTGGTGGGCTTTGACAACGTCAACCCCTACTACGACCCATTCCTTAAGCGCGCGCGCATCGCCCAGTTGGAGGCTGCAGCCTCAGCAGCCGGTACTGCTTTCCAGCTGATCGAGGCTGACCTGGAAGATCGGGAGGCTGTGGAATATGCCTTCCAGCAGCACATGCCTCAGAAGGTAGTGAACCTTGCGGCCCAAGCCGGGGTTCGTTACTCAATCGAGAATCCTGCGGCCTATATACAGAGCAACCTGGTGGGCTTTGGCCACATCCTGGAGGGCTGCCGCCACCATGGCGTGGAGCATCTTGTGTATGCCAGCAGCAGCTCTGTGTATGGCGGCAACACGCGGATGCCCTTCTCGGAGCACCACAGCGTTGATCATCCAGTGAGTCTGTATGCAGCCAGCAAGAAGGCTAACGAATTAATGGCTCACACCTATAGCCATCTCTATGGTCTCCCGGCTACTGGTCTTCGCTTTTTTACGGTTTATGGTCCGTGGGGCCGGCCAGATATGGCGTTGTTTTTGTTCACCAAGGCGATGCTGGCTGGTGAGCCGATTCAAGTGTTCAACAACGGTGAGATGGTTCGTGATTTCACCTATGTAGATGACATTGTAGAAAGCCTGGTGCGCTTGCTTGATAAGCCTGCGAGAGCTGAGACTGGCTTTGATCCCTTCCATCCAGATCCGTCCACCAGTTGGGCACCGCATCGCGTGTTCAATATCGGTAACTCCACCCCAACTCCGCTGATGGATTACATCGAGGCAGTCGAGAATGCGTTGGGTGTTAACGCAATTAAAGAGTTTTTGCCCATGCAGCCTGGTGATGTGCCCGCTACAGCAGCCGATACCTCAGCTCTCGAAGCTTGGACGGGCTTCAAGCCAAACACTCCTGTGAAAGTAGGCGTCTCGCATTTTGTGAGCTGGTACCGCGAATTTTACGGGGCCTAGATGTTCCACCATGAATAATCCATTTCTCAGCTTCTGATCGGGCCCTTTTGATGACGACAAACCTTCCTTCTCTCAATAATTGCACGGTCGCGGTCATTGGCTTGGGTTATGTCGGCTTGCCGCTTGCAGTGGAATTTGCAAAGCCTCAGGCTTGCCGTCGTACTGGTTATTCACTGAACCGTCGGGTTATTGGCTTTGATATCAATATTCGGCGGCTAGAGCAGCTTCGCCAGGGGGTTGACAGCACAAACGAAATTTGTGCTGCGGAGCTGAAAGCGTCGCAGTATCTTCAGTTCACCAACGATCCTGCTCAGTTGGCAGAAGCAGATGTTTTTATTGTGACGGTGCCTACGCCGATCGATAGTGCTAAACGACCAGATCTCACACCACTAGAGAAAGCTAGTGCAACTGTTGGTCGAGCACTGATGCAACGCTTCTCAGCCAGCATGCCAGTGGTTATTTACGAAAGCACGGTATATCCAGGGGCGACTGAAGAGGTGTGTGTGCCAATCTTGGAGCGTGAATCAGGCCTTGTTTTTAATCAGGGTTTTTCTTGCGGCTATAGCCCTGAGCGAATTAATCCGGGTGATAAAGAGCATCGACTCACCATGATCACTAAAGTGACCAGCGGCAGCACAAAAGAGGCTGCGGTCTGGGTTGATGGCTTATATGGTTCGATCATCGAGGCAGGTACCCACTTGACTTCGACTTTGAAGGTGGCGGAGGCTGCGAAGGTGATTGAAAACACTCAGCGCGACTTGAATATTGCCTTGGTCAATGAGTTAGCAATTATGTTTCGTCAAATGGGAATAGATACTCTTGATGTACTGAAAGCTGCAGGAACTAAGTGGAATTTTTTACCATTTACCCCTGGCTTAGTGGGTGGTCATTGTATCGGTGTAGATCCTTATTACCTCACTTATAAAGCGGAACAGTTGGGTTACCACCCCCAAGTGGTTTTAGCTGGTCGCCGAATCAATGATGGTATGGGTCGTTGGATTGTAGAACAGCTCGTTTTAGAAATGGCTCGTAGGGCTAAGGTAATTGCCGGTGCTAAGATATTGGTTTTGGGATTTAGCTTTAAGCAAAATTGTCCGGATCTGCGTAATACTCGTGTAGTTGACGTTGTCAGGGCTCTCAATTGTTATGGTATGGAGCCAATTCTTGTTGATCCATGGGTGAATGCGGAGGAGGCACAGCATGAATACGGGCTTTTTGTTTCTGATTCAATTCCATCGGATGAACGATACAGTGCTGTTATTGCAGCTGTGGCACACAAGCAGTTTATAGAGTTTCCAGTTGAGAGATGGCAGTCTTTTATTGGAGATGAGGGTATTTTGCTTGACCTTAAGGGAGTAATCCCCCGTTCATTGCAACCTCTGCGTATTTGAATGTATTGATTTCCATTGAATTAATTTTTTATGTCTGCACAATTAAAACCAACATCTGATTCCTCAACATGGTACTTGCTAAGCGGTATCTGGCTGCATCTAAGTAAACGCCGACGATTTCAGTTTGTCTTTCTCTTGATGGTGATGCTTTTTAGTGGTGCATCTGAGCTTCTCTCTTTGGGCTCAGTGCTTCCCTTTCTGGCAGTCATTAGTGACACTGATCGAGCCTGGAAGTATCCGATAGTTCAGCTCTTCGCTGGCAAATTTGGCTTAACTGACTCCAGTCAGTTGCTATTACCCGCAACCTTGAGCTTTGCTTTGGCAGCTTTAATGTCCGCGCTCATTAGGCTCTTCAATCTTTGGCTCAATGGTCAATTTGCAGCTCGAGTAGGATCTGATTTGAGTTGCGAGGCTTATCGGCGAACTCTATATCAAAATTATATAGTACATTTACAACGTAATAGCGCAGCTGTAATTACGAGTATTACTACTGAGATCAGTAGAACTGTTCGGGCTCTTACATCTTTCCTCCAGATGCTCACATCAGCAGTAGTTGCGTTAAGCCTTTTTATCGGTCTTCTCCTAATTGATTGGAAAGTGGCTCTCGGTACTATTGCCTTGTTTAGTGCAATTTATTCATTGCTTGCTATTACTGCAAAACGAGATCTGCAAAGAAACAGTCAGAGAATAGCTGTGTTTGCAAAGCTTCAGATTAAGGCGTTGCAAGAAGGTCTTGGCGCAATTCGCGATGTTTTGCTGAAAGGAACACAAAGTACTTATGTAATGGTGTATAGACAAGCAGACCTGCCTCAGCGACAACTCTTAGCTAAGAATCAGTTTCTTGCAGCTTTTCCAAGATATGCCGTTGAATCGCTAGCAATGGTAGCGATTGCTTTTCTTGCAGCTTTGCTTGTTTTTCAGCAGGGATCTGGTGGTGTAGTGATCCCGCTTCTGGGGGCATTAGCTCTTGGTGCGCAGAGGTTGTTACCTGCCTTGCAACAGGTCTACAGCGGTTGGGCAGTTTTAAAAGGTGCAAACGCCAGCATCTCAGCAGTTCTTTCTATGCTCAATCAGGAATTACCTCAGATTCTGGCACCAGTTAAATCACTTCCTTTAAAATACAATATTTGTTTCGAGGATGTTCATTTTAGTTATTCTTCAGATCAAGTTAGCATACTTGATGGTGTTAATTTTGAAATAATGCGAGGTGAGCGCATTGGCTTGGTCGGCATGACTGGCGCTGGCAAAAGTACAATTTTGGATCTCTTGATGGGTTTGATTGCACCTACTCGCGGAAAAATTTTAATAGATGGAATGGATTTGCACGATCCTGATCATCCAGAGCGTCTTGCTGAATGGCGTTCTGCAATTGAACACGTACCACAAAATATTTATTTAGCTGATAGTTCATTCTCAGAGAATATTGCTTTTGGCATCGAGACTCAACGTATTGATATTTCCAAAGTTCAACAGGCTGCCAAGAGTGCAATGATTGCTGATTATATAGAATCTACTCCTAATAGTTATAACACTTTTGTTGGTGAGCGAGGTGTACGACTCAGTGGAGGTCAGTGTCAACGTCTAGGTATAGCTAGAGCTCTCTACGATCAAGCTCAACTCCTAGTTCTTGATGAGGCAACTAGTGCGTTAGACACTGCAACTGAAGAGTCTGTTATGGCTTCTCTGGATTCCTTGAGCAAGGATACCACTATCATTATGATCGCTCATAGATTAACTACTCTTGAAAAATGTGATCGCATTCTTGAGCTAAAAGACGGTAAGGTTTTGCTACAATCCTCTGACAATCAAATAAAGCTAACTGACTATAATTATCTCCAATGACTTTACTTGGTTGGTTGATCTTTTTAATCCAAGAATCTCTGATTTCCAAATATTGTAATTTTAAGCTTTAACAGTTATTGGCGGATGCCCTTTTCAACTTTCCCTTGTTCTAAGTAGTTAATTGCTTCTTTTTTCATTTGTTTCTCATCTCACCTAAGTTCTTTGGTTGGTAAAAAGGCAGATGTTCACATTATTTATCCCTACTACTTCCTATGTTGTTCCCTACTTCGTAATTCTTGTTTTTGAAGCTTACCACTTAATTAATAGCAGAAAATATCTTCGTCGTATCGCTTACGATAACTTACTTGTAATGTCTATATTGCTATTGTTAGTGATAGTTTTTCAACTCATTAGCTACCAAGATTTCAATGATAACATCATAAGAATTTTGCCACTGTTGCTGCTCTATCCTTGTTTGTCAACGCAGAGTGCAACTTTCGCTAGATACAGTGATAGAATCCTAAGCGGATGGATATTGTTAAACTTTACCGTAGCGTCTCTACAACTTTTAAGAATAAAATTAGGCTTCTCAGATGCACTAAGTTCAATTTACAATAATTCGAATCATTCTGAAAACTTTAATAGAATTATCGTTAGAGTCGCCGGACTTTATCCGGATCACTCTGCACTAGCTGGTGCAGCATCATTATTTACTTTTTATTATGGATTTAGAATTCTGAACTCTTCGAAATTTAATTCTAATAAAAAATTTGATGCTTTTATGATTTTTGTGAGCACAGCTCTCCTTCTTTTGACTATCTCTAAATCCATTATATTAGCAGTTTTCGCCTCTTTCGCTGTTGTATTCATTCTCATTTCACTTAAATATTTAAATCTAAGGTCTACAATCAAGAAAAAAAATATTTTAAATTACAAAAGCTTGTTAGCTTTTCTTAGCCTTACAACTGCCATCGTATCATTCTTTAGATTTTCCAGTTCATCTATGATTGGTCTCTATACTCGGCTTTCAACTTTAGTAGTCTTACAAAAAGTAGATTCTTCTGTTTACGCTAGAATTGAAAATTGGAATACAATACTTTCTTCATTTGAAAGAAATCTTTTAGCACTATTTTCTGGTGTTGCGCCTCGAATTATGGACGTCTTTCCTTCATTTGATAATGATTACCTCTTTTCAATCGCAAATTATGGATTAATTGGAACGATATATGTGGCATTTCTTCTAATTCTTACGGCACATGTCTTTTACCATAATAACAGGTTAGAATATTCTTATTTTTCCGAGTTTATGGTGGGCATTATTATTATGCTTCTTATTTCATCTTGCTTTGTAAGCATGCTTTCTAAACCCTCAGTTTTAATACCGTTTATTTTGATAGTCTTACGCATCAATAATAACTGTCAAAATCGCTTCTTTTATTCATGAGCCACGTTATTTATGTTGTTGGTCAAGGTCGATCCGGCACATCGCTCCTACATGTAATTTTATCCTGCCATAATGATTTTTATGGAATACCTGAGGAGAAATTTACTAAAGATAAATTATTAACTAAAGGATTGCCGGTATATCTTGGCAAATATATTGATATCAATGGTTCCACTCCAGATAATTTTGTCATTAAGTCACCCCTATTAATAAGTTGCATACCAACGCTGTTAGCTTCTTCAAAAGGGTTTAAAATCTCTATTGTCCAAACAATAAGGAATCCCTGCAATGTATATAATTCCAGAATACGCGCAGACTGGTCGCGTAGTCAGCATTTGATGCGCCATTTTATTGCCATATATTCTCAATATTCTGCCCACTATATGAATAGATTTTTCTTTCCACATCTTATGACGTCTGTAAAATATGAGCATCTAATTGAAAAGCCTGAAGATACAATAAAACAAATATTACTAGATCTTAATCTTGATTTTGATCCGAAGTGTTTTTGTCATCATCAACATTTCCCCGAGCAGCTGCGGCCACGAGTAGATGAATTGCAATGGAAAAAAAATATTTCATCGCAAATCAAGAGCTTTGGGACTAATGATCAGACTTTTCGCTGTACTCCACAGTGCGAAAAAAATTCTGATAACAGGCTAGAGCAAAATATGTTAAAATTAAAAAAGGCGTTGATTTTTATCTTGTTTCCAAAAAATCACGGCCTTATGACTACTGCCTGGTCCTGCCTCTTCTTTCCATACATTTTCATAACATGGATTTTGACCTACTTGAAATACAGATAAAAAGAGATTATAAGCTTCTTGATGCAAGTAATTCGCATATAATATTCTCGAGAGGTCGACGTTTATTTGTTTATGCCTCTAATACTTCGACTTTAATCACAAGAAGTCTTAAGGATTCAATCCACTTTTCTCTCCCTGTGATTAATCGAGTTTTGAGGCTAGAAGTGCTACATGCTCGAATCTGCAATAAGTATCTTATTGTTTTTCTGCCATTTCAGATTTTGTCATTATGCCTGAAAACATTGCAAATAGTTTCTTCTCAAAAGCTATATTTTAAGGCACCATTATTAGTCGTTCGTTCTTCTAGCAATCCAATATCTCTGTTGTTTGGTGAGTATACATCTTCTTCCTCTCGAGGCCTTCGCTCTTCATTTCAGCTTGATGTGCAACCCCTAAGCGGCGAGCTAATGCTTTATAAACTTATTGATGTTCCTTGTTGTAGGCATATTCACTCAATACATCCTGTACCTAACGCGCGGGATTTACTTATCTGTACAGGAGATATGGACGAAGATTGTTCTATATATAAACTCGATCACCGCACTTCTAAACATCATTCCTTAATTACTTTGGCTCACGGTTCACAGTTACACAGGTGCATAGCTTTAAGTTTTGTTGATGATGTGAATTTTTTCTATGGCACCGATGCGCCTTGCAATCAAAATTTCTTGGTTCATCATTCGCTTGATAAACATAAGTCTCCTCGTGAGATTCTTGATTTGCCTGGCCCTGTTTTTCGGATTGAGCGCTTAGCACAACAACTTCTCATTTCAATTGCAGTTGAACCATCTAGCTTTAGACTATATCCTTTTGCCAGTCTTCTTCTATATGACATTAGTTCCCATACTTTGACTATGCTGGATTCATCAAGGCCTAGTCAATACTACAACCTTAAGTATATGCAGTATTTATTTCATGATTTAATTATACCTCCACTTCAGGAATCATTTTTTCTTGCTACCCTCCGTAACTTGCACACAACGAAAGTCATCACAAATTCATCGTCTTATTATTTTCATCTCAATAAAGCTTTTGCTCTAGCCCAATGCTCCATCTAGTATCTGCGGCAACATCTTTACCCTATCTGAGGGAATACCTTTCAAATTTAGTTAGTCTGTCAGGCATCAATCTGACCTTTAAGAGGGTATTAGTGGTGCCTGAGTCTTTATCCCGACACTCTATTACGGAGGCTTTATTAGAAAATCAAGTTCACATCATATCGAGCCCTGATGGTTTTAATCCTGTTAAGCACAGCCGTTATATTAAAACGCATTTGTCTCAAATACTTGATTGTGACGCTGAAGACAATAAAATTGTCTATCACGACACTTCCATTTCGTTCAAATCCATACCAGCCTGCGATAATATGAAGGATATCTTTTATGCTTGCGATCACCCGAAAAGGCGAAGCGCATTGTTGGAGGTGTTTTATTTAATCTACAATGGTAAATATTCTATATTAAGGGCTTTAAAAATACTTTTAAAATATCCATGTCTCATATCAAATAGAAGTTTAACATTAGGAGGGGTTTTTGGCTTTGACATTAATAATGGTGCAGTCAACTCGTTATTAAGTGATTGGTATCACCTGCTTTCTGATCCAATCTTTTTGGGGCGAGATCAACTTGCTCTTTCAATGGTAATTGAAAAATATCAAAGAAAGATATGCATCAAAGATTTTAGCAATGTATTCGACTGTATAGAATATACACCTCATAATAACAAGTCGAAAAAATCACTTGCTTCTATCATTGGTTTTTTTAGGAGAATTAAATGTTGATACGCATTATTATCGTGAATTTTCATAGTGATTCCTATGTTATTAAAAGCATAGAATCCTTGTTTTTTAACGATTTTCCTGACAATGCCAGCTTATATATTGATATTGTCGATAACAGCAGATCTTTTGATCCTGAGTCAATCCCCAAGAATAACAAAAAATCAAATATTTTCATAAGACACATTAAACCTGTGTTTAATCTGGGATTCTATAATTCTGCGCATCAAGTTGTGTCTTCTTCACTCGTTGCTGATTTTACAGTGGTAGCCAATCCAGACATAGAATATGCCTCTGATTTCGTTCGTAATTTAATATCTAATCCCCTTCTTGATAATCCAATAGTAATTGGCCCTTCAATTTATTCAGGCGGAGCAGACCAAAATCCCCAAATACTTAAAAGACCATCGAAGACCTATCATGAATTCATGAAAATTATCTATGCCTTCAATATGTTTTATGCTGTCTATGATTTACTTTCCAAGATCAAGTCTTGGATGGTGGGCTTTTGTTCTAATAATTGCCCAAAAGCCTTGAATCTTAAATCTCAAACAAATGCTTTACTTAATACGGATGTTGCTACGCCTATCTATGCTCCACATGGCTCTTGTGTTATAGTTAATAAATGCGCACTGCAGCATGGTATAGATTTTAAACATTTCTCTTTCCTTTTTGGTGAGACTATTATGCTTGCTGAGAAATGCTTAAATTTTGGCGTCCCTATTTATCACATCTCCCGCCTCAGAGTTTTTCATTCACGCCATGCTTCTACTGGATCAGTTATACGTGATTCACGCATAGTTAGGCATCAGTTCTACGCGTGCAGTCATATTCTTAAGCTTTATTATTAGTCGTATTTTACCCACCACCTTCCTTTCATAATGAATTTTACTACCTCCCTCGCTGCAAAAAGTCAAAAAGCCGACTTTTTACTCTCAAGGATCAAACTCTTATATCGTACCTTTTTTAGGCCAAATCGTACTGGAGGTATTTCTGGAGAGAGGTATGCACTAGAGCTTATTAATCGGAACCTTAATCTTATCTCTTTGCATATGGATATAGATGATCCTAAATCTTTGGCTGTTTGTGAAATTGGTCCCGGTGATTCTGTTGCACTTGGTTATTTATGGTTAGCCATGGGGTTTTCTTCATACGATGCTTTTGATGCATTCCCTTATGCAAGTATTGATAAAAGCAGAGAGCATGCGAATTCAGTCGTGAATTATTTAATTGACAATTATTCCAAGAGCCCGGTGTTGCCATATACTGTGCGTAATTTACGCTCATTTTCGCCCACAATAAATCCTTTACTCAAGAGACTGTCCTTCGATCATACTTTTGAGAAGCATATCTCTTACCAAGCTCCCTATTCTTTTGATCAGATTCAAGCTAACTCCTATGACATTATATATTCACAAGCCTGCTTTGAACACGTTGGAGATTTAGATGAATTATACGCTAGTATCTATAGGGCTTTAAAGCCTAATGGAGTTCTTCTTACACAAATAGATTTCAAATCTCATGGCTTATCTCGTCTCTGGAATGGACACTATCGAAATACAGCGGAGCATGTTCGAAATCTAAGTAAATCCTCTCATGTATATCAATGGATCAATGGTGTAACTCCCACGCAGCATCTTAAAATTGCCTTGTCAGAATCCTTTGAAATTGAATATCAGCATCGCGAGTACCTAGATTCTTCTTTTGAAGTATCAGATATTTCAGAAAATGCCTTAGGGTCCGGCATATCAATCCAAGATTTACTGACCGAGTCAATGACAATTGTTGCCCGTAAATGACAGCAATTAGTCTGAATACTCAGCTTATTAGGTAGTGTGTCGATTTGATTTGGTAGTACTGGAATTAAAAATGAAGGGCTTTCACCTAGCTCATCATGCAATAACTTATTTCAGTACTTTACCTCTATCTTAACTATAGAAGTCCCTGTGCCAGTCTGACTTATGAGCTCGGCTCACGCGCGTAGCGCGTCCATTGGCTATAATATTGATGTAACGATGTCTCGACCCATGTTAATTGATTTTGAAAAGGTAGAGTCTCGAATTGAGCACATCTGTGATTCTCCCAAATACAACGCTTTAGTTGAGTCCGTCCAAGAAGCGGAGGACGTTTTCGTTGTTGCTAACGGTGGTTTGCATTACGTCGGTAGTCATTTGGCAACCGACATGTGCAGGTTAATACCTAATAAATCTTTTTATTCTTTTGATAGCTTCGGTTTTATTACTTCTTCCGCGAATGATTATGGCTACGAACAAGTTTTTGTCCGTTGGTTAGAAGCAACTGTTGGCCACAAGGATCTTTCCCGAACATTAGTATTAGGTCTGAGTTGCTCAGGGTCTTCAAAAAATGTTGTTGATGCGTTGAGGTGGTCTATCAATAAGGGTGGTAACGCATTTATGATTGCTGGAGCAAATAAAAAACCCGAAGATATTCCTGGCTTACAAATGGGTTTTGATTATTTTCATACTGTTGAGGTTGCGTGTATGTTTCTTCTTTATGAGTTGATTCATAGAGTTGGCCACGACTGTCCAAGTATTAAGGCTGAAAATTTGAGAAATGTTAATTCACCTTTGCGCGTATGAATGAATTGTTAAGTATAACAACTCACAGACATCAAACCAATGTTCGCTTTTCAAGTGTAAAATCTAATTTATTTGTTGGTTATTCTCTTGATTCAACTTTATTTGTTATAGATAGTTATTTCAAATCCTCTCAAGTCGCTCCTCCAAATAGTAAAGTAATATACGTTTACTCTACTGAAGAGGCAAAAGAGTTTGGTTCTTTTGTTGATTATTTTCGGCAAATCCAATCACTTTTTTCTATGCCTCCGACAACAGTCGTGGCTATTGGTGGTGGAGTTGTCCAAGATACTGCAAGTTTTATCGCTGGTCTGATAAGAAGAGGAATTCATTTTGTACTCGTTCCAACTACTTTCGCTGCACAAGCGGATAGTTGTATTGGTAGTAAAGTTTCGATTAATCTAAATGGCCTAAAGAATCAACTTGGATTCTTTTATCCACCTAATGATGTTTTTATTGATACTTCGTTTCTCCAAACTCTTCCTTACTATGAGTTTTATACTGGTGCAGGTGAAATTATCCATTATCTTGCCCAAAAATTTAATAGTTTGGACCCTTCTGTTGTAGATCTGTTGAGATTATTTTCGTCTAATCTAGTTTCTAAAAAAGTGCCTTCAAATGATGTCATCTCAGGTTTAATTCTTGCCTCTCTCAATATCAAAAAAAAATTCATAGAGATTGATGAATTTGACTCAGCTTTAAGAAAATGTTTGAATTTCGGGCATACTTTTGGCCATGCAATTGAAATGGCTACAGATTTCAAGATCTCTCATGGTGTTGCAGTATTGATCGGAATGGAGATGTCACTTCAATTTAGTTCTTCTATTCTATTAGAAAATACATCCCAGCTTCTTTCGGAAATTATTCAAACTTTGCTCGCCTCTATTCCGTCAAATATAAATTTGTCTGGAGTTAATATAAGTTTTTCTAAATTTAAATCCTCTATTCAGAGCGACAAGAAAAATCGTAGTATGTCTCAAGTAGGTCTTATTCTGTTTTCTCCTTCAATGTCTTTAAATTCAAGCTTAACAGATATGGCTTTACTGCCAACTGAGACTCTAGCAGTAGCCAATTTTGCAACAAACTATTTTAACTCTAGCACTATTTTGAACCTCCAGCCATGAAAATTTGCGCTATTGTTACTGCACGTGGTGGCAGCAAATCTATTCTTAAAAAAAATATAATATTGATTAATAATATACCTCTTCTTCATTATCCATTGACCGCACTTGCTGAGAGTAAATATGATATCGATACTTTTGTCAACACTGATTGCCCTCAGATAGCTTCCTCTGCGCTTAAGTTAGGTGTACAAAATTTGCCAAGACCTGACTTCTTGGCAGGTGACACCGTTAATCATGGTGATGCTATTAGAGATGCTGCATTGCAGTATTGTAATAAGTTTGGCACCCCTGATTTCTTTATAGTACTAATTGGTAACACGGTTATGATCGATGGCCAATTAATTAATCAATGTTTGGACAGTCTCATTGATCAACCCGATTTTTCTGGTTTAATGACTGTCTGGGAAGCAGCTGATGATCACCCTTTTAGGGCTTTAAAGATTGTAGATGGTTCTCTTGAGGAATTTTCTCCGAGAAATGTTAATACTGATAGGCATACTTATGAACCTGCTTATTTTTATGATCAGGGTGTTTGGTTGGTCAGATCTGAATATATCTTTCTACATGAGGGACCATCTCCTTGGACCTGGATGGGTCCTAAGGTTCTACCTATTGTGAGGCCTTGGATTACTGGTCGTGATATTAATGGCCCTTTTGATGTCCCCTTTCATTCAAATTGGGATCACTTAAAAAATACTCCCACTTCCTTTACTTATTAAGGGCTGTGAATGTTCTAATTTTTGGCTCTAGTGGAGCCCTTGGATCTCAAATTTGTTCCGTTTTTCAAGAGAATAAATATAGGGTATTTACTCATCCTCATGATTCTCCCCTAGATTCATTGTCCCTTCCCCCAAGTTCTCTTGATGTTGTCGTCTGGGCTCAAGGTGTTAATTTAAAAGATTCAATATTAGATTACTCTAGATCAGATTGTCTTTCCGTTATAAATGCAAATGTTGTTTATGTCTTAGATTCTTTAAATTTCCTTTTAGCCAATAAATCGATAAAAAATGGCGCTAAGTTGTGTATACTAAGTTCTATATGGCAGTTTCTGTCTCGCACTGAAAAGCTTTCTTATACTATTTCTAAATCATCTCTTTCTGGATTGGTAAATTCGTTGGCGATTGATCTTGGTTCTTTTGATATCAAGGTTAACTTGGTGGCTCCAGGTGTTGTAGATACTCCTATGAGTCGACAAAATATGTCACCAGACCAGCGCAATAATGTTCTCGAGCAAACTCCTCTTTGCCGTTTAGCCACTACTTTAGATGTAGCCAATGCTGTCTTTTCTTTATGCGGTCCGCATAATACGTTTATTACAGGTCAAACATTAGTAGTTGACGGTGGATTTAGTACGTCAAGGATTTATAAATAATGCCATTTTCATCTCTTTCGGATGTGTTAGTTGTAGTTCGTTACACCAACGAACAGTCTTATGATTTATGTGTTGATAGTTTGCTCCAAATCGGTTTTTCGTCTGATCAAATTAAAACTGTTTCCGAGGTTCCTTTTTCATTAACTCTTAGAAAAGGATTTGAGTTGCTGATTGAAAATATCAGCTATCAATGGCTTTTCTGTGTTGATGCCGACATCATATTTCATTCTACTTATGCACGTCAATTTCTTGTAAGTCGTACTCGTTGGAATGGCAAGATTGCAGTAGCTCTAGCTTTTGTTGCCGACAAAATCCTTGGCCAAGTTCGCGTTGCTGGCAACCATTTGTATCGTAGGTCGTGCGTAGGAGATGCATTATCATTCATACCAGAAGAAGGCTTGGATATTCGGCCTGAAAGCTATGTCATCAACAGGCTTAAGCATAAGAATCATCAATTACTTGTTTCACCGGCTATAATTGGTTTGCATGATTATTTTCAAGCCCCCGCTGATTTATTTCGTAAAGCATGGATTCATTCTTATAAATATCTTGATTCAGGAACTCCTCATTACATAAATTATTGGCGTGAATCCTCAAAAAGCGATTCTGACTTTAAAGCAATTATGCATGGGTTTGCTGCAGGGTTCACCAATCCAATGCCTCCATTAATAAACTCCCAAGTTGCAAAAGTTGTTGCCGCAGAGTCTAATTTTTTTATGGAGCCTTCTTCGCCTCCATCATCACTCACGCTGGATCAAATTCAAATTATTATCGCCTCCTCCATTCATTTGCACCTTAATGTAGTTGGTTATCCTTATTATTGCAAATTATCCCGCCCTTCACGATTGCTCTCTATCTTGACAGTTTTTAAGCTTTCATTTGAGCGCCGAAACGTTCCCCGTGTTCTTTTTTATTATATTAATTCTTTCCTTTCTAGGTTTTCCTGATTATGCCTATCAAGTCTCAGCAGAAGCAACATCTGCAGTACTCTTTCCCTTATCATTATATTCCCTCGCTCGATTCTTCGTTTAGGTATGCTAAATTCTATCCTTTTGCACCTTCTTATCATGCGGCCTGCACCCTTATCCTTAATTATTTCACTTCATTCTTTGGAGAGTCTTCATTTTTAAAATATGCTGACGTTGGTTGCGGAGATGGTGCTCTTTTAAACTTTTTGCTTAGTCAAGATACTCCTTTTGATGTCGACCCCTATGGATTTGACTATGATTCCAATGCATTAAGGTGGGCATCTCTTTTTTCTCCTGGAACCTTCTTTAGCAATCAAGATTTTATTTCTTGTGCACCTTATGATGTGATTACATGCATTGAAGTTCTAGAGCATATACCTCCTGATCAAATCCTTTCTTTCTTAAGCAAGCTTTCCAATTCTTTATCCAAGGACGGTTTGTTAATATTAACCGTACCTTCCATTAATAAGCCCCTTGAGAATAAGCATTTTCAACACTTCTCAGAGTCATCATTGGTTTCTCTGCTTGAGCCATATTTTAATATAGTATCCATTATGGGTTTCGAGCGTTATCCTTTTGGGTATTCAGTTATCAAAAAAATTTTTAACAATAAGTTATTCCGACTCGATATTCCTGTTTTTAATTCTTTTCTTTATGACTCATGCCTCCGGCTTTATCCTGCTTCTTGTGATAAATGTGGTAGGTTGATTGCATGTCTTTCTTTACTCTAAAATTTTTTTCATTTTCGCTTTTTAGGCAATTACTTGTTTATTCTGCTTCGCAAGAAGAAAAAAAACAACGTATTTATGGTTATAATTTGCGCCGCAAGAAGTGGTATGGTTCGTCATCGAACAAAATTCTCCTTTCTAGGCTCTCGCCACATTTATATATTTTCGCAAGGGCTGTAGTCTTGCCTAATAGGCTTAATATTTCTCTTTCTAGATATAGTATTGATCGCAATATTGCCTTAGTTTTCGACCATTGCTTTAAGTTTAAAAATACTTATAGTGCTTGTTGTAATGCTTCTTTTCAGTGCGACTTTTCTTTGAGTTTACGGCATAATATGTTGTTTAGGCTATACTTTTGTGCTTTATTTTTGTATGTCTCTATAACTTCCCCTGTATCTCTTCTCCGATATCCCGCTGTTGTTGGGGACTTTATTCTCTACGTGTCTTTTCTGTACTCATTGCCTCGATCTGCTTTTTCTGCTGATGATCTCTTTTTGCCCGAAGATCAGATGCCCATTCACCTTGCTCTGCTTCTTCGCTGTTCTTCATTAGGTGCAAATGTACATCTGTTTAGGCTCAGCTTTGAGCAATCTTGGTTGCCTGCTATTTCTTGGTATAAATCTCTTCTGATTCTAGATAAATGTTGTTTGGATTTTCATTCTAAGTTTTGTTCTTCAATACTCTTCCCGGTTAATGTCTCCCTTAAGAGAAATCGCATCAGCCTTCCTCTGTCACTTACAGTTGGTATAGCCTTGCCTTCCGATTTGGCTGTCTTGAGTCAGCTTTTCTCGAATATTGCACAAATTAAATCTGATCTGCCTCTTTGTTTTTCTGTGCGCCTGCACCCAACCCATTCTAGGTCAAGTTATATTCCTCTTTTGGTAGAAGCTTCTCGAGCTCATAGCATCTGTTTTAGTATCGATTCTTCTGGAACCTTTGAAGAGTTTCTGTGTGGGGTAGATTTGCTTATATCTGGCAATTCAGCATCAACCTTGGAGTGTGCCTTGTTTAATATTCCTGTCCTATATGTCAATTGGCTTGATAATTCCCCTTTTGATGTGTTTGGCTATCTGTCTCATCCTGGCATTCATCAACTACCTTCATCATTTTTCCTCTCTACCCAATTCCTTTCCCATTTGCTGTTGGATCATCAATGACTTATAACGTTCTGGTTCTTGGTGCAAAGCCTGATGCTCTTCTCCCATGTGTAGAGCCTTCCTATGTTTATTGTGCTAATGCTGCAATTGCACTCTCCATTTATTATTCCGATTCCAGGTATTCGCTGTCTCTCAATCCTCCTCAAAAGGTTCAATCTGTCATCGGAAGTGGCGAGTTCCTTGATCGTGCTCAAATACATCGAGCTTTACGTTTATCTTGTCCAGATGTTATCTGCCTGATGGGCGAGAAAGCAGAGAATCCTGTCGAATTCTGTTCTGATATTATTGGCTTGAATCCTGTCCCGCAATTAGTGTGTTACTCATTTTTTGAGCGTTATATGTTGCTTTACCGAAGAGTTGGCCTTTTTGCCCCGTTTGTGGGTTTAGGTGGGTTGCGTAAGCTTAAGGTTGCATTAAAAGATTTGCTCTTTAAGCGATCAATGCATTGGTGTCACTCTAGTACTGGTCTCGCTGCACTTTGTCTGGCGATGGATCAGCACCCTAATGCGAACATTATAGTGTCTGGTATAGGCTTAAGAAAAGGTGGGCATTTTTATGGTGGATCACTTCAATATTCTGAAATTCGTTCTCGGTCTGATAGATGGTTAATGAGATTGTGGAGGCGTTCGTCCCGTCCAGAGTTGTTGACAACTGATCCCCAATTTGCCAGTTTGGCAGATGTTGATTTGTTCTCTGGGAATTCAATTCCCCTTTCCTCTTTGCCTCCTATCGACCTTGTTTGATTTTGAATTTTCCCATTCTCTTCAAATTTCTCGACATTTGCGGTAACTGTCTGTGATGTTAGCGTAAAGAAGCTTTGCCTTTTTGCGGTCTTTTCAGCTTCTTTCTCTCTCGCCCTTCCTCCGCTCGACTTAGTGTTTATTTTCTTAATTGTTGATGTGTATTGGTCGGTGGGGTAATTTGTCTCGCTTTTTGAGTTTTGTTTCCCATTTGCTTTGTCTTCCCTGAACTTCGTTTTTTGATTTGACTTTTACTTGTTGCGTTATAGGGCTCGGTTACATCGGCCTCCCCACTGCGGCGATGCTCGCTCGATCCGGTCACGTTGTAGCGGGTATTGATGTCAATGCTCAGGTTGTAGCCACCGTGAGCCAGGGCCAGATCCACATTGTGGAGCCCGATCTTGAGCTAGCCGTAGCCGAGGCTGTCGCTTCTGGTCATCTAGCTGCTTTTACCACACCTGTGCCGGCAGATGTCTTCCTGATCGCTGTGCCAACGCCCTTTCGCAGCGGCATAGATGGCATCCCCCAGCCCAACATCGACTATGTACTGGCGGCGTCTCGCGCGATTGCTCCGGTTCTGCGGCCGGGTAATCTTGTACTGCTCGAATCAACCTCACCTGTGGGCACGACCGAGAGGCTCGCCCAGGTCATCGCAGAGCTTTCTGGTCTCAGCATCGAGCAGCTGCATATTGCCTACTGCCCCGAGCGAGTTCTGCCCGGCCGCATTCTGCAGGAATTGGTGAGCAACGATCGTGTGATTGGTGGACTCACTCCTATGGCGGCAGAAGTAGGCAAGGCTTTCTATTCCAGCTTCTGTCAGGGCGAATTGCATACCACCACTGCCCGCACCGCTGAGCTGGTCAAGCTCACTGAAAACAGTTTCCGCGATGTCAACATCGCCTTCGCCAACGAGCTTTCGCTTGTGTGTGATCGCCTTGGGATTAACGTCCGCGAGCTGATCCGCCTCGCCAATCACCACCCCCGTGTGAGTGTGTTGCAACCTGGCTGCGGTGTGGGTGGCCATTGCATCGCCGTCGATCCCTGGTTCATTGCTGCAGAAGCACCCGACTGCACACCCCTGATCCAAACGGCCCGCCGCGTGAACGACGGCAAGAGCCGCTGGGTGATTGAGCAGGTGCAGGCTCGTGCTATGGCCTTGGAAGACCAGCTCGGCCGACCTGCCCGTATCGGCTGCTTGGGCCTGGCCTTCAAGCCCGATGTTGATGATTTGCGTGAGTCCCCAGCCCTCCACATCACCACTGAGCTTCTGGTGGCCGGCCTGGATGTGCTCGCTTGCGAACCCAATCTCCAAGACCACGCCACCATCAAGCTCCACAGCCTCGAGCAGGTGCTCGCCGATGCCGATCTGTTGGTCTTCCTCGTGGCCCACAGCCCCTTCCGCAGCCTGGTTCTCACCGGGCGCATGGTGTTTGACCTTTGCGGTGTGACTGAACCGACATGAGCTTGGCCAGCAAGCTGGTTTCACTTGGTCGAATGAGCCGCACGCTTGCTGACATCGGCCCAATCCGGTTGCAGCGGAGGTTCCGCTACGAACTAAGGCAGAGGATCGACCGTCTTTTACCGCCCAGGATCTCTTTGGCCTGGGCCGGAGCCCAGGGGCACACTCCCAGGTGGCGCACGATTCACCCGCCGGCATCTGGTGATGATGTGCTGGCGCTGCCTCTTGCGGCTTCCAGCCTGCAAGTCATCAGCTTCAACTTCCTCAATCAGGAGCGCCAACTGCCATGGCCGATCGAATGGAACGATCCACAGTGGCCCCGCCTCTGGCAATTTAATCTCCACTACTTCGGCTGGACTCGCGAATGGCTTAATGAGGCCTTGAAAACTGGGGATTGGCCTGATCAGGCAGCAGTCCTCCAGCCTCTTTTGGATTCTTGGATTGCCTCTAATCCACCAGGCCGAGGTGATGGCTGGCACAGCTACACCCTCTCGCTAAGGACCCGGAACTGGATTGCTCTCTTCCAGCGGTGTCCATCGTTAGCAACACCCGAGCGGCTGCAGTCGCTCTGGCAGCAGTTGTGTTGGCTGCAAGCCCATTCCGAGCACTGCCATGGCGGCAATCACTGGCTCGAAAACCTCACAGCCCTGGCCGTTGGCGGGGTGCAGTTTGATGGCCCCAAGGCCATTCGCATGCATCACCGAGCGATGCGCCAGCTGCAGCGTGAGCTCAGCCAACAGGTGCTTGGCGATGGCGGGCATGAGGAGCGCAGCGCCAGCTACCACCTGCTCATGCTCGATCGCCTGGCTGAACTAGCCCAGACTTTGCAAACTATCACTGGTGATCAGCCTTCATGGTTGATGGAGGCGATCGGCGCTATGGCCCACTGGGCCGAAATGATTCGCCTCGAAACCGGGGCGTCCCCACGCTTCAACGACAGTGCCGCCGATGCAGCACCACCCCTCGATGCGGTGTTGGCTTTCGCCACAGCTGTGGTGCCACAGCTCACCCCATCGGCCGAGCATCGGCGGGCGCAAGCAGTTGTGACGGACCTGCCCGACACAGGTTGGACCTTGTTGCGGCCTGGGCACGGTTGGGAACTCATGTTCAAATGCGGCGTTCCCTGCCCTAACCATCTGCCGCCCCACGTCCATTCCGACCAACTGAGCTTCGAGCTATGCCGTCATGGCCGCTGGCTCCTCAGCGAAGCCGGCACCAGCATCTATGGCAATGGCCCTGAGCGTGCCTACGAACGTTCAGGAGCTGCTCATAACGTGTTACAGCTGGGATTGGAAAGCACACCTGGTGCCATTCGTTGGATCGAACCAGTTGATGTTTGGGGTGGTTTCCGCGCAGGCCGCAAGGCTCAGCCGCGCGACCGCACTTTCGGCCAAATAGCCCAGGGCATCTGCTTTGCTGGTGGCAGTCATAACGGCTTTGATCACATCGGCGCGAACCACCACCGCCGCGTCACTCTCAGCGATCCTCAGCACAGTCGAATCAATCTCGATGTAAGCGACACGGTGATCACGCGTATTCCGTTGCACGTGCGCCAGTGGTGGCATCTCGGGCCGACGATCAATCGTGAGCTGCTCGATCAGCTTGTGCTGAATGCACCCACCGTCTTGGGTGCTGAATTCACTTGGCATTCCACCTGGTTTTCCACGGGCTTCGGCCAGCGGTTGCCAAGAGAGAGCTTCTGTATTTCAGGCCGTTTGGCTGCAGGTGAGCATCAGCTGCGTTGCTCTCTTCCTCTTTCCCATCGCGTTCGATAAGTATGCCCCGCCTCTGGCTGATCAATCAGTTCGCGAATACCCCTGATCTGCCTGGTCATACTCGTCAATTCGAGGTGGCTGCCGGTTTGGTGCGTCTGGGTTGGCGTGTTGGTGTTTTCGCCTCTGATTTCAATCTCACCCAACGGCGATACCGCCGTCTGCACTTCCCATCGCTTTCCTCAAGCGAACGCCCAGTCGGCATCCATTGGACCTGGCTCTGGGTATCCCCTTACCGCCAGAACAATTGGAGGCGCCAGCTCAACATGCTGAGCTTTTGCCTTCACCTCCTGCTTCGCCTAATGCCGGCCGCTCTATTCGGCCGACTGACAAGTCGGGCTCCCAATGTCATCCTGGCCAGCTCACCGCAGTTGCCCGCGGCTTTTACCTGTCTATTGATCGCCCGTCTGAGCGGTCTTCCCTTCGTGCTGGAAGTGCGGGATCTTTGGCCCCAGGTGCTGATTGATCAGGGCGGAAAAACACCCGACAGTCCGATGGTGCGGCTGCTCGGATGGATGGAACGCCAGCTCTACAGCAACGCTCATACGGTGGTGGTCCTGGCCAAGGGAGCGGAGCGCTATGTGCGCGAGCGTGGCGCCCGCCGCACCGCCTGGCTACCAAATGGCCCAGATCTGGAGATGTTTTCACCTCAGCCCCTCCCCCCCGATCAACCCTCGTTCACCGTGCTGTATGCCGGCGCCCATGGGGATGCCAATGCTCTTGAGAATGTGATTGAAGCGGCTCGGCTGTTGGAGCAGCGCAATAGCCCGGTGCGCTTTCAGTTCATTGGTGATGGTCCTGAAAAGCACTCCTTGATCCAACTGGCTGCAGGTCTCAAGACGGTTGTCTTCAACGACCCAGTTTCCAAAGCTGAGATCCCAGATCGCATGGCTCAAGCCGATGCCATTCTTCTCTCTTTGCGGGATGTTCCTCTCTTTCGCTACGGGGTCTCACCCAACAAGCTCTACGACGCTTATGCCATCGGCCGTCCTGTGGTCACCACAGTGGCTGGTTCGATCAATGCAGAAGTTGAAACACACCGCCTAGGCGTTACAGCCGATCCTAGCGATCCTCAGGCTCTTGCGGATGCGATCCTTCGCTTGGCCGAAACCCCGCGACCGGAGCGCGAGGCAATGGCTGTACGCGCTACTCAATTGGCTCACTCCACCTATTCGCGTCAGCGCATCATTGCTGAATACAACAACCTTTTGCATGAGGTGAATGCTTAATGACGGTAGCTGTCTCCGGTGCCAATGGATTCACGGGTCGGTTTGTTTGCGCCGAGCTGCAACGTCGCAAGATCCCTTTTGTTGCCTTGTTGCGTCCAGGGAGTGATGTATCTTGGATGGCGGCGCGTGAAATCCCGGTCCGTTTTGCTGACCTCACGGAGTCGCACCAGTTAGCTGAGCATCTCCGTGGTTGCCGGGCCCTGCTCAATGTGGCTTCGATCGGGTTTGGCGCCGCTCCCTCCATTCTCCAGGCGTGTCATTCCGCCGGA
Source organism: Synechococcus sp. KORDI-49 (assembly GCF_000737575.1). Classification (NCBI taxonomy): domain Bacteria; kingdom Bacillati; phylum Cyanobacteriota; class Cyanophyceae; order Synechococcales; family Synechococcaceae; genus Synechococcus; species Synechococcus sp. KORDI-49. The sequence continues at coordinate 1,085,797 of NZ_CP006270.1, read as the reverse complement.
GTGCGCCGTGCCGTGTTTGTGAGCACTACAGCGATCTTCACCCAGCTGAATGCCGGCTCCAAGACCGTTCGCCAAGCAGCAGAAGCAGCAATCCTCGCCAGTGGCCTCCAGACCACCATCCTGCGCCCCACGATGATTTACGGCACTCCAGGCGATCGCAACATGATTCGTCTGGTGCAGTGGATCAATCGCTGGCCTGTTTTGCCGGTGTTCGGAAATGGCCGATCGTTTCAGCAACCCGTCCATGTGACAGATGTTGCCTGGTCCGTAGTGCAGGCCCTTGAGTCGCCAGCCACGATCCAACGTCAATTCAACATTTCTGGTGCTGAACCACTCACTTACAACGAAGTGGTGCGCATCACTGCGCAAGCTCTGGGCCGCCGCACCAGGCGTCTGCATATTCCCGCTCAACCGGTGGTGAGCCTGCTGAACTTCACTGAAGGTTTGGGTATCACTCTTCCAGTCAAGGCTGAGCAGATTCTTCGCCTGAATGAGGACAAGGCCTTCAGGCATGCTGAGGCCCAGGAGACCTTCGGTTATGCCCCTATTGCTTTTCAGGAGGGAATACGCCAAGAAGTGTCTTTATTTAGAGCGGGCCGCGACGGATTGAGCGACTGATGCCTGTCGCTGCACCCATGCCTTCGTTCCCCACCAATGCAGCCTTGGCGATGTCACTCGCCGGCATGTGTTGCTGGCTTCTGCTCGCTGCTTTGATCCCTCAGCTGCGTCGCCGCCTGCTCGATCAACCCAACGCCCGCAGCTCCCACAGCCTCCCCACGCCTCGCGGTGGAGGTGTGGCCTTTGTGTTGGTGTCCTGCGTTGCCAATGTTCTGGCTTGGGTTATGAGCGCCAGCTCCGCTTCCTTGCCTTTGCCCTTGGTTGCCGCGCCCTTGTTGGCCTTGCCCCTTGCTGTGGTGGGTTTTCTCGACGATCGCGACAACCTTCCGGCAAGTTGGCGTTACGGCGTGCAGCTCGCCACTGCTTTCTTGTTGATACTGGTAAGTCCGTTGGTTGCTTTGTCTGTCGGATTTTTGCCCGTAGTGGTGTTGTTGGTCATTGCCGTCACTGCGGTGATCAACTTCACGAACTTCATGGACGGCCTCGATGGCCTGGTGGCTGGTTGCATGGTCGTCGCAATCACTTCGGCTGCCATCCAGCTTGCGGCTCCCTGGCCCATCTGGGCTCTGGTGGGTGCCTTGCTGGGTTTCCTGCTCTGGAATTGGAGCCCCGCCAAGGTGTTCATGGGTGATGTGGGCAGCACCTTTCTAGGTGCCGTGTTTGCCGTCCTCGTGCTTCAGTCGTCCTCATGGACTGAAGCGCTCGCCTTGCTGCTGGTCGCCACTCCACTGATGGGCGATGCCTGTTTGTGTGTGCCGCGGAGATTTATTGCTGGTCAACGGGTCTTGCAGGCCCATCGCCTTCACTTGTTTCAGCGATTGCATCAGGCAGGCTGGCCCCATGCCCGCGTCTCCAGTCTCTACATCGCCGCCACCGCTTTGCTTGCCTTTGCCCTCATGTGGGGTGGCTTGACCTGGGTGATCGCTCTTTCTGCCCTTGAGTTGTTGTTGGGCATCTGGTTGGATCAACAGGTGGCTGTTCCCTTTGTTGTGGCATCTCGCTCTTGAAACCAGGTGTCGCATTCCTATCTGATCAAAGTCGTTGAGCGAGCTGTTCTCTTTTCGCCCAGGTGCCGCCGTCTGTTGCTGATCGGCATCGACGCCCTGCTTCTCCCAGTAGCGGTGTGGCTCAGCTTTTGGCTGCGACTGGCCCATCCGCTACATCCCAGCTTTCAGGCTGCCGGACTGTGGTTGCTGCCAGCGGTGCTGCTCATTGGTCTGCCGCTGTATGCACTCACCGGGCAATACAAAGGTCTCACGCGCTACGTCGGCAGCCGGGCTATCTATCGCCTCGCCGGCCGCAATGGCCTGTTGGTGCTGCTCCTCGCTGGTATCGGCCTCATGTTGCGCCTGCCGATGCCACCCCGCAGCAGTTGGATTCTGCTCTGGTTGCTGCTCACCGGTTTCACCGGAGCGGTGCGGTTTGCCCTGCGGGATCTGCTCCTGTCGCTGCGGTCGGTGAGCCAAAAGCAGATCGTGCGTGTGGCCATCTATGGCGGCGGTGAGGCCGGTGCCCAGCTCGCGGCTGCCCTGCGTTTGGCCGGCAACCATCAGATCGTCACCTTTCTCGATGATGCGCCGAGTCTCTGGCGGCGCACGATCAACGGGATTCCGATCCAGCCGCCCCAGGTGCTGAGTGAGATCCAAGGTCAGCTCGATCAGGTGCTGCTGGCGATTCCCTCGCTGCCCCGCAGTGAACGCCGCCGCATCGTGGCTGAGTTGCAACACCAGGCGATCCCGGTGTTGCAGATCCCCTCGGTGGATGACCTCACCTCCGGCCGGGCCCGCATCGATGCGCTCCGCCCTGTGGCCATTGAAGACCTGCTCGGCCGTGATCCCGTGCCGCCTGTGCCGGAGCTGCTCGGTCCTGGCCTGCATGATGCGGTGGTGTGCGTCACCGGCGCCGGAGGCTCGATCGGCTCGGAACTCTGCCGGCAGATCCTGCAGCTGTCTCCCAAAACGCTGATCCTGCTGGAGAGCAGCGAACCGTCGCTCTATGCCGTGGAGCAGGAGCTGAGCCAGCAACTGCCCGCCTCGGTGACGCTGGTCCCGGTGCTCGGTAGCGCCGCCGATCCGGCGCTGGTGCAACGGCTGTTTGCAAATCATGGCGTGCAGACGGTGTTCCATGCCGCCGCCTACAAGCACGTGCCTTTGGTGGAGGCCAATCCTCTTGCGGGTCTGGCCAACAACGTGGGCTCCACCCGGGTGGTGTGTCAGGCCGCCACGGCGGTTGGCGTGAGCGAATTGGTGCTGATTTCCACCGATAAGGCGGTGCGTCCCACCAATGTGATGGGGGCCAGCAAGCGCCTGGCGGAGCTGGTGGTGCAGGCGTCGGCACTGGAGCTGTCCCAGAGCACAAAGGGCGCTGGCCAGCCCTGCACCCGACTGGCAATGGTGCGTTTCGGCAATGTGTTGGGCTCGTCGGGCTCGGTGGTGCCCCTGTTCCGCCGCCAGATCGCTGCTGGTGGTCCGATCACCCTCACCCACCCCGAGATCATTCGCTACTTCATGACGATTCCGGAGGCGGCCCAGCTGGTGCTCCAGGCTTCAACCCTCGCCAAGGGTGGCGATGTGTTCCTGTTGGATATGGGAGAGCCGGTGCGTATTAAAGACTTGGCCGAACAGATGGTGCGCCTTAGTGGACTATCACTCCGCGATGCCCGCAATCCCATCGGCGATATTGAAATTGTTTGTACTGGTCTTCGGCCGGGTGAAAAATTGTATGAGGAGCTGTTGATCGAAGCTGAGAGTGAAGCCACTCCCCATCCTTTGATCTATCGAGCTCAAGAACGATCGCTCCCACCTCACGAGCTTTGGCCACAACTTGATGCCTTGGAAGAGGCAATCGTCGTACAGGACGTCAATGTTGCTTTGGAGTTGCTAACGGAGTTGGTGCCGGAGTGGCAGCGGGACGGCTCTCATGCAAAGCCTGCGTCTTCAGAGAATTCCAGCGCTGCTGCTCAGTGAAACCAGTTACTCCAGTAGCTCACGGTCTGCCACAAAGCGCGCGTGCAAAGTCTGCTGCCCATGCACGCTCATGACGCCATTGTGGTGATGGTTTGAAGCCATGGCCTGGTTCATGATTGCTGGGATGGCCCCCCATTGGGCGGCCACGATCGAACGGCTGGCGGATCTGGACCGCAGCCATGCCTTTGCAGAGCTGGACATGGCGCTCAAGGCTCTCCCCCCTGAAGTACCAGATGCGCATCGGGCTGTGGTCGCCCACTGGCGCGGCAAGGTTGCGCTCCTATATAACGTAATCGCTGAAGCGATCCCGCCGCTGGCGCTTGCTGTCTCCTTGGAGTCGGAGCGTGCTGCCAACCATTACCTGCTCGGCGCGGCACTGGTGCGCCAGAAGCAGTGGCTCGATGCCCGAACCTGCCTCGAGCGAGCTGTGAAGTTGCAACCGGGCCTCGAATCAGCGCGGCTTGAGTTGTCGACGGTGTTGCTGGCCACCGGCGAATCGGCCTCAGCGTTGTCGGTGTTGCAGCCACTGCAGCATGGCTCAAATCCCCCTCTGATTGCCAAGCGTGCACAGATTCAAGTTCAGCTCGCTGAATACGGTTCAGCTGCAGCCCTAGTTGCAGCCCTCGCCCTTCAGGCGCCAGTTCGCCTTCCCGAATCGCTGTTACGGGAGTGGCTGCAGATCGCTGGCGGCTTGCTGCTGGCCGAGAAGTTCATGGCAGCCCGTGCTTGGTTGCAGGCTCTCACCACCGTCATCCCGGATCCTGCGGCTCTGGCCAATCCGATCCCTCGCCGCATCGCCTGGATTGCCCTGGTGGGGCTGGAGTTGATCGAGCCACCCCTCACTCCTCTCAATTTCCAATTTCACGCCAATCTGCCGGAGCTCCAGAATCTGCACTGGCAGCAGGTTTCCCTCACCGAGCGCAGTCTCTGGGGCAGCTGGTTGGAGCCGTTCCTAAAGCAGCTCGCATCCCGCCTTGAGCGTCAGCCCTATCCCGATCAGCAACGTTGCGGTCAGCTGTTAACAGAGATCATTTCCGCCCTGCTGTCGTTGTTGCCCGCTCAGCAGCGCCAGTCGTCCCTCGTCAAGCGATTGGAGCAGTGTCGGGATGGCCCCCGGCCCTTCGTTGACAGTGACGGTGGTAGCGACCGTGCTGCGAGGGCGCGCCTGCAGCAAGCCAGCGATGCCCTGCTGAACCACCTGCCGCTGTTGGTGGTCCATCCTGCTGCCGAGTTGCTGGCCGAAGCCCAGCAAAAGCGATATCAGGGTCTCGATCAGTTATGGCGGGACACCCAGCGGCTCACGGCGATCGCTGATCCTTTGCCGCTGCATCAGCGGCCCCGGCGCCGGTGGCTGCTGCTGGCGAGCGACGACCTGCCTCAGTGTTTCCTCTACCGGGTGGAGCAGAAGCGTCAGCAGCTGGAAGCTCTCGGCTGTGGTGTCCGCATCGTCCTGCTGGATGCTCTAGAGGATCAGGCCTGGAGCGAGGCGATGCTCTGGGCTGATGCCCTGATCGTCTGCCGCCTCCCCGCCACCGCACCGGTGCTCGGGTCCATCGCGGCGGCACGTCAGGCCGGCATCCCGAGCTGGTACGACCTCGACGATCTGGTCGTTGATCCCGAGCACGGCATCCCTCCTCTGGCCAGCTACGGCGGCACGGTCTCGCCACTGCAGCACCGCCTGTTGCAGTTGGATGTGCCTCTGTTCGCGGCAGCGATGCGCGCTTGCGATGGGGCGATCGTCAGCACGGCATCGCTGGCGGATCGCTGGCGGCAGTTGAACCCCGGGCAGCCGGTGCTGCAGCTCGCCAATCTGATCCCTCCAGATCTTCAAGCCGCCCAGCGCTCCCCCCGCCGCAACCCCCGCACTCCCCGCCTGGTGGTGGCCAGCGGCACCAGCGCCCACAAGCAGATCTGGATTGAGGAGTTGGCCCCTGCTGTGGCGGAGTTGTTGCGTTCCCACCCCCAGCTGCAGCTGGATCTGCTCGGGGAGCTGCAGTTGCCGCTCGTGTTGCTGCCCTTCGCTGAGCGCATTCGCTGCCATCCCTTCAGCGACTACGCCACCTATGTGCAGCGGGTGGGGGAGGCCGACATCGGCCTGGCTGCCCTGGAGCCTGGTCTGCACACCGATGCCAAGAGCGCCATTCGCTGGATGGAGTTCAGCCTCTGTGGTCTGGCCAGTGTGCTCAGCCCCACCGCGACTTATACCGAGCTGCTGGAGGACGGTATCCATGCCCGTTTTGCCCGAGGGACAGACCAGTGGGTGGAGGAGGTTGAGCAGCTGTTGGCCGATCCATCTGGCCGCCGCGCCATGGCCAAGCGGGCTCAGCAGCACGCGCAAGAGCTGTTCGGTTCCCATCAGGCGGCGCGCTTCTGGGGGCCTCTGATCGAGCCGACTGATACCCCCCACCCATCACCACAGCGCAACAAGCTGCTGGTGCTCAACGTCTTTTTTGCTCCCCAGTCCATCGGTGGTGCCACCCGAGTGGCGCAGGATCAGGTGAAGGCCCTGGCCGAACAACTGGGCGATCAGTGGGAGATCACCGTGCTCTGCTCGGAAGATGAGCCCTGGCAGTTGCCGGAATCTCCTCACGATCCAGAGGCTTGGTTGCAGCCGGGGCCGATCCCCTTGCAGATCCACAGTTGGAACGGCGTGCGTGTGGTGCGCTTGGCACTGCCGGAACGCCCCTGGAGCGAGCACTACGACCCACGCGTCGAGCAGCTCTGCCGCTGGTGGTTCGCCCAAGAGGGCTTTGATCTGGTCCACGCCCATGCCATCCAGGTGCTGGGTGTGGGCCCCTTGCGCGTCGCCGCTGAGCTGGGTGTCCCCTACGCCGTCACTCTCCACGACGGCTGGTGGCTCTCCCCCCGCCAGTTTCTGCTCACGCCCATGGGCCGGCAGGTGGATGTGCGCGATCCGATCGGTCATCACGATGTGCCTGAGCGCATTTCACCGGAACAGCTGGAGGGCGAACGCCAGCGCCGCCTGGATCTGGAGCAGCTGTTGCGGGGGGCTGCGGCACGGATTGCCGTGTCGGACTCTTTCGCGGAGCTGCATCGTCAGGCCGGCATCGAAGCGGTCACGGTGATGGAGAACCGCTGGCAGCCGATGCCTCCTGGTAGCCCTCGCCAGCGCCGTCCTATTGATCAGCCGCTGCGCTGCTGCTACGTGGGAGGCCTCTGTCTGCACAAGGGCTATCACGTTCTTCAGGCAGCACTGCTGCAGGCTCAACCGGCCGCACCCGGCCTGGAACTCACCGTGCTCGACGGCAGCCTGGAGAACGATCAGGGCTACCGCTTGCAGTGGGGCTCAACGCCGGTGGAGGTGCGGCCAGGCCTGCCGATGCAGGCGATGGCGGATTTCTACGGCAAGCACGATGTGCTGATCGCCCCCTCGATCTGGCCGGAAAGCTATGGCCTGGTGTCGCGAGAAGCTTTGTCTGCGGGCCTCTGGGTGGTGGCCAGCGACGCTGGCGCCATGGCCGAACCGATCCGGCACGGGCAGAACGGCCATCGGGTTGCAGCTGGCGATGCCCAGGCTCTGGCCGCTGTGCTGGAGCAGTTGGCGGCCGATCACCCCACGCCCCAGCCCCTGATCGCCTTCAGCGGCGAGCGGCCACCGCTGCACCAGGAATTGGATCAGCTGTACAGGAGTCTGCTGAACGCATGAGCGACGCCCTGCGCCAGGACTCCGAGCTGGCGGCCGCCTCCTGGCTGCGGGATCCGCTGGAGGCAGACCATCAGGATGAGTTGGTGGCCTGGCACGGCCGTTTTGCCGAAACCGCCCACCAGCGCCAGCCCCTCAGCGCCCTGTTCGATCAGCTGCAGGGTCTTTACCCCACGGATCTGCTGCCTCCACCGCAGCTGCTGGAGTTCCGTGACCTGCTCTGGCTCAAGGGCAGCGGCGGTCTGTTTGATGGCCGCAGCGGCCGCGTGGTCCAGGCCAGCTGCGTTAGCCGTTTCCTGCGCCAGCGTCAGTTGCCGTTTCTGCGTCGGCACCGCATCGAATTGAGCCAGCCCCTGGGCCGTTTCCCCCGTTTGGAGCAGGTGGTCTGGTTGCCCACGGCAGGCTCCTCACTGTTCGGGGAGTTGTTCAGCGAGGTGCTCGGGTTTCTCTGGCCGTTTCTGCTGGAGCCTGCCGAGTCGCTGCTGGGTTGGCCGGTGCTGCTGCCGGGTTGTGATCCGCAGGACGCCTACAGCGCTGTGCTGCATCAGCTGCTGCGGGAGGGCCACACCTTTCCTCTGCTGGAGCAGCACCTGCCGGAGGCCCTCCACCTCGAACGGGTGCTGATCCCAGAGCCCGGCTTCCGTCTGCATGCCGCTTGCACACCGTTGTTTCTGCAGGCTGCTACGGCCCTGGCTGATCGTCTGTCTCAGGGGGCTGTCGCTGAACCGATCGAGCGCTTGTACCTGGCCCGCAGTGATGACGACCCGTTGGCACCTGTCCTGGCCGAGAACGGCTGGGCGGTGCTGGAGCTGCTGGCCCAGCCGTTGCCCGTGCAGGTGGCGGCCATCCGAGCGGCTGAGACGATCGCCGGCTTCGGAGGAGAAGCGCTGCATGCCCTGGCCTGGCTGGGAGAGCTGCCGCCGGATCAAGGGCCGCAGCTGCTGTTGCTGGGGACACGCCCGTCGCTGGACCTGCTGCTGCAGTTCCGCGCCCAGGGGCTCATCGGTTGTTACGTGCCCTGCGCGGATGATGCAGGCCTCGAAGTGATCGACGAGCTCAACGCCTGCGTCGGGTAGCGACAGGAGCGTCAGCCGTAGAAGCGTTTGCCGTCGGCCCGCTTGTGCTGATGCCGTCGTGCTTCGCGGCGGGTGTATTCACTCACGGTGGGATTGGCCACGCTGGGGTCCACATGGGCGACCTGTTCCCAGAGCTCCCTCGGCGCCCAGCGCACCGTGTGCTCGATGCGGTCGTGTTTGATCACGTGGCACCAACGGCTGGTGCCGCACTCCGGGCAGAACAGCTCCTCGAGCCATTCGTTGCTGAGCACCAGCACCGGATAGGCGTTGATGATCAGCTGCGCCTTCTTGGCTGAAATGCCCCGCTGCTCCAGCTGTTCCGGCTGCAGGAGGTGCAGGTAGTACTTCTTGCCGTTGCCCTGGATGCGTTGCTCAGGGTGGGCCGGACAGAACAGCTCCCGTTTCTTGGGACGGCGGTTGCGGCGTGGAGCCGGTTGCGTCGCAGTCATCTCGGGACACCACCCCATCTCCTTGAAACCTATCCGAAGAGCCGAAGGGTTCCGATCAGAGGGCGGAGCTGTCGCGATCGCCTGTGCGGATGCGCACCACCGACTCCACAGGGCTGATGAAGATCTTGCCGTCGCCGATCTCGCCGGTGCGGGCTGCATCAGCGATGGCGCTGACCACGTCCTCGACGCGGTTGTCTTCCACCACCACTTCGATTTTCAGTTTCTGCAGGAACTCCACGGTGAATTCCGACCCGCGGTAGCGCTCCACCTGGCCCTTCTGCCGCCCGAAGCCGCGCACTTCGCTCACGGTCATGCCGATGATGCCGGCCTCCACCAGGGCGACTTTCACGTCTTCCAGCTTGAAGGGTCGGATCACCGCTTCGACTTTTTTCACGGTCCAGATTCGTTGCCTCTGAACAGCATGGCGCTGGTGGCCCCTGGAGGTGTGCTGAGCTTTACAGAACAGCGCTGAAGCTGGCCTTTTAGGGTCTGATCAACGCAGCAGCGCTTTCCTTGACCGCCACCGATCAACAGACCCTCACTCCGCTCTACGGCGAGCGGGCGATCGCGGAGGCGGAACTGATCTGCTTTGACAATCCCAGGCCCGGCCGCCCCTATGAGGTGTCGATCGAGTTGCCGGAGTTCACCTGCAAGTGTCCCTTCTCGGGCTATCCCGATTTCGCCGTGCTGCGCCTGATCTATCAGCCCGGTCCCCGGGTGGTGGAGCTGAAGGCGATCAAGCTGTATGTGAACAGCTACCGCGATCAGTCCATCTCCCATGAGGAGGTGACCAACCGCATCCTCGATGACCTGGTGGCGGCGACGGACCCGGTGTGGATGCAGCTGGAGGCGGATTTCAATCCCCGCGGCAATGTCCACACCGTGGTGCGGGTCAGCCACGGCAGCCGTCAGCCCTGCTGAGCCTCCGCCAGCAGCCCGGGTAGCTCCTGGGCGAATGCCGCCAGGTTGCGGTTGCACAGGCCGCCCACATGCAGCTGGCCGTCGTCGGCGATGGCCCACAGCTGACGGGTGGCCACCAGGCTGAGGCCACCTCCCAGCAGCGTCACGGCAAAGCCCAGATACACCAGTGGCACGCCGGGATCACGCTTGAGCAGAAGACCGCTGGCCGGCAGCACCGAGGCCACTCGCAGCGGCAGCCCGCGCACCTCCTCTGCCGGGCCGCCAGGCCGCAGCAGCGCAATCCGCTCGCCGTTCTCCCCGAACACCTGCACCGGCCCCTGCTCGCTCTCGAGGCTCAGCAGCACCGGGGCCGTGCCGTCCGGGCGGGTGGGCAGCACGATGCCCCACACCTGATCCCCCAGTTGCGGGAAGGTTTGCAGCGGCAGTTGCAGCACCGGGCTGCCGCCGATCTGCAGATCGATCGCCGCCAGCGACCAGTCCGCCTGATAGATGGTGATGCCGCGGTGCCGCAGCGGGTGGTTCACGCTGATCTCCCGTTCCAGCCGTTCGCCGGGCCCTTCCAGCAGCAGATCGGATCGGAACTGTTCGGGCCGTCCGGCTGTATCCCGCTCCACCTGGAAGTTCTGCAGGGTGATCGTGAGCTGGTTGTCGCCGTTGCGGGCCAGCAGATCCAGGGAGCGCTCCGGCGCCAGGAAGCGCTCCAGCCGGTTGCCGGCCAGGGCGCCCCAGACGGCCCCCAGCATCAGCAGCACCATGCCGGTGTGCACCAGCAACGGGCCCACCCGACCGGCCACCCCCTTGCGGGCCGCCAGGCGCTGATCTCCTGGCTGCAACTGCCAGCCCCGCGCGCTCAGCACCGCCCGCAACCGCTCGAGGGACGCCGCAGGGTCCGGGCAGGGGCGGCTCTCGGCGATCGCCAGCTTGCTCAGTTGCCGCGGCGTTCGGTAATCGATCCAGCGGCGTGCGGCCTGCAGCGCCGGCCATTGCCGCCGCCAGCTGCAGAGGATCAGAGCCAGCCCCAGCCAGGCCAGCAGTGCCAGGAACCAGCCGCTGGAATACACGTGATCCAGCTGCAGCTGCAGTACCTGCTCGCCGTTCAGCAGGCCCAGCCACGGCGTGTCGCCGTAGGCCTCTACGTAACTGGCGGGTGGATCCCCCTGGGGAATGCCTGTGCCCACGGCGCTGGCCAGGGCGATCAGCAGCAGCAGCACGATCGCCACCCGCAGATCCGAGAGCCAGCCGGCCAGACGTCTCATCGGCGCCTCTGCATCAGCTCCAGCGCGCCAGCAGCATCACCAGCCCGGTGGCCAGCAGCACCACGCCACTCACCGGCGGCACCCAGCGGCCGATCGGCCGCAGCGCCAGCAGCTTGGGGACGCTGGCGGCGAAGGTGCCGGCCATCAGCAAGGGCAGCACCTGTCCGAACCCGAAGCTGCTCAGCAGCACGATGCCCACCAGCGGCCGGCCGCTCTGGGCGATCCAGCCCAGCAGCACCGCCAGCACCGGGGTGGTGCAGGGGGATGCCGCCAGCCCGAAGGCCAGGCCGGCGGCCACCGGCGCAAGCGGGGCGGGCACCTTCTGGCGCCAGCTGTCGGGATCGGGGCCCGCGGGCAGGGGGATCTTCAGCACCCCCAGCAGGTTGAGGCCCATCACCACCGCCAGCACGGCCACCAGGGTGGGCACCAGGGCCGGCACCTGGCCGTAGATGCGGCCCAGCAGGCCGCTGAGGCTCCCCAGCAGCACCAGGGCGCCGACGATGCCGCCGCAGAAGGCCAGGCTGCGCCGCAGGGGGGTCTGACCATCTTCGAAGCCCGCCAGGTAGGCCAGGGTCACTGGCAGCAAAGACAGGGAACAGGGCCCCAGGCTGGTGAGCGCGCCGCCGGCGAACACCAGGGCCAGGGTGAGTGGACCGGGCTGCGCCAGGGCACTGCTCAGCAGCTGCTCACTGCGTTGCGCCAGATCCGAGAGCAGCAGCAGGTCCAGGGGGGCCGTGTTGTTAGGAGGTTCAGCCTATCGAGGAGCACCGCTGGCCCGGCCGCCGATCAGGCCGGTGGATTCCAGGGAGCAGCGGATCAGCAGCCCCAGGATCACCAGGCTCGACATCAGCGAGTTACCGCCATAGCTGATCAGCGGCAGGGGCAGGCCGGTGGTGGGCATGGCGCCGGAAGCGACAGCGATGTTCAGGATCGACTGGCCGACGAGGATCGTGCAGCAGCCGATCGCCACCAGCCGCGCCTGGTTGCTGCGGCAGCGCAGCGCCACCCGCAGCCCCAGCCAGGCCATCAGCATCAGGAACAGCAGCAGCATCAGCGATCCCACGAAGCCGAATTCCTCGGCGAACACGGCGTAGATGAAGTCCGTGCTCTGGATCGGCAGGTACTGCAGCTTCTGGGTCGAGAGGCCGTAGCCCTGACCCATCAGACCGCCGGAGCCGATCGCCAGCAGGCTCTGCACCAGCTGGTAGCCATCCCCCATCGGGTCCTTCCAGGGGTCGAGGAACGACACCACCCGCAGGCGCTGGTATTCGTTGATCAGGATGCTGGCGGTGCCGAGTGCGCCGCCGGCGATGGCCGTCCCCAGCAGACTGCGCCAGCGCAGACCGGCTGCCAGGGCAACCATCCAGAGGGTGAGGCCCATCAGGGCGGCGGTGGACAGGTTCGGCTGTTTGAGAATGAGCAGCAGCAGCGCGCCGAAGCTCGCCAGCCAGAGCAGCTTCTGATCCAGGCCGATCCGTTTCCAGGGGGCGAACAGATTGGCGGCCTGCAGCACCACAAAGGGCTTCACCAGCTCCGAGGGCTGAATCTGCAGCGGACCGAGCACCAGCCAGCGGCTGGCTCCGTTCACCGTGGTGCCCATCACCAGCGTGGCGGCGATCATCACGCAGCCGATCCAGAGGGCAGGGCCGGACCATTTCAGGCAGCGACGCAGGTTGGTGGTGAGGGCGAGGCTCAGCAGACTCCAGCTGGCGATCAGCCACACCGCCTGCCGCTTCACATAAAAGGCGCCATCCCCCATCTCCCGCAGGGCCACCCACCAGCTGGCGGAACCGAGAATCACCAGTCCAGCCAGGCTCCAGCAGGCGGCCAGACCGATCAGCAGCCGGGCTTCCGCCGGCCATAACTCCCACGGCAGCGGCATCAGGCGTTCGAACAGCCCCGGACGCTGTCGCACCCGATCACGGGCGGAACGTCGGCGTGAAACGGTGGCCGTGACCAAGGGCTCCTGCTGCATCATCGCTGCCCTATTGAGCCGCGTGAATGTCGCTTTGCCAAGCCATTGAGTGAAGAGAATGAACCGCGTTCAACCCTTGGTGGAGCAGCTCTCAGGCAGCTCTGAGGCGTTCGTGTTCCACTTCCCAGTGCACGTACTGGCCCCAGGCTTGCTGGCGCACCCAGCAGCGTCCACCTCGGCATTGAATCAACTGAAACGGCGGCAGGTCGGCGGGTTGGTTCTCCAGGGTCACGAAGGTGCCCGGCCGCAGCAGCGGCACCACCTTGGCTGAAGTTGGAAGGTGGTCGGACACGTCCTGTCGGGCGAGTTGGAAAGATCCTCCCGGCAGAAACGGATCCGCCGGCCGGATCCCCGGTTTTCTTCGGGATCGGCTCTGCTTGTATGACGGAATGGCGTCAAAACAGCGGCTTGATCTGCAGCTCCTGACGCGCGGTCTGGCGGTCTCGCGTCAGCAGGCGCAGCAGCTGATCCGCGCCGGCAAGGTGCGCGATGGAGCCGGACAGCTGCTCGACAAGCCTGGAGTGGAGGTCTCGGACGACCTGGAGCTGCAGGTGGAGCAGCCGCCCCGGTTCGTCTCCCGCGGCGGCGAAAAACTGCTGGCCGGGCTGGAGGCTTTCCCGATCGTGGTGGATGGGCGCGTGTGCCTGGATGGCGGCATCTCCACCGGCGGCTTCACCGATTGCCTGCTGCAGCACGGAGCCAGCCGGGTCTACGGCGTTGATGTGGGTTATGGCCAAACCGCCTGGAGCTTGCGCACCGATCCACGGGTGGTGCTGCGGGAGCGCACCAACCTGCGCCATCTGGAGCCGCCGCAGCTCTATGGCGAGACCGATCCCTGGCCTTCCTTGGCGGTGACCGATGTGTCGTTCATTTCGCTGCGGTTGATCCTTCCGGCCCTGCGGCGGTTGCTGAGGCCCGCAGCCGAGCGGGCACCGGAGGCACTGGTGCTCGTGAAACCTCAGTTCGAGGTGGGTAAGGAGCGTGTGGGCAAGGGCGGGGTGGTGCGCGACCCGGCGGCCCACCGCGATGCGATTGAGCTGGTGATGGCCGCAGCCACAGAGCTGGGCTGGCACCCCCAAGGGATCGTTGCCTCGCCGCTCACTGGCCCGGCCGGCAACCACGAGTACGTGCTCTGGCTGGCGGAAGCGGAGGCACCGCCGTTGCCGGATCTTGATGCGCTCGTTGAGGGCACGCTCGCCAAGCACTGACGATGGCCTGGGTGCCAACAAAAAAGCCCGACCACAGGGGCCGGGCTTTTCAGGTGATCGTTGTGGTGATCAGTTGCCGACGTTGACCTGACGGCCGCCGGTGCAGAGCTCGACCTTGATGATGCGGCCTCCCTGCTTCTGAATGCGCTGTTGCTCAGCAAACCAGCTGTCGTAAGGCACCCACTTGGTGAAGAAGGTGTTCTGCAATTCGCGCTGCGTCCGCACCTTTTCAGGGCTGGGGATGCAGGCGGTGACTTTGAACAACCGCATGGGCCTCAATTGCCGAGGCCGGAGCAGATGTAGTCGAAATACACGCCCATTTCCTTGCCGGCGTCAGGGCCGACCAGGCCAGCGGTGACTTCCTTCATGGCCTGGATGGCCTGAACGGTGGCGCCGATGGGCACACCCAGGGAGTTGTAGGTCTCCTTGAGGCCGTTCAGCACACGTTCGTCGAGGATCGAGGTGTCGCCGGCGAGCATCGCGTAGGTGGAATACCGCAGGTAGTAGTCCAGGTCGCGGATGCAGGCGGCGTAGCGGCGGGTGGTGTACATGTTGCCGCCCGGACGGGTGATGTCCGAGTACAGCAGAGCCTTGGCCACGGCGTCGCGGATGATCGCGGAGGCGTTGGCGCTGATGGTGGCGGCGGCGCGCACGCGCAGTTCACCGCTGGCGAAGTAGGACTCGAGATTGCTCATCGAAGCCGTGTCCAGGTACAGGCCCTGGACGTCGGACTTGTTGATGACGTTGGTGATGGCGTCTTGCATGGATCCGTGTGAGGGGCGGGAAGTCGGGAGAAGGGCTTGCGATCAGGACAGAGCGCCCACCACGTAATCGAAGTAGGTGCCGGCTTCCTCGGCGTCGGCGCCGGTCAGCAGACCCATGGCGGCGGTCTTCATCTCACGCACGGCTTCGGCCATGGCTTCGAGGGGAGTGCCCAGGGAGCGGTAGAGCTCCTTGGCGCCGATCACGCCGATCTCTTCGATCGGGGTCACGTCGCCGGCAACGATGCCGTAGGTCACCAGGCGCAGGTAGTAATCCATGTCGCGCAGGCAGGTGGCGGTCATCTCTTCGCCGTAGGCGTTGCCGCCGGGAGAGATGACGTCAGGGCGCTTCTGGAACAGCTGGCCGCCGGCCTGCTTCACGATGCGCTCACGGCTCTCGCTCAGAACCTGGGCGACGCGAAGACGACGTTGTCCGCCGGTCACGAAGGCCTTGATCTGGTCGAGTTCGCCAGGGCTGAGATAGCGGGCTTCGGCGTCCGCGTTGATGATCGAGTTGGAGACGATGCTCATGCAGTTCTGCCTCGAAACAAGCGGCCGCCCGTAGGAGACCGGTATCCGGTGAATAAGGGGTGATCCCGAAGGATCGCGTCACAGACTAAAGGCTGAGACTGGGGAGCGAAGCGTCAGGAGCGAGAGTTGTTCACAACGGTCAACACTGACTGTCGTGAGCTCGTTCCGTCGGAGTCGGCTGTGGCATTCTGCGCTGCCAACGCCCCGGTATTTTTGCTCGGGTAACAGTTCTTCACGGCGGCTTCGGCGTGAACAGATCCATTGCTGCAGCAGCAGTCTTGCTGGGCCCTTGCGGCCGGATCCGCAGCATAAAGAGTAACCCGGCGAAGTGAAACTTCATCCGGGAAAGTTGAGAACAACGGCCGCCTGATTGGCGGCATTAAGTATCAGTCACGCGTCGGGCTGTGTTCAGATCGCGCCATCGGTGGGAGGGGTCATGCCGGCGCTGCCCCGATACAGTGCGGCAGTGCGCTGAAGGGTGGCCTGGCTGACGCCGGATCGGGTGTTCATGCCGTCGGTGCGAGGAACCTCGTCCCCATCAGGCCGTTGCTCCACCAGCTCCATCACGGCAGTGGGTTGGCCGGATTCGGCGCGAACCGTGAGGAAGCGGCTGACTTCCGAGGGGGTGGCGGCCCGTCCGAGCAGGGCCAGGCTGGCTGCCGATGCCGCCCTCAGCGGGGCCATGCGGTACAGGCGGTCCTGGAAGGATTCACTCAGGGCGACCGCCTCGATGAAGCCATTCAGGTTGATGTCGTCATTGCGCAGTCGCGATTCGGCCTCCCGGAGTCGTTCGCTGTCCAGCGGGACGCGATTGAGCAGCTGCCGGTAGGTCGCGTCGATCACCGTGAGCAGCTCGCTTTCATCGCAGGGCCTGGTCAGGGTCAGGTTGGCGGGAAGACCGCCGCGCAGCTTGTAACCCTCCGCTCCCTGCATGGCCAGCGCCCCGGTCATCGGCGTCAGCGGAGCGGCAGCCTTGCTGCGGCTGCGGGACGCTCGGCTAGGGATGGATTCGCCCAGGCGGATCTGCCGCAGGCTCTTCGCCAGATCGGGGCCCTGGCTGAAGCGGCTCGCCATGGTGGACCAGCCCTGAGGAGCCCCCTGGGAACGACCCTTGAGGTTGCGCTTGGTGACGCTGCCGCTGCTGCGGAACTGAGTGGCTGCCGTCGGTTCCGGGCGATTGCCAAGCACCAGGCCGGAGCTGTCGTAACCGAAGGTCTTCACCTCCTGCTTGAAGGTGGGCGTCCGGCGGACGGAAAGATCTCCGGGGGTGATGAAACGTTCGAAGGGAACGGTGTCCTCACCGAAGCTTTCGTTGTATTCCTGGCTGTTGATCAGGGCATCGACCACGCCGTAGAAGCCCTTTCGGGCAGCGGTATCGAACAGGGAATCGATTTCCCAGCGGCCGAAGGTGGGCCGGCCCAGCAGGCGGCGATGCATCACCTCGATTGCCTTGACGATGTAGAGGCCGCTCCAGTAACGGCGGCGGAACGCATCGGAGCGGGCGACGCAGCGCACGAAGTCGCGCAGGGAGATGTCGCCGTTCTCCAGCCGCGCCTCGTCCGAGCCCATGCGCTCACCGGCGTAGCCGGCGTTGCCCAGCACCTGCACGTAGACGGCATTGATCACCGCCTGGGTGCTGGATTCGGTGTTGCGAACGCTCGGTTGGCCGCCGCGGCTCGGATTGACGTTGCCGCCGGTGGCGATCTGCTGCAGGCGCACCACCCGTGGCCCCACCTTGCGGGGACGGCTGCTGCGGAAGCTGGCGCTGTCCAGCTGTCCCGGGCTGTTCAGACCGTTGCTCACCAGCAGGCGACGGCTGTCGTAGCCGTAGGGAGCCGGACGGGTGCTCACCGACGCCGTGGCACTGGGGAAGATCGCGCCGTACTGATTGGCCACCGGATCGTTGCCACCGCCGTAGACGTGCTGATCGGCGAAGGGTTGCCGGTAGGAGGCGTAAAGCGTGACGTACTGCGGCGCTCCGTCGAAGGGGGCGCTGAAGTTGAACAGCTTGCGGTTGGAGCCCCAGCCGGCGCTTTCCTGGGCTTCGGTGCCCAGGTCCCGCAGGAAGGGAACGGTTTCTTCACCGAAGGTCTGGGCGTATTCGGCGGAGTTCACCAGCACATCCACCAGACCGTTGAGGCCCTGGTCGCTGAGGATGGCGAAGGATTTGCGGAATTCCTCCAGCGAGCTGATGCCGCGGCCGAGGAAGTGGCGATAGGCCAGCTCCACCACCCGACTGTTCACGAATCCGTCGTGGAACTGCTGGCGGTATTCCTTGCTGCGGCCGAGAGCGCGGATGAATTCGCGCATGGAGATCTGCCCCTGGGTCACCTGGCTGGCCTTGTCGGGGCAGGGGCTCTGGGAATAACCCTTGACGATGTCGCGCTCGAACACCTGGCGGTAGGCGGCGCGGATGATCTCGCCCTTTTCGGCACCGGACAGGCCGGGACGCATCTCGAACAGCTGGCGGCCTTCGGCGGCGAGGGCATAGATGGCCGGCAGCTGCAGACCCTGCTGCACGCTGCTGCCCTGCCGCTGCTTGGTGCTGGGGGTGGGGATCGCCAGCTCCTGGAGCAGCACGTTGAAGCAGTCGATCGTCAGCTGCCGGGCTTCAGGGCGGTCCCGCAGCAGCTGAGCGGAGGCGGCTCGCATCTCCTGCAGCGCCACATTGGTGGCGGCCAGGGAGCAGTTCTCCAGAAGGATGTCCCGCAGCCCCCGGGTGTTCACCGCCAGGATGCTGGGATCGCCGGCCACCAGGGCGTAGCCGACGTAGCGCAGGAACCAGCCCATGTCGCGCACGGACTTGCGCATGAAGGCAGGGCCGTACTTGGCCACACTGATGGCGTTGAAGCCTGTGGGCAGCACCACCCGCACGTCTGCGTCGCCGCCGGCGCCGTCCAGCAGGCGGGTGAGGAAATTGCCGCGCTTGGTGGTGCCGCCGTCGCCGGTGAAGGTGCGTACCGACTGCTCGAACGCCACCTGGTCGGCCGCCAGTGGTGTTCCCTCCTCTCCACTGGGACGTCCGCCGATCTCGCCGGTGCTCAGGGGAGCCTCCAGGAACGACAGCGGCGTTCCGCCCACAAAGATTCTGTTGGCCGCGCGGGCCACGATCGTTTCGGCGTTGGCGGCAATGATCCGCGAGGCCTCGATCCGGTCCTGACCGCTGCGGAAGAAATTGACCAGGTTCTCGAGCTCAACCCGCTCGGGGAAGCGGTCCTGCTGCTCGGCCTGACGGACGCTGGAGAGCGGCAGGGTGTCGAACAGCTGGGGAGACACGCGCGGGCTGCCGCTGCTGGCGGTCACTGTCATCGACGGATGCAAGCCGGATCGGGCCACGTTACGGCTGTCGGGATGAAGGCCTGCGGACCTATGAACAAAAGTTGTGAAAAGCTCTGGATCACGCGAATGACCAGGCATGGCCGACTCCGGGCCCAGTGATGCCGCCACCCCGATGGTGAGCGCTTTCTACGACCGCTTTCCCTTCCCCGGGGATCCGCTGCAGGACGGTCCACCTCCGGGATACAACTGGCGCTGGTGCCACCGCAGTGTGCTGGCAGCCGTCCATGGGGGCATTCCGGCAGGCAGCGAGGCCCCGCGGATCCTGGACGCCGGTTGCGGCACCGGTGTGAGCACCGATTACCTCTGCCACCTCAACCCCGGTGCCCAGGTGCTCGGCATCGACATCAGCGACGGCGCCCTCGCGGTGGCTCGGGAACGGCTGCAGCGTTCCGGTGCCGAGGCGCAGGTCGCGTCCCTTCGCCAGGAGCAGCGCAGCCTTCTGGATCTGTCAGGGGAAGGCCCCTTCGACTACATCAATTCCGTTGGGGTGCTGCACCATCTCGATCAACCGGAGGCGGGGTTGCGCTCCCTGGCCGCTCTGCTGGCGCCCGATGGTCTGCTCCACCTCTTTCTGTATGCGGATGCAGGGCGCTGGGAGATTCACCGCACCCAGACCGCGCTTGAACTGTTGAATGCCGGCACCGGGGCCGAGGGCCTGCGGCTGGGACGGCAGCTGCTGGAGACGCTCCCGGAGGGCAACCGCCTGGCCCGCCATCACCTGGAGCGCTGGGCGGTGGACTGTGCCGCCGACGCGAATTTCGCTGACATGTACCTGCATCCGCAGGAGACCAGTTACAACCTCGATCGTCTGTTCGCCTTCATTGAGACCGCTGGTCTGCAGTTCGCCGGCTTCTCCAACCCGGAGGTCTGGGATCCCGGCCGCCTGCTGCAGGGAGAGCTGCTGGAACGGGCCCGTTCCCTGCCGCAGCGGCAGCAGTGGGCTCTGGTGGAACAGCTGGATCCCGACATCAGCCATTTCGAGTTCTTTCTCTCCGCCGCTCCGCTGCACCGCACGCTGTGGACCGATGACGCCCTCCGTGCGGCGACGGCACTTCGGCAACCCTGTCTCTGGGGGGATCCCGATCCGATCCTGGGCCGCAACCTGGAGCCGATTCAGCTCAGCGAAGCCGGCCTCAGGCTGCTTCGCGCCGTGAGCGAACAACCCGAGACTCCCCTGGGACAGCTGGCCGATCCTGCTGTGATCAGGGATCTCATCGATCGCCAGCTGCTGCTGCCGCGAATCTGAGCGCCGAAGACGCGTGATAGATTCCGCGCGCCATTTCAGGCGTCGCTTGGAGGATTTCTACCGTCTTCAGCGTCGCCTGCTGCTGGCCACCGTTCTGGTGTCCCTGGTCACGGTTCCGATCGTGGCCTTCACCATGAATCTCTCGGTGGCCGGCAGTGTGCTCGTGGGTGCCTGCGCCGGACTTCTGTACGTGCGTCTGCTTGCCCGCAGTGTGGCCAGGCTCAGTGACCAGTCCCGCGGACTGGGGCGCTTTCAACTCGTGGTTCCGACTCTGCTTGTGGTCGGCGCTGCCAAGCTCCCCCAGCTCGATCTTCTGCCTGCCTTCCTGGGATTCCTTCTCTACAAGCCCGCCCTGATTCTTCAGCACGTCTTCGACGACCGCTGAAGCTGAGCACTCCTCTCTGCACCCATGGCTTTGCTGCCCTTCCCACTGCCGTTCGCTGAACTGGAAGTGGGCCACCACCTGTACTGGCAGATCGGCGATCTGTACCTGCATGGCCAGGTGTTCCTGAGCTCCTGGATCCTGATCGGCATCCTGCTGGCACTCGTTCTGGCCGGTACCCGCAACATGCAGCGCGACCCGCTGGGTCTGCAGAACCTGCTGGAGTTCCTCTGGAACTTCATTCGCGATATCGCCCGCGACAACATCGGCGAGAAGTACTACCGCGACTGGCTGCCGTTCATCGGCACTCTGTTCCTGTTCATCTTCGTGAGCAACTGGGGTGGTGCGCTGATCCCGTGGAAGATCGTCGAACTGCCGGAGGGTGAGCTCGGCGCACCGACGGCCGACATCAACACCACCGTGGCCATGGCCCTGCTGGTGTCGCTGGCCTACTTCTATGCCGGCCTGAGCCGCAAGGGACTGCGCTTCTTCGAGCTGTACGTGGAGCCGACTCCGATCATGCTCCCGTTCAAGATCATCGAGGAATTCACCAAGCCGCTTTCGCTCTCGTTCCGTCTGTTCGGAAACATCCTGGCCGACGAACTGGCCGTGGGCGTTCTGGTGTATCTGGTGCCTCTGATCGTGCCCCTGCCGGTGATGCTGCTGGGTCTGTTCACCAGCGCCATTCAGGCTCTGATTTTCGCAACCCTCACCGCTTTTTACATCGGTGAAGGTCTGCACGAGGCGCACTAATTGCCTCCCATGCCTTTCGCCTTTTGAGGGCGATCTGCTAAACACATCCGCGCGCAGGTCCGGACGACAACCGGGCCCGCTCCTTCCAGGAGTGTCCCTGCGCGGGGGGAACCGATCCCCAAGCCCATTCAGTTCAGCGCGTCTCAGCGCTTCCCCTAACCCCACTCAACATGGATTCCATCACCTCCGCCGCTTCCGTTGTGGCTGCTGGCCTGGCAGTCGGCCTCGCCGCCATCGGTCCTGGTATCGGTCAGGGCACCGCATCCGGCGGCGCTGTTGAGGGCATCGCCCGTCAGCCCGAAGCCGAAGGCAAGATCCGCGGCACCCTGCTGCTGTCCCTGGCGTTCATGGAATCGCTGACCATCTACGGCCTGGTGGTGGCTCTGGTGCTCCTGTTCGCCAACCCCTTCGCCGGCTGATCAGCGGGAGGGGCTCCGGCCCCTCCATCTGAACTCCACGTTTCGATCCTTTTCCAGCGCACCCTTCCATGACCTGGCTTCTGCTCGCTGAAGCAGGTGTTCCGGAGGGAGGTCTCTTCGACCTCGATGCCACCCTGCCGCTGATGGCGGTTCAGGTGGTTCTCCTCACCTTCCTGCTCAATGTCCTCTTCTTCCGTCCGGTCGGCAAGGTCGTGGAAGACCGAGAGGGCTACATCTCCACCAGCCGCGCCGACGCCAAGCAGAAGCTGGCCCAGGTGGAACGGCTTGAAGCCGATCTGGCTGAACAGCTGAAGGGTGCGCGACAGGCGGCCCAGACCCTGGTCGTTGAAGCGGAGCAGGAGGTCGACCGTCTCTACCGCGAAGCGCTGGCTGCGGCTGAAGCCGAAGCCAACCGCACCAAGGAGGAGAGTCGACGCGTGATCGAAGCCGAACGCGAATCCGCCCGATCCCAGCTCAAGGGGCAGGTGGATCAGCTCAGCAACAAGATCATTGACCGTCTGCTGGCTGCCTGATGACTCTGAACTTCAATCCTCTCGAGACCAACCTGGTCAACCTGGCCATCGTCATTGCGGTGCTGGTCTGGTTCCTGCGCGGTTTCCTGGGCGGCATCCTCGAGAGTCGCCGCACCGCCATCCTTCAGGACCTGCAGGATGCCGAAACCCGTCTTAAGGCGGCCACGGCCGAGCTGACCAAAGCTCAGGCCGATCTGGCTGAAGCTCAGCAGAAGGCCGACAAGATCCGCCTCGACGGCAAGACCCGCGCCGCGTCCATTCGCGCCGAGGGTGAGCAACGCACCATCTCCGCCATGGCGGCTGTGAAGCAGGGTGCCGTCGCTGATGCGGATTCCGAAGCCAACCGCCTGCGGGAGGCTCTGCGCCGTGAAGCCGCCCTCGAAGCGGTCAGCAAGGTGCTCAATGATCTGCCCGGACGGCTCGATGACCAGGCTCAGGCCCGGTTGATCGATGCCTCCATCGCCAACCTGGAGGACAGCTGATGCCTCTTCTCAATTCCCTGGCCACGCCCTACGCCGAAGCTCTGCTTCAGGTGACCGAGGCCCGCGGCGAGTCCGAGACCGTCGCCGAACAGTGCAAGCAGCTGCTCGTGATCTGGCAGAGCTCCAAGGAGTTCCGCGAGGCCATGATGTCGCCGGTTCTGGAGCCTGAAGCCAAGAAGAAGGCTCTGAAGACCCTGGTCGGCGACCAGGTGACCCCCTCCGTTCTCAACCTGCTCAAGGTGCTGGCCGATCGCCAGCGCCTGCAGGCCTTTGATGCCGTGATGCAGCGCTTCCTGGAGCTCTACCGGGAACAGCAGGGCATCACCCTGGCCCACGTCCGCTCCGCCAAGGAGCTTTCGGACGCCCAGCAGGCCGCTCTGGCCGGCAAGGTGCAGGCCATGGCCGGCACCGGCAAGGTCGACATCGACCTCAGTGTTGATCCCAGTCTCATCGGCGGTTTCGTCGTGAGCCTCGGATCCCAGGTGATCGACGCCAGCCTGGCCGGACAGGTGCGTCGCCTCGGTCTGGCGCTCGCCAAGGCGAGCTGAGCCCACCTCCTTTCTCTCCGCTCTTACCCCAACCACTCCCCGCTGGGATCACACGCCATGGTTTCCATCCGTCCCGACGAGATCAGCGCCATCCTCAAACAGCAGATTGAGGATTACGACAAGTCCGTCTCGGTCAGCAACGTCGGCACCGTTCTGACGGTGGGCGACGGCATCGCCCGCGTCTACGGCCTGCAGCAGGCCATGGCCGGTGAACTCCTCGAATTCGAGGACGGCACCGAAGGCATCGCTCTCAACCTCGAAGACGACAACGTCGGTGCGGTGCTGATGGGTGAGGGCCTCGGGATTCAGGAAGGCAGCACGGTGAAAGCCACCGGCAAGATCGCTTCCGTTCCCGTCGGCGACGCCATGCTCGGGCGTGTGATCAACCCGCTGGGTCGCGCCATCGACGGCAAGGGTGACATCCCCACCACCGAGACGCGCCTGATCGAATCCATGGCGCCCGGCATCATTCAGCGCAAGTCGGTGCACGAGCCGATGCAGACCGGCATCACCGCCATCGACGCGATGATCCCCGTCGGCCGTGGCCAGCGCGAACTGATCATCGGCGACCGCCAGACCGGCAAAACCGCCATCGCGATCGACACGATCCTGAACCAGAAGGATCAGGACATGATTTGCGTCTACGTGGCCGTGGGTCAGAAGGCCGCCTCCGTGGCCAACGTGGTGGAAGTGCTGCGTGAGCGCGGCGCCCTCGACTACACCGTGGTCGTGGCGGCCAACGCTTCCGAGCCGGCAGCCCTGCAGTACCTGGCTCCTTACACCGGTGCCTCGATCGCCGAGTACTTCATGTACAAGGGCAAGGCCACCCTGGTGATCTACGACGATCTCTCCAAGCAGGCCGCCGCTTACCGCCAGATGTCGCTGCTGCTGCGTCGTCCGCCCGGTCGTGAGGCCTACCCCGGAGACGTCTTCTACTGCCACAGCCGTCTGCTCGAGCGGGCCGCCAAGCTCTCCGACGAGATGGGCAAGGGCAGCATGACCGCTCTGCCGATCATCGAGACCCAGGCCGGTGACGTGTCCGCCTACATCCCCACCAACGTGATCTCGATCACGGATGGTCAGATCTTCCTCAGCTCCGACCTGTTCAACTCCGGCCTGCGCCCCGCCATCAACGTGGGTGTGTCCGTGAGCCGGGTGGGTGGTGCCGCCCAGACCAAGGCGATCAAGAAGATCGCCGGCAAGCTGAAGCTGGAGCTGGCCCAGTTCGACGAACTGGCCGCGTTCTCCCAGTTCGCATCCGACCTCGACGCCGCCACCCAGAAGCAGCTGGGCCGCGGCAAGCGTCTGCGGGAACTGCTCAAGCAGCCTCAGTTCAGCCCGCTGATCCTGGCTGAGCAGGTCGCCATCGTTTACGCCGGCACCAAGGGCCTGATCGATGACGTCCCCGTTGAGAAGGTGGTGGATTTCTCTCGTGAGCTGCGCGAGTACCTCAAGAACAGCAAGCCCGAGTTCATCACCGAGATTCAGGAGAAGAAGGTGATGAGCCCGGAGGCTGAGGCGATTCTGAAAGACGCCATCAGCGAAGTCGTGTCCACCCTCGTGGCCTGAGGGGCCAGCCGACATGGCGAATCTCAAGGAAATCCGAGACCGGATCAAATCGGTCAAGAACACCCGCAAGATCACCGAGGCCATGCGCCTCGTGGCTGCGGCCAAGGTGCGACGAGCTCAGGAACAGGTGCTACGCAGCCGTCCCTTCGCGGATCGGCTGGCTCGGGTGCTGGAGAATCTCCAGTCCCGCATGCGCTTCGAGGATGCCGATGCACCTCTGATGGAGCAGCGCGACGTCGAGACCATCACCCTGGTGTCGGTCACCGGCGACCGCGGTCTCTGCGGCGGCTACAACGCCAACATCATCAAGCGCACCGAACAGCGGTTCGCTGAGCTCAAGGGCAAGGGCTTCGAGGTGAAGCTGGTGCTGATCGGCAACAAGGCGATCAACTACTTCACCAACCGCAGCTATCCGATTCAGGCCACCTTCTCCGGCCTGGAACAGGTGCCCACGGCTGATGAGGCCAACGGGATCGCCACCGATCTCCTGGCTGAGTTCCTGGCGGCGGCCACCGACCGCGTGGAACTGATCTTCACCAAGTTCATCAACCTGGTGAGCTGCAAGCCGGTGGTGCAGACCCTGCTGCCCCTCGACCCCCAGGACATCGCCGATCCCGAGGATGAGATCTTCCGTCTCACCACCAAGGACGGCCGCCTGACCGTCGAGCCCGGTGCCGGTCCTGTCAACACCGAGCCCAAGCTGGCCTCCGACATCGTGTTCGAGCAGAGCCCGGAGCAGTTGCTCAATGCCCTGCTGCCCCTGTATCTGCAGAACCAGCTGCTGCGTTCGCTGCAGGAGGCTGCCGCCTCTGAGCTGGCCAGCCGGATGACGGCCATGAACAACGCCAGCGACAACGCCAAGGCGCTCGCCAAGACCCTGACCTTGGATTACAACAAGGCCCGTCAGGCCGCCATCACCCAGGAGATCCTGGAAGTGGTCGGCGGTGCTGCCGCTATGGGTTGAACCTCCCCCGGAGGTTGTTCGAGCCGGTCCTGCGGGACCGGCTTTTTTAATGGAGTGATGACCCTGAAGCTCCATCAGCTCTTCCCCAGCGCCGTCGCGACGGTGCAGCTGCCGCTGGATCCCCTGGATCTGGCCGGCCATCTGCAGACGCTGCTGAACCTGCGCGGCGAGGCGGAGGGGAATCCATCGCCCGGCTGCGCCTGGACCGGTGATCTCAACGGCATCTGGCAGCTGCATCAGCGGGCGGAGTTCCGCGACCTGGCCGGACGGGTGGTGGAGGCGGCCTGGCACTACCTGGATGCCGTCGGTTTCGATCGCACCCGGGTGGCGCTGCATCTGCAGCGCAGCTGGCCTGTGCTAAGCGACTGGGATCAGCTGGTGGGACGTCACCACCATCCCAATGCGCACCTCAGTGCCGTCCTGTATCTGAGTGGTACAGGGTCAGGAGAGGAGGGGATGCTGCGGCTGCATGCGCCGCTGCGTCCCAATGAGCTCGTGCCTGGGCTGGCCGTGGGGCATGGCGGACCGATCGCGGAAGGACATCCCTTGAATGCGGACCACTGGGACCTGGCGCCGCAGCCCGGTCTGCTGGTGCTGTTCCCCTCCCGGATGGACCACAGCGTGCTCCCGAACGCGGATCCCGAGGCGCTGCGCAGTTCGATCAGTTTCGACTTCGTGCTCACGGCACCGGCGGAGGGGGATCCGCCGGAATATCTCTCACCCCATCCGGCGACCTGGGAGCAGGCCGCGCGGCAGTCCACCTGAGAGAATCCGCCACAGCAGCGATCCCGCAATGTCCGACACCGCAGCGGCTGTGGCCACGTACAACGTCAGCGCTGAGTTTGAGGGCGCAACCCACAGCTTTCCCTGCCGGGCGGATCAGACCGTGCTCAACGCCGCTGAAGCGGCTGGGGTCACCCTGCCCAGTTCCTGCTGTTCCGGGGTCTGCACCACCTGCGCGGCGGTGATCAGCGAAGGCAGCGTCGAGCAGTCGGATGCGATGGGGGTGAAGGCGGAACTGCAGCAGCAGGGGTATGCGCTGCTGTGCGTGTCGTTCCCCAGGGCTGATCTGATCCTCAAGGCCGGTCAGGAAGATGCCCTCTATGAAGCCCAGTTCGGTCAATACCAGAAGTGAGCGGGCTGCGCCGCGTTGCTCTGGAACGGCCATGGCCCGCTGACGTGGCTCCGCGGCAGCTGCACGGCTGGCTGAAGCAGCAGCTGGAGTTGGAAGGAGAGCCGCTGCGCTGGGCCATCACCGCTGTTCAGACCCTGCCCGACGGGACGCGGCGGCTGCAGCTGGAGGCTGTTCTGCTGGTTGGCCCATGACCGCAGCGCCCATGCCCACGCTGATGCTGGTGCCCACGGGCATCGGCTGTGCCATCGGCGGCTACGCCGGTGACGCGCTGCCCAGTGCCCGGCTGCTGGCCGCCGCCAGCGGTTGCCTGATCACCCACCCGAATGTGTTGAACGGTGCGTCGCTCTACTGGAGCGATCCCCGCATCCATTACGTGGAGGGATATGGCCTGGATCGTTTCGCGGCTGGGGAGTGGCTGTTGCGGCCGGTCCGGCGGCAGCGCATCGGCCTGCTGCTGGATGCCGGCATCGAGCCGGAGCTGGCCCAGCGCCAGATCCAGGTGGCGGAGGCCTGCCGGGCGACGCTGGGGCTGGACATCGGTCCGGTGCTGAGCACCGATGTGCCACTGGGAGTGCATCTGGAGCAGGGCGCCAGCGGAGCCAGCTGGGGCAGCCTGGAGCGCCCCGATGCGCTGCTGCGGGCGGGCGAGCGTCTGCGAGATGCCGGGGCGACGGCGATCGCCGTGGTGGCCCGTTTCCCCGAGGATCCGCAGAGTGCTGAGCTGGCGGCCTACCGCCAGGGGAGCGGCGTGGATGCCCTGGCAGGAGCGGAAGCGGTGATCAGCCATCTGCTGGTGCGCCACCTGCAGATCCCCTGCGCCCATGCACCCGCCCTGGGGCCGTTGCCTCTGGATCCGCATCTGGATCCCCGCGCCGCCGCGGAGGAGCTGGGGTACACGTTTCTGGCCTGTGTGCTGGTGGGCCTGAGCCGGGCGCCGGATCTGGTGACGGATCGGTTGACGGCGGCGGCCGGTTGCCGGCAGGCCGATCAGGTGGCTGCCGATCAACTGGGGGCGGTGGTGGTGCCGGAAGGGGCGCTCGGCGGCGAGGCGCTGCTGGCCGCTGTGGCGCGGAACGTTCCGGTGATCGCGGTGGCCAATCCCTCGGTGCTGGCGGTGACCCCTCAGGCGCTGGGGCTGGCGGAGGCTGTGCTGCCGGCCGCCAGCTACAGCGAGGCGGCCGGATTGGTGCTGGCCCTGCGGGAGGGGCTGGCCCCGGTGTCGCTGCAGCGGCCGCTGCCCCGGCTGCGCTGATGCCTGGAGGATTCGCCAACGCCACTGCCAGCGATCAGCAGCCCTGTCCCTGCGGCGGAGGGTGCTATGGGCGCTGCTGCGCCCCCATGCACCGCGGCGAGCGTCAGGCTCTGACGGCAGAGCAGCTGATGCGTTCCCGCTATTCCGCCTTTGTGCGCGGAGAGGTCGACTATCTGCTGGCGACCCACCCCGAGCCCGGGCTCGGGGTGGTCAGGCGCCGCCGGGAGTTGCAGCGGAGCTGCCGCCAGCTGCGCTGGCTGGGATTGACGATCCGGGAGGTTCGCGCAGGCGGGCCCCAGGATCTGGAGGGCATCGTGCGATTCGAGGCGCGTCATCAAGGGGGTGTGCTGCGGGAGACCTCTCTGTTTCAGCGGCGCGACGGTCGCTCCGATGGCGCGTGGCTGTATATCCGCGCCCTCGAAGAACCGTTTGAGTAGCACGATATCGTGAGTATATTGTTCCGATTTAGTGTAAATATCGTGCTGCTTCAGCGCAGGCAGGCCATCGGGTGGCGCGGCGGCACCCCCAGGGCCCTGGCCACGCCGGGGTGGCAGACGGCCCCCTGCACCGTGTTCAGGCCCGACAGCAGCTCCGGTTTCTCGGTGACCGCTTCCTCAAGGCCGCGTCCTGCCATGCCCAGGATGTAGGGGAGGGTGACGCTCACCAGCGCCTCGGTGGAGGTGAACGGCACGGCCCCGGGCATGTTGCCGACGGCGTAGTGCTGCACGCCGTGGATGTTCACGGTCGGATCGGTGTGGGTGGTTTCGCGGCTGGTGGCGACGCAGCCCCCCTGGTCGATCGCCACATCCACAATCACCGACCCCGGCCGCATCTGCTCCACCATCCCTTCATCCACGAGGGTCGGAGCGCGACCGCCGGGGGTGAGCACGGCCCCGATCACCAGGTCTGCCGTCGGCACCAGGCGCTCCAGTAGCCCGCGGCTGCTCACCACGCTCGTGAGCCGGCCGCGGCGATCCGCCTCCAGCCGTCGCAGCCGAACCGGTGAGCGATCCAGCAGCAGCACCTCGGCGTCCATCGCCGCCGCCAGTCGGGCCGCATTCCAGCCCACCGTGCCGGCCCCCAGCACCACCACCCGGGCTGGCTGCACCCCGGTGCAGCCCCCCATCAGCACCCCGCGGCCCCCGTGGGGGCGCTCGAGCAGATGGGCTCCCACCTGGGCGGCCAGTCGACCGGCGATCTCACTCATCGGCGCCAGCAGCGGCAGGCTGCCGTTCTCCAGCTGCACCGTTTCGTAGGCGATGCCGGTGGTACCGGCGCTCAGCAGCGCTTCACCCACCTCGGGATAGGCGGCCAGATGCAGGTAGGTGAACAGCACCATGTCCTCCCGCAGCAAGCCGAATTCCTCCGGCTGGGGTTCCTTCACCTTCACCACCAGATGGGCGCTCCAGGCCTGGTCCCGGTCGACCACCTGAGCGCCGGCCGCTGCGTAGGCGTCATCGCCGATGCCCGCCCCGGCTCCGGCACCGCTCTCGATGCGCACCTCCAGTCCGTGGCTGGCGAGATCCCGGACGGCATCGGGCGTGAGAGCCACCCGCTGCTCGTCGGCTTTGATCTCCTTCGGCACGCCGATGCTGGCCATCGGGGCGGTCAGAACGGAGGCTGCCATGGACGCGGTGCCCTCAATGGGACGGTCCCTTCAATGTGGCTCAGCGGGCAGCAATCGGCAGCCGCCAGCCGCTGCCAAATGCCTGTGGGCTCACTTTCAGAAGCGGTGCAGCCTGTCGCCGCTTGAATTCGGCCCGCTGCAACAGCCGCTGAACCCGTTCCACCAGCTGCGGCTCATGGCCGGCCTCCACCAGCGCCTCAGCGCTGATGCGCTCCTGGATCAGTGCCCGCAGCAGGGCATCGAGCTCGCTGTAGTCGGGCAGCGAGTCACTGTCCTTCTGATCTGGCCGCAGCTCGGCGCTGGGGGGTTTGCCCCGGATCGCCCGTCCCACCAGCTCCCCCTGCGGCGGCAAGCCCAGGTCGCGGCGGCAGGGGCCTGCGGCTTCGCTGTCCAGCCAGTCGCAGAGCGCGAAGACGCTGGTCTTGTACAGATCGCCGATCACCGCCAGGCCGCCGTTCATGTCGCCGTACAGGGTGCAGTACCCCACGGCCAGCTCGGATTTGTTGCCGGTGGTCAGCAACAGCTGCCCCTGCTGGTTGGCCACCGCCATCAGCAGGGTTCCGCGGATGCGTGACTGCAGATTTTCGGCGGTCACCCCTGCCGGTTCCTGTCCCAGGGCCGGGGTGAGGGTGGCGTCAAACCCCTGCATCAGCTCTGCGATCGGCAGGGTGCTGGTGCTGAGCTGCAGGCGGTCCGCCAGGGCCGTGGCGTCATCGATCGAGCTGGCGGAACTCCATGGCGAGGGCATCAGCAGCGCGCTCAGCTGCTCCGCCCCCAGTGCTGCAGCGGCGATCACCGCCACCAGGGCGGAATCGATGCCGCCGCTCAGCCCCAGCAGCGCCTGGCGGAAGCCGCACTTGGCGGCGTAGTCGCGCACGCCGAGCACCAACGCCCGGAACAGCTGCTCCGGCTCCTCCGGCAGCGGCGCCGGGGGCGCGGCCGGGGTGCTGGTGTCCCAGACCATCACGGTTTCCATGCAGCTGGGCAGGTTCACAAGGGCCTGACCATCGGCGGAGAGCACGAAGCTGGCCCCGTCGAACACCAGTTCGTCATTGCCGCCCACCTGATTCAGATACAGCACGGGGCAGTGCAGCCGCCGGGCCGCCTCCGCCGCCAGCTGACGGCGCAAGGCCGGTTTGGCCGGGTCAAAGGGGGACGCCGCCAGGTTGATCAGCAGATCCGGCCGTTCCGGTGCCAGGGCGGCGATCGGATCCGGGCCCACCAGCCGTTCCCGTTGCAGGGCGTCCTCCACCCAGAGGTCTTCACAGATGGTCAGCCCCAGCCGTTCGCCGCTCGACAGGGTCAGCAGACAGGGGCCGTCCCCGGGGCGGAAGTAGCGCCGTTCATCGAAGACGTCGTAGCTGGGCAGCAGCTGCTTGCGGGCCACCGCTCGCCAGCGGCCCGGCTCCACCAGGGCGATGGCGTTGTGCAGTGCAGGAGCGCGTCCGTCGTCGGCTTCCAGGGCGATGCCCACCAGCAGGCCCAGCTCGCCGCTGAGCTGCTGGCTGAGCCAGTCGAGCACCTGCCGCTGCCGGTTCAGGCGGGCCGGTTGCAGCAGCAGATCTCGTGGCGGGTAACCCCACAGCGACAGTTCCGGCGTCAGCAGCAGCCTTGCCCCGTCCCTCTGGGCCTGGTGTGCGGCCTCCAGGATGCGGCGGGCATTGCCGGCCAGATCGCCCACCAGGGGATTGAGTTGGCCGAGGGCGAGGCGCATCAGCAGCGGCTTGGGGTGAGGCCGTAGAGAGTGTGTTCCAGCAGCAGCGGCCAGACGGAGGTCGGCACTTGTCCGGGCTCCGGTGCCTGCCGCAGCTCCGAGCTGGCGCTGGCAGGCACCGTCAGATCGAGAAGATCCATCTGGGCTCCCAGGCTTCTGAGGGCATCGAGCGCGGCCGGTTGCAGCGGCCAGCCCTGGCGGGGGGCGATCGCCAGGCGGCAGAGGCGGAGCCATCGCTCAGCCTGCCGCCAACGGGGGATCTGACCGGCCAGATCGCTGCCCACCACGAAGATCAGATCCCTCCCGGGCCAGAGGGTGTGCGCCCGCTCCAGGGTGGCGAGGGCAAAGGGGCTGCTCAGCTCCTGGCACAGCCTCAGGCGGGGATCACCGATCTCGTTCACCAGGGCCTGAAGCAGCTGGGCCCGCAGGCGCAAGGGGGCCCCGTGCTGTTTCATCGGGTTGTCGCTGGCCCAGGTGGCCACCTCTCCGTAAAGCCCGAGCAGGCCTTCCAGCAGGGCCTGGTGGCCGCGGGTGGGAGGGTCGGCGCTGGTGCCGAGCAGGGCGATGGGGTCGGCCATGGCGGATCAGGGCAGCAACGGCTGCAGATCGGAGGCTGCGGATGCTGGCCAGCGCTGCAACCAGTGGGCCACCACCGGATCGGCCTGGGCAAGGCGCTGCAGCAGCGCTCCGGGCTGACCACCGCGGCGGCGCAGCAGTTGTTCGGCCACCAGCACGCCGGTGCGGCGGGTGCTGTGCACAGCCACCGCTGCCTGGGCGAGAGCCACCGGCGCCGCTGGCGCCAGGCTGGCTCCGCCGCTGAACGGCACCAGCAGCAGCAGCAGTTGCTTCAGGGCACTCAGACCGAGCTGGACTCCGCCCAGCAGTGCGTTCTGGGCCGTGACTGAGCGCAGCAACCTGCGGGCTGAGTTGGGCGCCATCGGCAGGCCATAGAGCTGGCAGAGCTGCATCACCAGGGCGGTGTCGCAGGCCAGGCCGCCCGCCAGATCGATCGCGATCAGGGGATTCATCGCCACACCGGTGGCCTTGGCGGCGGCATAGCGCCCGATCAGCCCCTGAGCGGAGCGGCGATGCTGGCGCAGCCGCAGTTGCTGGTGGGCCTGCTGGAAGCGATCCGCCAGCCTCAGGGCATGCAGGGCGAGCAGCAGCTCCCCTTCCCCGCTCAGTTGCCGGATCAGACGCTGGCTCAGCGTCGCGATGCGTGGCGGCGCCTGCTCACTGCGGGCGCGGCCTTCCCCATCCAGCACCGGCCGGCGCGGGGCGGCGGCCACGGCGGTGAGCGGCAGCTCCTTGGACAGACGCTGCTGGATGCTGCGCAGCAGAGCCGGCAGCTCCTGTTCCGACCAGCGGTCACTGCGGTTGAGCACCAGCTGCACCGGTTTGCCGCAGTTCAGCAGGGTGTCGAGGGCGTCGCGGTCGATGCGGGTGAGATCGCTGTCGATCACCAGCAGCACCAGATCGGCGCCCATCGCCACCCGGGTCGCCAGGCGGGCACGCCCGGCGGTTTCGATCTCATCGATGCCAGGGGTGTCGACCAGTTCCACGGCCGCCAGCCCGTCGATCGCCTGGGGCCAGGGGACGGCCCGCTGGCGGCGGGTGCAGCCGTGGGCCACATCGGTGGCCAGCAGCTGCTCGCCGATCAGGGCGTTGATCAGGCTGGACTTGCCGACGCCCACCCGGCCGAAGAAGGCCACCCGCAGGGTGCGGCTCTCGAGGCGCTGCAGCTGCCTGTCGAGCTGACGCAGTTCACCCGCCAGCAAGGCCTGCTCACGGGCGCCGAGACACAGCTCATTGCGCCAGCGCTGCAGCAGCTGGCGGCAGCGGACGGTGCTGGAGGGCGGTGTCGGAAGGGCCTGGCTCATCCCCCTCATGCTGCCGGCTTGCGCCACCACCCCGCCAGCACGGCGAGCACCGATTCCGCACCGATCACTCCCACGAAGCCACCGAATTCATCCACCACCACCCGCACACCGCCGCTGTCGCGGCGGAATCCGGTGAGCAGCCGGTCGGCACGGATCATCTCCGGCACGTATTCCACCGGCTCGCACAGATCCACCGGGGTGAGCAGGCCACGGTTCTCAAGCAGGGCGGTGAGCAGCCGCTCGCGGCTGGCCACCCCGAGCACCTTGTCCACCTGATCGCCGAGCACCACCCACCAGTCGGCGTTGTTGCCCAGCAGCACCGTCCGCTGTGCTTCGAGGCTGAGGCTGCCATCGAGGGTCGGTGCCGCCACCCGCGGTGTCATCAGATCGCGGGCGGTGAGGTCGTTCAGCTGAAACACCTTGCCGATCATCGCCGCTTCGTCGGCTTCGATCTGGCCTTTCTGGGAGCCGAGTCTGGCCAGCAGCCGGATCTCCTCTTCATTGGTGGTGATCTCCGCTTCGGCCGTGATCGCCGGCAGCAACCGCTCCAGCAGCAGCACCAGCGGGCTGAGCAGCAGTCCCAGCCAATGCAGCAGCGGCGCGGCCGCCAGGGAAACCGGCAGGGCGAGGCGACTGCCGAGCGCCTTGGGCAGGATCTCCCCCAGCAGCATCACCAGCACGGTGAGGCCCACTGAAAACAGGGGCAAAGCGATGCCGCTGATGCCCCGCTGCTCGAACACCCAGGCGGCGTACCCCCCCAGCATCAGGCTGCCGAAGATGTTGAAGCCGTTGTTGGCGATCACCAGCACTGACAAGGTGCGTCCCAGCCGTTGCCGCAGCTGGGCCAGACGGCGGGCTCCGGCCAGCGGACGGCTGCGGGCCGCCAGTTCATGCACCCGGATCGGGTTGACCGTCAGCAGGGCTGCCTCCACGCCGGAACAGAGGGCTGAGCCGAGCAGCACCACCACCACCAGAAGCAGCAGCACCAGCAGGTCGGAACGCATTGAGGCATGACGTGGCGATCATCGTATCGGCGAAGTCCGATCCGGTCGCTGAACTGCCATCCTGATTGGCCTGAGCAACCGCAGGTGTGATGGCGTTCGACCCCAGCATTCATGCCGTCCGGCGCCAGCGTTTTCTGGAGCATCTGGGGGAGGCGGCAGCCGTGATTCCCGCGGCACCGCTGGCCACCCATCACGCTGACTGCGAGTGGCCGTTCCGGCAGGACAGCGACTTCTTCTACCTGACCGGCTTCGACGAACCCGATGCGGTGGCCCTGCTGCTGCCGCATCGGCCCGAGGGGGAGCGGTTCGTGCTGTTCGTGCAGCCGAAGGACCCTGCCGCTGAGGTGTGGACGGGATTCCGCTGGGGAACGGAGGGGGCTGTCGAGCGATACGGCGCCGACATGGCCTATCCGCTGGATCAGCTCCCGGCCCGGTTGCCCGAGTTTCTGGCCGGTGCCGAGGCGATCGCCTTCCGGGTCGGCCGCCATCCGGCGGTGGAACCGCTGGTGCTCAGCACCTGGGGCCGTCAGCTGGACAGCTATTCCCGCAGCGGAGAGGCCGCCATGGGATTGGTGGCGCCGACGCCGATCCTGCATCGCCTGCGGTTGCGCAAGGAGCCCCATGAGCTGGAGCGGATGCGTCAGGCTTGCGGGATCTCCGCTGAAGCCCATGAGCTGGCCCGGCAGATGACCCGGCCGGGTATGAACGAAGCGGAGGTGCAGGCGGCGATCGAAGCCCATTTCCGCGCCCGCGGGGCCCGTGGACCGGCCTATGGCTCGATCGTGGCCGGCGGCGACAACGCCTGCGTGCTGCACTACACCGCCAACACCGCTCCGTTGCAGGACGGTGACCTGCTGCTGATCGACGCCGGTTGCTCGCTGGAGGACTACTACAACGGCGACATCACCCGCACCTTCCCGGTGAACGGCTGCTTCTCCGGAGAGCAGCGGGAGCTCTACGCCCTGGTGCTGGAGGCCCAGGAAGCCGCGGTGGAGACCGTGCAGCCCCAGGGAACGGCGGAGGCGGTGCACGCCACCGCTCTGCGGGTTCTGGTGGAGGGGCTGGTGGAGCTTGGACTGTTGGCAGGAGACCCCGACGGGATCATCGAGCGCGGCGACTACCGGCATCTCTACATGCACCGCACCGGCCACTGGCTGGGGCTTGACGTGCACGATGTGGGGGCTTACCGCCTCGGGGAGCAACCCGCGACGCTCGAACCCGGGATGGTGCTCACGGTGGAACCGGGGCTTTATGTGAGCGACCGGTTGGCGGTGCCGGAGGGTCAGCCGGCGATCGAAGCGCGCTGGAAGGGCATCGGCATCCGCATCGAGGACGATGTGGCGGTGACCGATGAGGGCCATGAGGTGCTCACGGCTGCGGCCCTCAAAAGCGTGGCGGCCATGGAACGTCAGGCCACCTGAAGCAGGATCCAGAACAGGAAGATCACCAGCTTCATCATTCCCTCGATGCCGGTGAGGCGGGCACGGGGATTGAGGATCATCAGGGTGAGCACCAGCAGCACCATGTTGAGGGGATCCAGGCCGAGGATCACATCCGTGCCGGTGATGGCTCCCAGCAGCAGCACCGCCGGCACCGTGAGGCTGACGGTGGCCACCACAGAGCCGTAAAGGGTGTTGATCGAGCGCTGCACCTCCCCCTGGGAGGCGGCCCTGATGGCATTGAACGCTTCCGGCGCCAGGATCAGCAGGGCCACCAGCACACCGGCCAGGGAGCTGGGCAGTCCCAGATCGTGGATACCGGTCTCGATCAGGCGGCCCATCGACTCGGCGATCAGACAGACCACCAGCAGCCCCGCCGCCAGCAGAAGCGTCGCCTGGCCCAGCGGCAGGTCGATCGGCGCCTCCGCCTTGCCGCTGCCGGCGTTCCCGTCCTGCGCTCCCTCCACTTCCGTGTAGAGGTCGCGGTAACTGCCGACCTGGGCCGTGATGAACACGATGTAGACACCGAGGGCGACCACGGCGAGCACCGCGTTCTCAGCCGGACTGAAGTTGGCCTCCGATGTGCTCGGGCTGAAGTTCGGAATCACCAGCGCCAGCACGCACATGGTGGTGATCAGGTCGAAGTAGGTGAGGGCTCCGAGCATGTTGGGGGCCGCCAGCTGGCTGGAGTCGAGGCGACCGTTGACGAAGAAGCTGCGGCTGCGCAGGGCGGCGATCACATTGCAGAGGCCTGTGACGCCGGTGAGCGCGATCATCACCACGGAGAACATCGAGTCCCGCGCCAGGGTGGGGTTGGCCTCGCCGGTGAGCATCGTGCTGGCCACCAGGGCCAGTTCGATCGTCATCACCGCCCCGGTGAGCACCAGGGTTCCATAGGGCTGGCCCACCAGTTCGGCCACCCGGTCCGCCTGGGCGGCCACACTGTTCGACAGCAGCAGCACCACGCTGCTCAGCAGCACCAGGCCGGAGAGAACCGTCGCCGTCGGCTGCACGAGCAACCAGGTCATGGTTCCGCCGAGTTCGATCGCAGCCAGGGCTCCCAGGCCGATCAGCAGCGGCAGCAGCAGGGTCAGCAGGCTGCCGGAGCGGTCGCGGCGCGCGGCCGCCTCAGGCATGGGGCAGGTCCTTGATCAACGGCAGCACGGCCCGGCTCGCCTCAAGGATGTGGTCCGCCCCGGCCTGCCGCAGTTGCTCGTGATACGCGGCGCGCTCCGTCACATGCGGTGGTGCCACCGCCAGGCTGCACCAGGGCCAGTCCGGACGCTGCAATCGTGCATGGACAACCGTGCGCACGTCGGCCACCGTGTCGCCGAGGTAGGCGATCCGTCCGGGCCGCTCGCCGGCAGCCAGTCGGTCGGCGAGGCGGATCAGGCCGGTCGGATCCGGCTTGTCCGGGGCGTCGCCCATGGCGATCAGAGGGGGATCCACCAGCCCCAGCCGTTGCTGCAGCACGAAGCGGGCGGATGGTGGTTCGGCGCCACTCACGAAGCCCCAGCGGATGCCGGCGGCGCTGAGGTCTTCGAACAGCTGCGCTTCCACCAGCAGGGGCTCATCGCCGATGAAGCCACGCCAGTTGCCCGGGTCTCCCTCTGGATCCCCACCGAAGTAGAAGCCGCTGAATCGTTCGATCAGGGCGTCGCGGTCGGGCACGCTGCCACCGCGGCGGCGCAGCAGTTCGAGGCTGGCATCCCAGTCGTTGTTCCAGGACCCCTCGGCCTTGAGCCGGTCGATGTCGCTGGCGTCCGGCCGCCAGCCGCTGTAGTGGGCCACCGTCTCCTGCAGGGCACGGCGGTAGCTGCCCGCCACATCGCGGATCACCCCGTCGATGTCGAACAGCAGGATGGTGAACGAACCCAGGGCCTGCAAGGGAAGAGCGGCTGGTAGGTTAGTTGTTTGTACTGATCTTTTGAGCGCTGACAGCATGACGGTCACCGAAGGCGCCGCCACCCCTGAACAGGACGTCGAGACGGCCGCGGTTGAAACGGCTGCTGTCGAGACGGCCGCTGCTGCGGAGGCAACGACAGAGAAGGAACCGACCGGCGAGAACGAGGGCGAGAGCCGGCCTGTGCTGCGGGGCGGGCATGCCGCGCTGGCATCCGCCACCATCGACGCCGATGGCGTGCCCTCCGGCTACACCCCCAAAGCGGATGAAGGACGCTTCCTCCTGAAGATTCTCTGGTTGCCGGACAACGTCGCCCTGGCGGTCGATCAGATTGTGGGCGGTGGTCCCAGCCCACTGACGTCGTATTTCTTCTGGCCCCGTGAGGATGCCTGGGAGACCCTGAAGACCGAACTCGAAGGCAAGAGCTGGATCACCGACAACGAACGCGTTGAGGTGCTCAACAAGGCCACGGAAGTGATCAACTACTGGCAAGAGGAAGGCAAGGGCAAGAGCCTTGATGAGGCCAAGCTCAAGTTCCCTGATGTCACCTTCTGCGGTACCGCTTGATTCTTTGCAATCAACGATCTTTCACCGGTCTGCTGTTGCAGTGGACCGGTTTTTTTGTGCTCTTTTTTGTTCTTGGCATCTTGGCCAATAAAAAAACCCGGAAGCAACGCTCCCGGGGACAAGATCAATGAACGCAAGGACGATCAGCCGGCAACTTTGCTGGCCTGCATGCGGGCGCGGGCGACATTGAGCTGCTGCTGGGCTTTCAGCTTCTCGGGAGATGCGGGCTTCCCTTCCATGCCGGCCACCGCGCTGCTGGCGGACTGGAACTCTGCCTCGGCGGAGTTGCCGTCGATG
Source organism: Synechococcus sp. KORDI-49 (assembly GCF_000737575.1). NCBI lineage: Bacteria > Bacillati > Cyanobacteriota > Cyanophyceae > Synechococcales > Synechococcaceae > Synechococcus > Synechococcus sp. KORDI-49. The sequence continues at coordinate 1,047,319 of NZ_CP006270.1, read as the reverse complement.
TTGCTGCCCAGTTCGGCGCCGTTCACCAGAACAGTGACCTCGTCGGCATCCACCTCAGCGAAACCTCCCATCAGGGCGATGGAACTCCAGCCGCTGTTGGTACGGACGCGAAGAACACCGACATCAATCGCCGTCAGCAGAGAGATATGGCCGGGCAGGATGCCGAGCTGGCCTGTGGTGCTGGGCAGAATCACTTCATCAGCGCTGCCGTCAAACACGTTCTGGTCCGTGGCCAGAACGCGCAGGGTCAGAGAACCGCTCATCAGTTGGCCTCAGCAGCGATCTTCTCGGCCTTGGCCTTGGCCTGATCGATGTTGCCCACCAGGTAGAAGGCCTGCTCGGGCAGGTGGTCCAGCTCACCGGAGAGGATCTGGTTGAAGCCGGAGATGGTCTCCTCCAGCTTCACGTAAACGCCGGACATGCCGGTGAAGATCTCGGCCACAAAGAAAGGCTGGGAGAGGAACTTCTCCACCTTGCGGGCCCGGTTGACGGTCTGACGGTCCTCCTCGGAGAGTTCGTCGAGACCGAGAATCGCGATGATGTCCTGAAGCTCCTTGTAGCGCTGCAGGGTCGACTGCACAGCGCGGGCGGTGCGGTAGTGGTCATCACCCACAACGGCCGGCTGAAGCATGGTGCTGGTGGAATCCAGGGGATCCACAGCGGGATAGATGCCTTTGGATGCCAGGGCGCGGTTGAGCACCGTGGTGGCGTCCAGGTGGGCGAAGGTGGTGGCGGGAGCGGGGTCGGTGAGGTCGTCAGCAGGGACGTAGACGGCCTGGATCGACGTGATCGAACCTTCCACGGTGGAGGCGACGCGCTCCTGCAGGGCGCCGACGTCGGTGCCGAGGGTGGGCTGGTAGCCCACAGCAGACGGCATGCGGCCCAGAAGTGCGGACACCTCGGAGCCGGCCTGCACGAAGCGGAAGATGTTGTCGACGAACAGCAGCACGTCCTGCTTGTTTACGTCACGGAAGTGCTCCGCCATGGTCAGTGCGGAGAGGCCCACGCGCATGCGCGCGCCGGGGGGCTCGTTCATCTGGCCGTAGCAGAGAGCCACCTTCGACTTGGAGAGGTCGTCGGAGTTGATCACTCCGGACTCCTTGAATTCCTCGTAGAGGTCGTTGCCCTCACGGGTGCGTTCACCCACGCCGCCGAACACGGACACACCACCGTGTTCCTTGGCGATGTTGTTGATCAGTTCCTGAATCAGAACGGTCTTGCCGACACCGGCACCACCGAACAGGCCGACCTTGCCGCCCTGGCGGTAGGGAGCCAGCAGGTCGATCACCTTGATGCCGGTCTCGAACACCCGGGGCTTGGTCTCCAGCTCGGTGAGCTTGGGAGCTTCGCGGTGGATGGGGGCTGTGGCGGAGGCGTTGACGGGGCCTTGCTCGTCAACAGGCTCGCCGAGAACGTTGAAGATGCGGCCGAGAGTGGCTTCTCCGACGGGCACGGTGATCGGGGAGCCGGTGTCGACGGCTTCCATGCCGCGCACCAGACCGTCGGTGCCGCTCATGGCAACGGCGCGGACGCGGTGATCGCCCAGCAGCTGCTGAACCTCGGCGGTCAGAGCGACGTCCTGACCGGCGGTGTTCTTCGCCTCGATGCGCAGAGCGTTGTAGATCTTCGGCAGTTTCCCGGCTGGGAATTCCACGTCCAGAACCGGGCCAATCACCTGGCGAACCACGCCCTTGGTGCCGGCGGATGCAGGAGCAGAAGCGACCATAAGAAGAAGGGATTCGGGAGCAGGCGCAGCGCGCTCGGGCCCATTCGGAGCGGCGCAACCATACCACTGCTGTGGTGGACCCTCCCCGGTTCGGTCACCCGCACAGTCAGGGTGCTGGTGGAGGGGCAGGGCGAATGAATACGTTGGCACTCGTTGGCATCGAGTGCTAGCTCGTGTCGATGTGTGGCGCTGCGGCGCCCTGTCCCTGCCCCTGCAAGAACCCATGGCAGCTGTTTCCCTCAGCGTCTCGACCGTCAAGCCTCTCGGTGATCGCATCTTCATCAAGGTGTCCGCCTCCGAAGAGACCACCGCCGGCGGCATCCTTCTGCCCGACACCGCCCAGGAAAAGCCCCAGGTGGGCGAAGTGGTCCAGGTGGGTCCCGGCAAGCGCAACGACGACGGCAGTCGTCAGGCCCCCGAGGTCGGCGTCGGCGACAAGGTGCTCTACAGCAAGTACGCCGGTACTGACATCAAGCTCAGCGGCGACGAGTACGTGCTCCTGTCCGAGAAGGACATCCTGGCTGTCGTCAGCTGACGCGGTTGTCCGCTGACGCCCAGCACTTTCCGATCACCCCACTTCATTCATAAGGACACGCCTTCCATGGCCAAGCGCATCATTTACAACGAGAACGCCCGCCGCGCTCTCGAAAAAGGCATCGACATCCTGGCCGAGTCCGTTGCCGTGACCCTCGGACCCAAGGGTCGCAACGTCGTGCTGGAGAAGAAGTTCGGCGCTCCTCAGATCATCAATGACGGTGTCACCATCGCCAAGGAGATCGAGCTCGAAGATCACATCGAGAACACCGGTGTCGCCCTGATCCGTCAGGCCGCCTCCAAGACCAACGACGCCGCCGGTGACGGCACCACCACGGCCACCGTTCTGGCCCACGCCATGGTCAAGGCGGGTCTGCGCAACGTGGCTGCCGGTGCGAACGCCATCACCCTCAAGAAGGGCATCGACAAGGCCTCCGATTTCCTGGTCGGCAAGATCAAGGAGCAGGCCAAGCCCATCGCTGACAGCGGTGCCATCGCCCAGGTGGGCACCATCTCCGCCGGCAACGACGAGGAAGTCGGCCAGATGATCGCCGACGCCATGGACAAGGTCGGCAAGGAAGGCGTGATTTCCCTGGAAGAGGGCAAGTCCATGGAGACCGAACTGGAGGTCACCGAGGGCATGCGCTTCGACAAGGGCTACATCTCCCCCTACTTCGCCACCGACACCGAGCGGATGGAAGCGGTGCTCGACGAGCCCTACATCCTCCTCACCGACAAGAAGATCGGCCTGGTGCAGGACCTGGTGCCTGTTCTGGAGCAGATCGCCCGCACCGGCAAGCCCCTGCTGATCATCGCCGAGGACATCGAGAAGGAAGCGCTCGCCACTCTTGTGGTGAACCGCATCCGTGGTGTGCTGAACGTGGCTGCCGTCAAGGCTCCCGGTTTCGGTGACCGCCGCAAGGCCATGCTCGAGGACATGGCGGTGCTGACCAACGGTCAGCTGATCACCGAGGACGCCGGCCTCAAGCTGGAGAACGCCAAGCTGGAGATGCTGGGCACGGCCCGCCGCATCACCATCAACAAGGACACCACCACCATCGTGGCCGAGGGCAACGAGGTGGCTGTCGGCGCCCGCTGCGAGCAGATCAAGAAGCAGATGGATGAGACCGACTCCACCTACGACAAGGAGAAGCTGCAGGAGCGTCTGGCCAAGCTGGCCGGTGGCGTTGCTGTGGTGAAGGTCGGTGCAGCCACCGAGACCGAGATGAAGGACAAGAAGCTTCGTCTTGAGGACGCCATCAACGCCACCAAGGCGGCTGTCGAGGAGGGCATCGTCCCTGGCGGCGGCACCACCCTGGCCCACCTGGCTCCAGCTCTCGAGGAGTGGGCCAACGGCAACCTCTCCGGTGAGGAGCTGATCGGCGCCAACATCGTGGCTGCGGCTCTCACCGCTCCGCTGATGCGCATCGCTGAAAATGCCGGCGCCAACGGTGCCGTCGTGGCCGAGAACGTCAAGTCCCGCTCCATCAGCGAGGGCTACAACGCTGCCACCGGTGATTACGTCGACATGCTGGCTGCCGGCATCGTCGATCCCGCCAAGGTGACCCGCTCCGGTCTGCAGAATGCCGCCTCCATCGCCGGCATGGTGCTGACCACCGAGTGCATCGTGGCTGACCTGCCCGAGAAGAAGGACGCAGCTCCCGCCGGCGGCGGCATGGGCGGCGGCGACTTCGACTACTGATCCAGTCGATCAACCTGGTGATCATCCGGCCCCCGCTTCTGCGGGGGCTTTTTTCATGGCTGCGGCCGTCAGCGCCAGCCCGTGGGCACGCGTGGGCCGAACCGTCGGCGGGCCCAGTCGTAGGTGGGGGCGAAGAAGGCGCGCATGTCGTTCAACACCGCATCCAGTCCCTCCACTGTTTCGCTCTGCTTGGGTGAGGCATGCACGACGCGGTTGAACTGAGGCGTCAGGGCAGGAGCCTCGAGAAAGTCGGTGAGCCGGTTGATCTCGCTCTGTTGGAACAATGTTTCGTAGAAGCCGTAGAAGATCTCCTCCGAGGAAAAGACCGCCTCGAGGGTCTCGGCCATCCGCTCGTAGGTGGTGCGCGACCGGCAGTTGGGTTTGCGGTAGAAGCTGCGCAGCTGGCTCACTTCCTGCTCGGCTGTGACTCTGGCTGCGTTCTGCCGTTCATGCCGCAGCCGGTTGCGCATGCGCAGTTGTGACCAAGCCCGTTCGACGGGATCGCGCATCAGCAGGATCACCCGGATCGTGAATCCCCGGGCTGTCAGCCCTTCGCGAATGAGCTCGAAGCTGCTCTGAGGAAGCATCGAGTAGGCCGGGGTGATATCGCCGACATGGGTGACTGCGGCCTCCCGCAGATGCAGGTAGTCGAAATGGTCGAAGTACAGCTCCGGTGAGAGGCGCATCGCCTCCTGCAACCGGATCAGGTCCAGCTTTCCCTTGCGGCGTCGCCGGATCATGGCCTTCGCCGGATTGTTCCTGCGCTGGGCGACCAGCTTGTTGAACACGTGGAATTCCTTGATCCCGCCGTTGCTGAACCAGGAGGTCCCCGACAGTTCCGACTCCAGCCAGGTGGTGCCGCATTTCTGGGCTCCCACCCCGAGCAGGAAGATCTTGCCGGCTTCGCAGCGGCTCAACCCAGCCAGCCGGCGCTGAGGATCACGGCGAGGCTCAGGAACACCGCCAGGCAGGTCCAGGTGGCGCGGTTGAGCGTGGCTTCGGCGCTGCTGGCGCTGCTGAACATCGAGCTGCCGCTCGCCGCCAGCCCGCCCATGCCGCCCCCTTTGGGACTGTGCAGCAGCACCAGAAGGATGAGCAGCAGGCCGGTGCCGATCCAGGTCCAGGACAGAATCGTGATGAGCATCGCGTTCAGACGGTCAGGGGGAGACGGGCGGAGATGGCGTCGCGGTCGACCCCAGCCATCGGCTCGATCAGGCTGCGGCCTGTCATCGCTTCCGGTTGAGGCAGGCTGAGGATCTCCAGCAGGGTGGGGGCAATGTCGGCCAGGCCACCATCACCGCGCAGCTGGATGGAATTGCCATGGCCGGGCAGCTTGCGCCGTTCCCCCTCCACCAGGATCACCGGCACCGGGTTGGTGGTGTGCGCGGTCCAGGCGGCACCGTCAGGACCCTGCATCAGTTCGGCGTTGCCGTGATCAGCGGTGATCAGCATCGTTCCTCCCATGCGGCCCACAGCGTCGAGCAGACGGCCGATGCAGCGATCCACCGTGGCGATCGCTTCGGTGGCGGCCTCCATCACACCGGTGTGCCCCACCATGTCGGGGTTGGCGTAGTTGATCACCACCAGGGTGTAGATCCCCTTCTCGATGGCGGTGATGCAGCTGTCGGTGAGTTGATCGGCGGACATCGCCGGTGAGAGGTCATAGGTGGCCACCCGGGGGGAGGGCACCAGGTGGCGATCCTCACCCGCCAGCGGTTTCTCGATGCCCCCGTTCATGAAATAGGTGACGTGGGGGTATTTCTCCGTTTCAGCCGTGCGGTACTGGCGCAGCCCCTGGCCGGCCACCACCTGACCCAGTAGGTCGTCGAGGGGTTCGGGGGGGAAGGCCACCACCACGGGCAGGTCCTGCTCCACCTGGGTGAAGGTGACCACATCGAGCTTCGGGGTGTGGCGGCGCTGGAAGCCGTCGTGGGAGGGCAGACACAGGGTCTGAACAATCTGACGGGCGCGGTCGGGGCGGAAGTTGAAGAGCAGCACGGCATCACCGTCCTGCATCACCACGTCCTGCAGGCGCACAGGCTCGAGGAATTCATCGGTGGTTCCGCCGGCATAGCTGGCGCTGAGCACTTGTTCCGGGCTGCTGTCGGTCCGAGGGCGATCGGGATCGGTGTAAAGGTCGTAGGCCTTTTCCGTGCGCTCCCAGCGCTTGTCCCGGTCCATGGCCCAGTAACGGCCGCAGAGGCTGGCGACGACCCCGACACCCGCGGCGTCGATCGCCGCCTGCACCTGGTTGATGTACCCCAGAGCGCTCTGAGTGGGCGTGTCGCGGCCGTCGGTGATGGCGTGAATCGCCAGGCGGCTGATGCCGCTGTCGGCGGCCCAGCGAATCAGGCCGCAGAGGTGATCCACATGGCTGTGCACTCCACCGTCGGAGCAGAGACCGAGAAGATGCAGGGTGCCGCCGTTGCTCTTCACCCGCTCGGCGAGCTCCTTCAGGGCCGGGGTGTGACGAAGCTGGTCATCGCGAACGGTGTCGCTGATGCGCACCAGCTCCTGGCGGATGATCCGGCCGGCACCGATAGTGAGGTGCCCCACCTCGGAATTGCCCATCTGCTGGTCCGGCAGTCCGACGTGGGAACCGCTGGCCTGGATCAGAGTGCTGGGATAGGCATGGCGGAGGGCCTCCATCACCGGCGTCTCAGCCGAGCGGATGGCGTTGTTGTCGGAGTCCTCCCGATGGCCCCAGCCATCAAGAATGGTGAGGACCACCGGAGCGACTGTTCCGGTCTGGCCTGAACCGCTGGTAGAGCTTTTGTTCACGTTCACCCGTGACGGTGGGTTCTTAAGACCTTTTGCAGAATCAACCTAACGCTCCATCCGTCTGCAGGCCTCACTTTCCCGGATTCACCACAACGTCACCGTTTCATGTCTTCCACGGCCGACAACGAACGGATCGAGATTTTTTCCGAGCGGGAGCTGGGGCGGACCCTGGCACGGCTGGCCACGCAGATCCTGGAGACGGTGGAGGACAGCCGCACCCTGATGCTGCTGGGGATTCCCACCCGCGGAGTCCAGCTCTCCCGTGTGCTGGCCCGCGAGCTGGAGCGGCTCAGTGGCCATGCCATCGCCCAGGGCGCGATCGATCCCACGTTCCATCGGGATGATCTGGAACGGATCGGCACCCGTTTGCCCCAGCTCACCACCCTGCCCAGCAGCGTTGAGGATCGCCAGGTGGTTCTGGTGGACGATGTGATCTTCACCGGACGGACGGTGCGGGCGTCCCTGGAGGCGTTGCAGAACTGGGGACGTCCGCAGCGGGTGATGTTGCTGGCGCTCGTCGACCGGGGCCACCGCGAGCTGCCGATTCAGCCCGATTTCTGCGGTCGGGTCGTGCCCACCCGACGCAGCGAGACGATCGAGCTGCGGTTGCGGGATGTGGACGGGGAAGAAGGGGTGTTCCTGCGGCGGCTCAGCCGGCCGACTTGAGCTCGTCGGCGCGGAAGTGGGCCTTGTAGCGACCGAAGGCCACGATCACCGGAAGCGTCGGGCTGATCACACGCCCCTTCCAGTCGTTCAGCACATTCACCACATCGCCGCTCTGGCCCTGCATGTCGAAGGCCTCGCCGCGATGTTCAGGGTGGTTGAAGACCACGACCGATGTGTCGACCGTCACCTTGTCTCCCACCTGCATGGTCGTCGCGTCGTCAGTTCGTGCATTTTGTCACGGTCCCTCCGCAGGGCGTCGCAGGCAGAAGCTCTCCGGTCCGTCCTCTTCCACGGCTCCGCCCAGGTTGCTGCAGCTTTCCTGGAACGCTTCCCAGGGATCCATGCCGCTCACGAGGCGGTCGCGCACCGCTTCATCGAGTTCGGCGCCGGCGATCACATCGGGATCGGAAGCGCCATGCTGCTGGTGTTCCTGGGTGCTGCGCAGGGCGTTGATGGCGCTTTCGATCGTGCGCCGGCTGCCGCTGGCCTGGTCCTGCCACCAGGGGTGATCGAGACGGTTGAGGCTGTCGAGGGCTTCCCACCAGCGTTGATCGGCCATCAGCTGCTCCAGCCGATCGTTCTCGAGACGGTTGCGGTTCCAGACCTCCTGCAGTTGCTCACCCAGGCGTCCGCTGCCGGCGGGCCTGCCCTGGTCGAGGGGGGCCAGCAGAGCGATGGCCGACTCCAGCTCGCCGTCGCGGAACAGCTCCAGTGCCTGTTCACGCAGGTCGTCGCGCCAGCGGTTCAGGGTCTTGCGATCCAGGCTTGCATCGCCGTGGCCTGACTGCACCAGCTGCTGCTGCAGGGCCAGGGCAGCGTGACGCTCGCCCCGATCCCACAGCCGCTGAGCCTGCTCACGGCGGCAGAGGGCCTGTTCCTCCGGAGCACCCTTCCCCAGCCAGCGCAGGGCTGCCAACTGCTCGCTGTAGCGCAGGCAGGCGTTCAGATCACCATCACGGGAAGCCTGTCGAAGCTTTCCGGGCAGCTGACCCTCCCACCAGTACGCACCGGCCGCAATGGCCATCACGACACCGGCGGTGGCAACGACCCAGAGCCGAAGCAGCAGGTGGCGTCGGGGCGCCAAGGATCTCAAGGTCACGCACTGCCACTGTTCTATGGATCTCCTGGCGTCGCTCCCATCTCCTGTGGACGGCGTGATCAGCGGACGGTTCCCAGTTGCAGGGCCGGGAGCTCGCGACCGCTGCGCAGATCGTGGATCTCGGCGATCAGTCCCGCATCCGCGTCGATGCTGATGCGCAGGCGCAGGCAGTCCTGGCCCGTTTCCCCCGGTGGATCCAGGGGCAGCACCGCAGGGTTGCCGGGCCATGGCTGGTGCCGGACCTCCCCGGCGTCGCTGCTGCGCAGGGTGGGAATCCCCTCCACGAAGACCACGTCATGACGCCCTTCGGTCTGGGGCTCCGCCAGCACCAGTTCCAGCTGCTCCTGGCCGCTGCGGCTGGCCGCCATCACCAGTTCCAGGGGGTCTGAACTGGGCCAGGGCTGACCGGCCACGAACAGGGGGTGCCAGCGGTGCGCCCCACTGCGTTGATCCCAGGTCCGCATGGACACGCCGTGTTGCAGAACATCCCGCACCTGCACCCCCGGGGTGAGCTGCAGGGCTCCGAGGGCGACCGCCTCCACCGGTGGCGGGGTGAGCAGCGGAGCCGGGGCCGTGTGTTCCTGCAGCCAGCGGCGCAGCCAGGGCAGCTGTGCACCGCCGCCCACGGCCACCACCCCCTGCAGATCCTCCAGATCGCAGCCGTTGCGGCGCCCTCCGGTCAGGGCCTCCTCCAGCAGCCGCTTCAAGGCGTCGTCCATCCCCCGCTCTTCCAGCAGCCTGTCGAGCTTCCGCCTTGAGAGCTGCAGGCTCTGTTCATCAGCGGGCTCCTGCAGGTCCTGATCCAGGCCGAGATCCGGATCGCTCAGGCGGCATTTCAGCCGCTCGGCGGCATTCAGCAGGGTTGTGGTCGGCGCGGATGAAGGGCAGCAGGCGGCCACGATCCAGCGGTCGATGTCCCGGCCGCCCAGGCGCAGGCCCGCCTTGCCCAGCACCCTGGCGGTGCGGAGTTTCTGGCGGCTGCGATCCCCGAGGCTGCGGCCGTGGAGCCGCAGCAGCTGGGCGATCGGGGCAGCCCGGCCTTCGCCCCCTTCCAGTGACACCAGCGCCAGGTCGAGGGTGCTGCCGCCGAGATCCACCACCAGCAATCGCGATCCGGCCGGCAGGCCCGCCCCGAGGGCCGCTGCCGTCGGCTCATCCACCAGGGCGATCTCCTGCACAGGCAGGGCTGCGCAGGCCTGCAGCAGCCAGTTTCGGTACGGCTGGTAGGTCTCCACCGGAGCGGTGAGCACCAGGCGTTGAATCGTCAGGGTCGGGGGCAGGCGGTCCCAGATCTGCAACAGCAGCTGTTCCCCGGCTCGTTCGGCAGCGCCCGGAACCGCTCCGGCGCCGATGCCGCGTTTGAAATCACGGGCCAGCTCCGGCTCGTTGCTGTCCGCCAGGCCAGCCTCCAGCACCTGCCGGCCGATCAGGGGCGTGGGCTCACCCGCCCACACCAGGCTGGGCACCTCACCGGGGCGAAGGCTGATGGGTGGCAGGTCCAGCAGCTGCGGGCGTGGGTCGTCCTGACGCTGGATGGCCACCACGGTCGTGGTGCTCCCCAGATCGATGGCCAGGGTCGCGAGGATTGAATTCTGAAGCTTTTCTTCTCCCACGCAGGCGAGAGCCGTGCTGATGGGCACGTTGAAGTGAGAACGAGATTACGGGGATCGGGTCAGATGGACCGTCTGCAGCAGCTGATCTTCTCCTTTTATCGCGAAGATCCCCGTGTGGAGGAGCTGCTGGAACCTTTGCGGGACTGTCGCATGCGTCGCAGCTGGGGCAGCATCCGGATCGAGTGTCTTGACATGGCCCATCTGGAGGAGGTGAGTGATCTGCTGACCTACCTGCGGTTGCCGTTGGCTGCCCTCGGGCTGGGACGACAGATCGTGCTCAGGGTTCCCGGCTCCCGTCAGCGCAGTTACCCGATGCACGTTCCGTTCACCAGCGATCAGCTGGCTTGAGATCAACCTTTAAAATCATTCATTAACTCGTGGATCAGCTGTGATTTCTGCAGGAGTGGATTCCCAGGACCTCGCCAAGCGGGGAGAAAGCCTGATCCGTCAGTCCAGCAACCGCTATCTGACCACCGTTCGGATCGCTTTCCGGGCCAAGCAACGCCGTTTCGATGACTTCGACGGGCTGCTGGAGGAATCGAGCGTGAAGCCTGTGCAGCGCGCCATTGTCGAGCTCAGCGACGAGCAGGATCAGCCCGACCTGCTGCCTGGCTGAGGCGATGGTTCAGCAGGAGGGACCCGGCTGGCGACTGGCCAGGGATCCCTCCCGGGGCACCTACCCGGTGCTCATCGGAGGAGAGGGGTGGGCGATCGAGCTCACCGAATCGGAGTGGCGGGATCTGGGGAATCTCGTGTCGGATCTGGAGCGTCAGCATCGCGAGCTGGTGGACCAACTGATGGAGCAGGAGGCCATCGAGCTGGAGCTCGAACGCGGCGTCTGGTGGGGCTGCCTGAGTGGTAATCGCCACAGCTGGGCGCTGACCGTGCTGCTGTCACCGCTACAGAACCGCGGGGCGGAAGGCCATTGGCCCGCGCCGGCGGCCGCGGCGATGGTCGCGGCCATGAGAACCCTGTTGGACACCATGGCTTGATCAGCGGGGCTTATGGAAAACGCTTCCATTGATTGCTCCACGGCCTCGGCGCACGCTCTGCACAGGTTTTCCACAGGGTTTACCGCGAAAGCGGCTCGCTCCCTTGAAGCTGTGGAAAGTGGCGATGTCCTGCGGCTTCCTCTTGACGCGCGGCCCTGGGGCCTGAGTTGCCGCCTGGTCGCCTGAGTTCCCTGTGCAGGAGTGCGGTCAGAGCTGGAGTCTCATGGGGAGATCGGTTGGACTGGTGTTGTCTGGGACACCCTTGACGCGCTCTCCGAGTTGTGGAGAAGTAGTGGACGTTCCGGAGAGGGGTGATGCAGACAACGCTCGATTCAGTTCAGGTGAGCAGCGAAAGCGTGGTGAGTTTTCAGTCGGAACTGCCGCTGCCCCTGCAGCAGGCGATGCTCCACTTCATCGAGCAGCACCCCAACTGGGACCAGTACCGCCTGGTGCAGGCCGCGCTCGCCGGCTTTCTTGTGCAGAACGGTGTCGATTCCCGCGAGATCACCCGCGTCTACGTCGGCAACATGTTTCGCCGGGCATCGCTGCTGCCGGGCGTCTGAGCCCTGCAGCAGGCCATCATGACGAGCGCGCTCAAGGGCAGGGTGATCAGCAGCCCGACACTGGCCACCAGCAGACCCAGCAGATTCAACCCCCCGAGCAGGCCGAGCAGAGCCAGCACCTTGAGCCAGTTGCTGCGGACCAGTTGAAGGCTCTGATCCATGGCCTGCAGGGCCCGGCAACGGCGGTGCACCAGCAGCGGCAGGGCCAGCACCTGGCTGAACAACCAGCTCAGCAGCAGCAGGCCACCTCCGATCACCACCAGTCCGGCCAGGGTCGTGCTGATCCGCCCCATCACCCAGCTGAGGCTCTGAATCAGGGCGATGCCTCCCAGAGGCAGCAGGATCTCCATCAGCAGCAGTGCCAGGGACTGCCGCAGCAGAAAGCTGCGGCGACCCGCTGGACGCTGCGGTTGCTGGGGGGGCAGCAAGGTATCGGCCAGCTGCAGCAGCCCCAGCAGGGGCAGCAGCGGCAGCAGCAGGCTGAGCACCACGGCGAGATCACCCAGCTGTGCCAGCCCCAGTCGTCTCAGGTCCTCGCCGATCACCGCCAGGCCGGCGCCGCTGAGCAGCACCAGGGAAGCCAGGCCGACGCAGCGCCACGGTGCTCGGCCGAAGGCGACCCAGGCCCGGGGCAGGGCCCGCAGCAGTGGCAGCTCAGTGGAAGGGGCCAAGCCGCTCCAGCAGGTCGAGGGCCGTCTCCTCCGGCACCGGCAGGATGGACAACCGATTGCCGCGTCGGATCACCGGCAGCTGATCGACGTCGTAGAGCTCCCGCAGCTGATCGAGACTGAGCATGGTCTCGAAGGCGCCGAGAAAGCGCAGCCGGGCGCAATCCCAGCGCGGAGCGTCCGGACTGGACTTGGCGTCGTAGTACTTGGCGGCGGGGTCGAACTGCGTGGGGTCCACCAGAGCTGTTTCGGTCACCTCCATCAGCCCCACGATTCCCGGCGGCTTGCAATTGGAGTGATAGAAGAAGGCCCTGTCACCAGCCGTCATGGTGCGCATGAAGTTGCGCGCCTGGTAATTGCGGATGCCATCCCAGAGGGTGGTGCCCTCCCGGCGCAGGTCGTCGATGCCGTAGGCATCGGGCTCGCTCTTCATCAGCCAGTACGCCACGACAACCGCGTCGGTGACGACATCATCGGATCGAGAGGGGGGACCTGCTGAATTTCTGGTCGATCCGGCTCAGTTCACCCCGGTGGATGCCTGAATCAGGTGGCGGAAATGGTCGCCGCGCGCTTCGAAATCGGTGTATTGATCAAAGCTGGCGCAGGCCGGGGAGAGCAGCAGGCTGGCGGCTTTCAGGCGGCAGCCCTCCGCCAGGGCGAGCGGAACGGCCTCCGGCAGGTCGCTGCACCGGTGCACCACACCGGGGAATCCACTGGCGTTGATCAGCTCGTGCAGCTCCTCGGCTCCGGCTCCGAACAGCACCACGGCGCATGCTCTCCGCTTCAACTGCTCCAGCCAGCCCGCGGCTTCGCCCCGCTTGGTCTCGCCCCCCGCCAGCACCACCACCGGCGCCGTCATCGCCCGCAGGCCCACCTCCGCTGCGTCGTAGTTGGTGGCCTTGCTGTCGTTGAACACGCTCAGGCCGTTCACGGTTCCCAGCAGTTCGAGGCGATGGGGCACACCGGGGAACCGGCGCAGTGCAGCCTCGATCTCGGTGGCAGGGAGGCCGATGCGCCGGGCGGCCGCCGTGACCATCAGCAGGTTCTGGCGGTTGTGCAGCCCCGGCATGGCCAGTGCTGTGGCGGGGAAGAGCGGTCCGTCTGGAGCGCGAACCTGATCCTGGGCATCTATCCAGAGATCGGCGTCCTGTCCATCGGGACGGGGCCCTGCGGCGCTCACCCAGATCCCCCGCTGCTGCCAGCTGTCGCGCTGCTGGCGCAGGTCGGGGTCATCGGCGTTGAAGATCGCTAGTTCGGAGCGCTCCAGCAGGCCGCGCTTGATCGCCCGGTAGGCGTCGAGGGTGCCGTGGCGTTCGAGATGGTCCGGTGTGAGCGTCGTCCAGAGACCGATCCGGGGGGCCAGGTCCGGTGTCGCTTCAATCTGATAACTGCTGAGTTCCATCACCATCCAGTCAGGCTCCGGCCCGGATGCCTGCTTGAGCTGCAGGGCCATCTCGGCGGCGGAGACCCCCATGTTTCCGCCCATGGGGGCGCGCAGCCCGGCGCACTCGAGCACGTGGCTGAGCAGATGGGTGACGGTGGTCTTCCCGTTGGTGCCGGTGATGCCCACCCAGGGCAGGTGGCGCAGGGCCTGCCAGGCCAGGTCCATCTCACCGCGCACCCGGATGCCCTGCGAGCGCAGGTTGTGGAGGGTGGGGTGATCCCAGGCGATGCCGGGGCCGATCACCACCGTGTCGAAACGTCCGTGCCAGGGCTGGAAGCTCTCCGGCTTCAGCGGCAGCCCCAGAGTCACCTCGATTCCCTGCTGACGCAGCGGTGCAGCCCGCTCCTCATCCTGCGGGGTGTTTCCCCGCTCCATCACGCTGACGGGAATGCCGTTGTGGTGCAGAAGACGAGCCGCACCGATGCCAGAGCGTCCCAGCCCCACAACGATCGTGCGATCCATCAAAAACGTTTCCCTGACTGGGGAGTGGGCGATACTGGATTTGAACCAGTGACTCCTACAATGTCAATGTAGTGCTCTACCCCTGAGCTAATCGCCCGCAGCTGATCAACAATTCGTCCCTGTTCGGATCGACGTTTGATCGAGTTAGGAGAGTAGCAGTCGGTCCGCAGTCCTCAGCTCAGGTGCGCTTCAGTTCAACGCGCCAGCGCTCCCGTTTGGTGAGCGTCAGGGAGAGCACCTCGACCATGCCGCGGTCCTGAAGCTGCAGCCGGTCCCCCACCACCAGCTCACGGCTGGCGAGTCGGATGGGCTGCCAGTTGTGCCGCAACCGGCCGGCCTTGATCTGACTGATCACCTTCGAGCGGGAGATGCCAAAACCGGCGGAGGCGATGGCGTCGAGGCGACAGGAGGCCTCCACGCTGCTGAGCGTCCGGGGCGCCCGGATGGCCGGCAGTTGCAACTGCTCCAGCGGACGCCGCTCGCACCGGATCGGCACGTCCCGCACCTGGCCGTGGCCAGCATCCAGCAGCTCGGCGCAGGGGGGTGTGCACAGCCCCTGTCCACCGCGGTCACCGCGCACCCAGAGGTCCCCAAGTCCCTCCGCCGGTGCCCCCATCGCCTGCAGGGCCTGACGCAGATCGGCGGGGCTGAGGGGGTCGAACAGGAAGTTGCCCTCGATCAGCAGCCCCTCGATCGGCAAGGGCTCGTCCGGAGCGGCATCGCGGCGGTGACAGAGCAGACGGCAGCGCTCGGCGCCGGCATGGCCGCCCTGGCGCTCCCACTGCAGTTCACTCAGGTGGCCGAGCCGTTCGAGCGCCTCCTCCTGCAGCGGGGCGGAGAGAAATCCACTCCACCGGGGTTGCCAGGTGCGCAGCACCTCCTCAGCCAGGTCGAGCAGAGGCTCGAGCCCCTCCGGGTCCTGACTTCCCTCAAGCAGTTGGTCGCGCGGCAGCGTCACAGCTCGCTCAGGCGCACCACCTGCAGCGGCCGGCAGCGCTGCACCGTCTGCCAGGGCAGATCGATGCCGGTCGGTGTCTCCAGCAGCAGCAGCCAGCGGCCTTCCTCGCGGCGGTTGCGCAGGATCCGAACACCGTCCTCGTTCTCGGAGTTGACGCTGGCGGCGGCCGCATAGCTGCCCATCAGGCCGGATCCCATGCCCAGCAGCCCGCCGATCAGGGTCTCGCCCCAGGGACCGAAGCTGGCGAACGTGGTCAGGTTGGTGATCTTGGTGAAGGTCACCCCCGCCAGGAATCCGAAGGGCATCAGCCAGCGGGCCATCGTCTTCTGCCGCCGCTGCCGCGTGAGGTTGGGACTGAGCAGTTCGACCCGGTCGATGCTGTCCCCCTCGGGCGGGATGGTGATGCTCCTGCTCAGACGGAGCTGCGGGTCGTTCAGCTGCTCGGTCAGCTGATCCGCCGCAGCCTGATCGGCCAGCACCACCACACAGATCGCCATCCCCTCACACCGGAAAGCTGAATTCTGAACCCTGTCCTTTGAACGACTGGGGGTGTGGGTGCTGATCACTACAGTTCGGCGCGGCTGTTCAGCGCCCTTTCATGACGAAAGTTCTGGTTTCCGATCCCATTGACAAGGCCGGGATCGACATTCTCAGTCAGGTGGCGCAGGTGGATGAGCGCCCCGGCATGTCGGCCGAGGAGCTGAAGGCCTGCATCGGCGACTACGACGCTCTGATGATCCGTTCGGGCACGCAGGTGACGGCCGACGTCATCGCCGCGGCGTCCAGGCTCAAGATCATCGGCCGTGCCGGCGTCGGTGTCGACAACGTCGATGTGCCCGCGGCCACCCAGCGGGGAGTCCTGGTGGTGAATTCGCCGGAGGGCAACACCATCGCGGCCGCGGAGCATGCCCTGGCGATGATGCTTTCGCTGTCCCGGCATGTACCCCAGGCCCATGCGGGCATGCGGGCCGGCAAGTGGGACCGCAAGAAATACGTCGGCAACGAGCTCTACAAGAAGACGCTCGGTGTGGTGGGTCTGGGCAAGATCGGTTCCCATGTGGCCCGCGTCGCCAGGGCCATGGGCATGGAGGTGATCGCCTACGACCCCTTCATCGCCGCCGACCGCGCCCAGCAGATGCAGGTGCGGCTCACCGATCTGGATGAGCTGTTCCGCACAGCGGACTACGTGACCCTGCACATTCCGCGCACCAAGGACACCGAGAACCTGGTGAATGCGGAGCTGTTGCGCACGATGAAACCGACGGCCCGCATCGTGAACTGCGCCCGCGGCGGCGTTGTCGATGAGTCGGCCATCTCCGAGGCCATTCAGAACGGTGTGATCGCCGGCGCCGGCCTGGATGTGTACGCCAGCGAGCCCCTGGCGGAGGATTCGCCGCTGCGGGCGGTGGAACGCGGCCTGGTGCTGACGCCCCACCTCGGAGCATCCACGGAGGAAGCCCAGGAGAACGTGGCGGTGGATGTCGCCGAGCAGATCCGGGATGTGCTGCTGGGGCTGCCGGCTCGCAGCGCCGTCAACATTCCGGGCCTGAGTGCCGAGATCATGGAGCGGCTCAAGCCCCACCTGCAGTTGGCGGAAACCGTCGGCCGGCTCGTCAGTCAGCTGTCCGGCGGTCAGGTGCAGGAGCTGGAGCTCCGGCTCCAGGGTGAATTCGCCAGCCATCCCTCGCAGCCCTTGCTGATCGCATCCCTGAAGGGACTGCTGGGAGCGGTGCTGGGGGACAGCATCAATTTCGTGAATGCCTCCCTCGAAGCCAAGGCCCGTGGCATCCGCGTGCTGGAGGTGAAGGACGAAGCCAGCCGCGATTTCGCCGGCGGCTCACTGCAGATCACCAGTCGTGGTGATCAGGGCAGCCGCAGCGTGACGGGAACCGTGTTCGCCGATGGAGATCTGCGGATCACCAGCATCGACGAATTCCCGGTGAACGTGACCCCAAGCAGCCACATGCTGTTCACGCGCCACCGGGACATGCCCGGCATCATCGGCCAGCTGGGATCGATGCTCGGCGAGCACAACGTGAACATCGCGGCGATGCAGGTGGGACGCAAGATCGTTCGCGGCGATGCGGTGATGGTGCTCAGCATCGATGACCCGATTCCTGCGACGCTGCTGCAGACGATCACGGCGATTGAGGGCATCCAGGAAGCCCATCCGGTGACGCTCTGATGTGGTGGCGTCTGTCGCTGCCCTGTCCTGCGGAACTCGAGGAATCGCTGCTCTGGAAGCTGGATGATCTCGGGCTTCATCGCCATGCGGTGCAGCATGCTCCGGAGACTCCGGAGCAGCGCACGCTGCTGCTGTGGTTGCCGCAGCCGGAATGGCCGGAGACCGATCGACACGAACTGCTGGCGAGCCTGGCGCCCCTGGCCCATCCCTTCGGCCTCAGCCTGCCGCAGGGACACTGGGATGAGGTCGACGACGAAGACTGGAGTCTGAGTTGGAAGCAGCACTGGCAGCCCGATCCCGTGGGCCGCGCTCTGCTGATCCTGCCGGCGTGGCTGGAGGTGCCGGATGAGCACCGTGAGCGTCTGGTGATCCGCATGGATCCGGGCAGCGCCTTCGGCACCGGCAGTCACCCCACCACCCGCCTCTGCCTGGAGGCCCTCGAGCAGCAGCCTCCCCAGGGTGCCTTGGTGGCAGATCTCGGCTGTGGCAGCGGTGTGCTCGGTCTGGCGGCTCTCCACCTCGGGGCGCAGCGGGTGGTGGCCGCCGACACCGACTCCCTGGCGGTGCGAGCCACGGCAGAGAACCGCGATCTGAACCAGCGCAGGCCGGAGCAGCTGGCGGTCGATCTCGGCTCGGTGGAGACCCTGCAGCAGTTGCTCGGCAGCCAGCGGGCCGATCTGCTGCTCTGCAACATCCTGGCGCCGGTGATCGAGGCACTGGCACCGGGGTTCGAGAGCCTGATCGCTCCCGGTGGCCGGGCCCTGCTCAGCGGCCTGCTGGTGGACCAGGCGCCACGGCTGACGGAAGTGCTGGCAGCGCTGGGATGGCAGGTCACTGAAAGCGCCTCTCAGGGCCGCTGGGGGCTGCTGTGCATCCGCCGCCGGAGCCCGGAGACGCCATAAGCCTGGCTTATCTGTGTATGGCCTCCCATTGGACCTTGCCCCGCCGAGTGGTTCAAGCGGCTGCAAGAGGCTCCGTTTGCAGTAAAAACGTCTGGTCCTGCAGGCTCGGATCTCCGGGGACCTGTACGCATTCACCAATCATGGCTTCCTACAAGGTCACCCTGGTCAGCGAGAGCGAAGGTCTGAACAAGACCATCGAAGTGCCCGATGACCAGTACATCCTCGATGCTGCTGAAGAGCAGGGCATCGACCTGCCCTATTCCTGCCGCGCCGGCGCCTGCTCCACCTGTGCCGGCAAGCTGACCGCCGGTACCGTCGATCAGTCCGACCAGAGCTTCCTGGACGACGACCAGATCGAAGCTGGTTTCGTGCTCACCTGCGTGGCTTACCCCACCTCCGATTGCACCATCAAGACCCACGCCGAGGAAGAGCTCTACTGAGCCCTTCACCTCCATCGGGATCCGATGGAAAACCACCCCCAAGGGGGTGGTTTTTTGTTGCCTGTCCGTCTTCCATGAGTTCATCGCAGAGCTGTCGACTTGAGCCGTTCTGAAGCCCAGGAGCTGCTGGCCTGCGGCAGTGTTCACACCAGTCCGGGAGGCCAGTACAGCTTCCGTGTGATCGGGCCCTGCTGCCGTCTGTTCGATCGCGAAGAACTGCCCTGGCCCTGCTGCCGCCTGGCGTGGCGCAGCAAGGAGCCGAGCTGGCGCCGCGTCGGCAGGCGTTTTGTCCCCGATCTGGCGGCCCGTCGCTGCCCCTCCTATGCCGTTGAGCTGCTTCAGCCGGGCTCGCGCCCCACGGCCACCGTTCTGACGCTGTTCTCCCAGACCTTCAGCCGCGAGCTGCAGGAGTGGTGGTACAGCCGTCTTCCCCGCTCGATGCAGGCGGACAACTGCATCCCTGCTGAGCCATCAAAAACCCCAGCGGCCTGAGGGCCACTGGGGTCAGCCGATCAGCTTGAACGCAGCCGGATCAGAAGTAGATCTTGCCGCCGCCCCAGGCAGTTCCCTGAACCTTGGGAGACACGAGGATGTAGCCGGCCATCAGGCGCAGATCCTCGTCGTCGAGGTCGCGCATGGCGGGGTACAGCTCGGCGCTGCGCATGCTGGGGTGCAGTTCCGAAATGCTGTATTCACCGTCGTAGGAGGTGGGGTCCTTCATGTAATCCACCAGCGCATCGACGTTGTCGCGGGCCGGGGTGGCCAGCGCGAGGGTCTCGGGATCGAGGCCGACGTTGTGGTTCGTCTTGGTGATGCCGCCGGCGTGGCAGGTGCCGCAGCTGGTGTTGAACACCTTGCGGCCGGCGTTGATCTCCTGCTCGCTGAAGGTCACCAGAGCTCCGTCGGGGCTGCTGGGGACCGTGAGGGTTTCTGCATCCCAGCGGGCCGCTTCAGCAGGTGCCGCGACAAAAAGGCCGATCAGCACCGGCACCAGGATCAGCAGTCCGCTGAGGGACCGTCGGAGAGAGGAGAAAGGAGAGGCCATGAAGGATGCCGGGGACTGACGGATTCACCGCACCAAGCCCTTGTATCACGGGGGAGAGTCGCTCCGTGGCGGAATCACGAACTGTTGCAGCGGGGCTTCACGTCCAGGGTCATGAAATCCTTGGCGACCAGGGTCTCCGGGAAGATCGCCCTCGCCTCCGCCAGCAGGTCGTCCGGTGTGACCGGATTGCCATGGGCGTAGCGGGGACTCAGGTGGGTCAGCACCAGCTGGCCGACCCCAGCCTCTGCCGCGGTCTGGGCGGCCATCGTGCTGGTGGAGTGCTGTTTCTGAAAGGCCATCTCCGCTTCGGCGTGGGCGAAGGTCGATTCATGGATCAGCAGATCGGCGCCGCGGGCCAGCTCCACGGCGGCCTCACAGAAGACGGTGTCGGTGCAGTACACAACGCTCACCCCAGGGCGGTCCGGGCCGCAGAGGCTGGTGCCGTCCATCACCCGACCGTCCTCGAGGGTGACGGTCTCACCCCGTTTGAGCCGCGCGTAGACCGGGCCGGGAGGAATCCCCAGGGCACGGGCCCGTTCGATGTCGAAACGGCCGGCGAGTGGCTTCTGCTCGACCCGGTAGGCATAGGCCGGCACCCTGTGGGTGAGCGGTGTGCAGCGCACCGTCAGGGCGTCGTCTTCGAACACGAGGGTTCCCTGCTCAGCCGCCGGGCGCACCCGGTGAATCTGGAGCGGATAGCCGATGCGGGTGGAGCTGCTGCTGAGGGCCCCCTGAAGAAAGGTCTCCAGGGGATCGGGGCCGTAGAGGTCGACTCCCTCGTTGCAGCTGCCCGACAGCCCGAGGCTGGCCAGCAGGCCAGGCAGGCCGAACACGTGATCCCCGTGCATGTGGGTGATGAACACCCGGCGCAGCTGGGAGAGCCGCAGGTCACTGCGCAGGAACTGGTGCTGGGTGCCCTCACCGCAGTCGAACAGCCACATTTCAGCCCGCTGAGGCAGCCGCAGCGCAACCGCTGAAACGTTGCGGGCCCTCGTGGGGACGCCGGAACTCGTACCGAGAAAGGTGACCTGCAAGGCCGCTGATCCTCAGTTGACATGCTGCCATCTGGCAGCGCCGGGGTGATCGGGGCACACTGGGCTGCCTCTGAATCGATCCGTGCGATCCGCTCCAGTCTTCGGCGCCGCCGCCCTGTTAGGCCTTGCCGGACTGTCGCTGCTGCATCCGCCGGTGGCCGTGCCGCGGATGATGGAGCCGCGCATGCGGGTGCTGCTGCATGAAGGTCCGCGCCTGCTTCTGCGGGCTGATGGCGAGCAGTTGCTGCGGGTGCGTGGTCTGCCTGGTGGTGAGGGAAGCTGGAGGCGTCTGGAGGTGAGCCTGCGCGGGGGGCGCCTGCTGATCGACTGTGATGGCGACGAGCGCTGGCTGGGTGCTGCTGCTGTGTTGTCGGTGATGAACGATGACCCGCGTGGCATCTGGCTCGGTCAGCGTCGCTACCGGGGCGAACTTCGCATCAGTGGCCGCGGCGGCACCCTGCGGGCGGTGAACGAGCTTGGGATCGAGACCTATCTGGCGAGTGTGGTGGGCAGCGAGATGCCCCATGCATGGCCCCTGGCCGCTCTGCAGGCCCAGGCGGTGGCGGCTCGGACCTATGCCTTGAAGCAGCGCAGCCGCGGCGGTGGCTGGGATGTGAAGGCCACCGTGGCCAGCCAGGTCTACAGCGGGGTGGAGGCGGAGACCGCCAGCACCCGTGAAGCGGTGGCCAGCACCCGTTCCCTGGTGCTCGTGCACGGCGGCAAGCTGATCGATGCGGTGTTCCACAGCAGTTCCGGCGGCGTCACGGAAGCCAGCGGCATGGTGTGGCGAAACCAGCTGCCCTATCTGGTGAGTGTTCCCGATCACGACCAGCACAGCCCTGTCCACCGCTGGCAGGAACGCTTCGATCCGATGATGCTGCGCCGCACCTGGCCGGAGACCGGCGGCCTGGATGGTGTGGAGGTGCTCAGTCGCAGCCGCAGCGGCCGGGTGCGTCAGGCCAGGGTGCGTGGCCCCCGCGGCACGTTGATGCTCACCGGGAACGAGCTGCGCCGACGCCTCGGCCTCAAGAGCACGCTGGTGAACTTCGAGATGGTCGCTGCCAGCAGTCGTCCGGCTCCTGTTTCGCTGCCGGCGGTCGCCAGCCCCGATGCAGAGTCGGGTTCCGGTCGCTCCCGCATCGATCGGATCACCGCCAGCGTCGCTCGTCAGCCGACGGGCTTACGCCCACGAGAGTCACACCCACAAGAGTCACGTCCACAGCCGAGGCGGCAGCTGAGGGCCTCGACTCCGGACCTGCTCGGCGCCGCCGCCCGCTCCCGTCCTGCTGCGGCCGGCCGCCAGTTGCTGGTGCGCGGTCAGGGCTTCGGGCACGGCGTGGGGATGAGTCAGTGGGGAGCCCATGGCCTGGCGGAGCAGGGTGCGGATTTCCGCGCGATCCTCGGGCACTACTACCGGGGGGCTGATGTGGTGCCCTTCCAGCCGTATCACGATCCCGCCATGGCGCAGCTGGTGCCATCAGCGCCACTCTGGAGAGGTTGAGCCAGGCCCCCAGGCGTGTCGGGATTCCCCCATCAGCTGGAGCAGCGCTCCACCGCGGAAGCCCTGTGTGACGCTCTGGCGGAACGGCTCGAGGATCAGCTGCGGGCACGGCGCTGCGGCGATCGCCCTCTGGGCCTGGCCACTGGACGCACCATGGAGCCGCTGTACGCCGCCCTGGTGCGGCGTCTGCAGGGTTGGCGCACGGACGAGCTGGCCGCTCTGAAGGCCTGCTGGAGCAGTTTCAACCTGGATGAGTACCGAGGCCTGGCGGCCTCGGATCCGCGCAGCTACCGCCGCTTCATGGCCGAACAGCTCGGGGGGCCGCTGCAGATCCCGGATGCCGCCTTACGGCTGCCGGATGGCTCCGCCGCCGATGGCGATGGAGCCGCTGCCGCTTACGGCGCCGCACTGGCTCGCTGCGGTGGCATCGGCGTGCAGCTTCTGGGGCTGGGCAGCAACGGTCATGTGGGGTTCAACGAACCCCCCTGCGAAGCGGATCTGCCCTGTCGGGTGGTGTCTCTCTCCAGCGCCACCCGACAGCAGAACGCCGGGATGTTCGGCGGGGATCCCGCAGCGGTGCCGTCGTCGGCGATCACCCTGGGGTTGCGGGAGATCCTCGCCGCCGAGGAGATCCATCTGGTGGTCACCGGAGCCGCGAAGGCGGCGATCCTGCGCCGGCTGCTGGCGGCGACACAGCCCGATCCACAGCTGCCGGCCTCCTGGCTGCTGCGTCACTCGCGGGTCTGGCTGTGGGCAGATGCACCAGCCCTGGCACCCCCCCTAGCTTGATCGGGCCGTTCAGACCTTGGCCTGGCAGCCCTGACATGAGCATCGAACCGCTGGAGCCTCGCCTGGAGCAGAGTTTCGAGATGGAGCGGTTCAACCGCTTCATCCTTGACTGTCAGGACATCGAGCAGCTGCGGGAGGCCGCTCTGGCTCTCGTGCAGCAGCTGTCGCAGCAGAAAGCCGCCAACTCCTGGATGGCGAACCGGGCCTCGGAATCGGAAAACTCCAAGCTCGAGATGTTGGCGACGATGATTCGCCAGCGTCCGGCGGAGGAGTGATGATCCCCCATCTGAGCGATGTGAATCGGCGGCGGCGTCGGGAGATTGCAGAGATCAGCCCGTCTCTGTCATGAACGTCTCCACCTTTGCCATGTACCTCGACATCCTCGATCGGATGGAGGACCTGCTCCCGTGCCGGCAGGAGCGTCGCCTGAAGGCCGTGCTCAATGAGGCCAGGATTCACCTGCTCACGGTGGAACCGGAGGAGTTGCGAGCGATCTGGCAGGAGTTCCGCTGAGGCCCCTCAGCTGCTGCAGGGTCCGTTGGCGGTGATCTCGACTTCGTCGCCGATGGAGAGATTCTCCAGCAGCACCTTCAGATCCTTGTCGCTGACGTTGAGGCAGCCACCTGTGTCCTTGGTGCCGACACGGCGTTCGTCGTTGGTGCCATGGATGGCGAAGCTGTACCAGCGGAACTGACCGGCGTACTCGTTGAATTCGAAGGGCTGCGGCGTGGCCGGGACCGGCGCGAGACTGATGTAGCCGTTGCCGTATTCGCCGGTTTCACCATCGCCCTTGAAGTCGATGGCGCTCATGTTGCGGAACAGCGTGCTCTTGAGATTGTCCCGGGTGCGTCCGGATTGTTCGATCAGCTCCGGTTCCATCTCAAAGATGTCGTCGCTCAGCACGGCGTTGACGCGAAAGGTGCCGAGCGGTGTGACGCCCTCCTCAAAGCGCGATCCCTCACAGGCGATGCCGTATTTGCCGTAGCCGACGTGGAAGGCGTGGTTGAGACCGGCACCACTGAGAATCCCTGTGCTCTTCGCCGGGGCATTGACGTCGAGTTCGATCCGGACCCTGCTGATCGGATCAGCCTGTTCCGGAGGGGAGGAGGGCTCGGACTGGCATCCGGCCAGGCTCAGCAGCGCTGCGGCCAGCGCGATCGTGCGCGATGCACCCATGACGGCGACGACATTGCGCGCATCATGCCGCTCCCGCACCGATCTGCTCAGGGATCTCCCCGAGATTGCAGCTGACGCTGCGCACGTCGTCCAGACCATCGAGGGCATCGAGCAGCTTCAGACACTGACCTGCGGTGTCGACATCAGCCATGTCGATGCTGGTGCTCGCATGCCAGCTGTGGCCCCAATCGCGCACGGTCCAGCCCTGCTGCCGCAGGCCATCCTGCAGGGCTTCGAGCACCGTGAAGGGGCCGTGCACCACAACACCGTCGTCGATCA
This sequence comes from Synechococcus sp. KORDI-49, assembly GCF_000737575.1. Lineage (NCBI taxonomy): Bacteria > Bacillati > Cyanobacteriota > Cyanophyceae > Synechococcales > Synechococcaceae > Synechococcus > Synechococcus sp. KORDI-49. Next base: position 1,022,760 of record NZ_CP006270.1, on the reverse strand, counting down.
GGTCGTAGCCGTCGGCGTCGAGCTCCAGCAGGCTCTCCAGCAGAGCTTCCTCGACGTCGCCATCGGCGCTGATCGTCACCTCGCTGCGGTGTTCGAACAGGTAGGCAACACAGCCGCTTTCCCCGAGGTTGCCGCCGTTCTTGCTGAAGGCCAGGCGCAGATCCGCCGCTGTTCGGTTGCGGTTGTCGGTGAGGGCTTCCACCAGCACCGCGACACCGCCGGGCCCGTAGCCCTCGTAGCGGACCTCCGCCAACTGGGCCGCCTCAGCACCCTGCCCCGAGCCCTTGGCGATCGCCCGCTCGATGTTGGAGGCCGGCACCCCGGCCGTCTTGGCTTTGCTGATCGCCGTGCGCAGCTGGAAATTTCCGGCCGGATCCGCCCCGTCCCGCGCCGCCACCATGATCTCCCGCCCAAGCCGGGTGAACACGGCGCCGCGTTTGGCATCCACCACGGCCTTGGTGCGCTTGATCTGTGACCATTTGCTGTGGCCGGCCATCGCTGCAGAGCAGGAGCGTTCGCTGGTTGCGCAGGGTACTCAGGGCTTCGGCACGTTTCTAGCCGGCAGCGCCGAAGACCACCTTTGGACGCAGCTGCTCCCCCGGCTCCCGCAGGCCGATGCCGACGATCTCCCCGTCGGCGTCGCAGACCACGATGGACTCCCCCGGGCCGTCCGGCATGCACAGACGGCGGCCGCAGCGCCAGTCGGTCAGTTCCGCGTCGGTCAGATCGCGTCGGGGCAGATGGGCAAGCGCCTGCAGCGGTGAGAGAGGCGCAGGGGGGGCGTCGTCCGGCTCAGGCAGCGCCACGGCCTGCCGGTCATGGAAACCGAGCGCCTGGGTGCGGCGCAGCTGGGCGAGGCAGCCGCCGCAGCCCAGGGCCTCTCCCAGATCACGGGCCAGCGAACGGATGTAGGTGCCGGCGGAACAGTGCACCTCCAGCTCGAGTCGGCCGTTCGCCGGATCCCAGGCCAGCAGCGTCAGGCGATGGATCGTCACCGGACGTGCTGGCAGGTCCATCACCTCCCCTCGCCGGGCCCGGTTGTGGGCCCGTTCCCCGTCGACGTGCACCGCCGAGACCTGCGGGGGGCGTTGCCGGATCGCTCCGCGGAAGGGCGTCAGGGCCGCGTCCAGGGCCGCGATCGGCAGCTCCGGCCAGGCCGTCTGATGCAGCGGCTCGCCCTGCAGGTCATCGGTGTTGGTGGTGATCCCCAGCTGGATCTGGCCGCGGTAGGTCTTGTCACCGGGCAGATACGGCAACAGGCGGGTGGCGGGTCCGAGGGCGATCGGCAGCACGCCGGTGACGGCGGGATCCAGGGTGCCGCCGTGGCCGATGCGTCGGAGGCCGTAGCAGCGGCGCAGGCGACCGACACAGGCATGGGAGGTGAGACCGGCCGGCTTGTCGATCACCACGAAGCCGAAGGGACCATCCACAGGGGCCATCCGAGCTGCAGGTCTGCGTGACTCCAGACTGTTGCATCCAGCCGGTGCGCCGCCCCCATGCCTCAGCTTCGTCGCAGCCGCGATGTGGACGTCAGCTCCTTTCTCCAGGACGCCCTGGCCGTGAAGGAGCATCTGAGCCGCTACCTGGATCTGTCGCTGGAGGTCGTGGAGCAGCGGCTGCCGCGCAGCACGGATGACCTGGCTGATCTGCATCCCGGGGCGTTTCGAGCCGAGGATGCGACGACGTTCTACGAGGACACGGTCGGCACCGGTCATCTGCTGGAACTGGCGGCCTGGCATCTCTCCAGTGCGGACTACATCGCCGACACCCTGCGGCTCCAGGGGATGGCGGCCAGGGGGCAGGTGCTGGATTTCGGAGGCGGCATCGGCACCCATGCGCTCTCAGCGGCTGCGTTGCCCCAGGTGGAGCATGTGTGGTTCGTGGATCTCAACCCCCACAACCAGGCCTTTGTGCAGCAGCGGGCCGAAGCGCTGGGGCTGGCGCACAAGCTCTCGGTGCACCGGGACCTCAGCGGCACCGGTGACGTGGCGTTCGACACGGTGGTCTGCCTCGACGTGCTGGAACATCTGCCGGATCCCTCAGCGCAGCTGCTGGAATTTCACGGGCGTATGGCACCCGACGCGATCGCCTTGCTGAACTGGTATTTCTTCAAGGGGAACAATGGTGAATACCCCTTCCACTTCGATGATCCGGAGCTGGTGGATCGCTTCTTCCGCACCCTCCAGGCTCAGTTCCTCGAGGTGTTCCATCCGCTGTTGATCACCGCCCGTCTGTACAGACCGGCTTGACACGACGAAGCCCCAGTCACCGGCTGGTGCTGGGGCTCTTCGATCCGGATATCCGCTCAGACAGCCGCGGTGATGTTGATGCGCTTGCGGTTGCGCAGGCCGCGGCGGATGCTTTCGAACTTCACCACACCGTCGGTCAGGGCGTACAGGGTGTCGTCCTTGCCGGTGCCGACATTCACGCCGGCCAGAACAGAGCTGCCGCGCTGACGGATCAGGATCGAACCGGCCGTGACGGTCTCGCCGCCGTAGGCCTTGACGCCGAGGCGTTTGGAGTTCGAGTCGCGACCGTTGCGGGTTGAACCTGTGCCTTTCTTATGTGCCATGGGGTGGGGAAGCGGTGTTGGGCGGGGGGTGTCGTTGGAGCGTCAGCTGATGGACTTGCCGCCCACGGAGATGGATTCAACCATCACCCGGGTGAGCTCCTGTCTGTGACCATTCTTGCTACGGGTTTTCTTCTTCGGACGCATCTTGTAGACGATCACCTTGGGGCCGCGGCGGTGGGCCATGACCTTCAGGGAGACACTGGCGTCCTTCACGTAGGGCGTCCCGAGGGTGGTGCCCTTGGCGTTCTTCACCAGCAGGACGTTGTCCAGGGTGATGGTCGCGTCCACATCGGCATGGATGCGGTCGAGGTCGTAGTAACGGTTGGCCTGCAGCCACACCTGAGTGCCCGACGCCTCGACGATCGCGTAGGCATCGGATGAGGAGGGAGCGACCTCGGCATCGGCGGATTCCGCCTTCACCTTGGAAGCAGCCTTCTTGGCGGTGGGTTCCGTCTGGATCTCAGGACGCTCTGCAGAAACCGGTGCTTCTTCAGAGGTGGTCGTCGCAGCTGCGTCGGCAGCAGGTTTGGTCTCGGCCATGGAGTGCAGGACGCGGTCAGGCTCGGCCGAAGCCGATTCGGCCTGAGCCGCAATCGAAAGACAAACAAAGATCCTCGTGCTTGGAGGTCCCCTCCGTCAAGATTCCGATGATGAAATGATCCTGACGACGAATGGCCGGGCCGGCCCTCACCATCGCACTGCTTCTGAAGACCTCGGAACTGGTCGATGTCTGTCGGCAGTGGCTTCCCAGCAACCGTTACGAGTTGATGGTGCTGCCGATGGAGGGTGAGGCCGATCTGGTCTCCCGACTCGAGCAGCAACGGGAAGCGATTGATGCCGTGGTGGTGGAGCAGCAGCTGCTCGATCCCGATACCCGGGACCAGCTGATGAGCACGGGGCTGCTGTTCCCAGCCGTGGTGGTGGGTGAGTTGAAGGGGGGTGTGGATTACCACTCCGAGGAGCTGCATCTGGCCAGTGATCAGCTGGCGCAGCTCGGTTACAACATCGATGCCGCCATCTCCCGCTATCTGCGCCAGGCGCGGGTGGATGGCCGGCCCGATGAGGCGGCTTCACGGGCGGTGGGAACGCTGTCCCGTCGCCTGCAGGAGCGGCTCGGCTATCTGGGGGTCTTCTACAAGCGGGATCCGGCCCGCTTCCTCGGCAGCCTGCCGCCGGACGAACGGCATGAGCTGCTGGAGTCGCTGCAACGCACCTACCGGGATCTGCTGATCAGCTACTTCAGCGATCCGGCAGCCGCCAACCAGGCCTTGGAAAGCTTTGTGAACACCGCGTTCTTCATTGATCTGCCGATCACCCGCACGGTGGAGATCCACGTGGATCTGATTGATGAGTTCTGGAAACAGCTGCGGCTGGAAGGCCACAAGAACGACTTTCTACAGGATTACCGCCTTGCGCTTCTGGATGTGATGGCCCATCTCTGTGAGATGTATCGGCGCTCCATCCCGCCGGACATCCCTCTCAGCGGTACGGGATCCTCCCGCTTCCGTCGGGAGCCTGATCTCCCTGAGGCGCCGGAGGTGTCGACATGAGTCCCCGCAAGACCTACATCCTCAAGCTCTATGTCGCCGGCAACACGCCCAATTCGATGCGGGCGCTCAAGACGCTGCGCAACATCCTCGAAACGGAATTCCGCGGTGTCTATGCCCTGAAGGTGATTGATGTTCTGAAGAATCCGCAGCTGGCGGAGGAGGACAAGATCCTCGCCACACCAACGCTGTCGAAGATCCTGCCGCCACCGGTGCGTCGCATCATCGGTGACCTCTCCGACCGGGAGCGGGTTCTGATCGGACTCGATCTTCTGTACGACGAGCTCACCGACAACGCGCTCGGGTCCGGATTGATCGACACCGTCGATGAGAACGACGTCACATCCGGCGTGGATTCTTAAGCGAGATGGTGATCACTCGCCTTCGCCGGTTGGATCTCACTACGTTCTGTTCATAAGTCCCAGCCATGCAGTTCCCTCCAGCCAGCGGCTCGACTCAGATGCAGGTTCAGAAGCTCCCGACAGGGATCGAGGGCTTCGATGATGTCTGCCAGGGCGGTCTCCCCATCGGACGCAGCACGCTGATCAGCGGCACCTCCGGTACCGGCAAGACCGTTTTCTCGCTCCATTTCCTGCACAACGGCGTCAAGCACTTTGACGAGCCGGGCATTTTCGTCACTTTCGAGGAGTCGCCCCTCGACATCCTGCGCAACGCCGCCAGCTTCGGCTGGAACCTGCAAGAGATGGTGGAGCAGGACAAGCTGTTCATCCTCGATGCCTCCCCCGACCCCGATGGTCAGGATGTGGCGGGCAGCTTCGACCTCTCCGGTCTGATCGAACGGATCAACTACGCCATCCGCAAGTACAAGGCGAAGCGGGTGGCGATCGATTCGATCACGGCTGTGTTCCAGCAGTACGACGCTGTGTTCGTCGTGCGTCGTGAGATCTTCCGGCTGATCGCAAGACTCAAGGAGATCGGCGTCACCACGGTGATGACCACCGAACGGATCGATGAATACGGCCCGATCGCCCGCTATGGGGTCGAGGAATTCGTCTCCGACAATGTGGTGATCCTGCGCAATGTGCTGGAGGGTGAGCGGCGGCGGCGCACGGTGGAGATCCTCAAGTTGCGTGGTACCACCCATATGAAGGGTGAATTCCCCTTCACGATGGGGACCCATGGCATCAGCGTCTTCCCGCTCGGGGCGATGCGGCTCACCCAGCGCTCCTCGAACGTGCGGGTCAGTTCCGGCGTGCCGCGGCTCGACGACATGTGCGGCGGCGGCTTCTTCAAGGATTCGATCATCCTCGCCACCGGTGCCACAGGGACCGGCAAGACGCTGCTGGTCTCGAAATTCATCGAGGATGCCTGCCGGAACAAGGAGCGGGCGATCCTGTTCGCCTACGAGGAATCCCGGGCTCAGCTGCTGCGTAACGGCACCAGCTGGGGCATCGACTTCGAGCAGATGGAGCAGGACGGTCTGCTCAAGATCATCTGCGCCTATCCCGAATCCACGGGCCTGGAGGATCACCTCCAGATCATCAAGACCGAGATCAGCCAGTTCAAGCCCTCGCGGATGGCGATCGATTCGCTCTCCGCTCTGGCTCGGGGTGTCAGCCACAACGCCTTCCGCCAGTTCGTGATCGGCGTGACCGGTTACGCCAAGCAGGAGGAGATCGCCGGCTTCTTCACGAACACCTCCGAGGAGTTCATGGGAAGCCATTCGATCACCGACTCCCACATCTCCACGATCACAGACACGATCCTGCTGCTGCAGTACGTGGAGATCCGCGGTGAGATGGCCCGGGCCCTGAACGTGTTCAAGATGCGCGGCTCCTGGCACGACAAGGGCATCCGCGAGTTCGTGATCACGGGCAACGGCCCGCAGATCAAGGATTCCTTCTCCAACTTCGAGCGGATCATCTCGGGTGTCCCCCATCGGGTGAGCACCGATGAGCGCAGTGAGCTCTCCCGCATCGCCCGCGGCGTCTCCAGCGAGGACTAGACCAGCTGCTCCATGCTGCTGCGCCGATCGGCCTGCAGCTGGAGCTCGTCGAGATCCGACTGCTGCAGGGGCAGGTCGAACCAGAAGGTGGTGCCCACCTCAAGCTCGCTGGCCATGAACACGCGGGCGCTGTGCTTTTCGAGAATGCCGCGCACGATCGAGAGCCCCAGCCCTGTGCCCACCTCTGTGTGAACGGCGTTCTCCACCCGGAAGAAGCGATCGAAGATGCGCACCTGGTCGGCATCGCTGATGCCGCAGCCCGTGTCGGCCACTTCCACCCGCAGCCGTGGCAGTGGGGAACTGAGCGGGCATGTGGGCCCGTCATCGGTGACGCCGTTCAGCGCTCGCACCTGACAGGTGTCGGGCCATAGGTAGGCGCGCATCGCCAGCACACCACCGCTGCGGCTGAATTTCAGGGCGTTGCCAACCAGATTGTCGAGCACCTGCAGCAGCAGATCCCAGTTCCCGACCACCTCCGGCAGGTCGGCTCGGGCGTCGAGCTCCAGCTTGACGCCTTTGTCGTCGGCATTGAGCCGGTAGGTGCGCAGGGTCTGCTCCATCGCCGGACGGATGTTCACCGGTTCGAGTTGGATGGCCCGGCCCGATTCCAGACGGGAGAGGTCGAGCACATCATTGACGAGGCGGGTGAGGCGATCGGTCTCGGCATTGGCAACACCGAGGAATTCCTTTTTCTCCTCCTCAGTCAGCTGATCGCCGAGGTCATGCAGGGTCTCCACATAGCTCTTGATGTTGAACAGCGGTGTCCGCAGTTCGTGGGAGACGTTGCTGATGAAACGACTCTGAGCAGCGTTCAGCTCCACTTCGCGGGTCAGATCCTGAACGGTGACGGCGATGCCCTTGAGGCTTTCACCGCTGGCATCGCGCACGGCCTGCATCACGATGCGCAGGGTGCGGGCCGGCTCCCCGACGCTGCAGCGCAGATCTTCGCTGTCGACGTTGCCGGCGAGCAGTGCATCGAGGGGTGAGTGCAGCTCGATCGCCAGAAGATCCGGAAGCTCCGCCACCAGCTCCCGGTTCTCCAGGTTGCGGCCCTCCCAGCGGAACAGGCGGCGGGCGGTGGGATTGGCGAGCACGATGCAGCCGGCGGCATCCAGCAGCACGGCCCCATCCGCCATGGTGGCGATCAGGGATTGCTGCTTCACCTGAGCGGCTGTGAGCTCTTCGATGTTGGCTTCGTCATAGGCCTCCAGCTGGGAGGCCATGGCATTGAATCCGGTGAGCAGTTCCCCCAGCTCGCCTGCCACCGGCAGATCGATGCGGGCCTGGAAGTTGCCGGCGGCCACCGAGCGCACGCCGCGCAGCAGCTCCTTCACCGGGCGGGTGATGGTGAGGGCGTTGAACACCGCCCCGAGGATCACCAGCACCCAGATGGAGATGAACACCGCCACGGTCACTTCGCGGGTGAGGGCCGCGCTGGCGAGGGCCGTCTCGTTGGGGTTCACGCCCAGCCCCAGCACGCCGTAGTAGTGGTTGTCGCGGATCAGCGGAACGAACACATCGGTCACCCGTCCCTGGGGGGTGAGGTGCTGCCTGACCAGCGGGTTCTGAGGGCGACGGCGCAATTCCTCCGGCAACTCCAGCCGACGGCTCAGCCTGAGCTCCCCCTCCCCGCTGGTGGGCGTGGCACTGATCGGAATGCCGAGGTAGATGACCCCATCAGGGTCGGCGAAGAAGATGTAGCGGACGCTGCGGCTGGACCGCCAGAACTTCTCGGCGACATTCGCGAGTTCCCGGTCCTGCTCCTGCGCCACCAGTTCGGTGACGTTGCCGGCGAGCAGCAGACCGAGATCGCGGGCGTAGCGGGTGTCGTTCATCACGGCGTCCCGCTGGATGCCGTTGAGGGCCAGAAAGGTGATGCCGGTCATCACCAGGCTCACCACCAGGGTGGCGATCGCCAGCAGCTTGGTCTGCAGGCTGAATTCATCCCACCAGTCGGACATGCGCCGCCAGAAGGTGTCAGGACCCTTGGGAGGCCCACCTGACGGGGGAAGGGCCCAGTCCGCGATGGCTGCGTTGCCGTCGCTCATGCGTCCGTTCGCACCTGATGACCGATGTCCCGACGGTAGGTGATTCCCTCGAAGTCCACTTGCTCCAACCCGCTGTAGGCCTTCGCGAAGGCCGCATCGAAGCTGTCGCCCTGGGCCACCACCGCCAGCACCCGGCCGCCGGAGCTGTGCAGGGCACCGGCGGCGTCGCGGCTGGTGCCGGCATGAAACAGCTGGCGCTGCTCATCGGTGATCAGATTCAGCCGGATCGGGTCGCCTTTGCGTGGCGACTCCGGATAACCAGCAGCGGCAGCCACGACGCAGGCGCTGCAGGCGGCGGAGATGCTCAGTTCGGGGGCCAGGTCGAGACGACCGAGGGCGCAGGCCTGCAGCACCCGAGCCAGCTCCGGTCCCAGCAGCGGCATCAGCGTCTGGCATTCGGGGTCGCCGAAGCGGCAGTTGAATTCGATCACCTGCGGTCCGTCGTCGGTGAGCATCAGTCCGGCGTAGATGACGCCGCGGTAGTCGATGCCGCGCGCGCGCAGGGCAGCGAGGGTGGGCTCGAGCACGCTGCGGCGCACCTGCTCCAGGCCGGTTGCATCCAGCAGCGGCGCCGGTGCATAGGCCCCCATGCCGCCCGTGTTGGGCCCCTTGTCTCCCTCCTCGAGCCGTTTGTGGTCCTGTGCCGTCGGCAGCAGCACCAGACGCTCGCCATCGCTGAGAGCGAACACCGACACCTCCGGGCCGCTGAGCCGCTCTTCCAGCACCAGATGGGAGCCGGCGTTGCCGAAGCGGCCGGCGAAGGCCGCACGGATCGCCGCCTCCGCCTCCGCCACCGTCTCCGCCACGGTCACGCCCTTGCCGGCGGCGAGTCCATCGGCCTTCACCACCAGCGGACGATTCACCTGTTCCAGCACCGCGAGGGCCTGCGCTTCGCTGTCCACCGCCCAGTGGCCGGCGGTGGGGACGCCCGCGTCCTGCATCAGCTGTTTGGCCCACGCCTTGCTCGCCTCCAGCAGGGCGCCGTCGGCCCCGGGACCGAACACCGCCAGACCGGCTGCCCGCAGGGCATCGGCGACACCGGCCGCCAGCGGTGCCTCCGGCCCCACCACCACCAGATCGATCGCCTGCTCCCGGCAGTGCTGGATCAACCCCTCCGCGTCGTCTTCGGCCACCGCCGCCTGATGGGGGCCGCTGCCGCCGTTGCCGGGGCTGACCCAGACCGTCTCGATGCCCGGGCAACGCCCCAGGGCCCAGGCGAGCGCGTGTTCCCGACCGCCTCCACCGACAACGAGCAGGCGCTGCAGCTCGGGGAGTGTGCTGGGACGGGCTGTCGACATGGCCATGGGCGCTGGGGGGACGAGAAGGGCCTCGTAGGTTTCCTTTGTAAACCGCAGCCCGCCATGGGGATGCCCGCTCTGCCGCTGGTTCTGACGCTGATGGCGGCCGTGCCTGCTGTTCCGGCGGCGCCTGCCGCTCCGATGGCGGAGCCGGAGTTTCAACAGCTGCTGCTGGAGGGGGATCTGATCGCTCTGGAGCAGGCCTGTCGTGATGCCCTGGATTTCGGCCTCGACCAACGGCTGCAGCAGCTGCGCGACCGACTGCTCGGGCTGCATCCCACGCCCGAGACGCTGGAGTTGGTGCTGGCCAATGCCGGTGCCCTGATGACCTGCCGTTCGCCGCAGAGCGCCGGGGTGGTGCTCAACCGCTACAGCCCTGGCCAGGGAGACGAATGGCGACCCTGGCTGCTGCTGCGCTGGCAGGCGGCCTCGGCCGCGCTGGATCACCGCCAGGCGGCGCTGGCACTGCGGCGGCTGGTGAAGGGAGACCTGGCTGCTCTGGAACGCGAGACGCTTCCCGGCGGCAATGGCCTGGTGCAACTGGCTGAGCATGAAGCGGCGTCCGGACGTCCGCAGGCGGCGGTGGATGTGCTGCTCAGCGGCAGCAGCACAGGTGTGGCCGGAGCACGGCGGCTGGCCCGCGCAGCGGAGTTGCTGGCGGAAACGGAGTCGCTGGATGAGGAGGCCAGCCAGGCCGACCAGCTGCTGGAGCAGGCGATCGAACTGGCCGCCACGGAGGAGGCCTGGAGCCTGGCGGTGGAGCTGCTGCAGTTGCAACTGAGGCTGCAGCTGGCGGGTGGTGGGGATGGAGCCCGTCCCCGTCAGCGGCTGGAACAGCTGACGGCACGGTTGGATGACCACGAGGGCTATTGGCGCCGCCAGAGCGGTGGTCATGCTGCGGTAGGAGACACCAGCGATGCCCCCGCGCCATGACCCCTGATCACGGAGATCTGCTCTATGAGGGCAAGGCGAAGCGGGTGTATGCGGCCTCCCAGCCGGACCGGGTGCTGGTGGAGTTCAAGAACGATGCCACCGCCTTCAATGCTCAGAAGCGGGCCCAGCTTGCGGACAAGGGCCGACTGAACTGTCAGATTTCAGCCCGGCTGTTCGAGCGACTGGAAGCCGAAGGCATCCCCACCCATTACCTGGGTCTGGCCTCAGAGACCTGGATGGTGGTGCAGCGGGTCGCGATCATTCCGCTGGAGGTGGTGCTGCGCAACATCGCCACCGGCTCCCTCTGCCGTGAGACCCCGATCGCCGAGGGCACGGTGATCGATCCAGCCCTGCTCGACCTCTACTACAAGGACGATGGCCTCGGGGATCCGTTGCTCAGCGAAGCCCGGGTGCGACTGCTGGGGGTGGTTGAACCCGAGCAACTGTCAGCGATCGAACAACTCGCGCGCCGTGTGAACGATGTGCTCCAGCCGTTTTTCGCCGATTTGGATCTGCAGCTGGTGGACTTCAAGCTGGAGCTGGGCTTCAACGCTGCGGGTCAGCTGCTGCTGGCGGATGAGATCAGCCCTGACACCTGCCGGCTCTGGGACCGACGCAGCAGCGATGCCCAGGACCGCATCCTCGACAAGGATCGATTCCGACAGGACCTCGGCGGTGTGATGGAGGCCTACGGGGAGGTCCTCAAACGGGTCCAAGCCTCCTGCGCCGACCCCCGCAACTGCATGTAAGTTCGGCGGACGTTTTTGTGGCTCCAGCCCGGAACCCGCCTCGATGATCCGACGCCTCCCCCGCCACTCCTCGGTTTCCGTCCGGAAGGGTGTGGTGGGATTGGCCCTGTTGCTGCCGCTGCTGTCGGCCCCTCTGCAGGCCCAGGAGACTCCGGTAGAGGAGTCCGTGCCTGTCGCCGAGGATCCCGTCACCTCCGTGGAGGTTGAAGAGACGACGGTGATCGAGGAGCCACGGGTGCTGATCTCCGAGGTGCTGATCGTCGGCCTCAGCGAGCATCCGGAGGAAGAACGCCTGCAGGTGGAGGCCTACGAGGCGATGCAGGTGCGTCCCGGACGTCGCGTCACCCGCGCTGAACTGCAGCGCGACCTGAATGCGGTGCAGGCGACGGGCTGGTTCTCCGATGTTCGAATCACCCCGGAGAACAGCCCTCTGGGTGTTCGGGTGGTCGTGCAGGTGGAGCCCTTCCCCACCCTCAGCAGCGTGGTGCTGTCGCCCGACTTCGAGGGCCTGCCGGAGTCGCAGATCGAGGACACCTTCGGGGCCGATTACGGCCGCACGCTGAACCTCAACGATCTGCAGAAGCGGATGAAGGAGCTCCAGAAATGGTTCTCCGATCAGGGCTACTCCCTGGCCCGTATCTCCGGTCCGGAGCGGGTGAGTCCCGAAGGCGAAGTGACCCTGAAGCTCACCCAGGGTGAGGTGGCCGGCATCGAGGTGGAGTTCGTCAACAAGGAAGGCGAAACCACCGACGAGAACGGCAACCCGATCGGCGGCAAGACCAAGGACTGGGTGGTCACGCGGGAGATCTCGATCAAGCCGGGAGACCCCTTCAACCGCAACCTGCTGGAGAAGGACATCAAGCGCCTCTACGGCACCCAGCTGTTCAGTGACATCAAGGTGTCTCTGCGTCCTGTGCCAGAGCAGCCCGGCGACGTCGTCATCGTGCTCGGCATTGTCGAGCAGTCCACCGGCCAGGTCTCCGGCGGTCTCGGCTACAGCCAGAGCCAGGGCGTGTTCGGTCAGGTGCAGCTGCAGGACACCAACCTGCTGGGCCGAGCCTGGAATCTGGGCCTGAATGTCACCTACGGCCAGTACGGGGCACTGGCCAACGTCAACTTCACCGACCCCTGGATCTACGGCGACAGCCACCGCACCTCCTTCCGCGGCTCACTGTTCATCAGTCAGCAGGTGCCCCAGGTGTTCCAGAGCGAGGACAGCGGCAACATCCGCACCGTTGACGGTTACGCCGATAACGGAAACAAGTACGCGTACAACATCAACCAGGACAACAATCCGGCGGACGACACGTTCAACTCGGTCAACAAGGCTGAGAAGGAGTTCCCCGACCGCAGCTGGTTCGATTACGAAGGTGATGCGGTCGCCCTGCGGCGGATCGGCGGCAGCTTCTCCTTCAGCCGTCCGCTGAACGGTGGAGATCCCTTCAAGTCGACCCCATGGCGTGCCCTGGCCGGACTGTCCATCGCCAATGTGCGGCCGATCAATTTCGCCGGAGAGTCCCGCCCTTACGGCGTTTCGACCAGCAACTTCAAGAACGGAAAGGTCAAGAACAAGGACATCATCTGCGTTGGTTTCAACTGCGCTGATTCCAATGATCTGGTGGGCCTGCGCCTGGCTACCACCTACAACAACCTCAACGACGCCCGCAATCCAACCGAGGGCAGCTTCTTCACCCTCAGCACCGAACAGTTCATCGGTGTCAATGAAGACTCCCCCACCTTCAACCGGCTTCGGGGCAGCTACACCCGCTTCTTCCCGGTGAACTGGCTGAAGCTGCACAAGGGTTGCCGTCCCAAGCCCGGTGAGCAGGCCGACTGCCCGCAGGCGATCGGTTTCCAGGTGAAGGGGGGCAAGATCCTTGGTGAAGCGCCCGCCTACGAAGCCTTCTGCATGGGCGGATCGAACTCGATCCGTGGTTGGTACGACTGTGATCTGGCCGTCTCCAAAGCCTTCGGGGAAGTCACCCTCGAGTACCGCTTCCCGATCATCAGCATCTTCCAGGGTGAGGTGTTCGTGGACGCCGGCACCGACTTCGACACCCAGAGCAGCGTTCCCGGCAAGCCCGGACTGCTGCTGGGCAAGGACGGTTCGGGTGTTTCGGTGGGCACGGGCGTGATCGTCAAGACACCGGTGGGCCCCCTGCGGATGGAGGTGGCCAGCAAGGACTTCACCGGCGACTGGCGTTTCAATCTCGGAGTCGGCTGGAAGTTCTAGTGACCAACTGGCCGCAGGACTACACGGGAGCCTGGACCCTCGCTGCTGAGACCGGTCGTTCAGGCATCGGTCTGCACAGCGGCGGAGACAGCGTCGTGGAGCTGCGTCCCAGTGAACGGCCTGGATTCCATCTGAGTGTGGACGGCGATGAGCCGATCCGTCTGCGTCCGGATCAGGTGCTCGACAGTCCGCTGTGCACCACCCTGGTGCTCGGCGAGCGGCGTGTGGCCACGGTTGAGCACCTGCTGGCGGCCCTGGCCGGCTGCGGCCTCAGCCATGTGGAGATCCGCGTGAACGGCGAGGAGGTGCCGCTGCTGGATGGTTCAGCTCTGAACTGGGTGGAGGCGATCGCCGAAGCCGGCCTGCAACCCGCGGCCACCCCACGCCCGGCTGCCCCGACTCTCGACGCCCCTCTTGTGCGCCATCGCGGCAGCAGCGTGATCACGGCCACGCCGGCGGAGCGGTTCAGCCTCGTGGGCATGATCGACTTTCCTCAACCCGCCATCGGCCGGCAGCAACTGGCGATCGAGCTGACGCCGCAACGCTTCGTGGAGGAGATCGCCCCGGCCCGCACCTTCGGCTTCCGAGACCAGGTGGAGCAGCTGCGGGCTGCTGGCCTGATTCAGGGTGGGGCCCTCGACAATGCCCTCGTCTGCGATGGCGATCACTGGCTGAATCCACCGCTGCGGTTCGAGGATGAACCGGTGCGCCATAAGCTCTTGGACCTGATCGGCGATCTGGCCCTGGTGGGCTTCCCACAGGCACAGGTGCTGGTCTACCGGGGCTCTCACGGGCTCCATACCGAGCTCGCCGCTGCCCTGTGACTGATTCCCCCACCTCCGCCGTCGTGCTCAGCAGTGAGCAGATCGCCGGGCTGCTGCCGCACCGTTACCCCTTTGCACTGGTGGATCGGGTGATCGCCCATGAACCGGGTGTTTCAGCGACGGCGATCAAGAACGTGACGCTCAATGAGCCGCAGTTTCAGGGGCATTTCCCAGAGCGGCCCCTGATGCCGGGGGTGCTGATCGTTGAGGCGATGGCTCAGGTGGGTGGGTTGATCGTCACCCAGATGCCCGATCTGCCCAAGGGCCTGTTCGTGTTCGCCGGCATTGACGGGGTACGCTTCCGCCGCCCTGTGGTGCCTGGCGATCAGCTGTTGATTCACTGCGAACTTCTCAGCCTCAAACGCAAGCGCTTCGGCAAGGTGAAGGCCGAGGCGACGGTGGAGGGTGAACGGGTCTGCGCCGGTGAGCTGATGTTCTCCCTGGTGGACTGAGAGAGATGAACGAAACCCGGTCGGTGCAGATTCATCCCCAGGCAGTGGTCGATCCCAAGGCGGAGCTGGCCAGTGGCGTGGTGATCGGACCCGGTGCGGTGGTGGGACCGGACGTGCAGATCGGCGCGAACTGCTGGATCGGTCCGAATGTGGTGCTGGAGGGTCGGCTGACCCTCGGCCGCGACAACCGCATCTTCCCCGGGGCCTGCCTCGGCCAGGAGCCGCAGGACCTCAAGTATCGCGGTGCCCCCACCGAGGTGGTGATCGGAGACGGCAACACGATCCGCGAGTGCGTCACGATCAACCGCGCCACCGATGAAGGGGAATGCACCCGCATTGGTGATCGCAACCTGCTGATGGCCTACTGCCATCTCGGGCACAACTGCGAGCTGGGCAACAGCATCGTGATGTCCAACGCCATCCAGGTGGCCGGGCACGTGATCATCGAAGACCGGGCGGTGATCGGCGGCTGCCTCGGCATCCATCAGTTCGTGCACATCGGCGGGATGGCGATGGTGGGTGGCATGACCCGGGTTGATCGCGATGTGCCGCCGTACTGCCTGGTGGAGGGGCACCCCGGCAGGGTGCGGGGGCTCAACAAGGTGGGTCTGCGCCGCAGAGGACTGGCTGATCTTCACGACGGTCAGGAATTCCGGCAGCTGCAGGAGATCTGGACCCTGATCTACCGATCGGACCTGGTGATCGCCGAGGGGCTGAAGCAGGCCCGGACCCACACCCTGTTGCCTGCCGCGGAGCATCTCTGCAGCTTCCTGGAAGCGTCGATCGGTCGAGGTCGTCGGGGACCGATGCCCGCCCTGACAACGCGCTGATGGTGCGACTGCTGATCAGCACCGGAGAGGTTTCCGGTGATCTGCAGGGCAGCCTGCTCATCGCTGCGCTGAAGCGGGAGGCCGAGCGGCGGGGCCTGCCCCTGGAGCTGCTGGCCCTGGGGGGATCGCGGATGCAGGCCGCCGGAGCGGAGCTGCTGGCGGACACGGCGCCGATGGGTGCGATCGGGCTGTGGGAGGCCGTGCCCCTGATCCTGCCGACCCTGCAGCTGCAGGCCCGGGTGGACCGCTTGCTGCAGGATCGCCCGCTCGATGCTGTGGTGCTGATCGACTACGTGGGCGCCAACGTGCGCCTGGGTCGCAAGCTGCGGCATCAGCATCCTGACCTGCCCATCATTTATTACATCGCCCCGCAGGAGTGGGCCTGGCGCTTCGGTGACGGCAGCACCACCGAGCTGCTGGGTTTCACCGATCGCATCCTCTCGATCTTTCCGGCGGAGGCGGAGTTCTATGCGGCCCGCGGCGCCGAGGTCACCTGGGTGGGCCATCCGCTGCTGGACAGTGTCACCAACCTGCCAAGTCGCTTCGAGGCCCGCCAGCGGCTCGGGCTGGATCCGAAGGGGTCGGTTCTGCTGCTGCTGCCCGCCTCCCGGCCCCAGGAACTGCGCTATCTGATGCCGCACCTGGCCCGGGCGGCGGCGCTGCTGCAACAGCGTGATCCCTCGCTTCAGGTGTTGGTGCCGGCAGGACTGGACCGCTTCGAGCAGCCCTTGGCCGAGGCCCTGGAGCAGGCGGGAGTGCGCCGCGGTCGGGTGATCGCGGCTAAGGAGGCGGACGCTCTGAAGACGACCCTCGGAGCGGCAGCGGATCTGGCTCTGGGCAAATCCGGAACGGTGAATCTGGAACTGGCCCTGATGGGGGTTCCTCAGGTGGTGGGTTACCGCGTCAGCCGCATGACGGCGTTCGTGGCCCGGCACCTGCTGCGCTTCCAGGTGGACCACATCTCCCCGGTGAATCTGCTGCTGAAGGAGCGGCTGGTGCCGGAGCTGCTTCAGGACGAACTCAGTGCCGAAGCCCTGGTGGCCCAGGCGCTGCCCCTGCTGGAGGGCGGGGCTGAGCGCCAGCGGATGCTGGATGGCTATCAACGGCTGCGCACCACGCTGGGCCAGCCGGGCGTCACGGACCGGGCGGCGCGGGCGATCCTGGATCAGGTGAGCGAATGAAACGGATGCTGGCGTTGGTTCTTGTGCTGCTGCTGGCGATCGCGCCGTCGGCAGCTGTGGCGGCGGAGATCGAGACCGCGGTGCTGGCCGGTGGCTGCTTCTGGTGCCTGGAGCACGATCTTGAGCATCTGCCGGGGGTGGTGGAGGCCACCAGCGGTTACAGCGGTGGCCACGTGGACCAACCGACCTACCGCCAGGTGAGCAGCGAAACCACAGGCCATCAGGAGGTGGTAGAGGTGCGTTTTGATCCGGCCAGGATCAGCTACAGCACCTTGCTGCGCAGTTACTGGCGCAACGTGGATCCGCTGGACGGGGGCGGTCAGTTCTGCGATCGCGGCGATTCCTACCGGCCGGTGATTTTCACCGCCGATGCGGCACAGGCTCAGGAGGCCGAAGCCAGTGCCCAGGCCGCAGCGCGGGAACTGGGGCAGCCCCGATCGGCCCTGAAGGTGGAGCTGCGTGACGCAGCCCGCTTCTGGCCTGGGGAGGGCTACCACCAGAACTACGCCGAAAACAATGCGTTGAAGTACAACTTCTATCGCCTCAGCTGCGGCCGGGACCGTCGCCTGGATGCGGTGTGGAACAGCGCGGCCCGGAGTGGAGTTCCGTGGCGATCGCAACGGAATTCCGAATGAAATCCTTAAGAAGCCGATCATCAACCTGAGAAAAAGATTAAGAGACCGGCGGCGGTCGTTTCAGGAAGTTCTCAGTGAACAGAAGGGTTCTGGGGGGGTTGTGTCATCATCCGGCATGCGTACCATCTGTATCGAGATGGGGGGAAGATGTATGTATCTGCTGACCATTAAGGATGGTTTGGGGACTCGCCATATCGGTCCCTACCCGTCACCGAAGCACGCGTCCGACGATCTCGAGCGCGTGCTTCAGACATGTTCCGAGCGTGCCCGTTGGCAGATTCACGCGCTGGAGACCCCCGAGCGGGCCGGCAAAGCCTCCCGCTTCCATGCCATCGCATCCTGAGCGGTAGGGCGCTGACGTCCGATCAGGAGGAGCGCTGCCGGCCTGGAAAACCCCGACTCATGCCGCTGTCGATCATCAGGCCGATGCCGGCGTTGATGCAGATCAGGCTGAGGGTGCCCGTCCAGAACCAGGGGCCACCGTCCTGCCCCAGCAGCTGAACGACCCGGCGGCTGACCGCCTCCCCGAACAGGCAGAGGCCGACAGGGAGCAGCAGCACGCCGATCTGGGCCTTGAGGTACCAGCGGGTGGGGGAGCTGCTCATCGATCAGGCGGCTTGCTGACAGACCCAGTTGACCAACGTGCGCACCCCATAGCCGGTGGCGCCGGCCGGATCGAGTCCACGGCCCTTGTCACTCCACACCGGACCAGCGATGTCGATGTGGGCCCAGGCGGTGCCGCTGGCCACGAATTCCTGCAGGAACAGGGCAGCGGTGATCGACCCTCCCGGACGGGGACCGGTGTTCTTGGTGTCGGCCAGCAGCGATTTGAGCCCGTCCTTGTAGGACTTGCGCAGCGGCATGCGCCAGAGGCCTTCCCCAGCCGTGCCGGCAGCGGTGTCAAGCGCTGTCGCCAGATCATCGTCGTTGCTCCACAGGCCCGCCATCTCATCGCCCAAGGCGATCACGCAGGCGCCGGTGAGGGTGGCCAGGTCCACCACGGCATCGGGCTGCTGCTCGCAGGCGTAGAGCAGGGCATCGGCCAGGGTGAGGCGCCCCTCGGCATCGGTGTTGTTGATCTCGATCGTGGTGCCGTCAGCCGCGGTGACGATGTCGCCCGGATGCACCGCCGAGCCGTTCACCATGTTTTCGCAGGAGGCCACGATCATGTGCACCTCCACGCCCTCGGGCTTGCGTTCAGCGATGCTGCGCATCGCGCCCAGCACGGCGGCGCTGCCACCCATGTCGAACTTCATCATGTCGATCTGGGCCGCCCCCACTTTGAGGTTGTACCCACCGGAATCGAAGGTGAGCCCCTTGCCCACCAGGGCCAGCCGGCGTTTCACCTCACCGGCGGGCCGGTAGATCAGATGCAGGAATTTGGGGGGCAGATCGGAGCCCTGACTCACCGCCAGGAAGGCACCCATGCCGCGGGCTTCGCAGTCGGCCCGCTCCAGCACGGTGAGTTCGAGCCCGTAGTCACGGGCCAGTTCCGCTGCGGTGTCCGCCAGGGCGGCCGGGGTGACCACATTCGGGGGGGCAGCCACCAGCTGACGGGCCAGATCCACCCCGGCGCAGTTGGCCGCCACCGGTGTCAGCCCCGAGGCGGCTTGCTCCGGCAGACCGAGCAATTCGAGGGCTTCCGGCACACGGCGTGGTTCCGGGTCCTTGCGAAAGCGCTGATCCTTGTAGCTGGCGAGCAGCACAGCTTCGGCGGTGGCCTGCGCGACCGCTTCCGCCTCCAGATCCCCCCAGGGCAGCAGCAGGCCGAGGCTGCCGCTGCAGCCGATGGAGGCCTTGGCCGCCCGGGCTGCCGCTGCTCGCAGACCATCGAGGCTGAGGGCGGCGGCTTCTCCCAGTCCGAGCACGATCAGTCGGCTCGGGCCGCTTTCCTGCAGGGGATGCAGCACCACCTGATCGGAGGGCTTGGCCTGGAACGCCTGCTGCTCCAGCACCGCTTCCAGCCCTGGAAAGCGTTCACTCAGTTCGGCGCGATGCGGTTCCGACTCCTCCTTCAGCAGACCCACCACAAGCACATCTCCGTCCCAGTTCTTCAGGCCGGAGGAAGAGAGGGAGAGCCGCATCAATCGCCCGCTGCACAAAGATTGATCGTAGCGATCCCCTTTATGCCGGTACCGTTTCAACAGGTGGGCTGCTGATGTGATCGCCAATGTGGCCTTGCTCGCCCTTGCGGCGCTGATCGGGGTGACGCCGCTGGTGTGGGTGATCCTCTACCCCCCGGGACCCTGACAGCGGCGATTGAGAGCGTCGATGATCAACGCCACGGCATTGGGCTGGGCCTGCACCTGAAAGGCCTCTTCCTCGAGCACCACCTGACTCTGGGCGTAGTGATGCGTCAGCAGGTAGCGAATTCTGCTTTCCACGGCCGGTGCTGCCGAGAGGGTCAGCCCGAGGGGTCGCAGCTGGCCGCTGGGACAGCTCTGGGCGGCATGAACAGCTTCATGAAGCAGCACCGCCCGGGCGACGCCGAGTTCAGTCGCCAGCGGTGAGATCAGCAGCAGTTTGCGTGCGGCGATGAACTGCCCGTAGGCCGTCCGGTTCGGGGGATGGCGCTGTTCGATGCGGAAGCCGTGCCGTTGCAGGGTCTGCAGCAGCGCGTCGATCGTCGCGGCATGGGCGATCGCGTGAAACGGCAGCAGCAGCAGGCCCGTGAGCGGGATCAGGGCCCGCATCAGGCGATCACAGCGGCGCATTCGTTCAGACCTCTGCGGTGAAGGGGGTGCTCCAGCGCTGGCGGGTCTCCTTGTTGAACGGGGGAAGCCAGCGCTGGATCAGTTGCTGCTCGAGGGCGCGACGGGCCCGGGTGCTGCGGGGCACATCGCTGCTGAATCGGATGCTGAGGCAGGGGCTGAGCGAACAGCGCTGGAGAGCTTCGCCGTAGGCGGCCAGGTAGGCCTTGCAGTCGTGCTCCCCCTTCCAGCGGCGATCGGCGGCCATCGTTTCGCCCACGTAAAGCAGGAGCGGCTGCTCAAGGTTGGCGGGACGGTCGAGCACCAGATAGATCGCAGCCCCCTGATGGGGGCTGACCGGCCAGCGCCAGAAACTCAGCGGCAGCGGTGTGAGGGCCAGCGGATCGAAGGCGGCGGCGTTGTCTGCGGGGGCGTCCGGGAACAGGCTCACCTGCCCGGCCGCTGCCGGCTCCCCACGGAACAGGGGGGCCTGATGGGCGTGCAACTGCTGCTGCCAGCGCAGCAGTTGATCCTGCTGAAGAGGCAGATCCGGATCGGGGCCAGAACCGCCGAGGGCGGTGGTGGCAAACAGATCCCCCTGCATCAGTTGAGGGGCAGGGAGGGGCCGGATCGGCGCGCCGTGAAGCAAACCCGTCCGATCAGGGCTTCCACAGCGCTGGCGGGAAGGCAGAGGCGCTCCTGCAGATCGGCCAGATCGCGGAAACCGGCGCGGCGGCGCTCCCGCAGCAGGCCCTGCAGACGTTGCTCGGGCCAGTGGAGGCTGTGAAGTTCCTCGGTTGATGCGTTGTTCAGATCCAGTGGGGCGGCTGCGGGCTGGGGCGGAGCGTCGCCATGCCAGCGGAAGATCAGGTGGGGCTCCCAGAGCCTGCGCAGCTCATCGGGAAGTTCGAGCAGCTGAAACAGATCGGCTGCGGCGCTGAACTGAACGCCGCCCCGCTGCAGA
The DNA here is from genome assembly GCF_000737575.1 of Synechococcus sp. KORDI-49. Taxonomy (NCBI): domain Bacteria; kingdom Bacillati; phylum Cyanobacteriota; class Cyanophyceae; order Synechococcales; family Synechococcaceae; genus Synechococcus; species Synechococcus sp. KORDI-49. Next base: position 1,001,838 of record NZ_CP006270.1, on the reverse strand, counting down.
CGCACCAGGAGATCGGCGGTGTCCTCAGGGCAGCCAGGCAGCTGACGCCACTCCTCGCGGCTGGCCCGGTTCACATCCATGGTCCAGGCCGGAGCAGGAGGCGGGGCCGCAGGCGGCTTGGCGGGCAACTGACCGGTGGCCTGCAGCACCTTCCTCGCCAGTGGATCCAACCAGTGGCTGCGGGGCATCGGGCCGTTCGGACTCGAGACGTGCGCCGACCTTAACCAGCGCCCATGCGGTCGTCACCGCTGCAGAGCCTCCACCAGCGCCGAGCATCCGCCCTGGTCGGCGATGTAGGCGTTCATCAGATCGCTGAAGCCAGCGGTGTTCTTGACCGCGTCACTGGCCTGAGGACTGATCTGTTGCTGAGCCAGGAACCCATCGGCGATGGACTGGGCTTTCTCCGGTTTCATCGTGCCGGTCTTGATCAGGCAGTGGGCATTGCCCTGGGCGACGGCGACGGAGATGGTGGTGGCATCCGGCTGCTGGGCCCTGACGGAAGCGCCCGCCAGCCCGGCGATGGCCAGGGCGGTCAGCAGACCGATGGCTGTGAACCGAAAAGCTGTGCAGCGCATCAGGAGCTCCAGCGGGGCATCGGGGTGGGCAGGTCCACCAGATCATTGCGGAAGGCGATCAGCACCGCCTGGGTGCGATCGCGGGCGTCGAGCTTGCGCAGCACCGCACTCACCACATGCTTCACCGTGTCGATCGCGAGGTGCAGCTGCTCGGCGATCTCCTGGTTGGTGAGGCCGCGGCAGAGACCGCGCAGCACATCCTCTTCGCGCACACTCAGCTGATCGGAGAGGGGGCTTGGGGTGCCGCGGCTGAGGCGGCTGTGGCGCAGCACGCCGCTGATGGTGGGATCGATCACCATGCCGTCGCTTTCCATCGCCTGCACACTGCGCAGCAGATGGCCGTTGCCCACCAGTTCGCGGCTGCAGAGTCCGTTGCAGCCCGCGGCGATCGCCGCCTCGATCGTGCTGAGCAACGGGCGTTGAATCAGCATCAGGCAGTGCAGCTCCGGCTGGAGGGTCTTGGCGGCTGCGACCAGCGATGGCCCGCTGCCGCTCTCGAGCAGATCGCTGCAGATCAGCAGATCGGCCTGGCTGCTGTCGAGGCAGGCGAGGGCGTCCTGTTCGCTGGTGGTGGCCCCCACCAGCGGGCCGATGTCATCAAACAGATGCACCAGACCGGCGATCAGCACCCGATCAGCGCTGGCGATCACCGTGCGCCGTCGACGCAGGACAGGGCGACTGCGGTGAAGGTGCTCACGCATGAGCGGCAGCTGGCCGGTGAGATTCACAACGTGGGGCGATCCGCACTTTCTGCAACCTGCCCATGGAGTGAAACCGAACTGCCACGGACTGCCGGAAGTCTGCAGAATTCTCCTCTAAAGAATGAAATCTGCGGGGATGGCTTTCTTCGATTCCGACATCGTCCAGGACGAGGCCAAGCGGCTGTTCGGCGATTACCAGCAGCTGATGCAGCTGGGCAGTGATTACGGCAAGTTCGATCGCGAGGGCAAGAAGAAGTTCATCGACACCATGGAGGAGTTGATGGAGCGCTACCGGGTGTTCATGAAGCGCTTTGAGTTGTCGGAGGATTTCCAGGCGAAGCTCACCGTGGAGCAGCTGCGCACGCAGCTGAGCCAGTTCGGCATCACCCCCGAGCAGATGTTCGAGCAGATGCACACCACGCTGGAGCGGATGAAGGCTCAGATCGAATTGCCGCCCTCCAGCTGAAATAGCCCCAGCTGAGGCCAGCGGCGCAGCACCCGTACGATCGCCAGCGCACGCCCTCAGCGCCCCATGCCGGAGTCCACCCCGTCCCTGCCGAGCTGGCTGGCGCGCGGCATGGCCGATCTGTTCCCGGCGGGGGATCCCAAGGATGCCGACCAGGCCCTGGAGGCCAGGCTCGCCGCAGCCGAGCGCGAGGGTCGGCCGCTGCGGGTGAAGCTGGGCATCGACCCCACCGGCAGCAACATCCATCTGGGGCACAGCATTCTGTTCCGCAAACTGCGGGCGTTTCAGGACGCAGGCCATACGGCGGTGCTGATCATCGGTGACTTCACCGCCCGCATCGGCGATCCCACCGGTAAGAGCAACACCCGGGTGCAGCTGAGCAAGGCGGATGTGGCCGCCAACGCCTCCACCTATCTGCGTCAGCTGGGGCAGGACCAGCCCAAGGAAACGGCGCTGCTCGATTTCGAGACCCCCGGACGCCTTGAGGTGCGATACAACAGCGAATGGCTGGAGGGGATGGATCTGCCGGCGGTGATTGGACTGCTGGGCACCGGAACGGTGGGGCAGATGCTGGCCAAGGACGATTTCTCCAAGCGTTACGGCAGCGGTACGCCGATCGCCCTGCATGAATTCCTTTATCCGCTGCTGCAGGGCTACGACTCGGTGGCTGTGAATGCTGATGTGGAGCTGGGGGGCACCGATCAGAAGTTCAACGTGGCCATGGGCCGCGATCTGCAGCGCCATTTCGGCAAGGGAACCCAGTTCGGGCTGCTGCTGCCGATCCTGGTGGGTCTGGACGGGGTGCAGAAGATGAGCAAGAGCCTCGGCAACACGGTGGGTCTGGAGGAGGATCCTCTGTCGATGTACTCCAAGCTCGAGAAAGTCGGCGATGCGGCGATCAACGACTACGTGACGTTGCTGACGGATCTGGATCTGGCGACGTTGCCGGAGAATCCGCGCGAGAAGCAGAAGGCGATGGCCCTGGCGGTCACCGCCAGCCGCCATGGGTTGGCCGTGGCCGAGAAAGCCCAGACCGATGCCGCCACCCTTGTGGGGGGAGCTGCTGACGCGGCGGCGGAGGTGCCGGAGGCGTCGCTGGCGGAGGTGAATTTCCCGGCCAAGGCCTTCTACCTGCTCAGTGCCGTAGGCATCTGTGCCAGCAGCAGCGACGCGCGGCGTCAGATCAAGGGTGGTGCCGTGCGGCTGGGGGGAGAGAAGATCACCGATCCCAACCAGGAGTTCACCGCCGCAGCGGACCTGGAGGGCAAGGTGCTGCAGCTGGGCAAGAAGACGTTCCGTCGCCTGGTGGGCTGAGGATCAGGCTGCGCGTGCGCGCTGCAGGGTCTTGCGGGGGAGCTCTCCGAACATCAGGCGGTAATCGCGGGCGAAGTGGTTCGGGCTCTTGAAGCCATGCAGTCCGGCGATGATGCCAACGGAGGCTTGGCCGTTGAGGTGGGTGCGGCGGCGCGGATCGCGCAGGGTCTGATGCACCTCGTGCAGTCGGATCTGCTTGAGCAGGGTCGTCGGGCCGACGCCGAAGGTTTCACGACAGGCCTGAACGATCGACGAACGTGAGGCGAACAGGGTGCTGGTGAGCTGATCGAGGCTGATCGGTGTGTCGGAATGCTCGAGGCCCCACGCCAGCAGATCGCGCATCAGGGCAGCACGGGTGGACAGCGTCACGCCTTGGCTTTGAAAGTGAGCATCGCGGCTGAAGCACTCCACCAGCAGCGCATCCAGCAGTTCCGGGGGCGGCGGCTCCTGGTTGGGATCCAGCAGGTTCATCAGCCGCTGGAACTGCTCCGGCAGCAGGGTGAGCGAGTTGTTGCTGTTGATCGTGTCCGGCAGGCGGCTGGCGGAGTCCAGTGCGATCAGTTTGAGGAATCGCTCCAGGCCCATCATCAGGATGGTCATCTCGGCCCCTGCCGAGATCTTGAAGAAGCTTTCGGTGATCGAGGGCGTGAAGCCGTGAATGCTGAACGGGATAACGGGTTCGCCGCGGATGGCGTGATCGCTCAGATGGTTGGTGCGTTCGAGGGCGATGCAGGTGATGGAACTGGGTCTGGCCCCCAACACCGTGATGATCTGGTTGGTGCTGAGCTGCAGCACGGCGATGTCGCTGCGGCGCTGCAGCGACACGGTGCCCAACAGAGGCCCCCTGCTGATCTGGGCCACCTGCCAGTGAATGCCGAATCGCTTGACGATGTCGACCAGTTCGCCTGCGGAGCGAAAGCTGAATCGTTGTTGTGGATTCACCTGCTCCGGCTTTCAACACTCGGACTTTATTCATTCCTTAAGGAATGGATTGATGCGTGTCATGGAAGTGTCATCGGCCCTTTGCCAGGATCAAGGCAAGGGCTGAGGTGCGGTGGATGGACCTGCGTTGTCGCTGATGGGGGGCTCTGGCGATCCCGCTGATCGGATCATCGTGGCCCTCGATGGCATGGACCCGGACCAGGCCCTGGCCTTTGCGGCTCAGGTGGAGGGGTTGCGCTGGGTGAAGGTGGGCCTGGAGCTGTTCGTGCAGGCGGGGCCTGAGGTGGTGGCCCGGTTGCGCGAGCAGGGGTTGCGGGTGTTTCTGGATCTCAAATTTCACGACATCCCGGCCACGATGGCCGGGGCCTGCCGGCGGGCGGCGGCGCTGGGGGCGGAGCTGATCACCGTGCATGCCTGCGCCGGCAGCGAAGCGCTCAAGGCAGCCCAGGCCGCGGCGATGGAAGGTGCGCAACGTGCCGGTCAACCCTCCCCCACTCTGCTGGCGGTGACGGTGCTCACCAGCTGGCAGGAGCAGCGACTGCAACGGGAACTCGCCATTGCTCAGGGCATCGGCGAACGGGTGCCGGCGTTGGCGCAGCTATCGGCGAATGCCGGCATCGGCGGCTGTGTGTGTTCACCGCTAGAGGCCGCGGCGCTGCGGGCCCAGCACCCCGTGCCGTTTGCCTTGGTGACGCCGGGGATACGCCCCAAAGGAGCGGCGGTGGGCGACCAGGCCCGGGTGATGGGGCCGGCGGAGGCGATGGCTGCTGGGGCGAGCCAGCTGGTGATCGGGCGGCCGATCACCAGGGCGGATGATCCCAGCGCTGCGTTTGCCGCCTGCTGCGCTGAACTCAGAACCGGAAGTTGAGTCCGCCCTGCACCTGCCAGGAGGTGCCGCGATCACCACCCCAGAGCACCACTCCGCTGCGGGCGTAGACGCCCATGGAGGTGTCGGTGAAGTTGAAGGTGGTGTAGTCGAGGCCGAGTTCGATCAGGGCGCCGTGATCGGCATCGCCGTTGATGCTGATGCGGTCACTGTCACCGGATTCCAGGAAGGTCACCTTCTGGCTGTCGCCGCTGCGGCCCCAGTCGGCGACCCAGCCCAGCCGCAGGGATGGCATGAACAGGGAGGCCTGGCCATCGCGGATGGGATGGGTGAATGTCACGGTCAGTTCGGACCCGAACTGGTCGAGTTCCATGGCGTGGAACTGGAGCCGCTCGTCGCGGTCAGCGCCGTGTTCGCTGAAGCGATCGAGGCTGGTGTTGGTGTAACTGAGCTGGGCCTGGGGTTCGATGATCCAGTCGCCGGAATCAAACGGTGCGCCGAGGCTGAGCACACCGGTCCAGGAGTTGCCGCTGCGGTCACCGCGGGCGCGGTCGCCGTTGATGGAGCGGCTGTGTTCACCGTCGAAACCACCGGCGCTGAGCATGCCGCGCAGGTAGAAATTGTCGGTCCAGTACTCGGCATAACCGCCACCACCCCAGCCGTCGGCATCCCAGCTGCCGCGGGAGCCGTCGTTGCCATTCATCACGGCATAGGTGCCGAACAGGCCGATGCGGGTGGAGCGGCTGAGGGGGATGTCAAAGCCAAGTTGGGCACCACCGTTGCTGAAGTCGGCGTAACGCCCGCGGCTGGCGCCAACGGAGTCTTCTCCGCCGAAGCCGCGCACCCAAACGTTGAAGCCGGGCTCATTGCTGCTGCCGGAGAGCAGGGCGGTGTTGGGTTCGAGGATCTCGAGGTAGCGCACACCGTTGAAGATCACGACGGGAGCGTCGTTGAAATCAACCGTGGGGTTCTGACTCTGGGCGAGGTAGTCGTTGCGCAGCTTTTGCTCGAGATAGGCCTCGGCGGTGGCCTGATCGAGGGCATCGCTCTTCAACCACAGCGGCCGGATCGGCTCCACAGGCGCCGGGGTGGGTTCCGGCGTGGGTTCTGGAGTTGGTTCTGGAGTGGGCTCAGGCTCGGGCTCGGGTTCTGGCTCCGGGGTTTCCTCGTACTGGCGGTAGGGCGGTGGAGGCGGGAACTGTGTGCAGGCCCCAAAGCACGGGGGAACGATGACGGGTGGCGGCCCTGAGGGATCGACGGGGGGGGCTGGCGGATCGTCAGGATCCGATGTCGGCAGACACACCTCCGCCCCGAAGGGATCCGTGATGCAGGTCTCGGCAAGAGCGCTCTCCGCTTGGGTCACCGTGAGCGCCAGCAGGATGGCGCCGCTGGTGGGCAGCAGCGACAGACAGCGCAGTAAACGATCGGGAACCCGCATCAACTGAGAAGTACCTTTCTGATTTTGAGGATCTTTGACGGGGTTGGTGCGTTGGTTGAACCGATTGTGTGATTGGCTATTGCATAACCCAAGGCTTGATGATCAATGAATTGACCATTGTTGGCGGTTGAGTGGTCGTATCGACAGCTGAAAAGCTCGTCCAGACAAGGCTTTCCAAGCCAAATGTTTGATAAACGATTAGTGCCTCTTGGGTCGTTGTCAAGTTAATTTCCTGGAAGATGCTCGATCTGTACTAAACGGGTTGTGTGTTGATGTAAAGCCGTAATCAATTGGTTGGTGTTGTTGGGATTGGATGAAATGCCATGGCTCTATTGCTATCAAAAGCAAGACACAGTGAAGTCTTGTGATGGTTGCTCTGCAGCGCGCCGTGTTGGCAACGCATCAGCTGCTGGTGGGCGACAGCCATTGCCCGCAGATTGCAGGGCTGCTGCAGGGAGCCAAGCCGCCGCTGCTGGCGATCAGAGCTGCCGCTGACGATCCCCTGGCAGCGATCAGCCGGGGGCTTCAGGAACAGCAGGAGGCTGGGAACCCCGTGCGGACCCTGCACCTGATCGCCCACGGCCGGCCGGGGGCTTTTCGGATTGGCGATACCTGGATTGATGCTGAGGCGTTGAAGGCCCACGCCGCCGAGTTGGCGCGTTGGGGAGTGGAGACGATTGCCCTGTGGAGTTGCCATGTCGGCGCCGACGCCGATTTTGTGGCGTTGCTGGCGGAACTCAGCGGTGCGCAGGTGCAGGCCAGTGCCGATTGGCTGGGGCGTGATGGCGATGGCAATGAGCAGCTGCAGTTGGGGGCGTGGTCTCTGGCGGATGTCAGCGATGCATCGGCATGGCCGCCAGCGTTCCGTTTGGCCACTGCTGCCTACGACGAGATCACGACAGAGCTGTTGCGTCAGCGCCTGAGCTCACGGCCGGATGACCTGCTGCTGTTGGATGTGCGGCCTCTGGAGACCTCCGCAGCGGATGCGATTGACGGGGCCGTACGCATCCCCTGGCCAACGATCGAGAGCGGTGAAGCGCTGGAGCAGGTGCGTGCCTTGGCTGCTGGCAAGGATGTGCATGTGATCTGCCAATCGGGTGGTTGGTCAGCGGCATCCAGCCAGTTTCTGGTGGATCAAGGCATTGAGGTCACCAACGTGGCCGGTGGCATGAATGCCTGGTCGTTGGATCAGGCCGATGTGCAAGCTGCTTCTGATAGCTCGTTTTCTGGTGCAGAAAAATCGGATTCAATAACAGGAAATTGGAACGGTTTAGACCCTAAGGATTTGACCCCTGGCATTTATTTTACGGCTGACAACGGGTCTCACGTTTATCTAAATGGAGAGCAGCTTGGTTATACTTGGAATTGGATTAATGGCTTTTTTATACCTCTTGACAACGCTGTCTTAAGCCCCGGCAAGAATGTTATTGCTATTGCTGGCTGGGACAGCGAAGAAATTGCTGGCATCAATGGTCTTTTTAAGTTTTCGGATACAGTAAGTTTTGGTACATCAGGCCTTGATGGTGAAGGTAAAGGTGAAGGTTGGAAGGTTTGGAATGCGGAGAATAAGGACTTAGTGGATGTCGGGGAGACCAATAGCTGCATCGGTGATCGATCAAAAGATGGAGACCCTAAAAATGCCTGTACGGGGCTTCAGTCCTATGAAAGAAAGTTTGACGATAATAGTGGCGAGCATATAGGAGATTTTGAACACCCTTTCTTTCCTGAAAACGAAGACGATCTAATAAAACAGTATTATTTAGCAAATGAAAACAAATTTCCCAACATTCCCACGGATCCTGCGGATCCTGAACTGCATTGGACTGATATTGATTTTGACGATACGGGATGGGAAAAACCAGGATCGAGCGTAAGATCTGATAGTGATAATAAACTTTATGGTCCGGGTCCTTGGAAAGGTACCACTCCAGACCCTACCTGGCTCTGGTACGGAACAAGGTCGGGTACGTTCAATAACAAAAATGAGAACGATAGCGATAAGGACGAAACAAACCCTTGGACCAAATATAATTTATCTCTCTTCAGGTTTAGTTTTAATTCTCTTTTTGCGATAACCGGAACAGGGATGTGCGAAGAGGAAGCCGATTTTGGAAGTACGTCGCAGGTCGTGAAGGCAGGTTTTACGATTGAGTTTGATGGGCCACTAGGCAGCGATAAGACGTTCGATTATGAGCTGACTGGTGATGCAGGTGATGTTGAATTTGGAATTCCGGATGGGGGGGTATATGCGTTTGACGCAGATGGTCCTGTTAACGGTGTCGAACTGATTACAGGTCCGACGTATGACCCGGATACGAACACCTACAGCGGTCAATTGAAGGTTGATAAAGGCGTTGAGAGTGTGGTGTTGGGAGCAAGATGGGAGAAGAAGAGTGGAGATCTGACTGGACAAGAGAGCGTCACGCTGACCTTCGCTGAGGGGAATGGACAAGAGGGCGGAGTGATTACGACTGATACGAAGACGGTGGTTTTAGATGAAAATGGTAATGGAGATTTTAAGGAGAATTGCCCACCCAAGGATCTTGGATTTTCGATAACAGGGGAAGGATTCTGCGCGAAGGAAGATTTAAGTGGAGCGCAGATTGCGGAGGCTGGATTTGGGATCGAGTTTGCGGAGGAATTGGAGAGCGATGAAATATTTAGCTTTACGTTGGTTGGAGATGGGCCAGGAGGAGATTTTGATCTGTTGCAGCAGGGTTTGAAGGCGGAGGCTGCGGACGGGGCCCCAGTGGTGCCGGGCGTGGAGTTGATTGAAGGTTCAGTGGCGGGGAATGGATCGAGTTATTCGGGTCAGATCAAGATCAATCAGGGAGTGAAGCGAGTCGAGCTGGGAGCGAGCTGGCGATCGAACAGTGGCCTGACTGGCAAAGAAGAGGTGACGCTGTCGCTGACACGATCGGAGGGATTGTCAGGAGAGGTGACGACAAAGAGCGGGACGGCGACGTTGGATCACGATGGTGATGGTGAGTTTATTGACGAGAATTGTCCGCCGGATGAGGCGTTGCCGGAGCTGAATTTTGATGTTGAAGGTAGTGGATTCTGTGCGACGGACTTTGGTAATCAGATTGCAGAAGCGGCATTCACGATCACGTTTGATGGCGATGATGGATTAACGAGCGCGGGGCGATTGCGTTATGTGCTGACGGGAGATGGAGCAGGAGGAGATTTTGATGTCTTGCAGAAGGGACTGGTGGCGTATGACGCGTCTGGTGTGGTTGTTGAGGGCGGGGTTACGCCAGATGGCGTGCCTTCCTATGACGCAGAAAGTAATACATATGAAGGAACGATTGTTGTTGCCGCTGACGTGAAGCGTATTGAGCTTGGAGCGAGCTGGAAGAAGAGTAATGGTGAATTAACGGGAGAAGAGAGTGTGTCGCTGACGGTGATTCAGGACAACGGGTTGAGCACGGTGAGCAAGACAGGTGTTGCGAGGTTGGATGCGGATGGTGATGGTGAGTTTATTGACGAGAATTGTCCGCCGGATGAGGCGTTGCCGGAGCTGAATTTTGATGTTGAAGGTAGTGGATTCTGTGCGACGGACTTTGGTAATCAGATTGCAGAAGCGGCATTCACGATCACGTTTGATGGCGATGATGGATTAACGAGCGCGGGGCGATTGCGTTATGTGCTGACGGGAGATGGAGCAGGAGGAGATTTTGATGTCTTGCAGAAGGGACTGGTGGCGTATGACGCGTCTGGTGTGGTTGTTGAGGGCGGGGTTACGCCAGATGGCGTGCCTTCCTATGACGCAGAAAGTAATACATATGAAGGAACGATTGTTGTTGCCGCTGACGTGAAGCGTATTGAGCTTGGAGCGAGCTGGAAGAAGAGTAATGGTGAATTAACGGGAGAAGAGAGTGTGTCGCTGACGGTGATTCAGGACAACGGGTTGAGCACGGTGAGCAAGACAGTTGTTGCGAGGTTGGATGAGGACGATTGTTTGCCACCACCACCACCACCACCACCACCGCCGCCACCGCCACCGCCACCGCCGCCACTGGAGAATCCCGAGTTGTCGGTTGAGGGGTTCTGTGCGGTTGAGGATGGAGACACCCTCAGCGATAAGGACGCCACCTTCAGCTTTGTGGTGACGGTGTCTCCGGGCTACAGCGAGCCCACCACGCTCGACTACGCGTTCAGTTCCAACAAGTCTCTTGAGGGATACACCGTGAATTCGGCTGTCATTCGTGACAGCAGTGATGCGACTGTTCTCACCCCTGGCCAGTCGCAGGGCAGCTTCGAGTTGGCGGCGGGTGTGGAGCGCTTCCAGGTGGATGTCACGGTCACGGCCGATGAGGCGCTGACGGGCGATGAACGGCTCACGCTCACCGTTGCTGATCAGGAGCTGACCTCAGCAACTGGCAGTGCCAGCCTTGCCGATGAGGCTTGTCTGCCTCCGCCCTCTCCTGAAGATGAGTGCCCCAATCCGGGCGGACGCCTCTATCTGTTGATGGATCAGTCCACCTCGATGCTGGGCACCGATCCCTCCACCGAGAAAGCGGATGTGAAAAACCGCCTGGAAGCTCAGAACCGGGTGGCCTTCCATTCCTTTGTTCGTGCTGCCACGGAGGCCGGTTGGGGGTTCCGCCTCAAAGGCGAAACCGACAAGCAAAACTTCGGGCCGCAGACCACGGCCAACATCATCAACAACTCAACAAATGATCTGGCTTCTGCGCTTGCGAACTATGAGTTGATCGACAACCCCACCGACGACTGTGAGGCCAGTGCCTTCACGGTGCACCTGATCAAGTTCGGCTATGTGGTGGATCACGGCGTCCGCACCTTCACCCCCGGTGATCCCGTGGATGGTTCGGTGATTGCCGATTCCATCCTGCTCACCACCACGCCGGATCAGATCTACGGCAACAGCATTGAGGGCAACAGCACCTGGGATGAACGAAAGCTCCCAGATCCGGATCGCTTTGATTTCTTCCGCGGCGACGACACCCTCAGCTCCAATCTCTACTCTGGTACCGAGATGCTGGGAGCTCTCAAAGGTCTGCAGAAACTGCTCAAGAAGCAGCGCAAGCAAGGCCTCACGGATGCGGATGATTTCACCTACGTCGCCATGGCCACCGATGGCCGGCCGGAGCGGCGCAGTTGGTGGGACAACCGCAACTGGGAGATGAGTGATGACGACGTGACTGGCGAGCCGATCCCCCTGCCGAAATCACTCGGCGGCACGAAGATCAGCTCCTCTGGACTCAACTACGACGCCGAGGGCAATCCTGTGTTCGTGCTCGACAACAAGGGCAAGGACGTCTGGAGCAAGACCCAGAAGAAGCTCAACAAGGCCCTCAACAAGCTGGCCAAAGGAGTGGATGATCCCTACGAGCAGCTGCAGGTGCGAGCCATCGGTATGGGCGATGGCTCGCGCAACGTCGATTTCCCGAGGATCTACGAGGATCTGTACGGCGACAAGACGTTTGATCCCAGCAAGGGCAACTGGTCGTACGCCTACGAAACCAGTTTCGGCTTGCCGGACTTCCTCGGTTGATCGCTTGAGGCAGCAGGAGGCCTTCAGGCTTTCTGCTGCTGCCCGATGCGTGGTTCATTGCCGGCGATCAGCCGTTGGATGTTGCTGCGGTGCCGCCACAGCACCATCAGGCTGGCCACCAACGACACCACCACGTAGGCGCTGCTCTGCTCCGCCGCCAACATCAGCAGCGGCAGCCCAAGGGCGGCCACCACGCTGGAGAGCGACACGATCCGGAAGATCGAGATCACGGCCATGAACAGGCCGAAGCAGGCCAGTCCCACCGGCCAGGCCAGCCCCAGAAACATCCCGAAGCCGGTGGCCACCGCCTTGCCGCCCTTCCAGCCCAGCCACACCGGCCAGATGTGACCGGCCAGGGCCGCCAGGCCCGCCAGCACCTGCAGCCAGTCGCTCAGCCCGAAGGTTTTGGCCAGCAGCACCGCCAGAGCACCCTTGGCCACATCCACCAGAAACACCACCAGCGCCGGGCCTTTGCCGACGTTGCGCAGCACGTTCGTGGCGCCGGTGCTGCCGGAGCCGCAGTCGCGCAGGTCAATGCCCTTCAGCCACTGGCCGGCGAGATAGCCGCTGGGGGTGGAGCCCAGCAGATAGCCGATGGCGAGCAGAAGCAGGGCGGTGAGGATCACAGGAACGAGACAGGCTGCGGGATCGCGCAGAAATGGAAGCACAGCGACCGGCGGGATGCCTCGATGCGGTTCATGCTGGATCCACTGCATTGGACGCGTTGAGCTGATGGGAGAGCAGGGAGTGGTTCCTCAGGCCAAGTGCTCACGTCATCAACGCTGCTTAGGCGTAGTGGCTCCACAGCCGCAGCACTTTCACCAGCTGTTGATCTGCTTCGACGCTGTAGACGAGACGATGTTGGATGTTGATTCGGCGGGAATAGGCCCCTCGCAGGTCACCCACCAGCGCTTCGAAGGGGGGTGGGCTGCGCCATGGGTCTTCAACCAGCAGGTCGATCAGCTCCTGGGCCCGCTGTTTCAGGGCCGGTGAAGCGGAGGCGAGTTTTCGGGCATCTTTTTGAGCTTGTCGGCTGAAAACCACCCGCCAACTCACCAGCCAGGCTCCTCACTCATCGCATCGGCTGGCGTGGCCATCCCTTCAAGAATGGAGTCGCGCATGCCCGGAATTGAGGTGAGATAAAGCGTTTCCTGGATCGCGCGCCAGTCCTGTTCCGAGAGGAGAACTGCGCTGCCCCGTTTGCCTTGAATCTCAATCGGTTCATGGGATTCGCGCACTTCGTCGATCAACGAGAACAGGCGTTTGCGCGCCTCCGTCACAGAGATCGATGCCATCACCCCAGACTCTTGTACGCAATAGCGTACCGGTAATCGCCTGAGGCGTCAGGGGTCTATCGCTTGCCCCCTACAGCAGATCGTCGTCGTCGAGGCGTTCACCCGGTCCGGCCGCGAAGGCCAACCAGAGGGGGAACTGAAGCACGGGGATGTCGACACTGCGTTCGGCCGCATCGATCAGGATCAGCGGCACTTCGCCCCGTTCTTCCAGCCGGTCAGCCCGTTCCACCAGGGCTTCGGGGCGCTCAAACAGCACGATGCCACTGCTGGGGCCGAAGTCCTCGCGGCCCAGGCCGAGGGCGTCCTGCAGCCCCCGCCGCCACTCACCCAGGCGTTCGGGGCCGCCGGCCAGCACCAGGCACTGGAACTGGTCGCCGTAGAGCTCGCCGATAATCGCGATCAGTGCCGCGCTGGCCAGGATGTTGCGGGGCCGTGTGCCGCGGCTGGGCTGAGCGCCGCGTCCGCCTTGGTTGAAGAACCAGTCCTCCAGCAGGGCGATGTCTTTGGCATCGATGCTGCGGCGCAGGTTCCAGGGATCGGCATACACATCCGGCTGCTTGAGGAATCGCTCGAGGGCGGCGCGGATCAGATCTTCATCGGGGCGGAAGGTGTCGGCCACAGCCGCGGCAGAGGCTGTGGGGGCTTCCACGCTCTGGTTCGGATCCGCCGGCTTCTGATCCAGCGGTGACGGTTGCACCACCATCGGCTGCACCACCAGTTCGAGGCTTTCCACGCTCTGCACCAGGTCCTGCAGGGCGCCCCCCAGGTATTCCTGAAAACCTTTGACGCGGCGCGCGATCGCGTCCGACTGGCCGGCAAAGGAGGTCTTCAGGTCGGCTTCCAGCTGCTGTTTGCGGTTGGTGAGCTCCTGGATGTCGCGCTCGAGGGCGTCGCGGCGCTCCTGCAGATCCTTCAGCGCCAGTGCCATCAGGGGATTGGCGTCTGTTTCGGCGGTCGTGTCGGTGGACGTCTCAGTGGTCGTTGCTGCCGGTTCGGGCTCTTGCGGTGTCAGATCGGTGTCGTCAGGCATTGCGTCAGCGGCCGTGCGCTCCATCACTCCATTCCAGCTGACAGAGCAACCGCCGCAACATGGCGAACGGATGTGCGCCCGTTTGGCACGATTTCGTGTCGATATTTATGTGATATTTTCACGATATCGTGTCTATTGCGTGATGGTGGTCTGAGCAAATGCCATCACCTGCGCGGCGGCGGTTCGGGCCAACGCGCTGTCTTCGGCGTCGAAACGATCGGCGGGTGCTTCGCTATCGCTCGGATATCGCGTTTCAGTGTTCATGCGACTCAAAGCCTTGAGCCGCATAGTGCGGATGGGGGTCACGTCGACCCCTCCTGCTTCCAGGCTGTCGACCAGTCGTTCTGCCCTTAGTGATAACAAGCCTGGCTGTGAAAGCCTTGCTGGGCGGTGAGTTCGGCCACAGCCCAGTCGCTGTTGGCTTGTCGCATCCAGGCTTCAACGCGCGGTGTCATGGCTGACTCAGGCGCAGGGCATCTCTGCCGATGGCGCGCCAGTAAGGGTCATCCCCCGTCCGGCGTTCCTGCCATTCCTGATCGCTGAGAGCCAGCACGTCGTCGGCCATTCCAGCCTCGAGGACAGCCTCGGCCAGGCGATTGGCCTCCCCTCGGCTGGGGGCAATGGCCAGCAGGTCAACATCGGAGAATGCATCCCAGTCACCACGGGCCCAGGAGCCGAACAGCCAGAGATGGGCGTTGGGGTGATCCATCAGCAGCGCGCTGGCCTGCTGCCGCAGCAGGACGATCCGTTGATCACGCTTGCGTCGCCGGATGGCGGCGACCGTGGATGTTGTTGGCGGGCACGAACCTTCCATGGCGAAACGCTATGGGTTGGTTCAAGCCCTTGCAAGCCGGCTGGCCATCAGCCAAACACCCGCACACAGGATCCGTAGGCCGCCAAGGCTTGGTCGCAGGTGAACAGCAGCAAGGGTTCAACCCTGCTTTGGCAGACCAACAGCCGGCCCAGGTTCACGTTGATCGCCAGTTTCCAGAACGAGGCCTGACTGATCCACACCGTGTGGCGATCGGTTTGCAGCTCGTAGACGAGGACATCCGGCAGGCGCTGATCATCCTTGAGCCACCACAACAGCAGATGGGTGTCGAGCAGAACCCGACTCATCGATCGCGGCTGCTGTCGGGCTCAATGGCGGCGTCAAACAACAGATTCAGTGGGGCGTCAAAGTCCTCGCCGATGCGGATCTGATCTCGCATGGCCCCCGGTGGCTTCAATCCTTTGCGCTTTTTGTCGATCGGCACCAATTGGGCGGAGGGTTTGCCGGCGCGAGCAATCACAACGGTTTCTCCTGCCTCCGCTTGGAGGAGAAGGCGCGACAACTGGGTTTTCGCCTCAAGCACATTCACCGTGGTCATGGCGCCCCGCTAATCCTTAGTCAGGCTTAGCTAGGTGAGCTGGCGTCCTCTGCCTTCGGCACTTCAAGGTCGCCCACCCGCTGCTCCAGTTGGTCCCGCAGTTCGCCGGGGCTGAACAGGATCGGCAGGAAGTGGATGCTTTTGGTCTCGCGGAAATACAGCAGTCCTGGAAGCCAGGGAGCGAACAGCCGCCAGGCCAGCCACTGGTCGTAGGGGAAGCGACGCAGTTCGCGGCCGTTCTGCCACACGATCAGGGCCCGCTCCTCGAACTCCAGTCGCAGGCTGGCGGTTTGCAGCAGCAGGAACAGTCCGAACAGGGCCACCACCAGCGTGGGCCAGGGGTGCAGCGGCAGCGGCAACAGCGCGGCGCCGAGGGCCACCACCAGCAGCGGCAGCCGCACATCCGGTTTGAGGGTGACGCTTGATGGGGTTGAGCTCATGCGCCGAACAGCACCTGGGTGAGAACCACATCCATCATCGACACGGTGACCAGAATCATCACCACGGCTCCTGTGGTGCTGGTGCCCACCTCCTTGGGGCCTCCGCGGGTGGTGAGCCCCCAGCCGCAGGCCACCGTGGCGATGATCAATCCGAAGACCAGCGCCTTCACCAGCATGAACGGCAGGTCCTCTGGATTCATCCAGGTGCGCACCGAGGTCCAGAACACCTGAGGCGGGATTCGGTACAGCAGGGTGCTGGTGATCTGGCCGCTCCAGACCGCCATGAAAAAGAAGAAGAAGCACTGCACCGGTGCCATCACCACCATGGCGATGATGCGCGGCACCACCAGATACTCCACCGGATCGGTGCGCAGCATCGTGATCGCATCGATCTGCTCAGTCACCTTCATCGTGCCCAGCTGGGCCGCATAGGCGGTGGCCACCTTGCCCGCCAGCAGACAGGCAGTGAGCAGCGGGGCGATCTCACGGGCCAGACCGATCGCCAGGATGCCGCCCACGGTGGAGCCGGCCCCCATGCGGGTGAGTTCCGCGGCCACCTGGATGTTGAACACCGAGCCGGCCGCCACGGAGATGATCAGCACGATCAGAACGCTGCCGGGCCCTGCCTCCATCAGCTGATCAAACAGCTCCACCCGGTTGATGCGGCCACGCAGGGTGGCGGCGATCGCCTGTCCGCCGATCAGCAGGCTGGTGCCCAGTCGTTTCAGCCAGCGAG
This sequence comes from Synechococcus sp. KORDI-49, assembly GCF_000737575.1. Lineage (NCBI taxonomy): Bacteria > Bacillati > Cyanobacteriota > Cyanophyceae > Synechococcales > Synechococcaceae > Synechococcus > Synechococcus sp. KORDI-49. The sequence goes on along the minus strand of NZ_CP006270.1, from coordinate 985,187 downwards.
GCGAGGTCATCCGGCGGTGCTCTGCAGGTGGGCGCCACGGTCGGGCCAGCCTCGCATCACCAGCAGGCCGCAGATCACCAGTACAGCGGGCAGCAGTCCCATGCTGAAGCGGATGGCCAGCAGCGCTGTGGCTGGTTGCTGGATGAAGGCCAGCGCGCCGTTGCAGCTGCCGGCCGACCCGGAGATGTAGCCGGTGAGCGTTAACAGGCTGCCGAACACCGACATGGTGAGGCCGATGATCAGCTTCTGGCCGAACACCATCCAGGCGGTGTACATCCCTGCCGGTTTGCCGGGGTCGGCATCAATGGCATCCGGCAGCAGCGACCAGGGAATCAGATAGGCGGTGGCGGCACCGACTCCCACCAGCACGATCAGGGCCACCAGGGGCAGCAGGTCGAGCAGCCCCGGTTCAGCGGGCAGCGTGGGAATCAGCATCGAGAGCAGGCAGGCGGCGATCCACAGCCCGGCCCCCAGGCGCAGGGTGTGAATCCGTCCCTGACGGTTGCTCAGCACGCTCCAGAGCTGCAACCCCAGCAGGGCCGCCACCTGGAAGGGCAGCAGCAGCCAGGGGGCCAGGCCGGCCGGCACCTGCACCACCTGCACCATCCAGATCAGAGCCACCACCTGCATCAACTGCAGGGCGAACCAGAGCAGCAGGTAGAGGCCGAGCACCCGCAGAAAGCGTGGGTTGGCCATCACCCGTTTCAGTTGCTGGCGCGGTGGATCGCTGCTGGGCACGGGGCGCTGCGCTGTCTTGGCGAAGGGCGCCAGACCCCAGCAGCAGGCGAGGGTGGCCACTGAGGCGATCGTGCCGGTGATGCGCCCCATCACCAGATAGCCATCGGACCCCTGGCCGAGCACCACCGAGGCGACGATCAGGCCGCTGAGGCCCGAGAGGATCGAGCCGGTGAAGCGGGCGGCGTTCAGGCGGGTCCGCAGGGACGTGACCGGCGTCAGCTCCGTGGAGAGGGCCGAGTAGGGCAGGTTCACGCTGGTGTAGGCGCTCATCAGCAGGATCGCCATCACCACGTAGTAGCCGGTGCGCTGCCAGAGGCCCCCGGGGGGGACCCACCACATCGCCGCCAGGCTGATGCCGAGGGGCAGTGCTGCGCTCAGCATCCAGGGCAGCCTCGGGCCCCAGCGGCTGTTGGTGTGGTCGCTCAACCAGCCGATCAGCGGATCATTAAGGGCATCCCACACCTTGATCACGGTGAGCAGCGAGCCCGCGATGAAGGCGGGCAGGCCGGCGGCGCAGGTGAAGAACGGGAAGAGGTAGAAGCCGAGTTGGGTGGCGGCCAGTCCGGTGCCGGCATCGCCGAGGCCGTAGGCGACCATCAACCTGCGGCGTGAGCCTTCCATCGGTGCAGCAGACGGTGTCAAGCGAAGGCAGCGGTCCGGCGGACCGTCATAATGAATGTGTGCTGAAGCACTGGCCACTCCTTCCTGGGTGGTTCGGATGTACCAGTGCGGGTGTTGTGTAATGGTAAGACCTCAGCCTTCCAAGCTGATGACACGGGTTCGATTCCCGTCACCCGCTTTTCCACCCTTCAGGGTTACCGAAGCGCTGTTCTCTTCAGCTGTAACTGCGACCGAATCGTTCGTACAACCAGCTGTAGCGCCTGCGAATTTTGTCGCATAGAGACTTTCCGAGGATGTCCAGGGCTTGGCTGGGTTCCAGGGAGACTTTGCTGTTGATCTTGTGGTCGCCAAAGATTCCATAGACCCGGTCATCTTCTTGGGTGATTTGCTCAACGTTGTTGAAGTCGTGATGTGGGTAGCTCTCAATGCCGAGGTAGGCGTAAAACCTGTCGAGCTCTTGCTGGGGATGAACGCAGAGGTCTTCGTAGCGAATGAAGAGCATTTGTTGGTCGATCCCCTGGCGCAGAATGTCTTGCAGGTGTTCGAGTGCAAGGCCCACCGGATCTGAATTGGACCAGTAGTCCAGTCGTTTTTCCAGGCTCGTGTTCAACATCTTTTCCGGTTTGACCAGTCCGGGATTGCGTAGTTTCGCCTTGCGGAGATTGCGCTCCATGGAGCAGAAAATATCCACTGGATCACGAACCATGCAAATGATTTTTGGGTCGGGATAGAAGGCGTCCAAAAATGGATAATGAATTCCCCAGCCGCGGCTCTTATCAAGAAGCCAGGGCTTGTCTGTCAGCCCTGCGGCATATCCCTCGAGGCCACCGCGGCAGAAGCCTGCGAAGGCCTTGTCCATCAGCTGTGGTTCCTGGGCTTGAAATTCGATTCCCTGGCTGAAGTAGTGGCGTGCACCTTTGAGAAGATCCAGCAACCCAGAGGTGGGTGTGACGTCAAAGACAGGGTTCTGGCCCACGATGTTGCTGAGCAACGTCGACCCCGAGCGCGGCAACGACGATTGAAAGGCGATTCGGGGCGGCATCAACGGGCGAGTGCTGCAGGAAGGCTTAGCAGGTTTGCCGCGTTGATTTGGGCATGCGTTGCCAATTGCTGTGGTTGATGATCCGAGGCTGTCCTCAGTACTTGGCGTTACAGGCCCGGGCTTCTGGACTCATCATCAGATTGACGATGGCTGGGCCTTGTTCCCCCAGGTTGCCGGCAAACTGGCTGATCGCGCGCAGTTCAGCCCCGGAATAGCGAGCCTGATAACTGTTGGCCATACAGGTGCAATAGCCCTTCTGGTTGTTGACATCCGGGGTTTTTCCCTGTCGGCAGCCTTGTTCAAACCCATCGCGGAATTCCTTCACCAGTTGAGCGTTGCTGGGTTGTTGTTGTGCGCTGGTGCTTGCAGGAAGCACGACGCTGGCCAGGACGGCCAGCAGGGCGGTGCGAAGGGCCATGACGTTTGAATCAGTGGTTGAAGAGTGGCATGAATTGAGCAAAGTCAGCCGGGTTTGATGCGGCTGTTGTTGATCGCTGATGTTCAGAGTTTCACCATGGATTGAATGCGTTTCATCATTTTCTCAAACCGCGATTCCTGGTCGGCCAGTTTCTTCTCAAGCGCTTCGATCTGAGCATTCTGGCGTTGATCCTCCTCTTCGGATCTCTTCTTCTCCTCCTCCAGTTCCGCAATCCGTTGCTTGAGCAGGGCGACGATGTCGTCACTGGCCTGAGAGGCAGCCCCATTTGTTGGGGGAGCTTGCATCAGTTGCTCGAGGCGTGTTTTGAGATCTTGAATCTGCTGATCGCGGTTTTTGACGCCTTCATTGAGCTTGGCGATTTCCTGCTTCACCTCGGTGCGATACCAGAGCGGTTGCACCGGGGGTGCTGAACCATCTGTGGGTGCGAGATCAAGCGAGGTTTCGGTTGGCTCTGCCTCAACAGCTGCAGGCTTTGTGCTGGCGGGTTTCGAGCCGCCGATGGGGAAGGAGATGCCGACTCGTCCAGCCAGGGAGCTGGTGGAGCCGTAGCTGTAGTCAATCGATGGTGCGTAGGCGATGGCGCCGTTGAGATGGATGCTGTCTTTGATGCGAGCCGCGCAGCCACCGGCGATGGCGTACTGGGAGCCGTAGCCACCACCAGCGAACCCGCAGCGCATCGGTTCCTCAGGCAGCAGTGAGAGTTCGGGAACGCCGGAGAGAGCAGCCCCCATGGCGCCGGCGGCCTGGGCTGCATCGCCAAGCGCGCTGGCGGCACCCTCGAGCTTGTTGATCTTCTTTTTGTTCCTGCGGATGTTGCTGGTGTTGTCGGCAATGTTGGTGATGTTCTGGTCGATCTGCTGGGTGTTCTGATCAATCTGGCTGTTGTTCAGATTCACCTGATTGATGGTGTTGATGACGTCGGTTTCGTTGAAGCGTGAGGTGCCGGCGTTGCCCTCACCATCCACGGTGAGCATGCGCTTTTCACCCAGGAGGTTCTGATCGCGTGCGCCGGCAAAGTTGCCGTTGCTGGCCATGCCTGAGAAGCGCATGGAGCTTTCGGTGTCAAAACGCTGCTTGGCGGTGGTGTTGCTGTTGAGCAGGATGGGCTTGCTGCCGCCGTTGATGGAGACGGCGGTGCTGTCGGCGGTGACGACATTGGTGCGCTTGAGGCTGCCATCGGCATTGGTCATGACCATGCCCATGGATTCGTTGATGGCGTCAGCGTTGATTTGGTTGGTGGCCTGGAGGCTGGGGGTGGTGACCGATGTGGAGGCGGTGCCGAGAACGAGTTGATCGTTGCGGGTGGTGGTGGCGCCGGCACCGACGGCGGTGGAGCGTGTGCCCGTGGCGCGTGCCCCGGCACCGAGAGCGGTGACATCGGTGCCATCCGCGAAGGCCTGGGTGCCGATGGCGAGGCTGTTGGTGTTGAAGCCGAGGGCCTGTGCCCCGGCACCGATGGCGATGACGTTGCGACCATTGGCGATGGCGTTGCTGCCCATGGCAACGGCATTGACGCCATTGGCGGTGGAATAGGCGCCCATGGCGGTGGCGTTGGTGCCGGTGGCTTTGGATTCACCGCCGTAGGAGGTGGTGGCGGTGCCATCGGAGAGGGCGTTGGTACCGAAGGCGATGGGATCGGTGTTGAAACCGAGGGCCCGTGCACCGGCACCGAAGGCGATGGCGCGGCGTCCATTGGCGACGGCACCAGCACCGATGGCGACGGAGTTGTCGCCGTTGGCGGAGGCAAAACCACCCATGGCCATGGTGTTTTCCGCCGAAGCATTCGCCCCGAAGCCATAGGCCAGGGCACCACGGCCGGTCGCCGACGAATTCATACCGGAGGAGATGGAGCCTTCTCCGGACGCATCGGCTCCGGTGCCGAGAGCAGTGGAGCCGGCACCGGTGGCTTCTGTTCTGGCACCCAGTGCCGTTGCCGCAACGATTTCATCGGCTCCGGCACCGCTATCGGCAACGCTGTTGGCACCCATGGCGGTGGTGCCAGATCCCTGGGATCTGGCATTTTCGCCGTAACAGGTGGACTCCTGCCCGCTGCCGACGCAGAAGGTGGTGTCATTGGGCAAGCTGCCGAGGTTCAGGGCACCGAGAACACCGGTCTGGTTCGTCACGACCAACGAATAATCCTGGCCGCTGACAGATCTGAGGCCCGGGGTTTGATAACTGGTGTCTTCGGTGCCAAGGGTGATGCGGTCATCAGCTGTAGTTGCTGCGCCAGGTCCGATGGCAACAGCATCGATGTGAGTGGCTTGGCTGCCATCGCCCAGCGCTACCGCCGAGGTACCAGACGCTTTTGTTCTGGCACCCAACGCCACGGCGTCAGTTCCAGACGCATTAGCCAAGGTGCCGATGGCAACGGTTCTGGTCTGGGAAGCCTGTGCTCCAGCACCTAAAGCCGTTGATGAGTTGGCTGTCGACTTGGCCATAGCACCAACGGCGACAGATCCAGAGCCATTTGCTTCTGTCTCTTTTCCCAACGCTGTTGAGGTGCTGCCATTTGCTATGGCTCTGTAGCCCAGTGCCGTGGCGCGGTATCCACTTGAATTGGCATTCGAGCCCAGAGCGGTTGAACTCTCACCAACCGAGGTGGCCCTGGATCCCAGAGCTATGGATTCGATACCACTGGCATCCGCCCCAGCGCCGATTGACGTGGTCAAGTTGGCAGTGGCCTTCGCCGCCTTTCCCAACGCGATCGAGCCTGTGCTGTTGGCGCGGGCATCACTGCCTAGCGCAGTAGCGAATTCACCAGATGCGTTTGTCGCGACGCCTATCGCGGTGGAGCCGCGGGAGCCGGCATTGGAGCCATAGCCAACAGCAGTGGCACCGGCGATGGCATTTTCGACATTGGTCGTGATGGCTGATGATTGTGCGCCGATGGCAGTGGTGAACTTGCCCGTGGCCTTGGCGCCTTTTCCGTAGCATTCCGCGCCCTCTCCATCTCCTTCGCATGTGAGTGCATCGAAAGCACGATCAGAGATGTTGATTCCGACGGCGTAATCGGTGGTGAAGTTGTTGGCCTGATCAAAACCACCTGTTGTGGTGATGGTGACCTTTTGATCAGCTGGAGAGACAGTTGTTTTGAGAGCACTGAGTGAACCATTGGGGTTCACGATGATGTTGTTGCCGCCTGTGTTGACTTCAAGTTGGCCGTTGTTGATGGTGATGCCATTGCCTGTGACAACTTCAACGCCGTAAGCAGTGGTTTGAGTTTTTGAATCGTATTTGGAGGTCACTTTGACACCACCACCGGTGCTGTTCGTGGTTGCACCTGTGATGGGACCTGCGGTGGTGGTGGCGTTGTAACCACTGACGCTGTAAGTGGTGATGCGTCCGTCATTGCTGGTGCTGGCTGAAACGGCAGTGTTGTCGCCAGCCGTGACGACGGCTTCATTGGCCTGAAGGGCACCGTTGGTATCAATGCTGATGCCATGACCTTGACTGACATTGACTTCAACTTTTCCGTCGTTGATGGTCAGTCCATCACCTGTTGCTACGGCAACGCCGTAGCGGGCTGTGGAGGTGGCGTTGTTCCAGGCCCCGGTGACGGTGGTGCCTCCGGATGTTGTTGCTGTTAACTGAGTTTCACCATCCTCTGCTGTGGCCGTTCCAGCAGCCACAGTTGTGTTGGCAGCACTGAGTGAACCATTGGGGTTCACGATGATGTTGTTGCCGCCTGTGTTGACTTCAAGTTGGCCGTTGTTGATGGTGATGCCATTGCCTGTGACAACTTCAACGCCGTAAGCAGTGGTTTGAGTTTTTGAATCGTATTTGGAGGTCACTTTGACACCACCACCGGTGCTGTTCGTGGTTGCACCTGTGATGGGACCTGCGGTGGTGGTGGCGTTGTAACCACTGACGTTGTAAGTGGTGGTGCGTCCGTCGTCGCTTTTGCTGGCTGAAACGGCAACGTTGTCGCCAGCCGTGACGACGGCTTCATTGGCCTGAATTGCACCGTTGGCATCAATGCTGATGCCATTGCCTTGACTGACATTGACTTCAACTTTTCCGTCGTTGATGGTCAGTCCGTTGCCTGTTGCAACCGCAACGCCATAGCGGGCTGTGGAGGTGGCGTTGTTCCAGGCCCCGGTGACGGTGGTGCCTCCGGATGTTGTTGCTGTTAACTGAGTTTCACCATCCTCTGCTGTGGCCGTTCCAGCAGCCACAGTTGTGTTGGCAGCACTGAGGGCACCGGAGTTGTTGATGAAGATGTTGTTGCCGGTGTTGATTTCTACGCCCCCACCACCAATGGTGATGCCATTGCCGGTGTTCACCGAGAGGTTGAGATCACCTGTGGATTGATCAACTTCAACCTGCAGTCCATTGCCGATGCCGGAGCGGATGAGGGTGCCATCGCCATTGGCCATGACCGCCCCGAAGCTGGAAGGATCCTGTCCACTGACCGAGGTTGTATTGGCGAGGTTGGCAACGGTGACTTGGGCAGAAGCAGCGCCCAGAGCGATCTGGCCGGAACGGGTGGTGGCTGTGTTGGGGCCTATGGCTACCGATGAAGCCTCGTTAGCTGTGGCTTTGAAACCAATGGCTGCGGAGTAGTGCCCCTGTGCCGTTGATGAGGATCCAAGTGCAACGGATTGTTCGCCAGAAGAGGCCGAGAGATCGCCGATGGCGATGGCCCTGTCTCCGGTGGACTGACTGAGTGCACCGACTGCAATGGATTTGTTGCCAGACGAGGAGGTGTTGACACCGAGTGCAACCGAGTCATGGCCTGTTGCTTTGGCCAAGGCACCGACAGCTGTTGACCCAACACGTGAATCTGTAGCGTCAGGTGCTCTGCCAGCAATTGTGTTAGCTCCAATTGCGGTGGTTCGATCACCTGCGGCCGTCGCATTTTGTCCGTAACAGGTTGCATTGGGTCCATCCTGTTCACACACAAATTTGTCTGGTACTTGTATATTAACTTCGGGAATTTGAATGGCTTCACCGACAGACACAACACCTTGGCCATCCACAACCAGATACTGAGTACCACTTTCTGGCTTGTTAGCGAGGCCGGGTAAGATCAGATCTGCTGTTCCATTCCCTTTTGTTCCGATGGTGATGGCATTTTTCGCTCCACCGGTTCCATATTCGGCTGTTGTGTTGGTTCCGATCGCGATGGCATCATTCAACTCAGATCTTGCACCTGTACCAATGGCAAAAGAATTTTGCCCTGTAGCGATTGCATCATGACCAACGGCGAATGATGAACGACCAGTGGCACTTGTATTGGATCCAATTGATGTTGATTGTTCGCCAATGGCTTGTGTTTTATATCCGAGAGCGATCGCATCAGTGCCATTGGCACGCGTTTCGGTTCCGATCGCGATACTTCCCAAACCATCGGACTGAGACTTGAAGCCAATGGCAATCGCGTCTTTTCCTGAAGCGTTAGAGCTTGTTCCAAGCGCGGTTGATTGGTTCCCACTGCTGATCGATGAATGCCCCAGTGCCACGGATGACTGCGCCGTTGCTTCAGCCCCTTTGCCCAGTGCAGTGGAGTCGTTTGCACTAGCAATGCTCCGATCACCGAGGGCCGTTGATGAACGACCACTTGCATTAGATTCTGCACCCATTGAGATGGAATAAATGCCTGAGGCTTTAGCGGTTTTACCGATGGCGATCGCGTCGATTCCGCTTGCTTTGGTTTGATAACCGAGGGCGATCGAATCAGTGCCATTGGCAAGCGTTTCGGTTCCGAGCGCGATACTTCCCAAGCCATCGGACTGAGACTTGAAGCCAATGGCAATCGCGTCTTTTCCTGTAGCGTTAGAGCGTGTTCCAAGCGCGGTTGATTGGTTCCCACTGCTGATCGATGAATGCCCCAGGGCCACGGACGACTGCGCCGTTGCTTCAGCCCCTTTGCCGAGTGCAGTCGAGTCGTTTGCGCTAGCAATGCTCCGGTCACCCAGGGCCGTTGAAGATCGGCCACTTGCGTTGGATTCTGCACCCATTGAGATGGAATAGATGCCTGAGGCTTTTGCGGCTTTACCGATGGCGATCGCGTCGATTCCGCTGGCATCAGCTGCTATGCCTAACGCTGTTGCATTGGTTCCGCTCGCTGTTGCTGAATTGCCCAACGTTGTTGCACCAGCGGCAGTGGATGTCGCGCCTGACCCGATCGCTGTTGTTGCATCTCCCGTGGCCTGAGCACCAGTGCCGTAGCACTCGGCACCATCACCTTCACCGGCGCAGTTCAATGCATCGATGTTGACTTCAACTTTTCCTTCGTTGTTGATGGTGAGGCCATTTCCGGTGGCAACTTCAATGCCGTAGGCGGTGGTTTGAGTTGTTGCGTCGTACTGGGAGGTAACGCTGACGCCATTGCCGGTGGTAGAAGAACCAGCGTCGGCGATGGCTCCAGCTTGAGTTGTGGCGTTGTAACCACTCACGGTGTAAGTGGTGACACTGCCATCTGGTGATGGGCTGACTTCGGTGTTTAAGCCACCAGTGACGATCGAGGTGTTAGCGGCGATGGTGTCTCCATCAATGGTGATGCCGTCACCGATGTTGATGCGAGAAAGAGTGCCATCTGCGTTGGCGGTGACAATGGCGATTCGTTCTTGTGAGCTATCAGCATCAGCAAGGTTGGCAACGGTGACTTCCGTCTCCGCCTTGCCCAGCATCAGTTGATCGGCGCGTGTTGTGGCTGATCCAGCACCAATCGCGGTTGAATTGGCGAAAGCAGCAACGGCCTGACGACCAATCGCCGTGGAGTTGGATCCACCTGCATCAGCTGCTATGCCTAACGCTGTTGCATTGGCTCCGCTCGCTGTTGCTGCATCACCCAGTGACGTGGAACCAAGGCCACTTGCAATGGCATCAGAACCCAGGGCAACGGCATTCTCCTTTGTGGCTTGAGCGCCTTTGCCGACTGCGGTGGAGTCAATGCCAAGGGCTTGGGCTTGGAAACCAATTGCTGTGGCGTCGCCCTTAGTTGCTTGACCCAAGGTTCCAAACACACTGGCGTTGGGGCCAGAGGTGAAAGCAGATGTGCCAAAGGCCAGATCGTTCTTGCTTGTGGCCGTGGATGCCGCGCCAAACGACATGGAGTTCTCGCCGGCGGAATTAGCACCAGCTCCATAGGCGCTGGCATTGACTCCAGTCGCTTGGGCGGCTGTGCCCATGGCTGTTGTATTTGTGTCGCTGGAGATTGAGCCAGCACCAAAGGCCATGGAACGTTCACCCGTGGCGGCGGCTTCTGTTCCGTAGGCACTGGCCGATTCCTGGCTGGCGACGGCTTCGGTGCCAACCGTGGTGGTGTTGGCTGCGGACGAATTCGAGAGAATGCCGATGGCGATGGCATCGGCTTTGGAAGCCGATGCATTGGTTCCAATCGCTAGAACGCTGGTGCCTGTCGCCCTGGAGAACTGACCAATGGCAACGGCGCAGATTTGATTCGAGAGGCTGCCAGCACCAACAGCGATGGTGCGATCTCCGTCAGCTTGTGCAAAATGACCAACTGCTGTTGCTCCCTGGCCGGTGGCTCTTGAGGCTTTGCCAAGACTGGTGGAATCGTTTCCACTCGCTTTCGCGCGCTGGCCAAAGGCTGAGCTGTTCACTCCAGTGCTCGATGAGTTGTGACCAATCGCTGTTGAATCAACGTCTGATGCTTTGCTTGTTAATCCAATTGCGATGGAATTATTGGCTGTCGCGTTTGCACTATCACCGATAGCAATTGAATTTTCAGCTGTGGCATTAGCTGTAAAGCCAATGGCCATGGAACAGACGCCTGTGGCATTCGCGTAAACACCAACGGCAATCGAACGTTCGCCAAAAGCATTGGAGCAGGCCCCTAAGGCGGCTGTTCCAAATTTGTCTGCCACCGCTCCGCGTCCAATCGCAATGGACTGGCCGCGTGTTGCTTGAGCGTTATGACCCAATGCTGTGCTGTTCGGTCCAGTGCTGGAGGAGTTGAGGCCTATTGCGATTGAATTGTTGGCGGTAGCACTGGCATTCCAGCCCACAGCCATGGCACATTCTGCAGTTGCTGTGCTGCCGGATCCGATGGCAATGGTTCTGACATCATCAGCGTTCGCCAGATGGCCAATGGCAATTGATCCTGATCTGTTCGCACGAGAAGAATTTCCAATACTGGTTGAGGATGCTCCAGATGCATTGGCATTCGATCCAATCGCAGTAGCAGCAAATTCAGCCGTGTTGGAAGAGGCAGCTGCACTGGCATAAGCACCAATCGCTGTTGTGTTTTTGCCTGTGGCATTGGCTCCAGGGCCATAGCAAACGGCGTTGTCGCCGTTGCCTTCACAGCTCAATGAATTGAAGGCACTGCCACCAACTTCATAACGGCTGAGGGTGCCATCTGCGTTGGCGGTGACGATGGCGTTTCGTTCTTGTGAGCTATCAGCATCAGCAAGATTGGCAACGGTGACTTCCGTCGCCGCCTTGCCCAGCATCAGTTGATCAGCGCGTGTTGTTTTAGCGCTTACACCAATCGCGGTTGAATTTGCGTATTGAGAATTGGATTCATATCCAAGGGCAATGCTATTTTTTCCTCCGCTTTTGGCTTGGTGTCCAAGTGCGGTGGAATTTTGGCCGCCCGAGCTGGCAGCAAAACCAACTGCCTGAGAGTAACCACCTGTGGCCTTGGCCTTGTAACCAATTGCCAGAGCGGCACGTCCACTGGCTGTGGCGTATGGAGCAATCGCTGTGGTGTCAACGTTTGTGGCGTTAGCTTGAAAACCAATAGCTGTGGCCCACGTTTGCGTGGCGTTGGCCTTTAGGCCAATGGCAGAGGAATTGTGGGCGGAGGCAGTGGCTAAATCACCCAATGCAATGGAATTGATTCCTGTTGCACGAGCACCAGAACCGATTGCTATTGCGTTGATTTTGTTGGCGACGGCTGTGTGGCCAATCGCGACGGCATCTTCTTCGGTGGCTTGAGCTTCTGTACCAAAGGCGGACGAATTGGCTCCTAACGCTGTGGAGTTAACGCCCACGGCAATAGCCGCAGTCTCGTTGGCATTGGCACCAGCACCAAAAGCCATGGAAGCAATTCCACTAGCGTTGGCTTGTGAACCCAATGCCGTGGAGTAAGTGCCGCTGGCGTTGGCCTGACGCCCTATCGCCGTGGAGTTAGCTCCGCCGGCGTTGGCGCTGTAGCCAAGAGCTGTTGCTCCAAAATCAGTACTATTTAAACTTATTGCTGCTGTTGCGTTAGCGCCAATCGCTGTTGTGTATTTGCCTGTGGCATTGGCCCCTGGCCCGTAGCAAACGGCGTTGGTTCCGTTGCCAACACAAGTCAGTGAATCGAGGGTGCTGCCGCCAACTTCAAAACTGCTCAGCGTGCCATCACTATTGGCAACAACGATGGCTTGGCCGCTGGCTCCTCGGCTGGTATTAGCAAGATTGGCGACGGTGACTTGCGTTGCTTCCTTGCCGAGCATGAGTTGATCGTCTCGGGTTGTCGCCGCGCCGGTCCCCAACGCCGTGGAAGAAGCATTGCTGGCTGTTGCGCCACGTCCCAAAGCGGTAGAGGAGTCGCCGCTGGCGTTGGCTTCATAACCCAATGCCTGGGAGTAATTGCCGCTGGCGGTGGCGTAAGTACCCGATGCCATGGAAGCAACTCCACTGGCGTTGGCTTGAGAACCCAATGCCGTGGAGTAAGTGCCGCTGGCGTTGGCCTGACGCCCAATCGCTGCGGAGTTAGATCCGCCGGCGTTGGCGTTGTAGCCAAGAGCTGTTGCTCCAAAATCAGTACTATTTGAACTTGTTGCTGCTGTTGCGTTAGCGCCAATGGCTGTTGTGTATTTGCCTGTGGCATTAGCACCTTCTCCATAACATTCAGCTTTGTCACCGTTTGACTCGCAGGTGGAGCCGCTCACGATTTGATCCAGCCCTCCACCAGTGACGTTTAATCTGAAAAGGGATCCGTCACCGTTGGCGATGACCAAACCAATCTTGGTTACGTCAGCATCATCAGCTCCAACTTCCCAATCACCCTCTTCTTCGTTCCATTCAATTTGACGTCCATCACTGACACTTTCGTAATGCTCCAGTGAGCCAATGGTGACTTCTCCGTTATTCCAACTTCCGTCTGGTTTGCCAATGGAGATCTGACCTATCCGAGTTGTACTGGCCTGAGTGCCAATGGCGAATGAATTTACTGCAGTAGCTTCGGCTTGAACGCCGATGGCATAGGAATTCGTGCCAGTCGCTTCAGCTTGTTCGCCGATGGCAACGGCTCTATCTCCACCCGAAGCACTTGCTTTGCATCCAATTGCAATGGTGGCGGAACCACTGGCATCGGCTTGGAAGCCAATGGCAAGACCGTTTGTTGCGGACGAAGTCGAATCAAGACCAATTGCAATGCCTTGGTCACTAGCGGTGGCCTTTTGTCCAATGGCAATGGCCTTTGCATCTGTTGCCGAGGCTTGACAACCAATGGCAATGGCGGATTCCTCTTGGGCAATTGCAGAGGCACCAATGGCAATTGATTGTTTGCCTAGTGATTTCGCTGAGTAACCGATTGCTAATGCGCAGCCGCCGTCTGCGCTTGCGCTTGATGATTTGCCTATGGCAATAGCGTAGGTGCCCGAAGCGGTTGCGCCCGCTCCAATCGCAAAGGCTCCAGCGCCGGTGGAAGTGGCTGCTTTTCCAGAGTCATCACCAGCCATGGGTGGGTTGGCTTTCGCCAGTTGAGGCTCGAAGGCTTCGCCAACGAGCACACCGATCGCGCCCATCTGGCCAATCACCGCCCAACTGGCGAAAAGGGTCTGAGCCGAACGGCTCCAGCGACGGCTACGGCTGCTGCGACGTGTCTTGGTGCCACGGCGGTGGCCGCCCAGCTTCAGAACAATGCTCAGCAGCAGCGAAGGGCCCACAACGACCGAAACGGGACTATTTCATGACTTTGTTGAGATCGACTTGATCTGGCATGGCTTTGTGAATGTGTCTCGCTGAGATGCGGACGTATCGGCCCACTGTCATTTTTCTGCTGTGAAAACAAGGCTGCTGCAGGCTTTTCGGGTGTCAGCAGCTGCTGATGGTCTCGCCATGAGATTGCAATGTTGGCGCTGTGTCTTGTCGAAACGCTCTTAATCTCGACTGAACTGTTTTCCCTCAGCGGATGACGGCTTTCGGTGCACTGGAGCGCAGCCTCGTCCTCGTGATTGCTGAGGTGCGCTGGTGCGTCGCGCCAGTTCCCAAGGTCGCTTCCACCTTGCTCAAGCGTCTGGCCGTGATCGCCTCGGGGCGAGAGCCAGGGGAAAGGGCGTCTGTGGGTGAAACCCGCCCAGCTCTGGCCATCCACCGTTCCGATGTGCACCAGCTGCCGGCCTTGGCGCAGTTGTCGCAACAGCAGCAGGAGCAGCTGCTGGCCGATCCCCATGGGCTGCGGCTGGCGGTGACACGCCACCCCGCAGAGCGCCTGCTGTCGTTCTGGCACGACAAGTTGCATCTGGCCGATCCGTCCTATGCACCGCTGAATGCCTCAGTGCAGTCGGTGCGTGGACGTGATCGCCTTGAACCCTGCCGCTTCCAGGATTTTCTGGCCTATCTGGAGGAGCATTGGCAGCTGCTGCAGAGCGATGGGCACCTGCGTCCGCAGCGGCAATGGCTTGGTGAGGCTGAGTTGTTCAACCAGCGGTTGGATCGTGATCAGTTGATCAAGGATCTGCCGCCTTTGCTGGAGCCGTTGCTGCCCGCCGAACGTCTCCAACGGATCCAGCAGGAGTTGCAACGCTACGACGATCAGTTCCGCCAACGGCTCGCCAAACGCTGGCAAGACGCCTACAGCAAAGACGCTCTGGCTCGATTGGAGCGCTTGTATGGAGTCGACCTGGAGGCCTATGGCTATGGGCTGCCGCGCCGACGGGGCGACAAGGTCCGCCCCCTTGCCGCCTTGGACACGGATGCTCTGGTGGATCCGCTGCAGCAACTGCGTGATCGTCACCTCCAGATCGCCGGGTTGCAGCAGCAATTGCTCGAAGCCCAACAGCAACTCAGCGTGGCCCAACAGGCCTTGCAACGGCCACCGCTTCCTTCCATTGATCCACCGCAAGGCCAGTGGCCTCCCCACAACAGCCCTGAGGCTGGTCTTGCCCATCTGTATGAGGCCATCAGCCAGAACCGCTCCCAGGAGGTGCTGGATCAGGTGGCCAGCCTCCACGGTCATCCCCATGCCGGTGAGGTTGCGTACTTGGCAGGCCTGGCCCATGCCCAGCTGGGACAGCATGAGTTGGCGCTGCGGGCCTACGAGCGGGCCCAGGCCGCTGGCTTTCTCACGCCCTACGTGCTGTTCAACGGCGGGAATGCCTGCAGGGCTGTGGGCAACAACGTGGAAGCGATTCGTCTCTATCGAGAAGCCCTTGAGCCATTCCCCAGCTTCCATGAAGCCCACATCAACCTGTCGCAGGCCTACCTGAATGCAGGGGATCGCGATGCGGCGGAACGGCAGCTGCGCCTGCTGCTGCGGGATCAGCCCACTGCCTATCAGGCCGCTTTTGCACTCGGCAACCTGCTGCGGGAGCTCAAACGCGATGCCGAATCCGTGGAGGCGTTCCGGCTCTGCCTTGAGCATGCACCGAATTACGCCGATGCCTGGAACAACCTCGGCCTTGCCTACGGAGCCCTCAAACAATCGGCAGCGGCGATGGCCAGCTACCGCCAGGCGCTGGCCATCGATGCCAATTTCAAACCCTCACGCCAGAACCTGGCCCAGGGGCTGATTCAGGAGAAGCGCCACGCCGATGCGCTTGAGCAGTTCGAACAGTTCAGTGGCCTGGCCTCGCTCACGCCGATGGAAACGGTGATCGGTCTGCAGGGTCGCATCGCTTGCCTGATGGAGCTGGACCGATATCAGGACGGGTTGTCAGTGGCTGATGCCGTCAGTGACGACAAACGTCTTCAGTTGATGGCTCGGCTGCATGTGCTGCCGGTGCTCTATCGCGACGACCAGCAGGTTGCTGAGGTTCGCCGGCGCTGGAGCGATGACGCTCACCAGCTCTATTCCCTTCTCGAAGGCATCAACCAAGACGATGCTGCTTGGCCCGAGCTGTATGCCCATGCCTGGTCGCTCACCAACTTCTATCTGGCCTATCAGATGGACAACGACCGGCCGCTGCAGGAGCTGTATGCCGGCATCCTCGATCGCATCCTGCGCCCAAAACTGGCTCAGTTCATGCAGCCTCGGCCTCAACGCGATCCGGCTGATCCCCGCCCCCTGCGCGTGGGGGTGATCTCACCGCACCTGATCAATCACAACGGCTCGATTTGGGCGCTGGGTTGGCTGGAAGCCATTGCCGGGAATTCCGGCTACGAGATCTTCAGTTACAACATCGGCGAAAGCGAGGATTCCGGCAGTGAGCGCTTTGCCGCCTTAGGCACCTATCGCCATCTACCGCTGAAGCCCGACAATCCTGAGCCGATGCTGCAGCAGATTCTCGACGATCAGCTCGATCTGCTCCTGTTCACCGACATCGGCATGCATGCCGCCAGCAAGGTGACCTCGGTGCTGCAGCTGGCGCCGGTGCAGGGCCAGGGCTGGGGGCATCCGATCAGCAGCGGTTCCCGCACGATTCACTACTACTTTTCCGGTGAGGGGATGGAGCCTCCTGGCAACGAGGCCCACTACAGCGAAACGCTCTACAGGCTGCCGAAAACAGGCCTCAACTACGAGACACCGGCGGCGATTCACGATGGACAGCTGCTCTACGACAAATTCGATTTACCCCGCGACCGGCCGATCCTCAACTCGCTGCAGAGCACGTTCAAATATCTGCCCCGCAACGACTGGACCTATGCCGAAATCGCTAAACGACACCCCGAGGCCTTCATCGTGCTCGTGGGACACATGGGCAGCAACAGCATCTGTGATCGCCTCTATGAGCGCATGCGTCCCCACTTCGAGCACCGCAACCTGGTGATCGAGGAGCATCTGCGCATCCTGCCGCGGCTCGACTACGGCGACTTCATGGGCCTGTTCGCCATCAGCCACCACACCATCGACACGATCGACTGGAATGGCGGCAACAGCTCCATGCAGTCGTTGTCCCTCGACTGTCCCGTCGTCACCCTGCCCACCGAATTCATGCGCGGTCGCCACACCGTGTCGATGCTGGAGGTGCTGGAGTTGCCGGAGCTGATTGCCAAAGACGTCGACGACTATGTCGCCATCTCGGTGCGCTTGCTGCAGGAAGCGGCTTTCTATGCCGAGATGAAGCAGGCGATTGGCGAGCGCAAGCAGCGCCTGTTCCACGACAAATCAGTGGCCGTCGCCTTCCAGACCGCGGTTGAAACGGTGTGCCGGCAACGACCAGCAGTGGGCCAGCTGCCCCTGGAGAGCCTGGACCTGGCGGCATGAACGCGGCATTCCCATCGCTGTTGCGTGAACGCCCAGAAGCGGAACGCCAACTTTGGGCCCGCTGGGTGTTGGGTAGCCACAGCGATCAGTTCTTGCCGGAAATGGTGGCGGCGGTCGAGCAGCTTGATCGTGAAGATCCGATTGCCTACGGCAAACCGGTGATCAATCCCGGCCCTCGGGCAGACGACTTGCTTGTTATCACTTCAGCAAGAGGGCGGCATGGCTTCGTGGTGGATTGCCCCCTGCCCTGCCGGGTGGTGCTGCTTGATTTCACCGGGGAAGGATTCGAACCTGGTGGCAATCCCCACGGTTTTGAAGAGCTCAGCACCCCATGCGAAGGCATGGGGGAGGCGATGAATGTGGTTTGGCGTGAACTCGAGATGCCTCCCGAGGATCACTACATCAGCGTGATTTGTGATGACGTGATGCTGACGGCCAGTGATGTGGTCAAGCTGTTGGCCCTGGCGAGGCTTCATCAACTCTCGGCGATTCAACCCGCTGTTGCCCTCAATCATGAGCTCAGCCGCGAGTACGGATTTCTGCGTCAACGGCCCTGCGTCTCGATGCATCGGGTGCCATTTGTGGAAATGATGGCTCCATTCATGCGTCGCGATCTATGGGATCTGGTGCTTCCGTTCAATCGAGGCAAAGGCAGTGGATATGGTCTCGATCGGTTTGCGCTCACAACTTGCGGAGCGCATCTGAATGCATGGCGATTCGCAGCTGCTGACTGTGCACCCATGACCCACATTCGCCGCGGACGCACGATTCAGAAGCGTTATCGCAACGGTCTGCTGAGTAAGGAGGAGGAATATCTCGTGCGTTTGCGGGTGATGCTCGCCATGGGTTTTGATGTCGATCGTGAGATCTACGAACGCCTGGAGGCGGCGGTATCCTCTAGAACTGCCGTCTGATACCAGTAAACCTGATCCATCAAAAGCTCTGGCAATCATAGATTGAGGCGCTCTCAAAACACCTTTTTCTTGAGGCTCAAATTTCTCAGCATAGCAACAGAAAATGGTGACAACGAACCAAAGAAGAAATAGCCAATTACCGTGGGACAGAGCAAAACCCCACGAAGAAACTCAAAAGAATGATTCGCGCTGTAACATGCCGGGCTAAAAGCGAAGGAGATCAGATTTGAGCGAATAAATATGGAGTAAAAATGTCCAGGAAGCTTTTAATTTGAGAGATGTCTGCAGGAGGGTGAAGATCAAAGAAAGCAGTCCTATCAATAAACTCTGAAGGCTTTAAAATATTCTCTACAACATGGTAGCACTGCCTTTCTCGATAATCATCAAAAACTATGGTGCAAGGCCTGGACGCATTTAAATAAGCAGCAAGAAATGACGCGACTCTAAATCGGCCGTCAAGAAAAACTACATCAGGGCTCACCCCATGCTTCTGCATCATCCGCCAAGGCAGAATGGGTGCTTGCGCAAATTGAATTCCTCTCTTCTCGTCGTAAGACTGCTTGTCTAGGCACGGGTACCCCCACTCCCTGGTCTGGCCGACGTCTTGAAATACAGGAAAAAATCGATGGCTTAGCTTGCGAAAAGCAATTTCCGTGGATAGTTCAGACAACCACCTGGCATCTGTCTCGCAAGAATAAATTATATTTTTTTCATTTGCCTCTAGCGCTAAAAACGTGCTACCACCAGATCCATATTCAAGGACAACGACACCTTTCGAGTAAATAGCCTTTAGAGAGTCTGCAACCTCTCTCGGTAAGGTCAGTTGGAACACAAGTCGCTCAACAAGTGCTTCCTAGCCTACTGAAGAAATTAGTCCAGGAACACCTGCTAGGCCTCTCTTGAGGCTTCTCGAGCCGTATGAACTATTTGACGATTGCCATAGGAAAGCTTCCTTTAAGTCGCCGTCTTTATGGTGTTAATGATTGTCGAATCACTAGGATTTGCATTGTTTCTGAGCGCTAGATAAATCGCGCCATTAAGAGTAAGTGAGCAGAGTTTTGTTAATCGATCTGGAGCCGAGGCGTGCATAAAACAAGCTGTAGCGCTGCCATATCCAGCCGCATAATCCAGGCCCAAAAATGTCTATGGCCTTGCTGGGTTGCGCTTCCACCTTGTGGCGAATCATGTGATCGCTCAGCTCTTAATGGGTGTGCGATAGTGGTCGAGCTTCTGGCGGGGGTTGGTGCACAGCTCCAGGATGTTCACGCTTCGGTGGTGCTGAAGTCATGCAAAGGCCTGGCTCGCCGCGCGCCCAAGTGAGAGTTAGCGCTTCAGCAGGGTCACGCTGGGGCCGTCTTCACTCAGGCTCTGATCACAACTCAGCAGTTTGATCTGCTCATGCTGAGCCTGGCTGATCAGCAGCCGAACATGGTGTTGATGTCGTCGGCGAAGTCACCTTTCAGGTCAGCGCTGGCGATACCTTTCGTGCGCATGAACCCCAGTTGCCGACGCCGCTGTGTGGTGCTCACCGGCACCACCTCATCTCTATTGAGGGACTGTTCCACATAGCGGGAGAGGTGAGTCTTGGCGTCGTGCAGATTCACTTGCATGGATTCAACTTTGCCGGGTTGGCGGCGCAGTCACCCGCTTCCTCAGAGCTTCAGGCCTGAGCCCACTTCCCGCGCCAGCAGCAGCACGAAACTGCGGCTTTCCAGCGGAATGGTCACGCCGTTGAACGGCACCGCTTCCGCCGGCAGATCCTGCGGGCTTGGCAGCGAGGTGTCGATCATCCGCATCCAGGGGGAGGCGGGCACCGGCAGCTCGAAGCTCAGCCCTTCTTCGTAGGCGTTGAAACCCATCCACAACAGTGCACCGCGGCTGCCCATGTGCAGGCTCGTGGCGGTCGTGGATGACCAGGCCGCCCAGTCGGGCTTGCTCAGTTCCACGCCATGCCACTGGCGCCATAGATCGCTGTGGTCGTTCGGTTTCCGGCTGGCGCTCTCGCGCGGTGGAGCCAGGGGATTGATCAGTTGCGTCAGGGCACGGCGCAGGCTCAACAGCCGTTGCAGGAACTGCTTCAGCTCCAGATCGCACTGGTCGTCGTTCCACACCATCCAGCTCAGGGGGCTGTCCTGGCACCAGGTGTTGTTGTTGCCCCCCTGGCTGCGGCCCACTTCATCGCCCATCAGCAGCATCGGCACACCGCGCGCCAGCAGCAGCGTGCTCAGCAGGTTCCGCTGCTGGCGTCGTCGCAGCTTCAGCACCTCAGGATTCGTCGTCGGTCCTTCGACGCCGTGGTTCCAGCTGTTGTTGTGGTTCTCGCCGTCGCGGTTGTCCTCACCGTTGGCGAGATTGTGCTTGCGGTTGTAACTCACCAGATCCGCGAGGGTGAAGCCGTCGTGGGCGGTGATGAAGTTCACCGAGCGGCCCAGCTGCACCGGCTTGTCGTTGTAGAGATCCGGGCTGCCCTTGAACCGCTGCGCCAGGGTCCAGGTGCTGTGATCGTCTCCTTTCCAGAAACGGCGCAGCCCATCGCGGAAATGACCGTTCCAGGTGCCGATGCGCTTGGCCGGGAAATCCTCCAACCGGTACAGCCCACCGCAGTCCCACGGTTCGCTCACCAGCTTCAGATCGCTCAGCATCGGGTCGGCTTCCATCGCTTCAAACAGCGGTGGCTGATCCAGCGGCTTGAGCGCTGCGCCGCGGCTCAGTTCAATGCCGAGATCAAAGCGGAAGCCATCCACCCCCAGTTCCAGCGCCCAGCAGCGCATCGATTCCAGGATCAGTTGGCAGCTGATCGGGTCGTTGGCGGCGATGGAGTTGCCGCAGCCGCTCACATCCAGATAGTCGCCGCTGCTGTTCTGGTGGTAATAGTGCTGATCCGCCAGACCGCGCCAGCTGAGGGTCGGCCCCTGCCGGTTGCCTTCGCTGGTGTGGTTGTAAACGACATCCAGCAACACCTCGATGTCGGCGTCATGGCAGGCGGCCACCAGCTGCCGCACCTGATGGCGCAGCTGCAGCGGATCGTCTCCACTGGCGTAGCCGTGGTGGGGCGTGAACCAGTTGAGGGGGCTGTATCCCCACACGTTGTCCCGCCCCGGAGGGGCATCGGCCGGATCGAAGGCGAACACCGGCAGCAGTTCGATCGCCGTGATGCCGAGGCTCTTGAGGTAGGGCAGCTTCTCGATCAGCCCCAGATAGGTGCCGCGCTGCCCCTCCGGGACACCGGAATCACCGCGTCGGGTGAAGCCCCCCACGTGCAGTTCGTAGATCACCGAGCGCTGCCAGCTGTGGCGCGGTCTTGGGTGCGCTTCGAAATCGAATCCGTCGCGTTCACACACCACCGCCTTCAGGCAGGCGTGGGCGTTCGGCGACGGGCCGGTGGCCAGCACCCGGTCGTAGACGTCCCAGCCGGTGATCGCGCGTGCTGCCGGATCCAGCAGCACCTTAGAGGGGCGGAATCCGTGCGCGCCCGGCGCCAGCGGTCCGAAAACGCGGTAGCCGTAGCAGCAGCCCTCACTGAGGCCTTCAACCTCCACATGCCAGTAATCACCGGAGCGGTGACGGCGGCCATCCAGTTCGATCACCCGCTCTGGGGCCTGGGCGGAACCATCGGCGAACAACAGCAGCTCAATGCGATCGGCGGCCGGTGCCGCCACCGAGAAGTTCACCCCGCGTCCGGTGAGGCTGCTGCCGAGGGGCCAGGGCGTGCCTGGATGGATGGCGCTCACGGCTCCCTGGCGTCACGGCCTCAAACTAATGGTTTGGCCTGGGTCTGAACGTCATGACCATGACCACCGCCCTGGAGGCGGGCCGGCCGCCGCAGCAGTTGCGAGCCGATCTGTGGCTGTTTCCCCCCAACCGCGACAGTCAGGGCGGCAGCTCCTGGTGGCTGGAGGCGGCGGAGGAGCCGGTGCTGATCGACTGCCCACCCCTGACGCAGGCCACGCTCGATGCCTTGCAGCAGCTGGCGGCCGGCCGCACGCCGCGCATCCTGCTCACCAGCCGTGAGGGCCATGGCCGCCTGCGCCGTGTGCAGGAACGCTTCGGCTGGCCGGTGCTGGTGCAGGAGCAGGAGGCCTACCTGCTGCCGAATGTGCAGCCGATCGACACCTTCGCCGAGGAGCACCGCACCGCTGGAGGCCTGCAGTTGCTCTGGACCCCTGGGCCGACTCCGGGCAGTTGCGTCATCCACGCCCCTGCTGCGGATCTGCTGTTCTGCGGGCGTTTGCTGACGCCGCTGAAGCGCGGTTGTCTTGGACCATTGCGTCATGGCCGCACCTTTCACTGGCCCCGTCAGCTGCGCAGTCTTGAGCGTCTGCGCGAGTGGCTTCCTCCAGAAGCCAGTCCTGATCTAGCTTCTGGGGCGGCGCTTGGCGCCCTCCGAGGCGAGCGGTTGGTGCCCTTCCAGGGCTGGTCCGATGGGGACGAATTGAGCTAATGCGTTGCGGCACGGGACTTGTCGCTTGCAGCACCGGGACACCCTCCATACGATTGGCCGGACTGGGGAAGGCATCGGCGCTCCCCATCGCCCTTACAGAGCCATCTCCGCCTCCTGTCTCTTCCTCAAATGAACAAAGCTGATCTGGTCAACCTGGTGGCTGCCCGCACCGAGCTCACCAAGACCGACGTCTCCATGGTTGTTGACGCCGCTATTGAAACCATCATCGACTCGGTCGTTGAAGGCAAAAAGGTTTCCATCCTCGGGTTCGGCTCCTTCGAGCCCCGCGAGCGCTCCGCCCGTCAGGGTCTGAACCCCAAGACCGGCGAAAAGATCGCCATCCCTGCCAAGCGCGTGCCCGCCTTCACCGCCGGTAAGATGTTCAAGGATCGCGTTCAGGGCTGATCGCTTCCGCAGCAATCTGATCGAATAGGCGGTCTTCGGACCGCCTTTTTGATGGCTGTTCCTGGTTGATGGCTGTTCCTGATCATCTGCAGCGGCATCTGGATCAGGGAAAGCGCCTGCGGCAGGGCCGTCATGGTCGCTTCGCGCCCTCTCCCACCGGCCGCCTGCATCTGGGAAATCTGCGCACCGCCCTGGCCTCCTGGTTGCAGGCCCGCTGCGAAGGCGCCACCTGGCTGCTGCGCATCGACGATCTCGACACGCCACGCAATCGCCCCGGGGCGATCGAGGCGATCGAGGCGGATCTGCAATGGCTTGGGCTGCACTGGGATGGACCGGTGATCCGTCAGAGCCGGCGGCGGGGGCAGTACGGCTCATGGCTGTCGTGGTTGCGGCGCAGCGGCGCCCTGTTCCCCTGCCGTTGTTCCCGGCGGCAGCTGGAGGGGCAGCCGATCTACCCGGGCACCTGTCGCGATGGCGATCGGGGCTGGGGTTGGCAGCAGCAGCGCCTGCCGAGCTGGCGGCTGCGGGTGCCGCCCCAGGATCCCTGCGGCAGCGGTGATGTGGTGCTGCGGCGTGCCGATGGTTTCGTGGCTTATCAGCTGGCCACGGTGATTGACGACATCAGCTTCGGAATCACCGATGTGGTGCGTGGCGAGGACCTTCGCGTTGCCGAAGCGGCCCAGCGCAGTGTGTTCGCGGCCCTGGGCTGGATGCCGCCCCGGTTTCATTACGTGCCGCTGCTCTGTGATGAGCGGGGCGAGAAGTTGTCGAAACGTGAAGCGAGTGCGGGACTGGCCCCGCTGCAGCAGGCCGGTCTGGATTCAGCTGCCGTCGTCGGACAGCTGGCGGCGGGATTGGGGTTAGTGCCCCGGGGCAGCCGCCTGTCCGCTCAGGATCTGCTGGCGGACTTGACGCACCGGGGCTTCCATGCATCGCTTTCTTAAGGAAGGCTTCGGGATCGAGATCAGCAAAACGGCGCACACTATTTCCAACGGTTTTCAACCTCTCATGACCATCTGCACCGTCTGCGGTGGCAGCGGCATTCAGCGCGTGAGCAGCCAGCGCTTCCGCACCTGTCTGGCCTGCCTCGGCACGGGCGTGATCAGCGCCGCCGTCCAGTCCGCTCCCCTCAATCAGCTGGCCACAGCCACCGTTGCGGCCAACCGCGTTGGTTGTCTGCCGCATTCACGGGGCTGACTGATCAGCTCAGGGGTGCTTTCTGCTTGTTGCGGAGCACGAAGAAGGTGGCGGTTGCCACCACCACAGCCAGGGGCACAGCGGTGAACAGCAGCAGGGCGATGGCGGTCCAGTCGGTGTACACAGTGAAGCGGCGAATCCAAGGCATCATCTCAGCAAACCGCTGTTGCATGCCGTGAACGGTTCCAGGTTCACAGTTGCCGTCTCTCTCCTGCTGGGGCCTCTGATCACCGCTCCGGTGTCCGCGTCCACCATGGCCACGCTGCGTCCGCAGGCTCTGCAGTGTCTGCAGGCCGGACAGGACGCGGCCTGCCGCAGTGCCCTGCTGGTCGCTGAGACGCTTCAGCGCCGGGCGGCGGCCCGCAACGCCTTTCCGTGTCAGACGCTGCTGCTGGGGTTGCAGGCGGATCTGATCATGCAGCAGCTGGGGGAGGGGCGCGGTGATCAGGCCGTCGCCGATGTGGGTGCCACCAGTCGCGGTTGCGCCGGGCTGTGAAGGCTCCCACCGAACCTGCGCATGGTTTTGTTCAGAACAGATAGGTCAGCTGCAGCGAGGCTGTTGGGAACACCACTCCGGCAGCTTGGATGTCACGGTTGATCCGGCGCACTGCGGTTTTGATTTCCTGCTTCGCGAAGTAGGGAAGATGTTTTGGGGCGGTCCAGATCGCCTTGGGGGGTTGATAGAGCTGCACTCCGGCATGAAGTCTGAGCAGGATCTTCTTGCCAGCTCTGATCTGCCAGCCCAGCCCTGCGCTCGGGATCACATTCAAGGGAGGGTGATCGCTGATCAGCCGGATCGATCCGCAGGTTCGGCAGGTGATCGTGAGACCGGAAAACTGATACGACAAGTCGTTGAGCTGGATGTCAGACCTCCCAGACATGTGGTGGAGGTTCAGGCCGGCTTGCAGGAACAGCCCCTGGCTCTGGCTGTTCCCGGTGAGGAATCGGTTGTAGGCCATGCGCAAGCCAGCGCTTTTGACCTCCAGCACAAGCGGTTTGGACAGGCCCGCATCGAAGTCGAGAAGAGGGCCGTTGAAATATTGAAGACCCAGTTCCAGTTGGTCTTTGGCTGAGATGTTGGATTGAATTCCCACCATTCCGCCTTTGTCGCTCACGCCTACTGACAACCCGGAAATCGGGATGGCGCGGCCTGGCGTGGCATACAGCGAAATCACACCTGCCAGCAGCCATGCGAAATGCTGCCATTGTTGTGTAGGCAATTCTTGACAGCTTTTAGAGGTAAACCAGTGTAGAGTAGCGAAAATTCCCTCAGAAATGCAAAATTTTAAATCGATACCTAATTCTATTGTTTCGTATTATCTGGGCATTGACTTCCTTGATTCGGTTCCAAGTGATTATGTTGAGTATCTGAATCCCTCCAGACATCGTTATCGGCTTGATGAGGGGCGGGTTGATATTGCTTATGCTTCCGATAGTGTTTCATTCGATATTCAGGATTTAATTTTTCAGTACGAAGTTCCTGCCTATGGGGGGTTGGAGAGATCGTTTGTTGATGGTGAGTTGGATGTTCTGATTGAAATGTCTGGTGATGAGGATGATGTGAGTGAGGGGCGCTACGACAGGTTGTCATTCAGCGGCTTTATCGATCTTGAGGCGGATGCGCTTGGAGAGGTGATCGACCTCCAGGAGGACTTCTCCTCCGGGTCTCTCGATGTTGATGTGATTGGTGCCTTCCGTTTCGACAGGGGTGATGAGATTTTCAAGGTTGATCGGGTTGATGTGACCCTTCGGGAGTCGGGGACTGCATGGGAGGCAAGGGTTTTTCCTGAAGCGCGTCGGCAGGGAGGAGTGCTGGCCAAGATTTTCGAGGATGGTGATCTGCTTGGCCGAGTGGTCAAAGACGGCCGCGGTCGTTACGGCGTTGAGGTCAACCGTGATTTGATGTCGCGTTTTTCGATCACGGATCAGTCCGTTAACGCTCTGCTGGCGAGCCAGAACATTGTTTATCGAGATCTTGATCCAGAGGATCTGAGGGTTTCTCTCGGAGGCTCCGAAAATGGTCTGGATATGGATCCCTATTTGGAATTCAGTCTTAATCAGGAATTTGGTGTTTATTCGGTTGAGCGATATCTTGAAGATTGGACGGGTCTCAATCGCGTTGATCTACGCTTCCTGCCATCAAACAGGTTGGACAATGCGACTCATGGGCTGCGGTTGAATCGCTCCTATCAGTCTGTTTTTGATTTGAGCTATGAGGATGCCCTCGTTCGTGGACGCCTCGTTGAGCCTGTTTTGATCAATGCTGAGGAATCTCACGATGTGCTCCTGGGAACCTCCTCTCGTGATCATCTGATTGGTTCCAATGATGGTGAAATCATTGCCGGTGGTGGAGGTCGTGATCGTCTTGTCGGCGGCCGCGGTGCGGATGGATTCCTGATGGATGTGGTACGGCGTTTCGGGCGGCGGAAAATGACGAAGATTGATGATTTTGATGCTCAGGAAGGCGACAGGCTCTTGCTCTCCTCTGCGCTTCTCACTGATGTTGACGATCTGAATCTGGCTTTGGTCAGCGGCAATCGGGAAGCACGCAGTGCTGCACTGACCGAGAGC
Organism: Synechococcus sp. KORDI-49; assembly: GCF_000737575.1. Classification (NCBI taxonomy): domain Bacteria; kingdom Bacillati; phylum Cyanobacteriota; class Cyanophyceae; order Synechococcales; family Synechococcaceae; genus Synechococcus; species Synechococcus sp. KORDI-49. The sequence goes on along the minus strand of NZ_CP006270.1, from coordinate 958,490 downwards.
AATCTGGTGTATGACCTCGGGAAAGGGCGTCTGTATTTCAACCAGAATGGCGATGAAGAGGGTTGGGGAGAGGGTGGATTGTTCCTGAAGCTGAAGGGAGCACCCCAGCTGGATCTCGAGCATCTCTCGCTGCAACGGCAAGCGGTTTCGGAGCAGCTCCCCGAGCCTTATCTCATGGAGCCCGAGGATTACGACTTTGATGAGGATGGCTCGGTGTCATTGCAGACCGATGCAGTGATCGGTGTGCGAAAGATGCTTGGCACGTTCCCCGGAGATGCCTTGTTCGAAGGATTAGGCCCCGTCGCTGACGCGGAGGGTCGAACACAGATCGACGAAACGCTCAATCAGTTGGTGACTCAGAACGCTCTTGATCTTGACCGTGATGGAACTGTGTCGACCCTGACGGATGTCCTGATGCTGATCATGAACATTCAGGACCTGTCCTGAAGGGCGGCATTCAGCTGGTTGCCTCTCGGTGCATCCAGCTGATCCAGTCCGCTGAGATCTCCTGGGGGCAGACCGCCTCGCACTCGAGGTTGCTGCTGCAGCTGCCGAAGCCCTCCTGTTCCATCCGGTCCTGCATGCTGCGGGCCCGCTTGGATCGCTCCGGTTGCCCCTGCGGGAGTTGGCCGAGATGCGCCAGTTTGGCGGCCACGAACAGGCTGGCTGAGGCGTTGCGGCAGCTGGCCACACAGGCGCCGCAGCCGATGCAGGTGGCGGTGTCGAAGGCGCTGGTGGCCTGGTCACGGCCCACCGGCAGGGCGTTGCCATCCGGTGCCTGGCCGGTGCCGGTGGAGCAGTAGCCGCCGGCGGCGATCAGGCGGTCGAAGGCGGAACGATCCACCATCAGGTCCTGAATCGGCGGGAAGGCCCGGGCGCGCCAGGGCTCCAGGGTCAGCTCCGCACCGTCCTGGAATTCGCGCAGGTAGAGCTGGCACACCGATGTGGCCCCGCGCGGACCGTGCGCCTGGCCGTTCACCAGGAAACCGCAGCTGCCGCAGATTCCCTCGCGGCAGTCGTGTTCGAAGCCGATCGGTCGCTGCCCGTTGCTGATCAGCTGTTCATTGAGCTGATCGAGGGCTTCCAGCAGCGACAGATCCGGGGAGACGCGATCGAGGGTATGGCTTTCGTAGCCGCCGGGTTGGTGGCGGTCTGTTTGCCGCCAGATGCGCAGGGTGAGCTTCATCGGTAACTGCGGGTGCTCGGTTGCAGGGCGGTGAACTGCAGCGGCTCGCCGTGGCGGATCGGTTCCCCGTCATCCTGGTGCTCCCAGGCGGCGATGTGCGCGAAGTTGGCGTCATCGCGCTGTGCCTCCCCTTCCGCGCTCTGGTGCTCCTCCCGGAAGTGAGCGCCGCAGGATTCCTCCCGGGCCAGGGCATCCCGCAGCATCAGCTGGGCCAGCCCGAAGAAATCCCTCACCCGCAGAGCCTTCTCCAGCTCGGCATTGGGCCCATGGCCCTCACCAGGCACCCGCACCTCCTGCGAGAACCGCTGCTCCAGGGCCGATACCCGGGCCAGTCCATCCCGCAGATCCTCGGCGCGGCGACTGATGCCGCAGCGGTCGATCATCAGGGCCCCCAGATCGCGATGGAAGCTGTCCACCGGTCGCTCCCCCCTGGCGCCGAGCAGGGCCTCGATGCGGCGGCGGGTGCTGTGCAGGGCCTCCTGGCAGGCCGGATGGTCCGGGCTCACCGCCTCTGAGGGTGTGCCCGCCAACCAGGCGGTCACCGTGGAGGGGGCGATGAAGTAGCCATCGGCCAGGCCCTGCATCAGGGCACTGGCACCGAGGCGGTTGGCGCCGTGTTCGGAGTAGTTGGCTTCCCCCAGCACGAACAGCCCCGGGATCGAACTCATCAGCTGGTAGTCAACCCAGAGCCCTCCCATCGTGTAGTGGGGGGCGGGATAGATGCGCATCGGCGTGCGATAGGGATCGTCGCCGCTGATCCGCTCATACATCGTCATCAGGTTGCCGTAACGGGCGGCAATGACGTCGCGGCCCTCGGTTCTGATCGCGTCGGTGAGATCCAGGTACACCGAGCGTCCGCCTGGACCGACGCCGTGACCGGTATTGCAGAGTTCCCGGGCGCGGCGGGAGGCCACATCTCGGGGCGTCATGTTGCCGTAGGTGGGATACATCCGCTCGAGGAAGTAATCCCGCTCCTGCTCCGGGATGTCCGCGGGCGCGCGCTGATCGCCGGGCTGCTTCGGCAGCCAGATGCGCCCGTCGTTGCGCAGGCTTTCGCTCATCAGCGTCAGCTTGCTCTGGAAGGCATCACCGCTGGGGATGCAGGTGGGATGGATCTGGGTGAAGCAGGGATTGGCGAACAGGGCTCCCTTGCGGTGCGCCCGCCAGATGGCACTGGCATTCGATTTCAGGGCATTCGTCGACAGGAAGTAGACGTTGCTGTACCCACCGCTGCACAGCAGCACCGCCCGCGCTGTGTGCACCTCCAGTTCGCCCGTCACCGTGTGACGCGTCACCACCCCCCGGGCCACGCCATCGACGGTGATCAGCTCCAGCATGTCGCGCCGTGTGAGCAGCCTCACCCGGCCCAGCTCCACTTGACGCATCAGAGCCTGATACGCGCCATACAGCAGCTGCTGTCCGGTCTGGCCGCGGGCATAGAAGGTGCGGCTCACCAGCGCCCCCCCGAAGCTGCGGGTGGCCAGGCTGCCGCCGTATTCGCGGGCGAACGGCACCCCCTGGGCGACGCATTGATCAATGATGCCGCTGCTGATTTCCGCCAGCCGCTGGCAGCCGCTTTCCCGGGCCCGGAAGTCGCCGCCTTTCAGGGTGTCGGTGAACAGGCGGCTGACGCTGTCGCCATCCACCGCCATCGCCCGGGCTGCATTGATGCCGCCCTGGGCCGCTACCGAGTGGGCCCGCCGCGGACTGTCGTGATAGCTGAGCACCGTCACCCGGTAGCCCTGCTGGGCCAGGGTGGCGGCGGCTGAGGCGCCGGCCAGGCCGGTGCCCACCACCAGCAGGTCGATCTGGCCTTTGCGCAGGGGGCTGATCAGCGGCAGGGATTCCCGGGTGCGTCGCCAGGCGTCGGCGATCGGTCCTGTCGGAATGCGTGGATCGGGCAGTCCGCTCATGCGGCACCTCCCAGAGCCAGGCTGAGGCTGATCAGCAGGAAGCCCCCACCGATCAGGGCCGCCAGCAGTCGTCCACCCGTGCGAAGGGCGGAGCTGTTGGTTGGGCTCAACCAGCCGAGGCTGCGGTGGGCGGCCTCGGCACCATGCAGGAGATGCAGCGCCAGCACCAGCGCCGCAGCGGCGTAAACCACGGCATTCAGCGGTTGCTGCAGCACGGAACTCAGCACCGCCCCCTCCTGCCCGGCTGCCGGTCGCGGCCAGCGCAGCTGATTGAGATGCACCACCAGAAACGCCAGCGTGAGCAGGCCGGCGATCCCTTTGCTGCGACTGGCCAGTGCGGCCAGGGGGGCATCGCGGCGGCTGCTGAGCTGGGCACTGTTGCCGGCCCGGCGGTTGGAGATGGCTTTGCTGATCGTGAGACTCACATGCAGGCCGGCGATCCCGGCCAGCCCGATCTCAAATGGCCTCAGCCAGGGACTGGTGTGCAGGGCGCTGGCGTAGGCCTCGAACCGCTCAGGCGCCAGCACCGCAGGGATCAGTCCGCCCAGATGCACCAGCGTGAACAGCACCAGCAGCAAGCCACTCAGGGCAGCTCCGGTGCGGACGACAGCTGAGGGCAGCGCGATCATTCAGGACCTGTCGGTCAACGCCGCAACACATCATGGTGGAACGGAGTTGTCATGGTGAGGCTGCGTTGATCCCGTGAAGGACGTGCCCGTTGTGCCGCGTCGGCGTCGCCTCTGGATGGCCCTCGCCGCCCTGGCGTTCGCGTTGACGCTGCAGATCGGCTTCTGGCGTGCCGCCGCGACGCCGGAACCCGCACCACCGGCCGTGGACTGGGGAAGACCAGAGGCACCAGCGGCTTCGCCACCGCTGCGTCAGCCAACGCTGCCTCCGCTGCAGCTGGGTGCCTACATCACCAATGTCAACGACATTGATCTGCTCAATGACCAGTTCTCCATCGAGCTGCTGCTCTGGACCATCTGGCAGGGGGATCCGGATCAGAACCCCAGCGATCAGCTGCGCATCCTCAACGGCGTCTACAACGGCGACACCCAGCGGTTCGAGCGCATCCGCCGCGATCAGATCAACGGCAGCAGCTGGAGTCTCTACACCGTGCGCTCGCCGGTGGTGAAGCGTTGGCGGCTGCAGCGTTACCCCTTCGATGACCAGCTGCTGCATGTGCAGATCGGTCTGGAGGATCCGTTGCAGCCGGTCAACCTGGACGTGGTGCCCACCGATCCCAGCACGGTCAGCCCTGGGCTGATTTTGCCGGGCTGGATTCTCAAGCCCCCCAACGGCTATGCCTCCAGCATCAGCCTGATGAGTGATCTGGGCAGGCCCATGGCCGAGGTGGGGGCCGTTCGGCGTCAGCCCACGGTGTCCTTTGATCTGCCGATCCAGCGCCGCAGCCTGCTGTTCGTGGCGCCGGATTTTCTGGGCTACATGCTGGCCGTCGGCCTCTGCTGCATGAGCCTGCTGATCACCCGCAGCCGGGACGATCTGATCCTGGCGGCCGTGGTCTCCGCCGGAGGCAACTATGTGTTCATCGCCGGCCAGTTGCCGGTGACGGCGATGACCGGATTCATCGGCACGCTGCAGCTGATCATCTTTCTGGGAATCCTGTACGTGGTGGCGGCGGATGAATTGATCGACAACCAGCTCAGCCTGGTGAATGCCCGGTTTGCGCGGGTGTTGAAGGTGTTCCTGCTGCCCAGTTATGTGGGGATGACCCTGCTGGGAATCTGGTGGATCATTCCATGACCTCCGCAGCATCTCCTCAGCCCCGCCCCCCCGAGGTGGCTAATGGCTTCTGGACACTGTTGACCTCGGCGATCACCATCGTGATCGTGCTGGTGGGCACGCTGCAGATTGAGCCGCGTTTGAGTGAGCGGCGCCTCAGGATTGATGAGCGTTACATCCTCACCTCCGAGGAGGTGGCGGCGCTGCCGCCTGAGACGCTGGCGGTGGTGCTGGATCGCTCGCCGGGTCAGGACCAGACCGGTTTCAGGTATCGGCTTCTGCAACTGGTGCTGGAGCGCAGTGGTCGCCCCTTCGCTCTCGGGCTCAGCGAGCAGATCCAAAGCCAGGATGAAGCTGTCGCAGCCCTCCAGCAGGGGCCTGGGTCCTCACGCAATCCCTTCGCCATCAGCGTTGGTGTGTACGGGGCCGGGCTGGAGCTGAACCGGCGCCTGCGGGAGATTCCCATCCCCGTGACCGGCGGAATTCTTGGCCTGAGAGTCGGATGGAGCCACCGAAGCCAGCACGAACGGCTGGCTTCAGTGGGTTCCGTTGAAGACCTGCGCAGCGTTGTGCTGCTGCAGGGTCTGGGCTGGAGTGATGTGGAGATCTTCGATGCATCCGGGCTGCGCACCTTCACCGCCCGATCCGAGGATCTGTTCCGTCTTGTGGACAACCGCCGCGTGCAGCTGTTTCCGCGCGGCATTGATGAACTCGAGCGTGAAGCGACGATCGTGGCTTCCACCGCTGCGGGCACCGACCTCGATCCGAATCTGCTGATCACCTATCCCTTCGCCGGTTTCTTCTATGTCAGCCCTGACAATCACTCGCTGGCCGATGCGATTCAGCTCGGTTTTGAGCGGGCGATCGCGGATGGTTCCTATCAGCAGTTGCTGGAGGAGCTGATCCTCACCCCTTGGCTGCGTCGCCATCTCGCCCTGGCGGACCGTCGCGTGATTGCCCTCCCCAATCCAGTGGCAGCTGATGTTCTGGCTGATGTGGATCCTCGCCACTGGATCGTTCCCTGGACTGATCTGCTGCAGGGGCGGATTCGCACTGGGGCTCAGTTCTGCACGGAGCAACGCCTGCAGGTGCTCTGCCCCTGACGGATGTTGCTGGAGCAGCAAGAGGGTGTGTATCCGCCTGAACGACACAGCGGTTGACGTTTCCCTTATAAAGGACTTGTAGCAACAGCTACCAACAACGTTCACCTCACTTCTGTGAGGCGCAGATCAACCAGGCCAAGGAACGGGGACCTGGATTTCTGAGGAACCACAGATGACCCTGACCTATCGCGGCCAGAAGTACGACCAGCAGACTGTTGCTGTCGCTCCTAACAAGCCTGCTCTGAAGTATCGCGGCGTTTCCTACGCCAAGTGATCAAGGGCTAATCACAGCGCACCCCCTGCCTTTGGTAGGGGGTTTTTTTATGGCAGAAGCAGGAAAGGTCTGCGCGATTGGGGCGCGGGCGCATAAGTGCAAATACCTATTAGAAATGCATATGGCCGCATGGTCTCTGTTGAAACATAAGGATGAATCAGGGCTGCTAAGGATGCCGAATAATCACCTTGTTTCTTGCGAGCGGGATGGCGACCTCTATCGTTATCGCCTTCCTGTTGCTGATGAGTTTTTATGTTATTTACGCCGCGGTAAGAAGGCAGTACGTCATCAGAAAAAGGCAGCGGCGGTTGTTCCGCAGCAATCTTTATCAATGGCGTAAAGAGATGAAGGACAGTGTCCATTATCGAAAATATCGAGACAGAGGATAGGCAAGAAGCTCAAGCAGAAAAGGGTTGATGGCTGGCACCTTCCTTCAGCGGCGAAAGGTCAAAAGGCAGCAACGATCGATGGCGTGTGTGCCGACAGCTGCAAGGAAGCATTGAAGGCACTGGCTGTGTCCTCAAATCACAGCAGGGTTCCGAAGGGAATCTGTTGAGATTCCTTTGCCTGGAGCGTGTTGGTCCATAATCATTCCGGAAGAACTGCGTGAAGGTGGACTTCCAGGCTGGGCTCGCTGAGGTTGACGGTGCTGGACACACCGTCGACTGAGAGCCCTCATGGGAGAACCCTCCCAACGAGGCCAGTGACGTTCTGGACGTCTTGGCATGGACGTGTTGAGTGGATCGGTGCACTGGATCTGAGGCGTGCTCCTCATCGTCTGCTTTTGGTAGAGCCCCTGAAAAGCACCATCATCAAAGTTCGGATGCAATGGCTTTCGATTGATTGTTTGGATTGGACATACTTAAGGCTGTTAAGTGGCTGGTTGATTGTGAGGCTTTCGCCTCAGGCAGGTCTTCTATCAGCGTTCTTATTCGCAACAAATCAGGGCAAATCACCCGATCGGGGGATTGATGCAAAGCCTGCATTCCCCCACTTGGTGGGATCAGCGCGTCCACGGGCACTGGCTGGCATATCGCCAGAAGATCTCGGCGTGGCCGCTGGCGACCATGGTCTGCTGGACGTTCGCCCCGTTGATGAACAGCTCGGCCACGGTCCTGCCATATCGGTCAGTCGTAATGCGGCGAATGCCCACCTTCTGGCTCATGAGCATTCCGTTGAGGTGATACTTCGCCGCCATGGCTGGAGCCGGCTTGGCGTTCTCCCCCTTCAGCTCAGGGGTGTCGATGCAAGCCAGCCGGACCTTTTCGCCTGTGGTCGTGGTGCAGGTATCGCCGTCGTAGCAGCTCTTGATGGTGACAGTGGGTAGGGCCGCGACGGGAGCTGAAGCCCCCAGCAGCATCACGGACATAAGTCCGATCGCAGTGGATCGAAAGCGCATCAGAACAGCTCCCTGTTTCAGATGTATCCGTAACAACTGATGAACTCGCGTAGATTCTAAACATTTCATTGATATTTTCCATGCGCTACCTAATCCAGTGGACTTGCCCCGATGCAGGTTCATCGCCGGAACTGAACCAAGGCTTTAAGGACTACCTCACAGGTGGGAAAGCCATGGACGAGTTCGAAGGTTTCAAAATTCTGGCTCGCTTGATCATGCCGCAAAACGGCACCGGCGCTTTTATCGCAGAGGCTGAAAGCCTTGCCCACGTCTATAAACACACCGGGCCTTGGACCCGAGCTTTCAAGATTTCGGTGCAAATAACACCCGGACTTTCTGATGAAGAATGGGTGCAATCAGAGACAGACCTTTTTGGTTGATTCAAGGTTAAGGATAAGGATTTGTTCAGATACACACCCCCCCAAAAAAATGGAGGGTAAGTATGGTTCCTGTTTTTTGTGGTCTAGGCGGCACCCATCTGTAGGTCCGTACCACCACCCACTGCGCATTTGCGGTCGCTGAGTCGGGCTTGAACTGAACGACCTTCTGCTGATCTTCAATTCGCCAGCCATCTCTCGTCGCCGGGCTTCTACGGGGGGTCATGCATGGCAAGATCCTTGCTCGGCATATCAATTAGCGGTCATTGCGGTCGCTGTTCCAACCCTTCGGATCAAGGCGTTTCAAGAGACTTTCTTGCCTTCTACGAAACTGCTCCCTTTCTGTCAGCACAGGCCAACGCTCAAGCCGCAAAGCTCTACGGAATGGTCTGAGGCAGCGACGCATACGGGACATACGAATGTTTTACACAGACCACTGAGCGAAATGTGACCTCACAGGACAAAGCCATATGAGCGAATCCATCGGCGTCAACCCTTGCTCTCATCTGGTTAGAGGCTCACCCCCAGGTGCCAACCCACAAGCCTGTCCGCGTCTTCTTGGGTCAGCAGCGGGGTCATCCAGTCCGTCATCAGCTCAGCCACAGCAGGCGTTCCTAGGTCTTAGGTACCGCCAGACAGCTACCGCTTGAAGGTGTCAGGGTCATTAGCCATTAGCGCGTAGTGCTGTGATGAGCTGTCCCAGCAGAAGCAGGGAGATGCGGGTTCCTTGGGTCATGGGTCAGACGTAGCTGTCTGAAGTATTCCCCGCTCGGCTCAAGCGCCGAAGTTGTAGAGCAATTCCTTCCATTTTTGCAACTGAATTCCAATGGATTGCGAGAATCTCAAGTAGCGCAAGCCAAGCAGAACAATTTCTTTTAGCCATCTCAGTGAATCTCACCAAGTACAAAGCGATCAGAACGAGACAGCTTGGAGTGACAAAGGCAATCCATGGACTACAGCGGTCGCGAGGCCCAAAACAAGCTGTGAAAAATTCCCAAAGAAGGGCGACTTAGGCATTGATCGACCTTCCTAACACATGTAGATTAAATGGCCGAGAGACAGCGGACGTTGAAAGCTGGATATGCACCACCACTCATTCTATTGGCTATAGCCGCTTGTTTTTACATGGCCGACGTCAACAAGAGCTTCACTACAGACAAGTCATCTTCAAAGATTCAAAAAAACAAGACATCACTGATCAAAAAAGACTGGAACAAAATCAATCAATGCATCGCGCGTTCCGCCAAGCAACTAAATGATGAAGCGATGAAAACATATCGACTGATTAATTGGGACACAATCACCCCCGAGCAGAGCGAAGAGCGCCGAAAGCTATTATCAGAATTAAACGTTGAAAAGCTTGATCGAGACAAAGAGTGCAGAGAAAAGGGGTCCTTCTAAAGCCTGTACATCGTTATGCGCTTATGCCAAGCAACCCTGATCGCAAGGCGACGAAGCGTGCGACATGATTGCAAACCAAATCGACGGATTCCGAGAAGTTATCTTCACGAAAATGTGCTCAGAACCAATCAAGGTATTTACACCTTCCTGTCTGCAGTACATAGTGGGTGAACCCAATGGAATAGACTAAGGATCATGAGCGGCCTGATTGCATTTTCTACAGGCATGTGTGCCATCGCACTGGGTTCAATTGCTTTGTCATTGAGACCCATAGCCGAGTCAGCCCGCAGTTTCAATTACTGCGTAGAGGAACGAATTTCATACTGGACAAAGCAAGACGATGAACAAGTAGAGCGACCCTGGACACGATCAAACCAGGTCGCCTTTTGCAATGGCAAAGTTTACAAGCTTCGCGTCACCAATCTCAATTCCAATAAAACCAAGGAGTAGAGAATTGCTGGGCTGTCCCAATCGGCCGTTTCGGTATCGACAGTCATAATGATAGCCGATCGTTCATCATCAGCATTCAGCTTCTCGAGCCAATCGATCTTTCGTGATTGCATGAAAACCCTTGCCTTATCTATCATCCCGCATTCTGAAATAGCCAACCTTTCTTTCGATCGCTTCAAATTCAGAGACCTCTTCGGCATAAATCGCATTCGAACGCTTCAGGCATTTCTCACTGAAAAGCAGGGTTTGATCATCTAATTGATTTGGAACTACAACGTCAGAGGTGCTATCAGCAGGAGCAATAGAAGGCTCACTGAGTCTAGGTTCTCTGGCCTCTTCCATCAAAAAGAATGCTGCAGCAGTCAAAAGCAATAACGGGACTAAAAACGGAGATTTCAGGCCCACAGTCGCTGGACAGCCACGCACTTGTTCCAAGTATGCAGGGGCCCCTGCTTTGTCCTTGCGGGTTTTGTATTGCTTTCAGCCTCTCTGCTGTGGCATCAGACTTCCCCAGGTCTTCCACTCCGCCCACAGGCCACCGCTTGAAGGTGTCAGAGTCATTGGCGCGAAGTGCTGTGATGAGCTGTCCCAGAAGAGGCAGGGAGATGCGGGTTTCTTGGGTCATGGGTCAGACGTGACTGCCATAAGTGTTCCCCTGTGGATGGAGTGGAGAGATGCTATCCCTGTTGTCGTTGTTGCTAATTCTCTCACTCTTGCCTGTTTCTTCTTTGAAGGTACAGTCCATCAAAATGCAAGGAAACGAGATGAAAACAATGCAGAGAGTCTCTAACGTTGTTGCCTTCCCTGCCTTCTTCTTAGGTTCTGTCTCGGTCAGCATCTATCTCACCATCAACCTGTTCTTGAAGTTTGGTTGGTTGCTCTGCTTCTCCTTTATCGCCTTTCTTTCCTTAACTACGCTGCTCTATTGCGGTAAAAGAGCTGACACTTAAGGGCTTAAGTGGCTAGCTACCGACAGCGAATTCTTGAAGCTGTCAGGGACATTGGCTCGCAATCAGTGACCAGCTCATCCATCAGGAAAAAGCAGCGCAAAGAAAAACCCAGTTGCAGGAAGAAGTCCTCACCACAACGGGGTTTTATTGATAAGCCGATGACCTGACTTGAACAGGCGACCCACGCTTTACGAAAGCGTTGCTCTACCAGCTGAGCTACATCGGCGGACAATTCAATTTAACATTGGTACTTGAAGCGTGTAATGGCCTTGACCGACGAGCGGCCTACGGGAAAAGTTCTGGACCCGGAGTTGCGGGAGCGGTTGATCCGGGAATCACAGACCCCCTGGCGTGGGCTCCGGCGTGCCCTCTGGTTCGCTCTCTTCGCCTCGGCCGGGCTCGGGCTCTTCACCATGCTCTTCCGTCTCTCCGCCGGCAGTGCTGTCGAGCTCGGAGATGTCGGCATCCAGGGCGGGGCTCTGGTCCTCTTCGCCTCCCTGCTCTGGTTCGACCGCAGTCGCTCCAGGGACTGACTCGGGTTCTGGTTCTGGTTCTGGTTTTGGTTCCGGTTCCGGAGTTGGTCCTGGCGTTGGTTCTGGCGTGGCAGTGGGTTTCGGTGCCGCTTCCGGCCAGTCCAATGGGGCTAACTGCAGCAGCTGCAGTCCGAGGCTGCTGCGCTCGCTGTTGAGTTGCTCAGCTGAGTACGCAGCGGTTTCACCCGCCCCCATCAGCAGCAACAGCACGGCCTGAACAAGTTGCTGCAGCTGCCAGACGATCGTCGCCAGCAACGGCATGCTCAGCAGCAGGCAGAGCAATCGGGAGCTGCCGTTCAGCGGCGAGAACTCGCTGATCAGCCCCGCGGAGTCATCCAGCCACCACAGCAGCGGCAGCAGCAGCACGGCTGCTGCGATCAGGGGCACGGAGGATGCAGCCCCGCCCTGGCGGGCGCTCAGGGTCTGCTGATCCGGCGTGCGGCCACGGGTTGGGACGCGAACCAGCAGCAGGGATCCCCAGTCCGCCGGCTGACGCCAGAGGGCCACTGTCGGGGCAAGCACCGCGACGCCCCAGGTGAGCAGACGCTCCACCGACGGCACCGGGCCTGGATCCGCTCCCGCCAGTAGCAGACGGATCAGCAACAGCTCCAGGGGGATCACGCCGAGGGCGAGACACTGAAGCCAAAGCAGGGGCTCGCGGCGGGAACGCACGGCAGAGGGGAGCGTCAGGTGCTGAGTTTGCGGCGCTGGGTGACCATCTTGAAGGCTGAGATCCGGTCGCCGTCCTCCCAGTTGGCGAAGCGATCGCAACCGATTCCGCATTCGAAGCCGGTTGCCACCTCCTTGACGTCGTCCTTGTTGCGACGCAGCGAGTCGAGGTCTCCTTCGAAGACGATCTCCTTGCCGCGATGCACCCGCACCTTGCAGTTGCGCTGCAGCTTGCCGTTGGTGACATAGCAGCCGGCCACCGCGCTCTTGCCGATGGTGAACACTGCGCGCACCTCGGCTTCGCCGAGATCCTCCTCCACCAGCTCAGGATCCAGCAGACCTTCCATGGCCAGCTGGATGTCCTCCAGCAATTTGTAGATGACGTCGTAATCACGAACATCCACGCCGGAGGCGTCCGCCGCTTTCTTGGCACCGGAGGCCATCGAGGTGTTGAAGCCCACGATCACCGCACCGGAAGCCGCTGCCAGGTCAACGTCCGTTTCGGTGACCTCACCCGGAGCAGAGAGCAGCACCCGCACCTGAACCTCAGCTTTGGGCAGCTGTTCCAGGGAACCGAGGATCGCCTCGACACTGCCCTGGACATCGGCCTTGAGGATCAGATTGAGCTCCTTGAGCTCGCCCTCGGTGGCCTGTCCAGACATCGCCGTGAGCGACACACGGCGGGACGCCATCTGCTGTGCCAGACGGGTGGCACGGGCATCGGAGGCGCGATCGCCGACCACAGCACGCGCCGACTTCTCATCCGCGTAGACCTCGAACTCGTCGCCGGCGGTCGGCACTTCGCTGAAGCCAAGCGCCTCAACGGCATACGAAGGACCGGCCTCCTTCATGCGCTGGCCGCCGTCGTCGACCATGGCCCGCACCTTGCCCAGCACGGGGCCGGCCGCCAACACATCGCCGGTCCGCAGGGTGCCGTTCTGCACCAGCAGCGTGGCGACAGGGCCCTTGGCCTTGTCCAAGTGCGCCTCGATCACGGTGCCGCGAGCCATCCGTTCCGGATTGGCCTGCAGGTCTTCAACTTCCGTGACCAGCAGGATCATCTCCAGCAGCTTGTCGATGTTGTCGCCCTTGATGGCGCTCACCGGCACCATCACCACATCACCGCCCCACTCTTCAGCGAGCAGGTTCTGTTCGGAGAGCTCCTGCTTCACCCGATCGGGAGACGCCCCTTCCTTGTCGATCTTGTTGATCGCCACCACGATCGGCACCTCGGCGGCGCGGGCATGGCTGATGGCTTCCAGGGTCTGGGGGCGGACGCCGTCATCGGCTGCCACCACCAGAACAGCCACGTCGGTCACCTTCGTGCCACGGGCACGCATGGCGGTGAAGGCTTCGTGGCCGGGCGTGTCCAGGAAGGTGAGCTTCCGGGATTCGTTCTGGTGCTCGACCTCCACCTGGTAGGCACCGATGTGCTGGGTGATGCCGCCGGCCTCGCCCGCCGCCACCCGTGCCTTGCGGATCGCATCGAGCAGGCTGGTCTTGCCGTGGTCGACATGACCCATCACCGTGACCACCGGTGGGCGACGGATCAGGTGAGCGAGGTCGTCGTCCTCGATCATCTCCACCGTCTTCTTGGCGGCTTCCTCAACGTCGTCCTGGAGCACAGGCACGCCGAATTCCTCGGCCACCGTCTCGATCGTCGGCATGTCCAGGGTCTGGGTGACCGTGGCGATGATTCCTTTGAAGAAGAGGGATTTGATGATCTCCGAGCTCTCGACACTGAGCATGTCGGCGAGTTCCTGAACCGTGAGGTTGTCCTCCGGAACGATCAACATCTCCGGCCGCACCTGCTTGGCTTCGCGGGCGGCGCGAAGCTCCATCGCCCGGCGGCGCTGCCGCTGACGGGTGGTTTCCTTCTTGCGCTTCCGCATCGCCGCCATCGGCTTCGGTGCGGTTCGCTGATGGACCTTCGGCTTGGCGGGGCGGGCGAGGCTCGCGGAGAGCACCATCGCCTGCTGTTCTCCGGCGAAGCCACCGGTTTCCGCGGTCAGGGCATCATCGTTCTCGCCGATGATGTGCACCTTCTGGCGCTGTTTCTGAGGCGAACGGCTGCGCAGGGCCTCCAGCTTGGCGCTGTCGTCCCAGTCGGGTCGACCGGGTCGACGCTGACCGGGAGCTGCTCCGGGACGGAGTCCCGGACGGCGTGGCGCCGTGGGAGGTGTCGGCCGCGCCACCGGTGGGGTGGCCTGTTCGCCATCACCGGTTTTGGTCGGGGCGTCTGGACGCCGTGGCGGCGGTGTTGTCGGGCGACCATTCGGCTTCTGGAGCTGCATGAGCTCGCCGGGTGCCACAGGCTTTCGCATGCCACCCGGCATCCCCGGACGGATGGGAGGTGCCGGTCGGCCGGGGCCGCCGGCGCCGCGAGGACCGCCTGCGGTACTGCTGCCGTCACGGCGGATGGGCTTACCGACGAGTTCGAGGGTGCTGCCACCGCTGCGTGCCGGCGCTCCGGGGCGACTGGGGGCTCCCCCCGGTCGGGTGGGACGTGCTGGGGCACTGCCACTGGGGCGGCCAGGGCTGCCGGGCCGCTGGGGAGCTCCGGTTCCCGGTCGCTGGGGCATGGTGGGCCGCTGGCTGCCGGTTCCTGGCCCGCTACCGGCAGGACCTGCTGCACGGCGTGGCTGGGGTTTGCCCACCAGTTCCGGGCGGGGGGTCGGCCGGGAGGGCATGCCCGCCTTGGCGGGGGCACCGGGTTTGGCCGGTGCGCCGGGCCGCGGTGGAGCCCCCGGTCGGCTGGGGCTGCCGGGCCGCGCAACGATCTGAGGTTTCTGGCCCGGAGCTGGCGCCGGTCGGCCGGGGGTGGCTGCGGGGCGTGGTGCGGGCTTGGCGGCAGTCGGTTTCGGAGATGTCGGCTTCGGAGCTGTGGGAGTCGCCGCAGCCGGCCTGGCCGGAGCCTGGGCTGGTTTGGCCGGTGCCGGTTTGGCGGCGGCAGGGCGAGCCGGTGCGGGTGGCGAGGTCGGTCGCGGTGGCGGTGCTGCTGCCGCTGGCTTGGCCGCCTTGGCGGGGGGCATCACCTCGGGCTTGCTTACCACCTGAGGGCGCGCCGGTGCTGCCGGTTTGGCGGCGGCAGGACGGCTCGGAGCCGGTCGTGCCGGGGTGACCGGTGCTTCCGGCTTGGCACCGACCGGTTTGGTTGGTGTTGGTGGTCGTGACGGCGGGGCGGACGCACGGGCCGCTGAGGGTGCCGCTGGCTGTGCCACCGGAGCCGGCTTGCTCGCCAGCTGCGGCTTGGCTGGGGCCGGCTTGGTCGCTGATGCCACGTCCTGGGCCGGAGCCTGGGCGGGTTTGGCCGCTGCCGGTTTGGCGGGCGGAGCCGCTTTCTTGACCGAGAGAATCGCCTTGCCACCGGAGGGTTTCGCAGCAGCCGCCGACTTCGTCGGTGCTGCCGATTTCCCTGATCCCGCAGCGCCGTTTTTCAGCAGGTTGCGGATCTTTCCGGCTTCGTCATCACTGATCGAGCTGCTGTGGCTCTTGGCTGCGATCGAGAGCTTCTCAGCCGCATCCAGCACGTCCTTGTTCTCAAGGCCGAGGTCCTTGGACAGCTCATAAATTCTGACTTTGCCGCTGCTGGTCATTCAGTTGGAATCTCCTGTCGGGCCGGGCACGGAATGCCACGGTGGCCACACGCATGGCGGGGCCAATGGTCAGTTTGCCTCAGCGGATACACCAGTCCCGGGACTGAACCGCTCCTGCAGCACCGTGATCACCGCATCAGGCACCTGACAACGCAGGGCTTTCTGCAGTCGCTTGCGACGGCGTGCTTCCTCCAGACAGTCCTCCGTGGGACACAGGTAGGCCGAGCGACCCATGCCTGTGTCGAGAAGGACCCCATCCCTGTGGTCACGGACCACCCGCCAGAGTTGGCGGCGGTCCAGAAGCTGCCGGCAGGCCACGCAGCGACGCAGGATGGGACGCTCGTTCACCGGACGGCCTCACTCTCGGTCTCGGGGTCCTCGGCGGGGCTGTCCTGCATCGGGACCTCCTCGTCCGTCGGCATCGCGTCCTCCGCTGAAGGCTCCTCCTGCGCATACTCCTGCTGAGGAAGTTCCTCCTGAGGGAGTTCGTCCTGTGGAAGCTCCTCGACGTAGTCCTCCTCGTCCTCCGGAAGCGGATACAGCTCTCGCAGACGTGCATCCTCTTCAGCGCGGGCAGCCTGTTCCGCCGCCAGTCGTTCCTCGGCCTCCTGCTGAAGGGCCTCCTCCTGTTCCCGCTGCGTGATCAGCTCGGCCACCGTGGCGTCTTCGGTTTCCTGGTCGTATTCCGTGGAATTCTTGATGTCGATCTTCCACCCTGTCAGGCGTGCCGCCAGTCGGACGTTCTGCCCTTCCCGGCCGATGGCCAGACTGAGCTGATCGGGGGGCACCAGCACGTGGGCGTGCTGACCGACGGGATCCACCAGCCGCACCATCTCAACCCGAGCAGGACTCAGGGAGTTGGCGATGTACTGGCCCGGATCATGGGACCAGCGAATGACATCGATCTTCTCGCCGCGCAGCTCGTTCACCACCTGCTGAATCCTGGATCCGCGGGCACCGATGCAGGCCCCGACGGGATCCACCTCCCGCTCGATGCTGTCCACAGCCACTTTGGTGCGGGGGCCAACGGAGCGTGATGGCGGGTTGGCTTCCCTGGCCACGGCCACGATGCGGACGGATCCTTCCTGAATCTCCGGCACCTCGTTCTCGAAGAGGTACACCACCAGACCGGCATTGGAGCGGCTGACGAACAATTGCGGGCCGCGGCGGGGCACCTCGCTCACTTCCTTGAGGAACACCTTGAAGGTGGCGTTGGCGCGGTAGTTGTCGTTCGGGAGCTGATCGCGGCGGGGCAATTCGGCCTCCACCTCAGGGCGGCCCAGGCCTGAGCTCACCGCCATGATCACGGACTGCCGCTCGAAGCGGATCACCCGTGCCGTGAGCACCGGGTCTTCCAGATCCGCGAACTCCTCCTGGATCATGCGGCGCTGTTGATCGCGCAACTTCTGAGCCAGCACCTGCTTGGTGGTGGCAGCGGCCATGCGGCCGAAGTCGTCTTTCTCCGGAGTGACATCCAGCACCACGGTGTCACCCACCTGGGCATCGTCGGCCACCTGCATCACCTCGGCCAGGGCGATCTGGTGGTCTTCGCTTTCCACCTCGTCGACGATGATCTTGCTGGCCAGCACCCGGTAGCCCTCTTCTTCGAGGTCGAGGCCCACATCAAAATTGCTGAAGTACTCCTCTTCGAAGGGGTCTTCACTGATGCCCAGATAAAGCGTGCGTCGGTAGCGCTCGTAGCCCTTGAGCAGGGCTTCCCGCAGAGCGGCCTCCACTACCTGTGGCGGCAGCTTCTTCTCGTCGCTGATGTCGTCGATCAGGTTGCTGAGTCCGGGGAGAAGAACGAGAGCCATCGAAGAGGGTGAGGAAGACGGAAGGAGGGGGTCAGGCGCTTGGAGAGGTGAGTCGGACGCCGATCACCCGATCGCGGGAGATCCGTTTGATCCGTCCGCGGATATTGATCTGGAGCTCGTCATCGCTGCGCTCGAGAAGCAGACCATCCAGGCGCTGTTCAGAGTCGTCCTTGTCGCGGTGGATCACCTCCACGGGGAAGCCGCGGAAGGTCTGGAAGTCGCGATCTTCGATCAGCTGATCTCCGATACCGGGACTGCTGATCTCCAGAACATACGCCTCGGTGAGCAAGGTCGACGTCTCGAGGGCGTCTCCGAGGACTCCGCTGAATCCGGCGCAATCATCAAGACTGACGTCTGTTCCAGTGCTGTGACGGATCTGCACCTCCAGCGTCATGGGGCTCATGTGGGTGAGCATCTGAATCCCGCACAGCTCAAAACCTTGAGCTGCAGCGACCGATGAGGCCAGCGTCTCGAGATCGGGTAGAAGCGGGTGCGGCAAGGCGTTGATGGGTCAGGCGCAGGCCCGACGTGCATTCAGTTGTGACCTGGCTCCCGAAGGAGTTGCCCGCCGGACACCTCTTCAATGTATCCGACGACCCTCCGAACGTCAGCTCTTGGTCAAATCGATGCTCGGGGCATCGGGGAAGGCATCTCCCATTTGTTCAACCCCCCTGAGATCGGAGTCCTGGTTGATGCACTGACGTTGTTGATCAGGGGTTTTCAGGTACTGGCAGACCCGGCTCCAAAGCTTGCTGCGGGTTCCCTTCGGACCGTTGCTGAACTGCACGGAGTCCAACGCTCCGCCATTGGATTCAATCGACACCTGGCAGAGAGGGCAGCGAAGGATCTCAGGGGAGGCGGTCACAATTCGGGTGAGAACGACGTCGGGACACTAATCAGGGGCCTGTCTGCTGTGCTGGATGATCAGTCACAACCCTGGACGGAAATCCGGTAGCTGAATCCCGTGGCTGTCGGGTCGTCGTTAGCGCCGATCCGGAAGTTCACCTGGCTGATGCTCTTGCCTGCCACCTGTTGATAGGGGCCGAACATTCGGCCGGTTCCCACGGGGGGCTTGAGTTGTTCATCGGCCACCTTGAGGTTGCTGCCGTCGCTGAATTTGAGGAAGGCTTGGATGGGATAGCTGCTGGGATCGCTGGAGTCGGCGGTGAAAAACAGCTTGAAACTTCCATAGGGCCGATCCACCACAAAATCGGTGTTCCAGTTGGTGCGACCCACGGCTTTGCCAATCAGGCCCTTGGGACGCTCCACCTTCTTTTTCACGATCGTTTCCCCACCGCCAACCGGTTGGAGAAACGTGCAGGCCGCCTCTGCTCCGGCGGGAGTCAGCACCACAGATGCAGCGAGGCTGAGCAGGGAGATCAAACGAGGCATGGATCGCTTCAGTGGGTTGGTTGGGGGGTGAGTGGCGGCCCTGACTCAAATCGCTCCAGCAGCACCTGAACAGGAATCTGGGTGCCGAAGCGGCAGGCGTTGGTTTCGCTGGTGGCGAGGCTGCCGTGTTCCCAGAACTTGTTGCTGCCGTTGCCGCCGCCACAGAGGCCGAAGTACTCACAGCCTTTGTGGCAGGTCTCCACACCGCGGGTCATGTCCTCCAGCAGGCGCTGGAACTGGGCTGTCTGCGTGGACTCCACCAGGGAAAGCTCACGGAGGTTGCCCAGGTTGAAGGTGCCGTAGCGGTCGCTGGCGACCGAGAGCAGTTCCGGGTCAAAGGTGGAGAAGTTGCCCTGCCAGTCGACGCTGAGGATCGAGAACGGACGGTTGAGCTCGTTCTGCGTCATGCGCTGGTTGCCCTGGATCAGGGTGATCACCTGATCGAACTCCCTCAGAACCACCGGGTAGCCGTCCTGTTCACTCAGGCGCCAGAAGGCCCGCAGGAAATCGCGGTACTTGGCTTCCATGGCAACACCCTGCATGGAGGAGGAGGTGTTGATCCCTTCCTGTTCCTCCACGTTGAAGCCGACATCATTGATGCCGTTGTCGCGGAAGAAGCGGTACATCCGCTCCGGCTGTTCCATCGCATCGGCGGTCACCACGGAAATGCAGTGGAAGGGCACCTCATTGCGATGCAACGCCTCAATGCCTTTCATCGCCATGGCGTGGGAGCCGCGACCGTTGCGGAAGCGCCGATGGGAATCGTGGATGTCCTCCGGCCCATCCACGCTGATGCCCACCACGATGCGGTTGCGGCGGAAGCAGTCGCACCAGGCGTCGTTGATCAGGGTGGCGTTGGTCTGAACGTGCTGGGTGAACTCCAGCTCCTCGGCACCGTGCTCCTTCAAGCTGCGCTGAAGGATCGCTGTGGCCTGGTCGTACCAGCTCGTCGGCAGGGTGAGAGGCTCGCCCGCATGCCACACCAGAGAGAACTCAGGGCCGGCATACGGACTTTCCAGAATGCGACGCACCAGAAGCGGCAGCAGATCCAGGTCAAAGACCCGTTTCTTCTGCCGATCGGGCAGGTAGCAGTAGGAGCAGTCGAGGTTGCAGAGCGATGTGGACTGAACCACTACGAGGCCGATGGGCCCGAACCGGCTGAGGTCGGGCCCTGCTTCCGTGGTACTGATCACCAGTTGACGAAGCCGCCGCCACCGTTCTTCCAGCCGCCGCCGCCATTGCGCCAGCCACCGTGATAGCCGCCATTACCCCAGGTGTTGCGACTGTTGCCCCACTTGTTGCCGCCCTTGCCGTTCTTCCACTTACCGGATCCACGGCTGTTGCTGAACTTGTGGCCGCCACCGTTGCCCCATTTGCTCTTGGCGACGAGTTCACCCTCGACGTCGGAGGGATTCAGCAGGTTGCTCCAGTCGCCGGACCTGGCTGCCTCGATGCGAGTCTCGAGGCTGCTCTGCACCTCATCAGGAGCGTTGTAGGTCGAGCTGGCCTCAGCGGTCTGGCAGAGGATGGCGCTGGAGGCGAGCAGGGCCTGAAAAGCGAGCAGGGAGCGTTTCATGACAGAAGAAAAGTGGATGGATGAAGGAGTTGGGTGTTGGTTCAGCTGCCGGGGTCAACCGAAGTGGAGATTTCGGCTGTGGTGCTGAGAATCAGGCCGTACAACGATTTGATCGCTTGCTGGGTGAGGCCGACGTTGCTGTCGGGACCGATCCAGCGGTCGATCATTCGACGGGTGCCTGCGTCTCCGTCCATGTAGGCCTGCATCATCTGGCCGATTGCCACGTTGGTGGAAGACAGCAGCTTGCCGTTCTTCTGGTTCACGATGCAGCCGATGCCGGATCGTGCATAGGGGCGGAAAGGAAGCAGAGCGCTCTCGTTCGGGCTGCTGTTGGCAGCCAGCCACAGGGTCCCGCCACCGAGGATTGGAACTTCACCTTTGTTGTAGGCATCGAGTGCCTCATCAGGTCTCTTGAAGGTTTTGAGCGTCACGCCTGGAGCCACGCTTTTCAGCACATTCGCCGCAGGGGTGTCTTGCACCACTCCGACGGTCTGTCCCTTCAACGAGTCCGGTGTCCCATCGACGGTGGTGTCGAAGGCCGTGAGAAGTCGTGTGCCCCCGATGGCGAAGGGCAGGCTGTAGCTCAACTGGGTTGCTCGACCCCAGGTGAAGGCCACACCGCAGGCGATGTCAGCTTTGCCGCTGATCACCGCACCGACGCCGTCCTTCACCGAGGAGGCCACGCGATAGCTGACGTTTCGTCTCCTGGCCTGGATCCGGATCTGCTCGAGGATGTCCACGCCGAGCCCTTCGTAACCGCCGTCGGTCTTCCGGTAGAGGGGGTTGACCTCCTCGAAGATCACAGCTTTGAGCGTTGTGCTCTCCGCTTTCGCTGTTGGCGAGAAGGCCAAGGGAGCAACCATCGCGAGCATGGCCGCCGCTGGTGCCAGGGCCGTTAAAGCACGCATGCAGACACATCGACTGAATTCTTCTTTAGCGAGAGTCGCTGCATCTGGCAGTCATCCGGCCGCCGGCTTGACGATTCACGCTCGATTTGGATCAACGTCACCCCGTCGCGAACTCGGATAGAACACCCCACAGTGATGGGCCTCGATTCCTGAGCTCCTTGATGCGGCAGGTTCTGACTTTCCTTCTGGCTGTCGTGCCGTTCCTGTGGATGGCGCCTCAAGCTCCGGCCCTCGAGCACAGCTTTGTGGCCCGAGCTGTGGAGAAGGTTGCTCCTGCGGTGGTTCGGATCGACACCGAACGTGCCGTGGAGCGGCAGCCCTTTGATCCAACCCTGATCGACCCGTTGCTGCGAGATCTGCTCGGCGACCCGCCGCTCGGTCAGGAGCGGGAGCGGGGTCAGGGCTCCGGGGTGGTGATCGATCCCGATGGACTCGTGCTCACCAACGCTCATGTCGTGGAGCGTGTCGACACGGTGAGCGTCACCCTGGCTGATGGGCGGCAGCTGGATGGTCAGGTGGTGGGCACCGATTCCGTCACCGATCTGGCTCTGGTCCGGCTGCAGGGGCATGACCTGCCCCCGAAGGCTCCCCTGGGTGATTCGGAAATCATGCAGGTCGGTGACTGGGCGATTGCGCTCGGGACCCCGTTCGGTCTTGAACGCACGGTGACCCTTGGCATCGTCAGCAGTCTTCACCGCAACATCAACAGCCTTGGTTTCGCCGATAAGCGACTGGATCTGGTTCAGACCGATGCCGCGATCAACCCCGGCAACTCCGGGGGCCCGCTGGTGAATGGGGAGGGAGACGTGATCGGTATCAACACCCTGGTCCGCTCAGGCCCGGGTGCCGGGCTCGGCTTTGCGATCCCGATCAACCTGGCCCGCCGTGTTGCCGATCAGCTCGAGCAGCAGGGCGAGGTTGTTCATCCCTACATCGGTTTGCAGCTGGTGGCTCTCACGCCACGCATGGCCAGGGATCACAACCGCGATCCCAATGCCCTGGTGCAGCTGCCTGAACGCAGTGGCGCCCTTGTCCAGAGCGTGATGCCCGATGGCCCGTCGGATCGGGCCGGGCTGCGTCGCGGCGATCTGGTCATCGCCGTCGACGATCGGCCGGTACCGGATCCTCAGGCGCTGCTCGAGGTGGTTGATGCGGCCAGCCTGGGAACACCCCTGCCCTTGAAGCTGCTACGTAACGGCCGGGAGCTCACCTTGTCTGTCAAGCCAGCGCCGCTGTCGGAACTCGCCTGAAACCCTTGCTACGGTCGCGTCCTCAAGTTTCGGCTCGATGGCGGATCTCCAGACCCAGATGAAGCAGGCGGTGGCCGACGCTGCCGTTCAGCAGATCCGGGACGGCATGGTGCTCGGTCTGGGTTCCGGATCCACGGCGGCTCTGATGATCAAGGCGCTGGGCGCCAAGCTGGCCAGCGGCGAACTCAAGGACATCGTCGCCGTCACCACCTCGTTTCAGGGAGAGGTGCTGGCGGCTGAGCTGAACATTCCCCTGCTCAGCCTGAATGCGGTGCAACGCATCGATCTGGCCATCGATGGTGCCGATGAAGTGGATCCCGGTTTTCAGCTGATCAAGGGCGGTGGAGCCTGCCACGTGCAGGAGAAGCTGGTGGCTGCCAGAGCCGAGACGTTCGTGGTGGTGGTGGATTCCACCAAACTGGTGGACCGTCTCAACCTCGGTTTTCTGCTTCCGGTGGAGGTTCTGCCCGGTGCCTGGCGTCAGGTGCAGCAGCAGTTGGCGTCGATGGGAGGAAGCGCTGAGCTGCGGATGGCGCAGCGCAAGGCCGGTCCGGTGGTCACCGATCAGGGCAATCTCGTTCTCGATGTCCGCATGGATGGCGGCATTGCGGATCCCGTCGAGCTGGAACGCGCTGTTAACAACATTCCCGGCGTGCTCGAGAACGGCCTGTTCGTCAACCTGGCCGACGAGGTCCTCGTGGGTGAAATCACCGATGGCACAGCTGGTGTGCGCAGTCTGGAGAAGCGCCTCAGCTGAGGCGCCTCCTCACCGAGTCGGCGTGGCTGTGAAGGCCTTCGCTCACGGCCAGCTCCTGAACCGCTGAAGCCGTCGCCTCCAGGGCGGCCTTGTTGAACCCGATCAGAGAGGTGTGGCGCATGAAGGTCTCCACACTCAGTGCACCGCTGAAGCGGGCTGCACCGCAGGTGGGCAGCGTGTGGTTCGGACCGGCGAGATAGTCGCCCACGGCTTCGGGGGACCAGGGCCCAAGAAAGATCGCTCCGGCATGGTGGATGCGATCGGCCAGAGGTTCCGGTCGCTCCACGAGCAGCTCGAGATGCTCCGGCGCGAACCCGTCGCTGAGCCGCGCGCAGGTTTCCAGGTCATCGCAGACCACCACCAGCCCCCAGTTGCCCAGGGAGGCTTCGCAGATCTCCCGGCGGGGGTGCCCCTCGAGCTGGCGTGCGATCTCGTCTCCGATCGTCTCGGCCAGAGCTGCGTTGGTGGTGATCAGAACGGCGGCCGCGAGGGGGTCGTGCTCCGCCTGGGCCAGCAGATCCGCAGCCACCTGCGACGGCACCGCGCTCTGGTCGGCGATCACCAGCACTTCGCTGGGTCCTGCCAGGGAATCGATGCCCACCTGGCCGTAGACGGCTTGCTTGGCCAGGGTCACGTACAGATTCCCGGGGCCGCTGATCACATCCACTTTCGGCACGCTTTCGGTGCCGTAAGCCATGGCGGCCACAGCCTGGGCGCCGCCGATCCGCATCACGGTGCGCACGCCGCTGAGGTGTGCTGCGGCGAGAACCACCGGGTTCACCTGACCGTCGGGTCCCGCCGGCGAACAGATCACGATGTCGTTCACACCGGCGACCTTCGCCGGGACGGCGTTCATCAGAACCGTGCTCGGGTAAGCCGCCCGACCCCCTGGCACATAGAGCCCGGCGCGTTCCACGGGTCGCCAGCGTCGACCGAGCTTCTCGCCATGCACTCCCGTGACGGCGATGTCCTGCGGGCGCTGCCGTTGGTGGAATTCCTGAATGCGACGGTGTGCCAGATCGAGGGCATCGCGCAGGTTCTCCGGCAGCTCCTGCCAGGCGCGGCCCAGATCGTCCTTCGGCACCGCGATCGGAACGGGGCGAAAGCGGTCGAAGCGTTCGGTGTACTCAGCAACGGCGGCATCTCCGCGCTGGCGGACATCCTCGAGGATTCCGTCCACCAGAGAGCGGGCCTGCTGCTGACTGCTGCTGACGTTGCGGCTCGCCACGCGAGCCAGCTCCTGCCGGGCCTGCTCCGGGTCCTGCAGAACACGCAGGGGGAAGGGTGCCGGACGGCTCTCAGGCAAGGCTGGATCTCAATGCGCGCAGATCAAACTAGAACCCCATTCCGTGTTGGCTGTGCCTGCCGGAGAGTATGTTGTTGGATTGTTCGCGACTTCTGCGCCTCAGTGGCCAATAACAACTCATCAAAGAAGCGGATTGAGATCGCCGAGCGCAACCGTCTGCGCAACCGCACCTACAAATCCTCGCTGCGCACTCTGATGAAGCGGTGCTTCAACGCCTGTGATGCCTACAGCACTGCGCCTGGCGACGATGCCAAGGCCAGCGTGCAGGAGTCGATGCGTGCTGCCTTCAGCAGGATCGACAAGGCCGTGAAGGTGGGTGTGCTGCACCGCAATAACGGTGCCAACCAGAAATCCAGAATCAGCGCTGCGGTCCGCAAGGTGCTCGAGCCGGCCAACTGAGCGTCATCACCCTCTTCGGAGACCGGCAGAATGGAGCTGAAAGCGAGATTCAGCTCCTTTGTCTTCCCCGACGCTGATTGACAGTCACTGCCACATCGTCTTCCGGAACTTCGATGAGGATCTGGATGAGGTGGCGGCACGTTGGCGTGAAGCCGGTGTCGGCGCTCTGCTGCACGCCTGCGTCGAGCCGGCTGAAATCCCAGCGATCCGAGCCCTGGCCGATCGTTTCCCGGAGATGCGCTACTCGGTGGGTGTCCATCCCCTGGATACCGAGCACTGGGGCGGCGACACGGTGTCGACCCTGCGCCGAGCCGCCCTTGAGGACGATCGTGTGGTGGCGATCGGCGAACTCGGACTTGATCTGTTCCGGGACAAGAACCTCGAGGAACAGCTGAAGGTGCTGCGCCCGCAGCTGGATCTGGCGGTCGAGCTGGATCTGCCTGTGATCATTCACTGCCGCGATGCGGCCGAACCGATGCTGGCGGAACTGCGAGGCCGCCAGAGCGAGGGGCGCTGCCCTGCCGGGGTGATGCACTGCTGGGGGGGAACGCCCGAAGAGATGCATGGGTTTCTGGATCTGGGCTTTCATATCAGCTTCAGCGGCACGGTGACCTTCCCCAAGGCCGTTCCGACCCACGACTGTGCCCGCCAGGTTCCTGAAGACCGTTTTCTGGTGGAAACCGATTGCCCGTTCCTGGCGCCGGTGCCCCGTCGCGGCAAACGCAATGAGCCCGCATTCGTGGCGGCTGTCGCGGCTCGGGTCGCCGAGTTGCGAGGCGTCGACCTGGAGGTCGTGGCGGCCCAGAGCACGGCGAACGCCCGCCGGTTGTTTGGCCTTCCCTGACAGACCGAAGCTGTTTCGTGACGCAGGCCCCCCGATATGTAAGATGTTGTATTGGCCTGGTCAGGGAGCGGCTTGCCGTCTCCACCGACCCCGAAGCGTCCATTTCCCTTCCGGTGAACTTGTCGTCGTCAGCTGATCTGACCCGCGATCTCTGAGCTCAACTGCGGCGCTGTCGGCCCTCTGCGGAGGGGCGGCAGCCGCCGCTTTTGCTGTCTCGGATTGCTTGTTGTCTGCTGCGACGGTCTGTCCAGGCCTCTTGTCCATTCGTCCTCTCTGCCGGTCCCCGCATGAGCAGCAGCGCGATTCAGGTCGCCAAGACCGCCACCTACCTCCCTGATCTGGTGGAGGTGCAGCGGGCCAGCTTCAAGTGGTTTCTGGATCAGGGACTGATCGAGGAGCTTGAGAGCTTCTCTCCCATCACGGATTACACCGGCAAGCTGGAGCTGCATTTCATCGGCAGCGAGTACCGCCTGAAGCGCCCCCGCCATGACGTGGAAGAGGCGAAGCGTCGCGATGCGACCTTTGCCTCACAGATGTATGTCACCTGCCGCCTGGTCAACAAAGAGACCGGCGAGATCAAGGAGCAGGAGGTGTTCATCGGCGAACTGCCGTTGATGACCGAACGCGGCACGTTCATCATCAACGGCGCCGAGCGGGTGATCGTTAATCAGATCGTGCGCAGTCCGGGTGTCTATTTCAAGGATGAAATGGACAAGAACGGCCGCCGTACCTACAACGCCAGCGTCATTCCCAACCGTGGTGCCTGGCTGAAGTTCGAAACTGATAAGAACGATCTGCTGCACGTTCGTGTTGACAAGACTCGCAAGATCAACGCCCACGTGCTGATGCGTGCGATGGGGCTGTCGGATAACGACGTTCTCGACAAACTGCGTCACCCCGAGGCTTACAAGAAGTCCATCGATGCCGCGAATGATGAGGGCATCAGTTCCGAGGATCAGGCACTCCTCGAGCTCTACAAGAAGCTGCGTCCCGGTGAACCGCCGTCCGTCAGTGGTGGTCAGCAGCTGTTGCAGACCCGCTTCTTCGACCCCAAGCGCTACGACCTCGGCCGGGTCGGCCGCTACAAGATCAACAAGAAGCTGCGTCTCACCATCCCCGACACGGTGCGCACCCTCACACATGAGGATGTGCTCTCCACCCTCGACTACCTGATCAACCTCGGGCTGGATGTCGGCGGCGCCGTGCTCGATGACATTGATCACCTCGGGAACCGCCGCGTCCGCTCCGTTGGAGAGCTCCTCCAGAACCAGGTCCGGGTCGGACTCAACCGCCTGGAGCGGATCATCAAGGAGCGGATGACCGTCGGCGAGACCGATTCGCTCACCCCCGCCCAGCTGGTGAACCCCAAGCCGCTGGTGGCGGCGATCAAGGAGTTCTTCGGCTCCAGCCAGCTGAGCCAGTTCATGGATCAGACGAATCCGCTGGCTGAGCTGACGCACAAACGACGCATTTCCGCCCTTGGACCCGGCGGTCTGACCCGTGAGCGGGCCGGCTTCGCCGTTCGCGACATTCACCCCTCCCACTACGGCCGTCTTTGCCCGATCGAGACGCCGGAAGGGCCGAATGCCGGACTGATCAACTCCCTGGCCACCCACGCCCGGGTGAACGAGTACGGCTTCATCGAAACCCCCTTCTGGCGGGTTGAGAACGGTGTCGTGCGCAAGGACGGCGATCCCATCTACCTTTCCGCCGACCGGGAAGATGAGGTGCGCGTCGCGCCTGGTGACGTGGCCACCGACGACGACGGCCGGATCAAGGCCGATCTGATCCCGGTGCGCTACCGCCAGGACTTCGAGAAAGTTCCGCCGGAGCAGGTCGACTACGTCGCCCTTTCACCGGTGCAGGTGATCTCGGTTGCTGCCTCGCTGATTCCGTTCCTGGAGCACGACGACGCCAACCGCGCCCTGATGGGATCCAACATGCAGCGTCAGGCCGTGCCGCTGCTGCGTCCTGAGCGGGCCCTGGTGGGAACCGGTCTGGAGACCCAGGTGGCCCGTGACTCCGGCATGGTGCCGATCTCCCGGGTCAACGGAACGGTCACCTTCGTCGACGCCACCGCGATCGTGGTGCAGGACGAGGATGGCAACGACCACAACCACTTCCTCCAGAAGTATCAGCGCTCCAACCAGGACACCTGTCTCAACCACCGTCCGATCGTCCGCTGCGGTGATCAGGTGATCGTCGGGCAGGTGCTGGCGGATGGTTCCGCCTGTGAGGGCGGTGAGATCGCCCTCGGTCAGAACGTCCTGATCGCCTACATGCCCTGGGAGGGATACAACTTCGAAGACGCGCTGCTCGTCAGCGAGCGTCTGGTCACCGACGACCTGTACACCTCGGTGCACATCGAGAAGTACGAGATCGAGGCCCGTCAGACGAAGCTCGGACCGGAAGAGATCACCAGGGAGATCCCCAACGTTGCCGAGGAGAGCCTGGGCAATCTCGATGAGATGGGCATCATCCGGGTTGGAGCCTTCGTTGAGAGCGGCGACATCCTGGTCGGCAAGGTCACTCCGAAAGGGGAATCCGATCAGCCTCCGGAAGAGAAGCTGCTGCGCGCGATCTTCGGCGAGAAGGCCCGTGATGTGCGCGACAACTCTCTGCGGGTGCCGGGCACCGAGCGCGGCCGCGTTGTGGATGTGCGGATCTACACCCGCGAGCAGGGCGATGAGCTTCCGCCCGGCGCCAACATGGTGGTGAGGGTCTATGTGGCGCAGCGCCGCAAGATCCAGGTGGGCGACAAGATGGCCGGCCGCCACGGCAACAAGGGCATCATCAGCCGCATCCTTCCCCGGGAGGACATGCCTTACCTGCCGGATGGCACCCCGGTTGACATCTGCCTCAACCCTCTGGGTGTGCCCAGCCGCATGAATGTGGGCCAGGTGTTCGAGCTGTTGATGGGCTGGGCCGCGTCCAATCTCGACTGCCGGGTGCGCGTGGTGCCCTTCGATGAGATGCACGGTGCTGAGATGTCTCAGCAAACCTGCGAAGCCTTCCTGAAGGAGGCCGCCAAGCAACCCGGAAAAGACTGGGTCTATGCCCCCGATGATCCCGGCAAGCTCGTGCTGCGGGATGGCCGCACCGGTCTTCCCTTCGATCAGCCTGTGGCTGTGGGCTATTCCCACTTCCTCAAGCTGGTGCACCTCGTGGACGACAAGATCCACGCCCGCTCCACCGGCCCCTACTCCCTGGTCACGCAGCAACCCCTGGGCGGCAAGGCTCAGCAGGGTGGTCAGCGTCTGGGCGAGATGGAGGTGTGGGCTCTGGAGGCCTACGGCGCCGCTTACACCCTCCAGGAACTGCTCACCGTCAAGTCCGACGACATGCAGGGTCGCAACGAGGCGCTCAACGCGATCGTCAAAGGCAAGCCGATTCCCCGTCCCGGCACGCCGGAGTCGTTCAAGGTGCTGATGCGCGAGCTTCAGTCGCTCGGCCTAGACATCGCGGTGTACACCGATGAAGGCAAGGAGGTGGATCTGATGCAGGACGTGAACCCGCGTCGCAGCACACCGAGCCGCCCGACCTACGAATCCCTCGGCGTCGCGGATTACGACGAGGACTGACGGACCGACCTGATCAAACCGACTGACAGCCCTTCCTTCCCCCTCCGTCCATGACCAACAGCAACCTCCGCACCGAGAACCACTTCGACTACGTCAAGATCACGCTCGCGTCACCTGAACGGGTGATGGAGTGGGGCCAGCGCACCTTGCCCAACGGCCAGGTGGTGGGCGAGGTCACCAAACCGGAGACCATCAACTACCGCACCCTGAAGCCCGAAATGGACGGGCTGTTCTGCGAAAAGATCTTCGGTCCCTCCAAGGACTGGGAATGCCACTGCGGCAAGTACAAGCGTGTCCGTCACCGCGGCATCGTCTGCGAACGCTGCGGCGTTGAGGTCACCGAGAGTCGGGTGCGCCGCCATCGCATGGGCTTCATCAAGCTGGCGGCCCCGGTGTCACACGTCTGGTACCTGAAGGGCATCCCCAGCTACGTGGCGATCCTGTTGGACATGCCTCTGCGGGATGTGGAGCAGATCGTCTACTTCAACTGCTATGTGGTGCTGGATCCCGGCGATCACAAGGATCTCAAGTACAAGCAGCTGCTCACCGAGGACGAGTGGCTGGAGATCGAGGACGAGATCTACGCCGAGGAATCCGAAATCGAGAACGAGCCCGTGGTGGGCATCGGTGCCGAGGCCCTCAAGCAGCTGCTGGAGGACCTCACCCTGGATGAGGTGGCCGAACAGCTGCGGGAGGAGATCAACGGCAGCAAGGGGCAGAAGCGGGCCAAGCTGATCAAGCGCCTGCGGGTGATCGACAACTTCATCGCCACCAGTGCCCGTCCCGAGTGGATGGTGCTGGATGTGATCCCCGTGATTCCCCCCGACCTGCGCCCGATGGTGCAGCTCGACGGTGGTCGCTTCGCCACCAGTGATCTCAACGATCTCTACCGGCGGGTGATCAACCGCAACAACCGTCTGGCAAGGCTTCAGGAGATCCTGGCCCCTGAAATCATCGTCCGCAACGAGAAGCGGATGCTGCAGGAGGCCGTCGACGCCCTGATCGACAACGGCCGTCGCGGTCGCACTGTGGTGGGTGCCAACAACCGGCCGCTGAAATCACTCAGCGACATCATCGAGGGCAAGCAGGGTCGCTTCCGTCAGAACCTGCTCGGCAAGCGGGTCGATTACTCCGGTCGTTCCGTGATCGTGGTCGGGCCGAAGCTGAAGATGCACCAGTGCGGTCTGCCCAAGGAGATGGCGATCGAGCTGTTCCAGCCGTTCGTCATTCACCGTCTGATCCGTCAGAACATCGTCAACAACATCAAGGCGGCCAAGAAGCTGATTCAGCGGGCCGACGATGAGGTGATGCAGGTGCTTCAGGAGGTGATCGAGGGGCACCCGATCATGCTGAACCGGGCACCGACGCTGCACCGCCTCGGTATCCAGGCCTTCGAACCGAAGCTGGTGGATGGCCGGGCGATTCAGCTCCATCCGCTCGTCTGCCCAGCGTTCAACGCTGACTTCGACGGCGACCAGATGGCTGTGCACGTTCCTCTGGCGATCGAAGCGCAGACCGAGGCGCGCATGCTGATGCTGGCCAGCAACAACATCCTCTCGCCCGCCACGGGAGAACCGATCATCACGCCGTCCCAGGACATGGTGCTCGGCTCGTACTACCTCACCGCTCTCCGGCCGGAGTCCGAGCAGCCCGAGTTCGGGGATCGCAGCCGCACCTTCGCCGACCTTGAAGATGTCATCCATGCCTTCGAGGACAAGCGCATCGATCTGCACGAGTGGGTCTGGGTCCGCTTCAACGGTGAAGTCGAGGACAAGGATGAGCTCGAGGAGCCGATCAAGGCCGAAGACCTCGGCGACGGCACCCGTATCGAGCAATGGAGCTACCGCCGTGACCGCTTTGACGAGGACGGCGCTCTGATCAGCCGTTATCTGCTCACCACCGTCGGACGTGTGGTGATGAATCACACCATCATCGGCGCTGTGGCCGCCGCCTGACCCTTCCGTCTTCCCGAACCTCCCTTCTCCTGATCTGCGCGCAGCCATGACCACTTCCAAGTCCCGCAAGTCCTCCAAGGCGGCCAAGGACGCCACCCCAGCTCCTGAGAGCGCATCCCGTCCACTGGCCAAGACCCCGCCGCCGTTCCGAAACCACGTCGTCGACAAGCGGGCCCTCAAGCAGCTGGTGGCCTGGGCCTACAAGAACCACGGCACGGCTGTGACCGCCGAGATGGCGGACAAGCTCAAGGATCTCGGCTTCCGCTATGCCACCCAGGCGGCCGTGTCCATCTCCGTGGAGGACCTGCGCGTTCCGGAGGCCAAGAAGGACCTGCTGGGTCAGGCGGAGGAGCAGATCACCGCCACGGAGGAGCGCTACCGGCTGGGAGAGATCACGGAGGTGGAACGCCACACCAAGGTGATCGACACCTGGACGGAGACCAACGAGCGTCTGGTGGACGCGGTGAAGAAGAACTTCAACCAGAACGCGCCGCTGAACTCGGTCTGGATGATGGCCAACTCCGGTGCCCGGGGAAACATGTCCCAGGTGCGTCAGCTGGTGGGCATGCGGGGCCTGATGGCGAACCCGCAGGGCGAGATCATCGACCTTCCGATCCGCACCAATTTCCGTGAGGGTCTGACGGTCACCGAGTATGTGATCTCCTCCTACGGAGCTCGCAAGGGTCTGGTGGACACCGCCCTGCGGACGGCTGACTCCGGCTACCTCACCCGTCGTCTGGTGGACGTGGCTCAGGATGTGATCGTCCGTGAGGATGACTGCGGCACGATGCGTCACATCGTGGTGGAGGCCGAAGACGGTCGCTACGGCAAGCGTCTGGTCGGTCGCCTCACCGCCGCGCAGGTGGTGAGCGCCGACGGTGAGGTGCTCGCGGAGCGGAACACCGAGATCGATCCACCCCTCTCCTCAACGTTCGAGAAGGCCGGCATCACCGCCGTCAGCGTCCGTTCCCCGCTCACCTGCGAGGCCAACCGCTCGGTGTGCCGCAAGTGCTACGGC
Organism: Synechococcus sp. KORDI-49; assembly: GCF_000737575.1. Taxonomy (NCBI): domain Bacteria; kingdom Bacillati; phylum Cyanobacteriota; class Cyanophyceae; order Synechococcales; family Synechococcaceae; genus Synechococcus; species Synechococcus sp. KORDI-49. The sequence goes on along the minus strand of NZ_CP006270.1, from coordinate 926,096 downwards.
TGGGCACTGGCCCACAACGAACTGGTCGACCTCGGCGAAGCCGTCGGCATCATCGCCGCCCAGTCCATCGGTGAGCCCGGCACGCAGCTGACGATGCGCACCTTCCACACCGGGGGTGTGTCCACGGCGGAAACGGGTGTGGTGCGCTCCACCATTGCCGGAACCGTTGATTTCTCCGCCAAAGCCAGGGTGCGTCCCTACCGCACGCCCCATGGGGTCGAGGCTCAGCAGGCCGAGGTGGATTTCAACCTCACCATCAAGCCTTCGGGCAAGGGCAAGGCCCAGAAGATCGAAGTCACCAACGGTTCCCTGCTGTTCGTTGACAACGGCCAGACCATCGAGACGGACGTGACCGTCGCTCAGATCGCCGCGGGTGCGGTGAAGAAGAGCGTGGAGAAGGCGACCAAGGATGTGATCTGCGATCTGGCCGGCCAGGTCCGTTACGAAGACAAGATCCAGCCGAAGGAGGTCACCGACCGCCAGGGCAACATCACCGTCAAGGCCCAGCGTCTGGGCCGGATGTGGGTGCTGGCTGGCGATGTCTACAACCTGCCTCCCAACGCGCAGCCCGTTGTCGGCAGTCAGAGCTCCGTCGTCGAAGGCCAGGTGCTGGCGGAAGCCAGCCAGCGCAGTGAGTACGGCGGCGAGGTGCGTCTGCGCGATTCCATCGGCGATTCCCGTGAGGTTCAGATTGTCACCACGGCGATGACCCTCAAGGACTTCAAGCTGCTGGAGGAATCCACGCACTCCGGTGAGATCTGGAATCTGGAAGCCAAGGACGGCACCCGTTATCGCCTCAACACCATCCCCGGCAGCAAGATCGGCTCCGGTGAGGTGATCGCCGAGCTGGCGGATGACCGGTTCCGCACCCAGACCGGAGGTCTGGTGCGCTTCGCGCCCGGTCTGGCGATCAAGAAGGCCCGCTCCGCCAAGAACGGCTACGAGGTGAACAAAGGCGGCACCCTGCTCTGGATCCCCCAGGAGACCCATGAGATCAACAAGGACATCTCCCTGTTGATGATCACGGACGGTCAGTGGATCGAGGCCGGCACCGAAGTGGTGAAGGACATCTTCAGCCAGACCGCCGGCATCGTCACCGTCACTCAGAAGAACGACATCCTGCGCGAGATCATCGTCCGCGGCGGTGAATTCCACCTCTCCAGCGACAGCAAGGCACTGGAGCGTTTCGAGGGCGATGGCCAGATGGTCAACCCCGGCGAGGAGATCGCCAAGGGGCTCAGCTCCGAAGAGATGCGCTTCGTCCAGACCGTCGAGACCCCTGAAGGCAAGGGCCTGCTGCTGCGTCCGGTGGAGGAATACACCATCCCCAACGAAGCCCAGCTGCCCGAGCTGTCTCACGTGAAACAGGCCAACGGCCCGCATCTCGGCATCAAGGCCACCCAGCGACTCGCCTTCAAGGACGGCGAACTGATCAAGTCCGTCGAGGGCGTTGAACTGCTCAAGACCCAGCTGCTGCTCGAGACCTTCGACACCACACCGCAGATGACGGTGGATGTGGAGAAGGCCCCGGACAAACGGGCCAAGACCATCTCAAGGCTGCGTCTGGTGATCCTTGAGTCGATCCTCGTGCGTCGCGACACGATGTCCGACTCCAGCCACGGCTCCACCCATACGGAGCTTCAGGTGGAGGATGGCATTTCCGTGAAGGCCGGCGACGTGGTCGCCACCACGCAGATCCTCTGCAAGCAGGCGGGTGTGGCTCAGCTCCCCGAAGCCACCGAAGCCGAACCGGTGCGACGCATGATCGTCGAGCGTCCTGAGGACACCACCACCCTCACCACCAGCGGCACACCCTTGGTGAGCGTCGGTCAGCGCATCGTCGACGGTGATCTGCTCGCCGACGGGGAACCCGCCAGCTGCTGCGGCGAAGTCGAGAAAGTGGAGGGCAAGGCCATCACCCTGCGTCTGGGCCGTCCGTACATGGTGTCGCCGGATTCCCTGCTGCACGTGCGCGACAGCGAACTGGTGCAACGCGGAGACGGTTTGGCTCTGCTGGTGTTCGAACGTCAGAAGACCGGCGACATCGTTCAGGGTCTGCCCCGGATCGAGGAACTGCTCGAAGCTCGTCGCCCCAGGGAATCCGCCGTGCTCTGCAAGAAGCCCGGCACTGTGGAGATCAAGCAGGACGACGAGTCGATCACGGTCACGGTGATCGAGGCCGATGACGCCATCGGCGAGTACCCGATCCTGCTGGGCCGCAACGTGATGGTCAGCAACGGCCAGCAGGTGACCGCCGGTGAGCTGCTCACCGATGGTCCGATCAATCCACACGAGTTGCTGGAGTGCTTCTTCGAGGATCTGCGCAGCCGCAAGCCGCTGATGGAAGGGGCTCAGGAGGCGATCGCCAACCTGCAGCACCGCCTGGTGACCGAGGTGCAGAACGTCTACAAGTCCCAGGGCGTCTCCATCGATGACAAGCACATCGAGGTGATCGTGCGTCAGATGACCAGCAAGGTGCGGGTCGAGGATGCCGGCGACACCACCCTGCTGCCCGGCGAACTGATCGAGTTGCGTCAGGTGGAGGACACCAACCAGGCGATGGCCATCACCGGTGGCGCCCCTGCGGAGTTCACGCCGGTGCTTCTGGGCATCACCAAGGCGTCCCTGAACACCGACAGCTTCATCTCCGCCGCTTCCTTCCAGGAGACCACGCGGGTGCTCACCGAAGCCGCCATCGAAGGCAAGAGCGATTGGCTGCGCGGCCTCAAGGAGAACGTGATCATCGGTCGCCTGATCCCTGCCGGCACAGGCTTCAGCGGTTTCGAGGAGGAGCTGCAGAAAGAGGCCGGTCCTCATCCGGACATCCTTTCGGAAGATCCCAGCGGCTACCGCCGCATGCAGAACCTTCGTCCTGACTACACCGTGGACATGCCTCCGGCAGCCAGCTCCACGGCGGTGCTGGATGACCCCAGCGAGGAGGATCTCGAGGCCACCCGCACCCGCCACAACATCGATCCCTCCACCAGCAACTTCGCCGCGTTCGCTCGCCCCGACGCCGACAATGAGCTGAAGGAGGAGCAGGTTGTTGATGCCGAAGCCGTCGAAGGTCTTCAGGAGGAAGGCCTGCTCTCCGACGATTGATCCCGCTCACGACCCCGTTCCAAGCTGACCCGACATGCTTCAACCCACTGAGATTCCGCAGCGCCGCCTGCCGCGCTACGGCTTCCACGGTCACACCGAGAGGCTGAACGGTCGCATGGCGATGCTCGGATTCATCGCCCTTCTGGCTGTGGAGATCAAACTCGGCCACGGTCTGCTGGTCTGGTGAGCAGCGCACTGCTCGGCCGCAGCGCGGCCGAGCTTGAGGACTGGGCTGTGGCTCAGGGGCAGCCGGCCTTCCGTGGGCGGCAGCTGCACGACTGGATCTATGCCAAGGGAGCCCATTCCCTGGCGGATATCACCGTGCTGCCCAAGGCCTGGCGATCATCGTTGAGCGAAGCGGGTGCCACGGTCGGGCGTCTCAGGCAGGTTCACCGTTCGGTGGCTGCTGACGCCACCACCAAGCTGCTGCTGTCCACCGATGACGGCGAGACGATCGAAACGGTTGGGATTCCCACCGACCAGCGCCTGACGGTCTGCGTCTCCAGCCAGGTGGGCTGTCCGATGGCCTGCCGGTTCTGCGCCACCGGCAAAGGGGGGCTGCAGCGATCCCTCGAGACCCACGAGATCGTCGATCAGGTGCTGAGCGTGCGCGAGGCCATGGATCGCCGCCCCTCTCACATCGTGTTCATGGGCATGGGGGAACCGCTGCTCAACAGCGCTGCGGTGCTTGATGCGATCCGCTGCCTCAACGATGACCTCGGCATCGGACAACGCCGCATCACCGTCAGCACCGTCGGTGTGCCCCGTACCCTGCCGCAGCTGGCAGAACTCGCCCTCGAGCGGCTGGGTCGCGCCCAGTTCACCCTCGCCGTCAGCCTGCATGCCCCCAATCAGCAGCTGCGCGAGGAGCTGATCCCCACCGCGAGCACCTACCCCTACGACGCTCTGCTGGAGGACTGCCGTCACTATCTGGCGGTGACCGGCCGTCGCGTCAGCTTCGAATACATCCTGCTCGGGACGCTCAACGACCGGCCTGAGCACGCTGAAGAGCTGGCCGATCGGGTCGGCGGCTTTCAGAGTCACGTGAATCTGATCGCCTACAACCCGATCGAGGAGGAGGAGTTCCAGCGCCCCACCCCTCAGCGGATCCATGCGTTCCGTCGCGTTCTCGAGCGCCGCGGCGTGGCGGTGAGCCTGCGGGCCAGCCGTGGTCTGGATCAGAACGCCGCCTGTGGTCAGCTCAGGCGACAGATGCGGGAAACTTCTGCGAGCTGAGACCTGTTCATGGCGGCGATCGATTGGGTCCTGCTGATCGCCTATCTGGTCATGACCCTGGTGCTCGGGTTGTGGCTGGCGCGTCGCAATCGCGGCGAGGACGATTACTTCGTTGCCGGGCGTCGGCTCAGCGGCTGGCTGGCTGGTGCCTCGATGGCAGCCACCACCTTCTCGATCGACACGCCGCTGTATGTCGCCGGGCTGGTGGGGTCCCGCGGCCTTGCCGGTAACTGGGAGTGGTGGAGTTTCGGGCTGGCCCACGTCGCGATGGCGGTGGTCTTCGCTCCGCTCTGGCGTCGCAGCGGTGTGCTCACCGACGCCGCTTTCACGGAACTGCGCTACGGCGGGGCCGCTGCCGCCTGGCTGCGGGGCATCAAGGCCTTTCTGCTGGCTTTGCCGGTGAACTGCATCGGCATCGGTTACGCCTTTCTTGCGCTGCGCAAGGTTGTTGAAGCGCTCGGCATCGTGTCCGGCCAGCCGGCTGCTCTGGGCATCACCGACACCGTCTGGCTGCTGGCGGTGGTGGCCCTGCTTGTGATCAGTTACACCGTCGCCGGCGGGCTCTGGGCGGTGGTGGTCACGGATCTGATTCAGTTGCTGCTGGCTCTCGTCGGTGCTCTGGTCGTCGCGGTGGCGGCGCTGCGGGCTGCCGGCGGTATGGATGCTCTGCTCAGTCAGCTGCAGGATCTCGGTCGCCCGGAGCTGCTGAGCCTGGTGCCCTGGAACTGGCAGGACGGCGGCATCCGCTGGCTGGAGGGTGCCGGCATCAGCGTGCCGATGTTCACCGCCTACCTCGCGGTGCAGTGGTGGAGTTTCCGTCGCAGCGACGGTGGCGGTGAATTCATCCAACGCATGCTCGCCACCCGTGATGAGCAACAGGCCCGGCTCGCCGGCTGGGTGTTTCTGGTGGTCAACTATCTGATCCGGAGCTGGCTCTGGGTGGTGGTGGCGCTGGCCGCCGTGGTGCTGCTGCCCGAGCAGACCGACAGCGAGCTGAGCTACCCGGCACTGGCTGTTCAGCTGCTGCCGCCGGTGGCCCTCGGCCTTGTGGTGGTCTCCCTGGTGGCGGCCTTCATGAGCACGGTCAGCACATCGGTCAACTGGGGAGCCAGCTACCTCACCCATGACCTCTACCAGCGGTTCCTGAGGCCCCGTGCCGGCTCCCGTGAACTGCTGCTGATCGGTCAGCTGACCACCGTGCTGCTGCTGCTGCTCGGTGTGATCACCGCTCTGGTGAGCGACAGCATCGGCACGGTGTTCCGCTTGGTGATCGCCATCGGATCCGGGCCTGGGGTGGTGCTGGTGCTGCGTTGGTTCTGGTGGCGTGTGAATGCTGCGGCGGAGCTGGCGGCCATGCTCTGCGGTTTCGGGGTCGGTCTGCTCACCTCGGTCATCCCCCTGGTGCGCATCGACGACTACGGCATTCGCCTGACGGTGATCACCGGAGTCTCCGCAGTGGTCTGGCTGACGGCTCTTCTGCTCGCACCGCCCGAATCGGACGAGGTGCTCGAGCGCTTCGTCCGCCAGGTGCGTCCTCCCGGTCCGGGCTGGGCCCGGTTGCGGCAGCGGGTCGGGGTCACCCCGCTCGAGACTCTGCCGGCGCTGCTGCGGCGATTCCTTCTGGCCAATGGCGTGCTCTTCGGTGGTCTGCTGGGCACCGGCGCCTTTCTGCTGCATCAGCACTTGGCCGGCTGGAGCGGGCTTGCCCTTCTGGTGCTCTGTGTGCTGCTGCTTCGGCGCTCGAATCAGCAGAATGCCGCCACCAGCCCGTGAGCCTTGGCCTTTTTCCGATCCACTCTGTTGCCGGTCCTGATCGTGCTCCTCTTCGCCCTGGCTCTGGTGGCGGTGAGTGCCCGCATCTGGCTGCCTGGAGACATGCTGGCCCCGGCGCCCGTCGGCTGAGCCGGAGCAGGCCCGCCCTACGATCGCTGCCATGACCGACGCCTCACCACGGGATCAGGGCCTCGCAGGCCTGTCGCTCGATCCGGAGCTGCTGGCCAGGGAGCTGGCGGCGGAACAGGACGGAGACCCGTTGGATGCGATCGCCATCGATGACGGAGAGGAACACTCGCTCGATGCGGCCAGGGCCTGTGATCAGGGCCTGATCCTGCTCACGCAGGGTCACGATCAGCGGCTGCAGGGCCTGCAGGTGTTCTGTGAGCACCGCGACCCGAGGGCCGTGCCACTGCTGCTGCCCCTGTTGCAACGTCCCTGCCCGGTTGAGCGGATGAGCGCCGTCTATGCCTTAGGACGCAACCCTTCACCTCCGGCTGTGCAGCCGCTGCTGCAACTGCTTCAGATCGACAGCAACGCCTATGTCCGCAAGGCGGCGGCCTGGAGCCTGGGCAATTACCCCGACGCGCCGGTGCTGAATCCACTGATGCAGGCGCTGCAGACCGATGTGGCCGCGGTCCGTCTCTGGTGTCCGGGATCCCTGGCCGAGGCCGGCAGTCGCTCGGCATCCAAGGCGGATCCCGCCGCCGGTCAGTTGCTCAGCAGTCTGCGCATCGACAGCGAACCCGTGGTCCGCAGCAACTGCATCTGGGCCCTCGGGAGACTCCATGAGCAGCTGGTGCCTCCCCGTCAGCAGGAGATCGTTGAGGCCATCGTGGAATCCCTGTTGCAGGACAGCGAGGCGTCCGTGCGGGACGAAGCCCGCACGGCGCTCGAACAGCTGGAGGACCCGGGTGTCATCGAGCGGCTTCAGGCCCTGATCGAAGAAGGATTTCTCCACTGATCCGGGATCCATCGGTCTGTTACGCCTGAGCCAACAGGCCCGTGGCAACCCAACTAGCATGCGTGCCTCAACACGGCTTCGGCATGCCCCAACGCACGCTCCGCTTCACCATCCGGCCTGACGGTCGGGTCGAAGAGCGGGTCGAAGGGGTGGCAGGAGAGGCGTGTCAGCAGCTCACCGAAAGTCTGGAGGCTGCCCTCGGAACTGTCGAACGGCAGGAACCCACAGGTGAGGCTTTTCTCCAGCCCGAAGTTCAGTCCCAGACCCTTCCCGCACACCTCCACTGATGTCGCACTTCAGCACCGTCAAGACCGAATTGCGTCAGATCGAGCCCCTGGTTCAGGCCCTCGAGGATCTGGGTCTGGCTCCTGAGAAGGGTCAACGCCCGGTGCGCGGTTACCGGGGCCAGACCGTCACGGCGGATCTCGCGGTGACCATGGATCAGGGGGGCGACCTCGGCTTCCGATGGAATGCTTCGACCGGAGCCTTTGAGCTGGTGACCGATCTGGATCTCTGGAAGCAGCGGATTCCTGTTGAACGCTTCCTGGCGCAGCTCACCCAGCGCTATGCCCTCAACACCGTGCTGGCAGCTTCCCTGCGTGAAGGCTTTCAGGTGGCCGAGCAGACCAACGCCCAGGACGGCTCCATCGAGCTGGTTGTCACGCGCTGGGACGCCTGATCCTGACTGATCCATCTCTCGCCTTTAAGGCACCGTCCAAGCTCCCGGACGCCCCCAGCGGTCGCGAACCGATGCTGGGTGGAGCGTTGAGGGAGCGGGCGGTCTGGGTGGATGAGGCGGTGTGCATCGGTTGCCGCTACTGCGCCCATGTCGCCACCAACACCTTCGTGGTGGAGCCGAGTTTCGGGCGCTCCCGTGCCATCCGTCAGGACGGTGACAGCAGCGAGCGGATTCAGGAGGCGATCGACACCTGTCCGGTGGATTGCATCCATTGGGTTCCCTTCGAGGAACTCGATGAGCTGCGTGACCAGCTGGCCTGTCAGCACCTCCAGCCGCTGGGCATGCCTTCAGCGGTGCGCAAGCGTCGCATCAAGCCGAGACACACCGCGTGAGCACCCCGCTGCCCACCAGGCGGTTCGGGCGAACCGAGCTGCCGATGCCCGTGCTCTCCCTCGGTGGCATGCGGTTTCAGCAGAGCTGGAGTGACCTGCCTGCTGAACAGATCACCGATGCCTCCCAGACCAATCTGCTGCTCACGCTTCAGCGGGCCGTGGACCATGGTTTTCACCATGTGGAGACCGCCCGCCATTACGGCAGCTCGGAACGGCAGCTCGGCTGGGCCTTGCCGGACATTCCCGATCCGCACCGCATCCTGCAGAGCAAGGTTCCACCGCGCGACGATCCCAAAGAGTTCGAGGATCTGCTCTCCCTCACCTTCGAGCGGCTGGGTCGCGATCGTCTGGAGCTGCTGGCCATCCATGGCATCAATCAACCGCGGCATCTCGATCTGGCGCTGCGTTCCGGGGGCTGTCTGGAGGTGGTGCGCCGCTGGCAGAAGGACGGCCGCATCGGTCATGTGGGGTTCTCCACCCATGGCCCCGTCGATCTGATCGCGACCGCCTGCGACAGCGGAGCGTTCGATTACGTCAACCTTCACTGGTATTACATCCGTCAGGACAACAGTCCGGCTCTCGACGCCGCCCGACGCCAGGACATGGGGGTGTTCATCATCAGCCCCACCGACAAGGGCGGCCATCTGCACAGCCCCTCGGATCGCCTGCTCGAACTCTGCGCTCCGCTGCACCCGATCGTCTTCAACGACCTCTTCTGCCTCCGTGACCCACGGGTGCACACCATCAGTGTCGGAGCCGCGCGTCCCTCCGATCTCGATCGGCACCTCGAAGCGGTGCAGAGGCTTCCGGATGCCGCCGAGCTGATCGGACCGGTGCATGCCCGGCTGCAGGCCGCCGCCCTCTCAAGCCTGGGTGCTGACTGGCTCTCCAGCTGGCAGGTGGGCCTGCCCAGCTGGCAGCAGACCCCCGGGGAGATCAATCTGCCCGTGCTGCTCTGGCTCCATAACCTGCTTGAGGCCTGGGATCTGGAGCAGTACGCCAGAGCGCGCTACCGACTCCTCGGCCAGGGGGGGCACTGGTTCCCCGGCGCCAACGCCGATCCCCTCGACGCGGATGTCAGCGAGCAGGACCTGCGCTCCGTGCTGGGGACGAGTCCCTGGCGTGATCGCATTCCCTCGTTGCTGCGGCGACTGCGTGATCGCCTCGCCGGTGAGCCGCAGCGTCGTCTGATCAGCGTCTGACGACCGACGTCAACTCCCCAGCGGCAGTTTGCCGGGCACGCCCACAGCGCGGGGGAAGCCTGACGGGCAGGGACCGTCCTGTTGCAGCCGCAGCAGGTGGCGAATGCCCCGATCGCCTGGCAGCTGCTGCTGTTGCACCTCTGTGATCCGCGCCTTCAGATCCCGCAGGGCCCCCTGCAGGTCCCGGCCGTCGGCCTCGCTCCACTGACCGCGGTACAGCAGGGCCTGGCCGCTCGGTTGCAGCAGCGGCACCAGATACTCGGCCACCACCGGTGCCGCGGCCACCGCCCGTGCCATGGCCAGGTCGAACATGCCTCGACAGCGCCTGTCTCGTCCGGTGGTTTCGACCCGCTCGGTGCGCACGCTCACCCGTTCCGAGAGTCCGAGGGATCGGGCCATCTCCGCAACGGCCGCCGTCTTGCGCCCGACCGAATCCACCAGGGTGAGTCGCGCATGGGGAAGGGCGATCGCCACGGCGAGGCCGGGGAAGCCTCCGCCGGTGCCCACATCGATGCAGTTCAGCGGCCGGTCGGCTTGCTGCAGCTCCCTGCCCAGTGGCCAGAGGCTGTCGAAGACCTGGTTGATCCAGAAGTCATCGCCTTCCACAAGCCGGGTCAGATTGACGCGGCCGTTCCATTCCCGCAGCAGCTCCTGCAGCGTCAGGAACTGCTGTTGTTGCTCTGGCGTGGGGGTCCAGTCCAGAACCTGCCAGAGCTCCGCTCCCGGGTTGGAGGGGTCAGGCATCAACCATCAGCACGACTGTTCCTAGATTGAATCGCCGCCGAACCCACCGTGCCGGAGACGCCCTCCTGTCACTACGCACGGCTCGGGGTGTCCGTCCGGGCCGATCCGGAACAGTTGCGCCAGGCCTTCCGTCGTCAGAGCAAAACTCTGCATCCGGACACCACAGCACTTCCCGCCGCGTTGGCCGCGCAGCGCTTTCAGCAGTTGCGTGAGTCGTATGAGCTGCTGGCGGATCCCGCGCGACGTCGCCTGTACGACGAACAGCGGCTGAAACGGACCATCGCTCCGCTGGCGGCCGCTCCGGACCGTCGGGACAGCTGGCAGGGGATCGGGGAGCGGCGTCCCCTCTCCGGCGGTGAGTGGTTCTCGCTGGTGCTGCTGACGCTGGCGCTGCTGGTGTGCCTCGTGTTCGGGCTCGGTGTGGCGGCCCTGCAGGGACGTGACTGGCAGGTCTCACCGGGCTGGCTCACGGATGAGCAGACTCGGGACAACGCCGCAGCCCCGCCATCGCATGTCAGACCTGCCACCGCAGACCACACCGCTGAATCAGCACTCCATCCGGGCGCTTGAGCAGTGGCTGGATTCCCTGGGGGCTTCGAGGGTTGATGGCGATCCCTGTCTCTGGTCGTTGGTCACGCCCGAGTGGACCGCAGAGCTGCAGCTGGAGAGGGAGGATCTGCGGGTGGCCTGGCAGCGCCCGGATCAGGCCGATCGCGTCTGCTCCCTCCCCTATGGCCTGTCGCGAGCGGATGTGGAGGCGGCGATCCAGGCCGGGCCCTGAGTCAGAGCTGATCGAGGGCCTTGCCGATCGCTGCATAGCACTGCTCCAACTGCGCATCCGTGATGCACAGCGGAGGCAGCAGGTACACCACCTGTCCGAGCGGCCGCAGGAACACGCCCGCTTCCATGGCGATGCGCTTGACGGTTGGCCCCGCGGGGTTGAGGTAGCCCGCTGTTCCCTCCACAGCAAGGTCGAAGGCCGCCAGGGTGCCGATCAGGCGGCAGTGGTCGACGCGCGGGTGCCGGCTCAGTGCCTGCAGATGCGGGCGATGGCGGGCCTCGAATCCAAGGAAGCGCTGCGGCTCCACCTCCAGCAGATCGAGGCTGGCATTGGCCACCGCACAGCCCAGGGGGTTGGCGGTGAAGCTGTGGCCGTGCCAGAGGGTGAGTGAAGGATCACTGCCGATGAAGGCCGAGAAGATCCGTTCGCTGGCCATGGTGACCCCCATCGGCAGGCAGCCGCCGGTGAGTCCCTTGGACAGGGCCATCAGATCGGGTTGCAGCCCGGCCCGCCGGCTGGCGAACCAGTCGCCGCATCGCCCGAAGCCGGTCAGCACCTCATCGGCGATCAGCAGCGCCCCGGCGTCATGGACCAGCCTCTGCACCGCCTTGAGAAACTGAGGACGGACCACAGCCATGCCGCCGGCCCCCTGCAGCAGCGGCTCGAGGATCACCGCTGCAGTGGGTGTTTCCAGGGTGCGGCTCAGCACCGCCAGCGCCTCGGCTTCGCGCGCTTCCACCGCATCGTCGTCCCACCAGGTGGCCGGCCAGGGCACACGGGCGACCGGGAAGAGCTTGTCCTCGAACGGTGCACTGAACAGATTGCGCTCTCCCACGGCCATCGCCCCGAAGGTGTCGCCGTGATACGCCCCATCGAAGGCCACGATCTGATGGCGCGCCTCGCCGCGATTGGCCCACCACTGACAGGCGATCTTGAGCGCCACCTCCACCGCCGTGGAGCCGTTGTCGGAGAAGAAGAGCCGTTGCAGGCCGGTGATCGCGCTCAGCCGTTCCGCCAGCCGTTCGGCCGGCGCGTGGGTGAAATCGGCGAAAATAACTTGCTCAAGTGTCCTGGCCTGGTCGTGGACGGCGGCCGCCAGGTCGGGATGGGCATGGCCGTGCAACGTCACCCACCAGCTGCTGATCGCATCGATCAGTGGTTCTCCGGACTCGAGATGCAGCAGGGCTCCATCGGCCCTGGAGACCCGTCGCGGCGGTTCGCTGCGGGCGAGCTGAGTGAAGGGAGGCCAGAGGTTGGGATGCCGTGTGTGTGGACCCGCCGATGTCATGGCCATTCGCTCAGCTTTTGTCATATTGAGGCCCAGTGCGCTGGTGGTTGCCGATGGCCACGACGCGGATCCGACGGCCATCCAACCGATTCGTCTCTGCTGCCGGGCCTCGCTCCGGACTGAGCGGAGCGCAACCTCCCCGCCATCAGGTGTTCGCGGAAGGCGGCTGGCCGTCCATCCGCGTGCTGCTGGAAATGCGCGGCTGGTCTCCGACGCACATCGAGCAGATCCATGAACAGCTGCGTCAGGGATGGCCCCTGTCGATGGCGGTCCGCCACGTCTCGATCCGCATGGGGACCTGTCCGATGCGATCGCGCTCGCTCGGCTGAGGGTTCAGCGGCAGGCTGTTCAGCGGCAGACTGTTCAGCGGCAGACGGTCGTGGAGCGTTCACTCTCGGTGGCGAACGGTCCGCAGTTCAGCCAGCGGATGACCTGAACTTCGATATCGGTGAACAGCACGAGCACACCGACGCAGAGGAGAAGCACCACCCCACTCACCAAGGACTGACGACCGTTCATGAGCGAGCGGGAGCAAGAAGCTGTCGGAATTTAGTGCTGAGGCCCTGCTGCCGCCACTGGCGGTCCAGAGCGTGTGCATCGAGCGGATTCAGGGGTGGCAGCTGCGCCAGCACCGGGATTCCACCGAACTGCTCCAGGGTGCCGGGATTGTCGGCATGGGGAGGGCCGTTGAGGATCAGTCCGAGAACGGCAATGCCCCGGTGCCGCAGGGCCTCCAGGCTCAGCAGGGTGTGATTGAGCGTTCCCAGTCCACTGCGGGCGACGAGCACCACCGGCAGCTGCCAGCGCTGCAGCTGATCGATCTGCAGCCAGGAGCGGTTGAGCGGCACCATCAGCCCTCCGGCGGTCTCCACCACCAGGGGGCCGTTGCAGGGCGGCAGGCCGAGACAGGCGGGATCGAGCTCCGCGCCGTCGCATTCGGCCGCCCAGTGGGGAGACAGGGGCCGGCGGAACGCGTACGCCTCGCGCAGCCATCGCTCGGGTGGGAGGTTCAGCAGCTGACAGATCCGATCCCGGTCACTTCCTTCGTCCAGTCCGCTCTGCACCGGTTTCCAGTAGGTGGCCTGAAGCCCCTGCACCAGCCAGGCGCTCACCACCGTTTTGCCGACGTCGGTGTCTGTGCCGCAGACCACGATCCGCATGGGGGAAGACGTCATCGGCGCAGCAGCACCAGCAGGATCCGCCAGCTCAGCCTGAATGATCGTCCGCCGGCCTGCGGCCAGGCCCTCAGCAGGCGCCGCCAGGCTGCGGCCGAAAGCTGCGGGGCGGAGGTGGTGCCGGCACCGAGTTCCGCCATCGGTCGCAGCAGTCGCAGGGGATCGGATGCACTCTGCGTGAACAGCAACTGACGCTGGAGATGGATCGCCGAGCCAGGAATGGCTTCCAGCAGTTGCTCACCGTCCGGTAACGGCAGCGCCGTACAGGGCACCCCTGCTGCTGTCGCTGCGGCATGCCATTGCGGGAAGCTGCCTCGGATCGGAACGCTCAGGGCCAGGACACCCCCCGGAGCCAGAGCGTTCCACCACCGCCGCAGCTGTCGTTCCGGCTCGGGCAGCCAGTGCAGGACAAAACTGGAGGCCAGCAGCGTCGGTGGTCGTGACCAGAGCGGCAGCCCTGAACTCAGGTCAAACCGTTCGGTGGCGGCGGTGGCGGGATGCTGGCGCAGCATGGCGGCGCTGCCGTCCACCCGCAGCACGGTCTGGCCCGGTCGGATCGCTTCGAGAGCCTCGGCCAGCTGACCGGTGCCGCTGCCCAGATCCACCCAGAAGCCGCTGACGATGTCGGTGCGTCGGCAATGTTCCGCCAGGCGCAGGGCCATGGCCTGCTGCAATGTCGCCAGAGCGTCGTAACGGCGTGCTGAAGCGTCGAATGTCTCCAGCACCCTGCGGCTCCAGGCAGCGTTCATGGGCCCTGCTCCAGCCAGGCCCGCACCCTCGCCAGCACCGGCAGGTTGATCAGGGCATGTCCCCAGTCCGGCAGCGTCACGATCTCGATCCGGTCTCCCGGCAGAGCAGCGGTCAGCTGCTGCTGACTGATGGCCGGCACGATGGCATCCAGATTCCCCTGCACCACCAGCACTCTGGCGTTGGCAGGGAAGGCGGCCGGCAGTGCTGAACACTCCTGAAGCAGAGTCAGATCCGCCGCCAGCCTGTGGCGACCGGCGGCGGTCACTCTCTCGAGGAGGGATGACGGCGGCAGGGCCGAGAGCGGCAGAGGCTGGGCGGCCCGAGTCAGGAAGCGTTCCAGCATTCCTCTCTCCTCGCTGCTGCCGAGGGCCGATGCCATGCCGGCCAGACCTGCCCGGATGGCTCGTCCAGCACGGTCGCTGGGCACGAAGCGTCCGAAACTGCCCAGCAGCACCACGTCGGTCGCCGTCTCCAGCACGGAGCTGTGCAGCAGGTGCAGACCGAGCGAATGAGCGATCAGCAGACGGCGCCCGGGCTCCGGATGCCAGCTCGGGGATCGGGGGGGCAGGTTGCCGTAGCCCCGTTCTCCATCACTCCAGTGCCAGCCCAGAGCCATCAGCTCCTCTCGCCAGTGGCGCCAGTTCGAGGCGTCACCGGCCCACCCGTGCATCGTGATGGCCTGGTTCATGGGCTGGGAAGGGCCGCCAGCAGTCGCTCCAGGCTTCCCTGCGGCAGATCCCTGCGCAGCACAAGCCGCAGCCGTGCGGTTCCCTCCGGAACCGTGGGGGGACGGATCGCGATACTCAGCAGTCCCTGTGCCTCCAGCTGCTCCTGATGCTGCAGGGTTGAGGCGTCATCACCGATGAGCAGCGGCAGCACCGGGCCGTCTCCACGGGGGCGGCACCAGCCGGCTTGTTGCAGGGCATCCCGCCAGCGCCGGGAGCGTTGCAGCAGCTCCTGTCCCCAGTTCGGATGCCTCTGCAGCAGATCCAGGGCTGCGCGGGCTCCGGCCACCAGCGGCGGCGCCAGGGCCGTGGTGTAGCGGAAAGCTCCACTGGTCTGCAGCAGGCGTTCGCCCATGGCGGCATCACCGGCCAGAAAGGCACCACCGCTGCCGAAGGCCTTGCCGAAGGTGCCGCTGATCAGATCCACCGGTTGCCCCATGGCGTGGCAGAGGCCACGCCCGCCGATCCCGAGCACACCGAGGGCATGGGCTTCATCGATCAGCAGCCGGGCTCCGTGCTGGGAGCAGAGTCGGGCCAGCGCCTCCACATCGGGGCTTGTTCCTTCCATGCTGAACAGGCTCTCGCTGATCACCAGCGGTGCTTCATCGCCGCTGAGGTTGATCAGACGGCGTTCGAGATCAGCCAGGTCGTTGTGAGCGAAGCGCTGCAGTCGTGCTCCGGAGGCCTGAACTCCCACCAGCAGGGAGTGGTGAATCAGCCGATCCGCCAGGACGGTGCTGCGTCGGTTCGCCAGGGCGCCGACAGCGGCGATGTTGGCCTGGAAGCCGCTTGGGAACAGCAGCACCCGATCGCGGCCGAGCCAGTCGGCCAGGGCCTGCTCAAGGTCGTCATGGCCGGGTCGGCTGCCGGTGACCAGCCTTGAGCCTCCGCTTCCCACCCCTTCCGTCCGCAGGGCGGCGGTGGCCGCTTGGATCAGATCCGGATGACGGCTCAGGCCGAGGTAGTCGTTGCTCGCCAGATCGAGCAGCGGTTCACCCCCCTCGGCCGCGTGGCGCAGCTGCCAGCTTTCCGCCCCGGGACACCAGGTGCGCAGGCGACGACGTCTGGCCGGCTCGGCTTGGGTCATCGGTTCAGTCTGCGCGCTGCTCCACCGGAAGATGGTGGTTTCGAATTCAGTCGGATGTCTCCGGAGCGCTTCACGCTGTTGTTCCCGCTCTGGACCCTGCTCGGCGCGGTGGTCGCCCTGCTCTGGCCTCCGCTGTTCATCTGGTTCCGCGGTCCGCTGATCACGCTGGGGCTCGGGGTGATCATGCTGGGGATGGGCCTGGGACTGGCGCCCCAGGATTTTCTCCGGGTGGGTCAGCGGCCACGGCCGGTGTTCATCGGATTGGCCGCTCAGTTTCTGGTGATGCCCAGCCTTGCGGCGACCCTGGCCTGGGGGCTGCAGCTGTCTCCGCCGCTGGCCGTCGGGCTGATCCTGGTGGGGTGCTGTCCCGGAGGGACCGCCAGCAATGTGGTGGCGCTGATCGCCCGTGCGGATGTGGCCCTTTCCGTGGTGATGACCACGCTCAGCACGCTGGCGGCTGTGGTGCTGACCCCACGGCTGACGGAACTGCTGGCCAGTCAGTACGTGCCGGTGAATGGATGGACCCTGTTCCTCAAGGTGGTGCAGGTGGTGCTGTTACCGGTGGCGTTGGGGGTGGTGCTGAAGCAGGGCTTCCCGCGGGTGGCCCGGCGTGTTCAGCCTGTGATGCCACCCCTGGCGGTGGTGATGATCGTGATGATCGTGGCGAGCATCGTGGGCAGCCAACGGGCTGCTCTGATCGAGCAGGGGCCGCGACTGCTGATGGCCTGCCTGCTGCTGCATGGCGGCGGTTTCCTGCTCGGGCATCTGATCCCGCGACTGCTGGGTGAGCCGGTGCCGGTGCGTCGCACCATCAGCATCGAAGTAGGGATGCAGAATTCAGGACTGGCGGTGGTGCTGGCCCGAAGCGGTGGTTTCGCCAGCCCGATCACCGCGTTGCCTGGGGCCATTTCAGCGGTGATTCACTGCTTGATCGGCAGTGGCCTTGCAGCGAGCTGGCGTCGGTCGGAGCCGTCAGACGGCTGAATCAGCCGGCGAGCTTGGCGAAGAGTTCCTTGTGGTAATCAACGACGTTCTGGCAGCTGATCACCGGTGTGAATTCAACAACCATGCCGAACTGAGCACGCCAGGGTGCGAAGTGGGCAAACAGCTGTTTGTCACTTTCTGCGCGACAAAGCACCACGACGCGGCCTTCGCCGGGAGCATGAACGCGGAACAGCAGTTCAAAACCTTCGAACTTGTCTTCCTTTGCCATGGCACCACTTTCCCAGAGTTCGACGAACTGGGCATAGGCCGCCTTCTGCATGTCGATGTCATCGAACTGGATATCAGCCAGATAAAGTTGCATGGTTTTTTTGTGATGAACACGACAACAGAATGATGTTCCACTGCTGAATCAATCAGCAAGGATGCATACAACTCCTGAAAGAAAATTTAAGGCCTTCGCTCGTCAGCGCTGCTTGAACTCAGCTGCGGGAGGGTTCGCTGGCGATCAGCTTGTAGAGCCACAGCGCACTGCAGGCCAGGCTCATGGACAGCAGAACGGTCAGCAGGTCAAGAGTTGTCATGATTCTTTACGGCGACCGAACCTTTCTAACGGCTCGAGCCGCTGAGTGCCAGCTGGGCCGCGGGGTTGTCCTTCCTTAAGATCCGCCCATGACATCCACGGCGCCGCCTACGACTGACCCCGGCGCTGAAGGGCCAGCCCCACTCGATCTGGCGGGCATCTTCCCCTTCCCTCTGGACGGCTTCCAGCTGGAGGCCATTGATGCCCTGAACCAGGGGCATTCCGTCGTCGTCAGCGCTCCCACCGGATCGGGCAAGACCCTGGTCGGTGAATATGCGATCCATCGGGCCCTGGCTCACGGCCAGAAGGTCTTCTACACCACACCTCTGAAGGCGCTCTCCAACCAGAAACTGCGCGATTTCCGCGATCAGTTCGGGGAGCAGAACGTCGGCCTGATGACCGGTGATCTCAGCGTGAACCGCGAGGCATCGATCGTCGTGATGACGACGGAGATCTTCCGGAACATGCTCTACGCCGAGGCCGATGAGCACGACGACCCCCTCGCGGATGTGGAAGCGGTCGTTCTGGATGAATGCCATTACATGAACGATTCCCAGCGCGGCACGGTCTGGGAGGAATCGATCATCCATTGCCCCCCTCCCGTGCAACTGGTGGCGCTCTCGGCCACCGTCGCCAACGCCGGTCAGCTCACCGACTGGATCGAGAAGGTTCACGGTCCAACGCAGCTGGTGATCAGTGATCACCGCCCGGTGCCGCTGCAGTTCAGCTTCTGCAGTGCCAAGGGTCTGCATCCTCTCCTGAATGAACAGGGAACCGGTCTGCATCCCAACTGCAAGGTCTGGAGGGCTCCCAAGGGGCAGAAACGCAAGGGGCGTTCCCCCAAGCCGCCCCAGCCGGAACCGCCTCCGATCAGTTTCGTGGTCGCTCAGATGGCGGAGCGGGACATGCTCCCAGCCATTTATTTCATTTTCAGTCGCCGGGGCTGTGACAAAGCGGTGCGGGATCTGGGGGTGCAGTGTCTGGTGAGCCCCGAGGAGCAGGCCCGCATCCGCGAGCGGTTCACCGCCTACAGCCAGGCCAACCCCGAGGCCGTGCGGGACGGCCTGCATGCGGATGCCCTGCTGCGTGGCATCGCCGCACACCACGCCGGCGTTTTGCCGGCCTGGAAGGAGTTGATCGAAGAGCTGTTCCAGCAGGGCCTGGTGAAGGTGGTCTTCGCCACCGAGACCCTGGCGGCGGGCATCAACATGCCTGCCCGCAGCACGGTGATCTCCGCTTTGTCCAAGCGCACCGAGCGGGGGCATCGTCCGCTCATGGGCAGTGAGTTCCTGCAGATGGCCGGTCGGGCCGGGCGGCGCGGTCTCGACTCCCGCGGCTACGTGGTGACCGTGCAGAGTCGCTTCGAGGGCGTCCGCGAAGCGGGACATCTGGCCACCAGTCCCGCCGATCCGCTGGTCAGCCAGTTCACCCCCAGCTACGGCATGGTGCTCAACCTGCTCCAGCGCCATGACCTGGACAAGGCGCGGGAACTGGTGGAGCGCAGCTTCGGCCGCTACCTGGCCAGTCTCGATCTGGTGGAGGAGGAGGACATCCTTTCTCAGCTGCGTCTGCAGCTCGGTCAGCTGGAGGGGGTCGCCGGAGACGTGCCTTGGGAGGACTTCGAGAATTACGAAAAGCTGCGGGGCCGGCTGCGGGAAGAGCGGCGCCTTTTGCGCATCCTCCAGCAGCAGGCCGAGGAGACCCTGGCCAATGAGCTCACCCTGGCGCTGCAGTTCGCCAGCACCGGCACCCTGGTGAGCCTCAAGTCACCCCAGCTGCGCGGCCGGGTCACCCCGGCGGTGATCGTCGAGAAGGTGAACGGTCCGGGTCAGTTCCCGCTGCTGCTCTGCCTCACCGACGACAATCTGTGGCTGCTGGTGCCCTGCCAGGCGGTGGTCAGCCTCCACGCCGAGCTGAGCTGCCTGCAGGTGGACAGCGTGATGGTGCCGGAACTGCAGCGTGGCGGTGAGCTGCGCCATGGGGATCAGCAGAGCGGAGGACTGGCCCTGGCCGTGGCTCATATGGCCGGCCGTCATGACATGACCACTCCCCAGTACGACCTGGCCGGCGAAGTGCTCACGCAGGCCAGGCTCGTACAGGCCCTCGAACAGGAGCAGGAGCAGCATCCGGCGCATCGGTGGGGGGATCGCAAGCAGCTCAAGAAGCACCGCCGCCGCATGGAAGAGCTGGAAGAGGAGATCGAGGAACGACAGCGGCTGCTGCATCACCGAGCGAACCGACACTGGGAGACCTTCCTGTCCCTGCTGGAGATCCTGCAGCAGTTCGGCTGCCTCGATGATCTCGAGCCGACCGAGATCGGACGCACCGTCGCGGCTCTGCGCGGCGACAACGAACTCTGGCTTGGACTGGCTCTGATGAGCGGACACCTCGATGATCTCGAGCCGCCTGATCTTGCGGCGGTGTTCGAGGCGATCAGCACCGAGGTGAACCGACCGGATCTCTGGAGTGGCTTTCCGCCACCGCCGGCAGCGGAGGAGGCCCTGCATGATCTGAGCGGGCTGCGGCGCGAGCTGCTGCGGGCTCAGGAGCGTCGTTCCGTGGTGGTCCCCGCCTGGTGGGAGCCGGAGCTGATGGGACTGGTGGAGGCCTGGGCGAGGGGGACCGACTGGACCGATCTGATCGCCAACACCTCCCTGGATGAGGGTGATGTGGTGCGCATCATGCGCAGAACGGTCGATCTGCTGGCTCAGGTTCCCTACTGCGAGGCGATCAGCGAGCAGCTGCGCAGCAAGGCCCGTCAGGCCCTGCGGGCGATCAACCGTTTCCCTGTGGCGGAAGCGGATGATCTGCTCAGGCAGGCCGGCGAGCTGAACCCGGCGACGGAACGGGCGGCCTGAGATCAGCGCTCCGGCGTTGCCATGGCCACCGGATCCACCAGGCGATCAAAGGTCTCGCCATCCAGATGACCTGAGGCGAGGGCCGCCTGCCGCAGGCTGAGACCCTCGCGATGGGCCTGCTGGGCGATGGCACTGGCCTTGCTGTATCCGATCGCAGGGGTGAGGGCGGTCACCAGCATCAGGGAGCTCTCCACCAGGGCGGTGATGCGTGCCCTGTCCGGTTCCATGCCCTCCACAAGATTCAGCCGGAAGCAGTGGCAGGCATCCGTCAGCAGGGTGATCGCCTTGAGCAGATTGAAGCCGATCAGGGGCTTGTACACATTCATCTGCAGATGTCCTCCTGAGGCCGCGGCTGCGACGGCAGCGTCCAGGCCGATCACCTGGGTGCAGACCATCGCCAGTGCCTCGCACTGGGTGGGATTCACCTTCCCCGGCATGATCGAGCTTCCCGGTTCGTTGGCGGGGAGCAGCAGTTCCCCAAGACCGGCCCGCGGCCCGCAGGCCAGCAGGCGGATGTCGTTGGCCATGCGCAGCAGTGCCAACGCAAGCCGTCGCAGCTGGGCCATGGCCTGATGCAGGGCATCGTGACCGGCCATCACGGCAAACAGATTCGGCGCCGGAGCGAGCGGCAGATCGACCAGCCCGCCCAGTTCGATCGACACCGCGGCGGCGAATCCCGCCGGAGCGTTCAAGCCGGTGCCCACGGCGGTTCCTCCCAGCGGCAGCTGCTGCAGCTCCGGCAGGCAGTCCGCCAGGCTGCGGCGTGCCTGCCCCAGCTGATCCCGCCAGGCGGAGACCTCATCGGCGAGTCGCAGCGGAACCGCATCTTGGAGATGGGTGCGACCGATCTTGACGATGTCGCTCCAGGCCTGGACCTTGTCGTTCAGCCCTCCGATCAGTGCATCCAGCTCCGGAAGCAATGCCTGCTGGAGCCGCAGGGCGGCTGCCACATGGATCGCTGCAGGGAACACGTCGTTGGTCGACTGGGATCGATTGACGTGATCATTCGGATGAACCGGGAGATGGCTGCCCAGCGGCTCGCCGTTCTGGCGGGACACCAGGTTGCTGATCACCTCGTTCATGTTCATGTTCGTCTGGGTTCCACTTCCCGTCTGCCAGACGCTGAGCGGAAACTGTTCGTCGTGCAGGCCGCTGGCGATGGCACCCGCGGCCTCAGCGATCGCGCTTGCCTTGCCGGTATCGAGAACCTTCATCTCGGCATTGACGAGGGCACAGGCCTGCTTGATCCGGGCCAGGGCATGGATCAGCTCTGCCGGCATCCGTTCATCGCTGATGGCGAAATTTCTGAGGGAGCGCTGGGTCTGCGCACCCCAGAGCGCGCCGGCAGGAACACTGACGGGCCCCAGGCTGTCCCGCTCCTGTCGAACCCGATCATCCATCGCAGAATGCCGCTCAAAGCTCACAATCGTATGCAGACGGGATGAGCTTCCAGACGCTGGCAGAGCGCAGCCACCGCTGCTCGGTGGACCTCCCGGGGGGTGAGCTGGACAGTCTGGAGAGGTTTCTGCAGAAACCGAAGCGCACCATGGCGGCTCTGCTCAGCCGTGAGCGCATGACACCACTCGGTCAGGGAAGGTTCCTCTACCAATCCAGACCGTTCCGGGTGCTGCAGTTCGAGATCAGGCCGGTGGTGGTGTTCCAGGCGGTCTGGCAGCACAGATGCCTTCGGATCGATTTTGAGGATTGTCAGCTGAAGGGGCTCGGCGCTGTGCAGGAAGTGGTCCGCTTCGAATGCCGAGCTGTGCTGACACCGCGTGATCAACGGCTGGATGCTGAGGCGACAGCAGCTCTGGCCATTGCTGAGCGGCACCCGCTGCAGCGACTGCCGCTTTCCGTGATGGAAGCTCTGGCCAGCAAAGCCCTCGGCCTGGTTGTTGTGCGTCTGGAACGCCGTTGTCAGGGTGGGCTGCGTCGTGCTGTGGAGCGCTGGATCCACGCGGCAGGTGAACAGGCTGATGGACCGAGGAATCCCCGGTTACAATCTCTGCCGTTCATCGGTCAGCGAAGAGATGTCGTCGACCAGGATGAGCAGAACGCTGATTGAATTGACGCGCGCGTGCAGAGAGGAATCTCTGCCGAGGGGGCGTTCACGCTGCCTGTTGAAAGATGTCTCCTTTGCTTTGCGGGAGGGGCAGAAAGTTGCTGTGTTCAGCGACTTCAACAAAAGTGCTAATGCTCTGCTGGAGTGTGCTTCAGAGGTGGCACCGTTGCAGTCGGGGAAAGTGGAGATCCGGGCCAATGTGAGCTGGCCCCTGCCATCGCGTGGTGCCCTGGAAGGTGTGATGACAGGTCGTCAGAATGCGAAGTTCCTGCAGGCGGTGTATGGAACGCCCGGGGAAGAGTATGAGCAGATCGCCAGGATCGAGGAGTTGGCAGCCCTTGAGCCCGGTTGTTTTGATCAGCGAATGAAGAGCTGGGGGCCTCTGATGAGGGCGCGCTTCGATGTTGCAGTATCTCTAGTTTTTGACTTTGACGTTTACATCATTTCAAAGAGATTTCCCTGGAGTCAGCCGACGAGGCCTCAGCTTGAAACCCTGGTGAGGGAGGCCTTCGAGCGTCGGATTTCTGGTAAAACACTGCTTCTTTTTCACCAGGATGAAGAGTTTCTGGGCCGCTACTGTGATGAGGCGATTGTGATCAGCGATTGTCAGATTGCTTACAAAGGTTCCTTTTCTGATGCGCAGAAATGGTTCCATCTCAATATTACCAAGTCTCGTATTGAAGACGATTCCCAGGATCAGGAGATTGAAGATTCGTCGCCTGAGTTGATCGAAGAGTCTCCCGATGAGGTGCAGCTATGGTGAATCTATTAACAGCTTTTGGCCGCAGGGTTGCGCGCATCGTTAACGGATTGGCACTGCAGGTCCGGATCGTGCTGGCGTTGGCAGACCGTGATTTCTTCATGCGTGCGGAGAAGGGTTCCTTTGGCGTCTGGGGGGTGTTGTTTGAGCCTCTGGCCCTGATGTTGACATTGCTCGCACTCCGAATTCTGGTGCGGATGAAAACTGTGGACTTGATGAATCCACTCATCTGGTTGGCCTGTGGCGTCACCATGCTGTTTCTGTTCAAAAAAATTGCCATCAAGGCTCTCACTGGTGTTGCGAAAGGGCAAAAAATGTTCTTCTATCGCAGGATCCGACCGCTCGACACACTGTTGGCTTCGGCCTTGATCGAGGCTCGCCTCCATGCCTCCATTCTCGTTCTGATCTTTATTTCCGAGTCGTTCTGGTTCTGGCGCATTCAGCTGGATGACCCTGGTCTGGCTTTGATTGATTTCATTGTCACTGTGATGCTGGCGATCGGTATCGGTGTTAGTGCTCTTGTGATCGGACATCGGATACCGATTGTCAAGACATTGACGAAGTTCGGATTGAATAGGATTCTGCTTTGGACATCAGGAATCTTTTTCGCCACCTACACACTTCCAGGTCCAACTAGGCCTCTTGTGACTTGGAATCCACTGCTTCATTCTGTGGAAATTTTAAGACATTCAATCAACAATGCTTATCCGATTCCCGATATCAGTCTCGATTATCTGCTGACGTGTGCTTTCCTCAGTTGCGGTTTTGGTTTAATCTTCTACTTCTCTAACGAGGCCTTGCTGCTGTCCGATGACTGAACAGGACCGTCACCAGGGCCGCCTCACCCGCATCGGCAGAGCCCAATCCGCCTTGTCAGCGCCCTCTCTGAGCTGGGTCGGCGACAAGACGTCCGAGTTGTCAACGCTGGCCCTGCCACGGTTGAAGTCTGGCCTTGACAGGTCCTGGCGCACGCTTCTCAGCGGCAGTTTTCTGGCGTCTCTTTTCCTGGTTGGCTCGGCCATCTACTGCTTCGGGATCGGCCGCGATCGCTACACCTCTGTCTCTGAGTTTGTGATCAAGCAGCCGATGCCTCCCAGTGCATCCGGTTCCATCCTGCTTGGCGGCTCATCGATGAGTTCCAGTGTGTTGTCTTCCCTGGAAGATGGCCGGTATCTGCAGACCTATCTCAAATCCAGCGACGTCAAACAGAACGTCTTCCCGGACGCGGCCGTTTTCAAAGCCAAGTATGCCCCCGTTGCTCCTGATGATTGGACCGGTCTCCCTGCCGATGCCGTTGAGCAGGATCAACTGGCTTTCTTCCAGAGACAGCTGGAGGTCATTCCTCAGGAAATGTCCGGCGCGATCGTGCTCACCACGAATGCCTACACCCCCCAGGATGCGTTTGATCTGAATCAGTCCCTGCTGAATCAGGCGCAGTCGTTCGTCAATGAAGTCAATCAGTCCATCAGTGCTGATCAGAGGTTGTTCGCCGAGAAACAGGTTGCTTTCGCCAAGGACAGACTGAAGAAGGCTTCCGATCAACTGGAAGCCTTCCAGGACAAGTACGGACAGCTCAATCCTGAGGAAGAGCAGCAGGCCACGACATCCTTCATCAACAATCTGGAATCACGCCTGGTGGATCTGAAGGTTGAGGAAGCGAGCCTGCGCCGTCAGTATCGTGATCCCGATGCGCCGGAAGTGGCGTTTGTTGCAGACCAGGTCCGTGAACTGGAACGGCAGATCCAGGAAGAACGCGACAAGGCCGTTGGACCGGGCGGCCGGGATCTGAACAAGCTTGCCAATCAGGCATCGCGACTTCAGAGCGATGTTGAGTTTGCAAGAGACTCACTGAGCTCCGCCATGACTGCGGCAGACAACAGTCGGATGGAGAGTCAGCGTCAGCTCAAGTTCATTGTGATGCTGAGCAAGCCGCAGGTGGCAGCTGCCCCTGACGATTCGTGGCGTTGGAAGGCGTTTCTTTCCTGTATCGGCTCTGTGATTGTGATCTGGGGTGTCGGCGGCTTCATGCTTTCAGCCGTGAACCGCGACTGAGTCGGACTGCTTCAGCTGCTGCTGAATCTCTCTGGCCAGTTGGGGATTGTAGGAATGAACAAGATCCCACCATCCATCTGTATTCTGCTGAGTGGGATTCCCCTTCAGCAGACTCACCTTGATGAATGGAAATTCCTGATCGATGATCAGTGACTTCCAGTCGTAATGCAGCACATTACCGTTTGATTGATCGGTGTAGATCGCCTTTAAATTCAGCCCCTCTGTGAAGAGCTTGGCTGTGAGAGCAACCTCGCACTGTTTGATCAGATCTGCCTTTGATTCCCACACCTTCAGTTCATTCCAGAAGGCATGAAAGCTGGGATGGTCCAGTGCCGGTCGCCGGTAGGAGATGAAAGCGGATTGCAGATGTGGCTCATACATCAGATCATCCGTCAGTCCGACGGCATCGGCATCGGTTCGCGTCAGTTTCCGGAAGAGGCTGCGCAGTGGTCGTACCGGTCCCCAGAAGCTGTCATTGGTGAGAATCACCTCCTCCGAGGTTTCAACGGCATCACGGAAGATGTTGAGCCCAGTCCGCCAGCTTCCGAAGTCGTAACCCACATTGCGGCGAATCACGATGCCGACACAGTGCCGCCGCAAGCGCCGGAGCAGACCCGTCTGATCGCACAGGGCCGGAGTGGCGGCGATCAGGATCACATCGCAGAACCGGCTGTACTCCCGGATCAGATCGATCAGATCCGGGCGCATCCCACCCCTGGCATCGAACTGCGCCATGAACAGCAGAGGTCGTCGACCCGGTTGGAAACCACGCCGCCAGATGCTCAGGGCCTCATCCCCGACGGCTTGACCGGGTGGGTCGGCTTTCGAAACGATCGTGTGGCGGCTGCTGTGCGGTGCCAGATGGGGGCTGGTGAGCGGGTCGCCGTGCCGGAACAGGTCAGCATGGCGGCTGCGCAGGCGACCCTGGTCGATCTGGTGCTGGCGGAGTGCGTTGCTCAGCAGCCGGGCGTCGTGATCCACGATTCTTGGAAGAATCGCGGTGCACTCCGGCGTCACCACAGTGATCCGTTGCTGCTTCCCCAGCCGCAGGCACAGGTCAATGTCGAAGTAACGATCCCGGTAGACCGGATCGAATCCGTTCAGCTGATCGAAGGCCTCAGCCTGGACGCAGAGACAGGCTGAGGAGACCCCGCTCACCTGCTCCTGCACCGAGAGCGGCGTCACTCGTTCGAGCACGGCCCGCTGACTGATCCCATCACCGGCGGAGCGCAAAGCCCGGCGCTCACCGCGCGTGAGGATGAACCCCTGGTGGTGCACGCTGCCATCAGGCTGCAGCACCCGTGGTCCGACGCAGGCGGTGGTCTTGAAATCGAGGGGCGCCATCAGAGCCCCCAGCGCGTTCGGTGTCTCGAACTGCAGTGGGGTCTCCAGAAACAGCAGCACCCTTGCTTCGCTGCCCTGTCGGGCGAGGTTGAAGCGCTCCGGTGTGGTGGCGGCTGGAGGACAGCGCACCCAAACGATCGGTTCATCTGCCTCAGCCAGGTCTGGGATGGTTCCGTCGGTCACAACGCGGATCTCCCGTGGCTGGAGCTGCTGCCGTTGCAGCGACGCCAGGCAGTCCTGCAGGGCAGGACCATCGTCTTGGTTCACCAGCACGATCACCGACAGCTCGCGGGCATCGCGTCGCTGACCGACGAGACGATGGCAGCCGGGCCGAGTGGGTTGATCTTCCAGGACCGCCCCCCCGCTGAGGAGATCACGGGAGCGCTCCCGGGTGATGCGCCCGATGCGGCGCCGCTGCTCTGCGTTGAACAGCTGTCGTTCCATGGGCGAGGCCGCGGCGAGCACCGTCGGGTTGCGCTGTGGATCACGCACGAGCAGCTGATGCGGGCAGTGGCCTGCCCGGGCCTGCCGGGCCAGCAGTTGCAGGCTCAGGTCCACCAGCAGCTCATGCAGGCAGCTGACGTGGTCTGGAATCCTGAGGTTCCGCAGCGCTGCGGCTCGCAGGCTGATCAGGCCGGCGATGTCACCGCGACTGATCAGCCGCCAGGTGGTTGGTGCCGACCGGCACTGGGGATTGCCGATGGCGGTGGGCTCATCGCTGCACCAGTGGATCGCTTCATCGCTGCTGCAGACGTCCAGTTCCTCTGTTTCCAGCGTCCGAGCCAGCAGGCTCAGGGCCTGCCGGTTCAGTCGGTCACTGGAGTGGCAGATGCTCAGCCAGGTGTCGGCATGCACCCTGGCGCACAGCTCCCGGAGACCTGCCAGATCGTGACTGGCCAGGGATCGCACGTTGGGCCATCCGGCATGACCGGCCAGCCGCTGGGCCTCCTGTTCACTGGCATCCAGCACCAGCAGCCAGGGGGAATGGCGCGGGCAGCGGGCCGCTGGCCGCTCATCCCTGTTGGGATGCTCAATGTTGTACAGATCCAGGCAGTGCGAGAGCGGCTCAGATCGTCGGAAGCATTCACGACCCTGCACGGCCAGGTGCTCCAGGGCGCTGATGCCTCCGAATCGGCAGATCCGCCGATGGGGTTGGCGCAGTTCCGCGGCGTAGGCGTCGATCGCCACGGCCGGGACGTCCGGGAGCAGAGGCACCTCCCCGCGAAGGATGCGGTTCAGCAGCCCACTGCCCAGAAGCTCGTTCATGTCCCGGAGATCCGGGTGCAGTGCCAGCAGGGCCGGGCCATCAAACACGTCGGGATCGGGGATCCACTCCTCCGGAGCCAGGAGCAGGTTCAGGGGCAGCAGTTTCGGATGCAGGAAACGGGCCTCGATGTGCTGATGACGGTCGGCCAGAGCGACCACCAGCTCATCGGCACTCAGCCGAAACCGTCGGTGTCGGCGCAGAACCTTCATCAGCGGCGCCTCGTCCCCGGTGCGGAGGCTGTGCTCGAGTGCCTGTTTCAGAGCAGTGGAGCGGATCTCCATACCGGGCCTGCCCGCGTGGCCACAGATTACGGGGGGGGACTGCTGCAGCCCTTAGGCTCAGATGTCGAGCTTTTGCCTTGATGCTGCTGGCCTGGCTCACGTCGACCCTGCAGAAGGGAGGCCCGCTGCGATCCTGGCGAGGCCAGGGCCGATTGCGGAAGCTGTGCCGCGACGCGGGTCACACCCCTGAAGTGCTCGGGGCAGGCATGGATCTTCCGCTCGATCAGGCCTGTGCCCGGGAGATGCAGCTCTGCCGCCAGAAGGGGCAGCACAATCTGGTGATCAGCCTCGGCGAGACGGCCGTGGCCATGGGCCTGGACCATCCCAGGATCCAGAACAATCTCAGCCGTTCCCGAAAGCTGCTGAGGCGCGAAGCCCGTCTGGCCAAGATTCAGCGACTGCTGCAGGGAAAGCGCTCTTCCCGTGACCGGGCGGAAGCACTCCTGGTGGAGGGTCTGCTGGATGACCCAGGGACGTCGACCTACCGCGTTCTGTTGGAGAAGCGTGTCCGCGACCGCTTCCGGCGTGCCAAGGGAGATCCGTTCAAACTTGAACTGCTGGATGCGCGCGTCGGCCACGAGATCAATCGCCGGCAGCTCGAGTTGCTCGAGCTGCGTCAGAGCTCTTCTGAAGGCTGATCTGGTGTGATCGCGTGATGGCGCTGAGGCAAGTAAGACAGAACCCGCTCGTAGGCGTGGGCCAGTGATCCGTCAGGGCAATGCCCCTGACGGAACCGCTCGACCGGCGGCAACGGGCAGCGTTCCAGTTCCTGCAGAAGAACGGCACCCCTGACCCAGAACATCGTGCCGCGCACGAAGGGTCGCTGCGGATCAGCCGGCAGGTCGTATTGCCTCAGCAGGTCGTTGACCAGCTGGTCGTTGGCGGCGATGCGGCGGTCCTGGCTGCTGCGCAGCATCAGAAAGGAGGCCGGGGCCAGCAGGGTGAGCTCCTGATCGGAGACGAATCGCTGCTGGATCCGGCGCACATTGCAGCGGTTGCCCAGCAGGCCCTCGAGCAGGCCGCGCCGCCAGCGTTGTCCCTTGCGTGAGCCGGAGTTCTGCAGCGATTTCTTCATGTGGATCTTGAGGATGAGATCCGGAGTGGGCTGGCTGGAACGCTGCAGGGCGGTGATGGCTGAAAAGAAGGGGGCGATGTCCATGCCCCGGTTCTCCACCGCAAGGCAGTGAACCGTCCGAAAATGCGGGCTGAACATCTTCTGCAGAGAGCGCATCAGCTGCGGATCGCTTTTCTGACGCGGCACCGTCAGGTAGAGGTCGCAGCGGGGGCCTGCAACGGCCTGCAGATGGCGGGCCAGTTCAAAGCCGAGATCGGTGTAATACAGATGGGCGATCACGGCGACCGAGGGTGCCTCTGATGGCGGAGAGACCGCTGGGGATAGGGCGCCGTTCATCCGCTCAAGAAAGGACTGCAGACCAAGCTCCCGGCTGATGGCCAGGCGATCTCCCGCCGAAGGAGCAGGACTGTCGCGCAGTTGATCGAGGCCCTGACGGGCCGCCTCCAGGCTGTGGCTCTCGTAGATGTGCACGGCGCTGCGCCCTTCCAGCACGTCCACCAGCCCGGTGCTGCGGGGTAGCAGCAGCTTGCAGCCGTGCAGGTAGGCCTCGATGGCCGCCAGCGGAAAGGTGTCCTCAAGCGAGGAGAGAAAGAAGATGTCGGTCTGAAGCAGGCGGCGCTGCAACTCCCCGGCGCTGAGATGCCCGAGGAAGCACACCGACTCGCTGAGAGGTTCTCCGGGGTCGCGGGCCTGGCCGGCCCAGCTGAAGCTGTAGCCGCAGGCCTGGAGGGATTCGGCGCAGTGGTTGAAGAACGCGATCCCCTTGCGCTCCTGAATCGTTCCGCTCATCAGGACGCTGCCGTGAACCCGCTGCGGCGGGGGCTTCCCGTCGTCACCCCCGGCGCTCAGCGTCGGGTTGTGAACTACGGATGCACTGAGTCCCCGGCCATAGGGAGCGAAGTCCTGCCTCTGGCGCTCACAGCACAGCAGCAGGTGCATGTGGGGAAGGATCGTCCGCAGTCGCCGCTTCTGGATCTCGGGCAGTCGATCCAGAATCCAACGTGTTTCGTGCAGGTATCCGAGCACCGGTCCGCGCCGGGCCCGCCGGGCAACGGCTGCTGCCAGCTGATCGACATTGCAGATCTGCTGCAGGCCGTTGACGATCACCAGGTCGTTGTCCGACAGCAGGGCATCGATCACCTCCGCGCTGGCATCGTCCTGCAGCTGCACGGATCGCAGCCGGGGACCGCCGTGATGGTGCAGAAAATTGAGATAGTGGGACAGCGGCCTGAGCACGCCGGTGCTGAGGCTGAAATTGTTGGCGAGCACCAGGACCGAATCAAGCTCCGTCGGCACCCGCAGGGCGGGATCTCCTCCCCAGCTGCTGCGCAGGATCCGCTCCAGTTCGGCGTTCAGATACCAGTCGTGGTCGGCGCCGAGCCGTTGAAATTCGATTCCGTTGGCGTCCGGTCGGTGCGATCTCGGTTTTCGGTTGCTGTGGTGTCGGGGCAGCAGCTGCAGGCCGTTGTGCTCCAGCCGCTCCCGTTCCAGGGCGATCAGTTCCCCGAAACCGTCGTCTCGCCAGTGCCGCCGCTCAATTTCGTCGAGGAGATGCTTGGCGCTGTGGAAGTCACGCTGGTGCAGCTCGCTCCAATAACTCTTCAGCAGCGGTGTCGCTCTCATCCGCCAGCGGACAGTTGCACGGCGCGGGCGTTCAGAGCGTTCTGCTCTTCCAGCAGCTGCTGCTGTTCACGGCAGAGCAGTAGATAGTGCTCCAGGTCCTGCTCGAGCCGCTGCATCCGATCCAGAGGATTGTCCCAGCCGGCACTGGTGCGAACCCCGCTGCACCAGTGCCGCAGCAGTTCATCAGGATCGAATGGCATCCCCAGCCGCTCCAGCAGCCGGGTGTCCGCTTCGCTGTGGAACAGCTGGGCCTGCAGCTCGATCTCCCGGTAGGTGATCTCCAGATCCGGGTGGCTGCGCAGCAGATTCAGCAGCACCAGATCGTTCAACGGTGAATGGCGTGGAATCTCGGCCAGCGTTCGCGGTGCCGGCCCGCCCTGCAGCCACTGCACCAGCGGCTCGTCATCGAGTCCTGCGAGTCTCCAGTCCGCGACGAGAGGGCCGCGGTGCTGCAACCGGAGCAGCTGTTCAAAGTTCTCCTGAAGTGCGGCAACGCGAAGCGGCGGCCCCTCGGTTCCACACCAGTGATCGAGAACCGCCGACGGGGTGCTGTATACGAGCAGCAACCCACGGTCATCCGTTTCGGTCTGCTCTCCAGGGAGCCGGCGCAGGTTGCAGCGGTTGAGCCGATCCCGGACCTCAGGGGCCAGGACGAAGGGGGAGAACCAGCTGTCCAACGGGTTTCAGCGTTGGTGAGAAAGATTAGGTTGGCTTCGCGAATGCCGATTCCATGGACCCAGAACGGCGTTTCCATGTGCTGATCGGTGCCCCGCTGCTGGTGGATCATCTGCCGGAGGGCCCGTGTTGCGTCATTGATGCGGATCAGGACCAGCTCGATCGTCTGGAGCAGGATCTGGCGGTGCGGCCCCACGCCCATGGCTGTGAATTGCACTGCGCCGTGCTGGCCAGGCAGATGGATGCACCGATCGACTGGTACCGCTTCAACGACAGGCGCTGGGATGGAACCCTGCCGCTCAGGACCTGTCGCAAAGGCCGCCCCAATCTCCAGCTGCGGGATCGCAGCATCCGCGTGGGGATTGAACTGTCGGCACTGCTCGATGGCCTCTCGATCGGGGTGGATGCCATGCAGTTTCTGACGGTGATCGTCGGCCAGGGAGATCCGTTGGCGGTGGTTGAGGCTGGCGGTGACTGGCTGGAGCGGATCGAAGAGCTGCAACTGGTGGCACCTGATGCGGAGGCCAGCTGGGCCCAGCTGCTGGAGGCGCGCTTGCAGCCGCTGGGTTTCAAGCGGTCGCGGGATGGAGCGTTGGTGTGGAAGCGCACCACCGGGGCGATGCAGAGGCTCTGCATTCGACAGCTGAAGCTTCAGCGCAGTGCTTTGGCTGAGGAGAGGGATGAGCTCAAGCGATATCTGCAGGAGGCGCATGACGCGACGGAGGAGCTTGAACGCCGGCATCAGGAGGAGATGCTCCATCTGAAGCTGCAGCTTGAGGGGATGGTGCAGGCCTCGGCGGCACGCATCGATCTGATCAGGGATCTGCTGGCGCCGCGGCTCGAGGAGCCATGACAGCCTCCGACGCCTTTGGCCAGGTCCTGGGATGTCTGGTGTCGGCTCGATGGCGGGATCTGAGGATCAACGCCTTAGTCGGTCATCCGCTCTGCGAGGGCATCACGGAGACCCAGCGCCCCGTATTGCAGGCTCTTCAGGCGATGCGGCTGCCTGCAGCGCAGGACATCCCCTGCGTTGCAGCCGAGTGCCGTGATCAGGCTGATGACATCCGGCTGGGCCTGCTGATGGCCGCCGAGCAACTTCACGTGGCCTGTCGATTGCTGCTGGTGGATCAGGAGATGGAGGCGCGAGCGCGGCTGGAGGACTGGCTCCAGTCCCTGCTAAGCCTCGGCCGCAGGGCTGGACTGAAGCTCTCCGTGCAGGAGTGCGATCACCTCAGGGGGCAGCTGGTGCGACTGCCGGCGCTGCTCGACAGTCAGCTGGCGCTGCAGCGGGCCGTGGACTTCGGTGGATTGTCCAGCCGCATCGTGCTGGTGCTGGGCATGCACCGCAGCGGGACCTCGGCCCTCACCGGCATGCTGGCCAGCTCAGGTCTGGATGTTCCGGGTGATCTGATGGATCGTCCGGATGATGTGATCAACCGCAAGGGCTACTGGGAGTCGGAGGGTCTGATGCAGCTGAATGATCAGTTGTTCTCCTCCCTCGGGCGGCACTGGTCCTCTGCGGATCAGCTTCCATCGGGTTGGGCTGATTGCGAAGCGGCTTCGGTGTGGAGGCGCAGCCTGATCAGCCAGTGGCAGCAGAGTTGCCGAGGGCTCTCGCATCCAGTGATCAAGGATCCCAGGCTGTGCGTGCTGGCCGAGGGCCTGCGACCGCTGCTTCAGTCGGATGCTGTGCGCTTCACGGTGTTTCTGCCGATCCGACACCCGCTGGAAGCGGCGCGGTCCCTTCAGGCTGCCCAGGGCACCGATCTGCTGCGGGGCCTGCAGCTCTGGATCGCCCATGTGCTGGAAGCGGAGCGCTGGAGCCGGGACCTGCCGCGCCAGATCATCGCCTTCGAGGATCTGCTCCAGCAGCCGGAAGCGGTGCTGGTGCAGTGCCTTCATTGCCTTGGCCAGGAGACGGTGCAGGAGCAGGACCAGGCCTCATCCTTCATCGATCCGGCCCTGCGACGGCAGACCGCCCGCCATCGAGAGGAAGCGTTGGATGCCGAGGAACGCGTCTGGCTGGAGTCAGCGCTGCGGATTCAACGCCGGCTGTTGCAGCCGGAGGCGGATGATCCGCTGCTGCAACGGGATCTGGATGGGCTCAGGCCAGCGGGTGGACGCCCTGGGTAAAGCTGTTGCTGCTGGTGAAGCGTTGATCATTGCCGCGGGGGGCGTAGGGCAGGAAACGGTCCACCTGCTGATCGAATGGAAGCCCGAGGGTCTCGAACATCTCTTTGAACCGGCTCACCAGCGCCTCCGGACCGAAATGCTTTTGGATGAAACGCCTGCCGTCCTCGGCAAGGGCCCGACGCTCCTGTTCCGGACGTTGTCGGAGCGCCAGCACCTGAGCAGCCAGAGCATCGGCCGTGTCCGCCACCAGCAGCGCAGAGCAGGACCGGGTGGCATCAGTGATGCCTTCAGCTCCGATCGTGGTGGTCACCATCGGCAGACCATGGGCCAGGGCGCTGAGCACCTTGCCCTTCACGCCGGCCCCTTCCTGCAACGGGGCGATGCCGATGTCCACGCTCTGCATCAGGGCTGAGAGATCCTCGACGTAGCCCAGCACATCGATGCCATCTCCGGCCATCAGGAAGTCGGGTGGATTGCGGCCCACGATCAGCAGCTGCATATCGGGGGCCACCGCCCGCACGCGGGGCCAGATCGCTTCCGTCAGCCACTGAGCGGCGGTGACATTCGGGCTGTGGGCGAAATTGCCCACGAACAGAACCCTGCGGCCCGATGTCCCGAGAGGGGATGTGGCCGGTGCGGTGACCACCGGTGGCAGCACAACAGCCGCATGCGGATGCAGCCCCTGTGAGATCCGATTCTCCTCTTCGCTGATGTGCAGGACGAGGTCGGCGCGGCGGAAGATCTCCGCTTCCTGATCGCGCAGGCGGTCTGCCCGCTGCAGCAGCCGACGGCGCTCCTTTCTGTCGGTGATGTTCCCTGCCGTTCGCTGGGTGCGCAGGTGGTGGAGGTCGTGGGTGAAGTAGACGACGGGAGTCTTCGGTGCCAGGCGGCGGAGGCTGTTCAGATGCGGAAAATTGCCCGGCCTTGCCAGCAGGATCAGGTCGAAGCGTTCCGCTCGGCTCTCGAAGATGTCGTCCACCGAGGTGATCTGGGGCTGGCAGAGAACCTGAATGCCACGGGCTCCCATCAGGGCGGCCTTGTCCTGCTGATGCGCCAGGTTGTCGGTGGGGACGTAGGTGATCGTGTAGCCCAGTTCCCGCAAAGCCAGGCAGTAATTGAGCATGAACAGGGATCCGGCATCGCCTTCCGGATCCAGAAGCTGGTTCTCGATCACCAGAATCCGTCCCAGCGCTCCCCGGTGTTTCGCCCGTTCGAGGCACTCACCCGTGGGCTGATGCTGCTGAAGCCGAGACTGCCACTTCTCCAGGAAGCTCACTTGGTTGGTGACCTGATAGGCCTTCACGCCACTGGTGAGATCGGTGCCGCAGGAGATGCCTTCATGGTGGATCGCCTGGGAGGAGGGTTGGTAGATCACCTTCAGGCCGCGATCCCGCAGCGTCAGCGCCAGGTCCGTGTCTTCGTAGTAGGCCGGGATGAAGCGTTGATCAAAGCCCCCGGCCGCATCCCAATGGCGACGCGGCACCATGATCGATGCCCCGGAGACGTAGTCGACGCTGCGGGCGTAGTTGTAATCAGGATGTGCCGGATTCTTGAGACGTCCGAAGTTCCAGGCGGAACCGTCCTGCCAGACGATGCCCCCGGCCTCCTGGAGGCGTCCGTCGGGATAGATCAGTTTTGATCCCACCAGCCCCACATCGATGTCCTGCTCGATGGTGTCCACCAGGCCCGTCAACCAGCCTGGAAGCACTTCGATGTCGTTGTTGAGCAGAACGATGAGGCTGTCGTTCCGACTGCGGCTGACGGCTTGGTTGCAGCTTTCCAGGAAGCCAAGATTGCAGCTGTTGACCCGGAAATCCAGGCAGCCCTGATCCGCCAGCCATTGGAGAACGGCCTGGCCGTGCTGCTGGGGATGGGCGTCGTCCACCACCATCAGCCGCACATCCAGCCGCCCCTTGATGACACGTCGATGAATGAGCAGATCCCTCAGGACCGAGGCGATGCAGCGCAGGGTGTAGAGCGGCTGGCCATAGGTGGGAATGATGATGTCGACGGGCTGGCCGCCGCTGCCGATCACCCCCAGAGAGCGGGCCGAGGCGTGCAGCTGCCGGCAGCTGTGTCGCAGAGCGGACAGGTCCATCTCAAGCCCCGCGCCACGGCGGCAGCGCAGTTCGAACTCGGCATCCGGATGCCGCAGGTGGTGGAGGTAGATCCCGTGCAGGTTGGCGGTGAGCTTCTCTGTGCTGAGTTGGCTGGACAGTCGCAGCTGTCCGCAGCTGCGTGCTCCCTTGACCCTGGAACTGCGAGTGAACAGCCAATGACTCAGATCCAGAAGCGTCAGGGCCGCGCTGCGATCGCGTCGCACGGCTGCGACGGGAGAGGGTGTCTCCTGGCCTGGCTCCGATGCCAGCAGAGAGACCTGCAGCGTTTCGGGATCTCCCGGCAGGGTGATCCAGCGCTCTCCGACGGCAGGGAACAGGATCGCTCCGTCCAGCCCGGCGTCCGCGCCTCCTTGAATGCAAAGGGGCTGATAGGCCGCCAGGGTGCTTTGCGCCTGCAGCTGGATCTGGAAATAGCGGTCGGCCATCAGCGTTTCAGGGTGCCCAGACGGCTGCCGTCGTAGCGGGCGCGATCCCGGACGCTGACGCACCATGGCTGATGCTCGAGGTACCAGGTCACGGTGGCCTGGAGCCCCTGCTCGAGGTTGTGACGCGGCTGCCAGCCCAGTTCGCTGCTGATGCGCCCGGGGTCGATGGCATAGCGACGGTCATGGCCGGGCCGGTCCGTGACCCGGCGGATCAGGGCGCTGTGGGGAGCGGCCGCGGGTGTGTGCTGATCCAGCTGATGGCAGATCGCTTCGACGATCTGGCGGTTGGTGCGTTCCCCGTGGCCGCCGACGCAATAGCTGCGTCCGACAGCGCCGCGGCAGGCGGCCAGCAGCAGAGCATCGACATGGTCCTCCACGTACAGCCAGTCCCTCACATTGAGGCCGTCGCCGTAGAGCGGGATGCTCTCAGCGTTGGCCGCCTTGAGAATGACAACGGGGATCAGTTTTTCGGGGAACTGCCAGGGTCCGTAGTTGTTGCTGCAGTTGGTCAGCACCACCGGCAGCCCGAAGGTGTGATGCCAGGCCTGAACGAGGTGATCGCTGGCGGCCTTGCTGGCGGAATAGGGACTGCGCGGGTCGTAAGGGGTGGTTTCCGAGAAGCGGCCCTCGGCTCCGAGGCTGCCGAACACCTCGTCGGTGCTGATGTGGTGAAGCCGGAAGCACTCCTTGCGCTCTCCGCTCAATCCCTCGTAATGCGCACGGACGGCCTGCAGCAGGTTGTAGGTGCCCGTGACGTTGCTTTCCATGAACACCCCGGGGCCGGAGATGGAGCGATCCACGTGGCTCTCCGCCGCCAGGTGCAGCACCAGGTCGGGGTCCGCCTGCTGCACGGCTTGCTGCACGGCGTCGGCATCGGCGAGCTCAACATGCAGCAGCTGATGGCGACCGGCCGCCGCCGCTCCCTGCTGCTTGAGCACCGCCTCGATCCCGGTGAGATCGCTGGCATAACCCATCTTGTCGAGGTTGAACACCAGCGCGTCGCTCTCCAGCAGCAGCCGCCGCACCACGGCCCCGCCGATGAATCCGCCGCCACCGGTCACCAGAACCCGGCGGCGCCCCTCCAGCAATTCAGCGGCAGTTGGCATCGAGACGGACATGAGGGTCAGGAGGGAGGGATGGCGCTCAGGACGGCGCGAAGGGCTTGTCGCCAGTGTTCGCCGTCCAGCTCGAGCTGCTCGCGGGTGCTTCTGCAGTCGAGAAGCGAGTAGGCGGGGCGTTGGGCCGGCGTCGGGTAATCCTCCGTGCAGATCGGCCTGACGTTGGCCGGCGTCTCGATCAGCCCTTGTTCAGCAGCCAGTTCCCCGACGGCGACTGAGACGTCGTACCAGCTGGCCGCACCGGCATCGCACCAATGCAGCACAGCGGGCTGTTCCGCCCTGATGCTGATCACCCGCCAGCAGGCAGCGGCCAGGTTGAGGGTGCTGCTGGGACAGCCCACCTGATCGGCCACCACCCCCAGCTGATCGCGTTCGCGATGCAGGCGCAGCATGGTGAGGGCGAAATTGCGGCCCACCGGACCCATCACCCAGCTGGTGCGCAGCACCGTGGCCTGTCCGTTGTCACCGAGCACGGCTTCGATCGCTTCCTCGCCGCGGGCCTTGCTGGCGCCATAGACCCCCAGCGGGTCACGCGGCTGCTCCACTCGGTAGGGGCTGCCCTGGCGGCCGTTGAACACGAAGTCGGTGCTCAGTTGCAGCAGCCGGCCCCCGTCCTGACGGATCGCTTCGGCGAAGGCGCGGGGAGCCCCTCCATTCACGGCATGCGCCAGGTCCGGCTCCTCCTCGGCCCTGTCCACGGCGGTGTAAGCGCCGGCATTCAGCACCCAGTCGGGACGATGGCGTTCCACCGCCGCCTTGCAGGCTTCCGGCTTGCTCAGATCAAGCTCGTCCCGGCTGGTGGCGATCAGCTCCAGGTCCGGTGGGCAGCTGGCGCGCAGGGCCTGACCCAGCTGACCGGCGGCTCCGGTGAGCAGCACTTTCATTGGAACAGGGCTCCGTTCTCCAGGTTCTGTTGGAGGCCAGGGGCTTCGGCGTCCTTCTCCGACAGGCTCACGCTGACGCCCTCGAGGCGTTCGAGCGGCCAGGAGATGGCCAGATCCGGGTCGTCCCAGCGGATCGCTTGTTCACAGTCGCGGTTCCAGAAGCCGCGGGCCTTGTACTGAACTTCGGCCTGCTCGCTCAGGGTGAGGAAGCCATGGGCGAAACCCTCCGGTACCCAGAGCTGACACCTGTTCTCCGCGCTCAGCTCAGCCCCCACCCACTGGCCAAACGTTGGCGATCCCCGGCGGATGTCCACGGCGACATCAAAGATCGCACCGGCACTCGCCCGCACCAGCTTGGCCTGGGGCTCCGGTGGAAGTTGGTAGTGCAGTCCCCTCAGTACCCCGCGCTGGGAGCGGGAGTGGTTGTCCTGGGAGAAGACGACGGCGTCACCGACGGCTTCATCGAAGCGGCGCTGGTTCCAGCTTTCAAAGAACCAGCCGCGTTCGTCTCCGAACACCCTGGGGGTGATCAGCAGCGGACCGTCCAGCCGCTGACCCTGCTGACTGGAGAGCTGTTCAACCTGCATGGGTGGGCACCTCAAGGCTGGTCTGCAGCGCAGCATGGTCGCTGACGCTTTCGGAGAGCAGCTGCAGCAGATAAGTGCCGTAGCCGCTTTTCTTCAGAGGTTGAGCCAGCGTCTCCAGCTGACCGTCTCCGATCCAGCCCTGCCGCCAGGCCACCTCCTCGGGACACCCCACCTTCAGACCCTGCCGGTGTTCGAGGGTGCGGATGTAGCCGCCGGCGTCATTGAGGGAATCGCAGGTGCCGGTGTCCAGCCAGGCCATGCCGCGCCCCATCAGCTCCACCCGCAGCAGGCCCTCTTCGAGATACATCCGGTTGAGATCGGTGATCTCCAGTTCTCCACGGGCGGAAGGCTTCACCTGCCGTGCCCGTTCAACCACTGAGGCGTCATAGAAATACAGGCCGGTGACCGCATAGCGACTCTTGGGCTGCTTGGGCTTCTCTTCCAGGCTGAGAACCTTGCCGCTGGCATCGAACTCAGCCACCCCGTACCGCTCAGGGTCACTCACCGGATAGGCGAACACCGTCGCCCCCTCCGGGGCTTGATTGCTTCCAATCAGCTGCGGCACCAGGTCGTGGCCGTGGAAGAGGTTGTCGCCGAGCACCAGGGAGGCCGGACGGCCGTCCAGGAACTCAGCACCGATCAGAAACGCCTGGGCCAGGCCGTCGGGGCTGGGCTGGATCGCGTAGTGGATCTCCATTCCCCAGCGGCTGCCATCCCCGAGTAACCGCTCGAAGGACGGCTGGTCGTGGGGGGTGGTGATGATCAACACCTCCCGGATGCCCGCCAGCATCAGCGTGCTGAGCGGGTAGTAGATCATCGGTTTGTCGTAGACGGGCAGCAGTTGCTTGCTCACCGCCTGGGTGATCGGATGCAGGCGGGTGCCGCTGCCGCCCGCGAGGATGATTCCCTTGCGATGGCTGGGATTGATCGCCATCCGGCCCGCGACAGGTCGGGTTATTTCAGCATGGGGCTTCCCGTGAATCAGCGGCGCCAGTCGAGGCCGGGCAGCCGTGGAACGATGGCGGGCGTGCTCGCCATGTAAGAGAGGTAATCCGGATGGCGCTCAGCCAGTCCCTGTTCCTCGCGTCGCGCCTTGCCACGGAGCACCGCCGCCAGAGCCAGCAGCAGGCTCAGGTGCAGCAGGCTGCCGGTGGCGATCACGACCCCCAGGGATGCCATCAGTACCGCCTGATACAGGGGGTGTCGGCAGTGGCTGTAGGCCCCGTTCCGGATCAGTTGGTTGTCATCACGGGGTGCGGGAAGGGGGGAGAGGCTGGCTCCCAGCGACAGCAGCGAGCGGGCGGCGAGCAACAGAGCGGTCAGCAGGATCAGCACACCTGTCAGCCGAAGCAGCGGGGGCCAGGCTGTCAGTCCCCAGAACGCGAGCGGTGGGGCGGCAGGCAGCAGATGGGCCGTGATCAGCAGCAGCTGAGCCAGCAGCCACCACTCTCCCCGGCGGTTGTCCAGCCAGCCTCCCCAGCTCAGCCCCCAGCCCGATGGCATCACTCGTTCACCACAAGGGCGGTCACCTGATGGTGCCGGATCAGCTCCGCCAGCTGCAGCATGTCGGCTCGATGCACCAGTCCGACGCAGCCGAGGGTGCCGCTGTTGGCGTTGCGATTGGCACTGGGATCGAGGTGGATGCCGAGGTGGCCACGTCCTGTTGGAAAGAGCGGTTCGATGCCGATCCAGATCGGCCCCAGTTCTGCGGGGTCGCCGGGGCCAAGCGGTTCGATCGGCCCAAGGCTGTAACGGCCGACGGGCAGCGGGGCCCTGGTTCCGGTGCGGTGGCGGTCAGCGGTCTGCCGATGGGCACGGCCGGTGACGGCGTCGAAGCGCTGGATCTGTTCGCCTGCGGCGATCAGCCGCAGATCCCAGATCGGATCCTTCGTGCGCGAGAGCTGTCGCGATGTCCGTTCAAGAACCAGCAGGGAGTCCGTGGAAGGCAGGGCAGCCAGTTCCGTGGCGCAGACCGGCACAGCGGTGGCGCTGCAGAGCAGGCAGCTGGCAAGCAGACGGGCCGGCGTCATCGACGGAACAGGGCTGAGCGGCACCCTATGGAGCGGTTTTTCCCTTCAGGAGAAAAAGAGTCGGTTGCTCAGGCGTCTCCCACTGGACACAGGCCGGGATTCAGAGTTCCTCTCGGACGAGTTTGTCTGCAGCTGCTGCATCCAGCCCTGTGAGCTGGCAGGCCTCGTCCAGTTGGTTCTCGAGCATGGCGGCAGCCTTGCGGACCTGGGGGTTGGCCAGCACGGCGGGGCTGATGCCCAGCTCCTGCAGGGCGATGGCCATCGCCTGATCCGCTTGACGACGCTGCAGCCGTCCTCGCGCCACCTGGCATTCGCCATGGGCCAGGGTGGCTGTGGCAAATGCCCGGATGCTGCGCGCCAGTTCGAGGCGGGCCACCCGGCGGCTGGTCGCCGGGTCAGGTGCCTGCTCCTGGCTCCATGTCGGTCCGATGGTCACCAGCAGGGCGACCATCAAGAGGCGGGTTCTCCAGGAGCCGGGCATCGGTTGCATCGGTCGCTGCGTCAGTCAAGCCCGGGAAAGCGTGCAGCGATGGGGTCACCGGTGTAGTGGGGAACCCAGCCCTCGTTGTCGCGGAAGAAGCGCAGCACGCAGAAGGCGGGCCGGGGCCCCATGTCGAACCAGTGACGAGTGCCGGCGGGGATGCTGATCAGATCGCCGTGCTCGCAGAGCGTGAGCAGCACCTCCTGGTCGATGTGGAAGCAGAACAGCCCCTGCCCCTCCACGAAGAAGCGCACCTCATCGTTGTGGTGGCAGTGTTCCGCCAGAAACTGCTTCCGTCGCTCCTCCCGCTCGGGATGCTCCGGTGTGATCCGCATCGTGTCGACGATGCGGCAGCCGCTTTCCCGCTGCAGACGGGTGATGGCAGTGCCGTAAGCCGCCAGGATCTCCGCGTCGCCAGCTCCCGGCGACAGATGCAAAGGTTTCGGCCACTGGTCGAAGCGGATGCCGCGTCGGTCCAGTTCCGATCGGATGATCGCCGGGTCGTTGCTGACCAGCAGCGGAAGCGGTGAAAGGGGCCGGGCTGCATCGGAGCGCTCTGGAAAGATGCTGAGACGACTCATCGTCTGGTTTCCGGGCGACAGAACCGCTGCCCATCCTCAACCAGTCACCCGCGGGTGGACTCACCCTTGTGGGGGTTGGCCCCGGGGATCCCGACCTGCTCACCCTCGCTGCCGTGGGGGCGATTGAAGCGGCTGACCTGATCGCCTGCCCGGTGGCTCGCAGCGGAGCGGAGAGCATGGCGGCTGCGATCGCCGCACGATGGATCCGGCCGCATCAGCGGATCGTTCCCCTGCTGTTCCCGATGGTGGATGCGGCGGAGCCGCGGCGTCTTGCCTGGCACCAAGCCGCGGACACCCTCGCGGCGGAGGTGGCCACCGGTCAGCGCGTCGTGCTGCTCTGTGAGGGGGATGCCTCCTTGTTCGCCACGGGCAGCTATGTGCTGCTGGCTCTGCAGCAACGGCATCCAGATTGCCCATGCCGTGTGATCCCCGGCATCACGGCCGTCTCTGCAGCGGCGGCGGCGGCGAACTGGCCCCTGGCGCTTCAGCAGGATCAGCTCCTGATGAGGCCATGCCCGGAGCGGGAGGATCAGCTGTCGGAGGCTCTGGACCATGCGGCTGGGCAGGCCAGGGTGCTGGCTCTGCTCAAACTGGGTCGACGCTGGCTCTGGGTGCGGCAGGTGCTGGAGCGCCGGCAGCTGCTGGAGTCGTCTCTGTTCGCCGAACGGGTCGGCTGGCCGGATCAGACCCTGCGGCCAGCCCAGGATGTACCGGGCGGTGTACGCCCCTATTTCTCCCTGCTGCTGATCCGTCAGAGTTGGCCGGAGGTGCTTCCCTGAGCGGCGAGCGGAACCAGGCTGCGGCGGAAGGCTGCGGGTGCCGGCGTGCCGAACAGAACCCGTTTGAGCAGGGCCAGCAGCGCTCGCCATTCCTGAGGTGCCAGCCGATCACGCCAGCAGCCGGAGCGGCCGTACAGCCATTGCATCAGGGCATGCTGCTGCCGCGCTGTGGTCTTGCCCCAGGCGACCGCCCGGGCCAGGGGGCGTTCCGCTGAGATCTCGATCGGCAGCGGCGGCACGGCCGTGCTCCAGCGGAGTGCGCTGCTGCTCACCAGGGTTGGAACGTGGTTTCGGAAGTGGAGTTCGGCGCCGGTTTCGCTGATGGCCTTGATCCGGCACGGATGCCGGTGTCCGCCGGCATCGAGCACCTCGCCCTCCATGTCCACCGCCAGCCAGGGGGCTGGGTCCCGCATCGGTGGATCCCAGCAGGCCCGCAGAGCCGTGAGTGTGCCCAGCAGATTCAGAACAGCCCAGGCCAGGCCGGCGAAACGTCCGTCATCCCCCCAGGCCTCGCCGTTGCCGAGTTGCTGCAGCAGCCCTGCCAGGTTGGCGGCGTTGAGGGCCGTGAGCACCAGCAGAGGCAGGGCCAGGACCCAGCTCCAGCCCCCCTGGCCGCGGCTCTGGTGCTTGGGGGTGACGCGGAATCCGAGGCGGCGCCCGAGAGCAGTGCTGATCAGGGTGGAGGTCAGGGGAACGGTGAGCACCCAGCCGGTGAGCTCGCTCAGCAGGGCGGCTCGGCTCCCTCTGTTGAGCCAGCCGATGCTGAGAAGCACCGTGGCCCACATCGGCAGCACCAGCTCGAGGATGGCCCTGCCGGTGAGATGGATCGGCAGGATGTTGAGCAGGCCGTAGCTGAGCGGCATCAGCATCAACACCAGCCTGGGCAGGTTGTTGATCCAATGGATCACACCTTCGAGGTAGGCGAGGCGCTGGCCCAGGCTGAGGCCGCCGGTCCGGATCGGTCCGCTCGACAGGCGGAGGCTCTGCAGGGTGCCGGCGGCCCACCGCTGGCGCTGACGTACGAAGTCGGCCATGGTCTCCGCCGCCAGGCCGGCGCTCAGCTTCTCCTGCAGGTAAACCAGTCGCCACCCCTGTTGACGCAGGGCGATGCCGGTGACGAAATCCTCCGAGAGGGCCTGTTCCACGAAGCCTCCCACCTGATCGAGGGCTGCGCGACGCACCACGAAGGATGTGCCGGCGCAGACCACAGCCCCCCAGCCGTCCCGCACCGGTTCGATCCAGCGGTAGA
This sequence comes from Synechococcus sp. KORDI-49, assembly GCF_000737575.1. NCBI lineage: Bacteria > Bacillati > Cyanobacteriota > Cyanophyceae > Synechococcales > Synechococcaceae > Synechococcus > Synechococcus sp. KORDI-49. The sequence goes on along the minus strand of NZ_CP006270.1, from coordinate 882,289 downwards.
AGCTCTCCTCATCCGGCAGCAGCCAGGGTTCCATGCCCAGATTGCGCATCACCGGATCGGCGTTGAGGAAGCTCTGGGGTGTCTGGACCAGGGCCACCTCCGGGTCCTGCAGAAATCCGATGCAGCGCTCCAGAAAGACCGTCTGTGGAATGAAATCGGCGTCGAAGACCGCCACCAGTTCGGCCTCGATGCGGCGCAGTCCGTCGTTGAGGTTGCCCGCTTTGGCATTGGAGCGCTGCGGCCGGTGGCGGTAGCGGCATCCCAGCTTCCGTGCCAGTTGCCGCACGTCGTCACGGCCGCTGTCATCCAGTAGCCAGACGGTGCAATGGGGATACGACTGGGCCAGGCAGCCCTGCAGGGTGCGTTCGAGAACGTTGAGGGGTTCGCCGTAACTGGGAACGAGAATTGCGACCTTCGGTTGCCAGCGGTCGGCTTTCCAGCGACGTGTCAGATCCGCCACCTGGGTTCGTCGATCCGGGAAGGCTCTCCAGGCCAGCCAAAGGGGCAGGAGCCCGGTGACCAGCAACCAGCCCTCGGCCACCAGCATCAGCAGACTCAGGGCGGTGGAGAGCCCCGAGTCGAGGTTGAGGCTGTCCGTGCAGCGCCAGTGCAGGTAGCGCAGCGTCAGCAGGCTGATCAGCAGAATCAGGCTGCGGCGGGCCCAGAGCGGAGAGTCCGCTTCCGGACGACGGGTCAGCCAGAGGGGCCAGAGCAGCAGCAGCAGGCTCACCCCAGGCTCAGACGTTGGGCGTCGAGCAAAGCTAGGGCGTCTGCAGGGGTGGGTGCGCGCATCAGCGCATGGCGCAGCCGGGGAGCGCCGGCGAAGCCGGTGCAGGTCCAGCCCATGTGCTTCCTGGCAATCAGCAGGCCATGGTCACCGCGAGCCTCCACGAGGGCGATCAGCTGTTCCCTGGCCAGTTCCAGCCGCTCGAGCGGCTCCGGCGTCGCCGGCACCGGCCGCCCCGCCAGGGCGGCATCGATCTGACCGACCAGCCACGGGGCTCCCATCGTGCCGCGTCCCACCATCACCCCTTCGGCGCCGGTCAGCGCCAGGCAGCGCAAGGCCTCTTCTGGGGTGTTGATGTCCCCGTTGGCGATCACTGGGATGGTCAGTGCCTGCCTGACCTCGCCGATGGCCTGCCAGTCCGCCTTCCCCTTGAAGCCCTGCTCGCGGGTGCGTCCATGCAGGGTGAGCAACTGAGCGCCGGCGTCCTGGAGCTGGCGGCACCAGGTGACGGGATCGGCGTCGCTGCCGCACCAGCCCAGTCGTGTCTTGACGGTGACGGGCAGGCGAACGGCCCGGACCACCGCATCGATGATCCGCGCCGCCAGATCCGGGTCCCGGATCAGTCCGGAACCTCCTCCTTTTCGGGCGATTTTGCGGACCGGACATCCCATGTTGATGTCGATCAGAAAGGCGCCCGCGTCCTCGGCGCGGCGGGCGGCATCGGCCATCGCCTCAGGACGGTGATCGAACAGCTGCACTCCGATCGGGCCGTTCTCCTCCGACAGCTCCTCGACCTTGCCGCGGCCATGGCCCAGTTCCAGGCTGGTGGCATTGACCATCTCCGTGAACAGCAGCGCCTCCGGTGCCCAGCGCCGCACCAGGCCTCGGAAGATGCGATCGCTCACTCCCGCCAGGGGGGACTGCAGCACGCGGCAGGTCAGCTCGCGCGGCGTGCCACGACCGGGAAGCTGAAGCGGGGAGGACGCCACCATGGGTCCATGCTGCCGATCGATGTGTCCGCGTTCTGGCCCCTGAGCCGTCCTCTGCTGCATCAGATGCTCGAGGACCGCTGCAGTGACCGCTTCGTCTGTGAGCGGATCTGGGAGCGACTCGGTTACGACTCCGGCGAGGCCGGCTGGCGGGCCGGCGTGCGGACACCGCCGGACTGGGCAGAGGCCTTCCCGCTCGGCCCGGAGGTGATTGCCCTGCGCCCCGCCTCGGTGCGCCTGACCCGCTCGATCGCCAAGCCCCACAAGCAGCTGCTCAAGCAGCAGCTGGCCTTCAGTGGCTACCGGATCGGAGAGCTCTACCCCCGGCGAACCAGGCGGGCCACCGCCGTGAACTGGCTGCTCGCCTGGCTGGCGGACCGGGGGGAGCCCCTTGCGGAGCAGGGGCCGATGGCGCCGGAGTTGTCGCCCCCGGAGAATCCGGTGCAGGGGCATCCCGGGGACCTGCCTGTGAGCTGAGACCGGCGGATCAGGCCTGAATCGAGACGGGGGTGCCTTTGGGGGTGTTCTCGAACAGCCAGCGGGCGTGGGCCAGGGGCATGCGCACACAGCCGTTACTGCGCGGCACACCGAAGGCCTTGCCGGCGTTCTCCTGCCACGGGGCTGCATGCATGCAGATGGCTTCGTTGGCAGAGACGCACATGGTGTACGGAACCCCAGGCACCGTGTAGGTGCGGCCTCGCAGGGTGACCGCGCGGTACTTCGTGAACACCTTGGTGTCGAAGATCGGCGTCGGTGTCGAGGCCTTGCCGGTGCTCACGGGAATCACCCGCACCACATCGTGATTGCTGTTGTAAACGGTGAGCTTCTGGTCGGAGAGGTCGACGACGAGGCTGGCCACAAGATCGAGCATGGCGCTGAACAACGCTTCACCCGGACTAGCTGTCTCATTTGAGACTGATTGGTCTCGTTTCGAAAGGTTTCCGTTTCCGCGGGTCTGTAGGGTCAGGAATTGATCGGAGTCCCGCCCCGTGGCGCGTCCCGTCGTTGCGATCATCGGACGTCCCAACGTCGGCAAGTCCACGCTGGTCAATCGTCTGTGCCGCAGCCGTGAGGCGATCGTCCATGACGAACCCGGAGTGACGCGGGATCGCACCTATCAGGACGGGTTCTGGGGAGACCGGGACTTCAAGGTCGTGGACACCGGCGGTCTGGTGTTCGACGACGACAGTGAGTTTCTGCCCGAGATCCGGGAGCAGGCCAACCTGGCACTCGAGGAGGCCAGCGTCGCCCTCGTGATCGTCGACGGTCAGCAGGGCATCACCGCTGCCGACGAATCCATCGCCGAGTTTCTGCGCACGCACACCTGCCCCACCCTGTTGGCGGTGAACAAGTGCGAGTCCCCCGAGCAGGGGCTGGCGATGGCTGCGGAGTTCTGGAGCCTCGGCCTGGGGGAGCCGTATCCGATCTCCGCCATCCACGGCGCCGGGACCGGCGAACTGCTGGATCAGGTGCTCAACTTCCTGCCTCCGAAGGATGAGGAGGGTGATCAGGAGGAGCCGATCCAGCTGGCGATCATCGGGCGTCCCAATGTCGGTAAATCCAGTCTGCTCAATGCGATCTGCGGAGAGCAGCGCGCCATCGTGAGCCCGATCCGCGGCACCACCCGCGACACCATCGACACCAGCCTCGAACGGGAGAACCGCTCCTGGCGACTGGTGGACACCGCCGGCATCCGCCGCCGTCGCAGCGTCAATTACGGCCCGGAATACTTCGGCATCAACCGCAGCTTCAAGGCGATCGAGCGCAGTGATGTGTGCGTTCTGGTGATCGATGCCCTGGATGGGGTCACCGAGCAGGATCAACGGCTGGCAGGTCGGATCGAGGAGGACGGACGGGCCTGTGTGGTGGTCGTCAACAAGTGGGACGCCGTTGAAAAGGACAGTCACACCTTGCCGGCGATGGAGAAGGAGCTGCGCGCCAAGCTCTACTTCCTCGACTGGGCGCCGATGCTGTTCACATCAGCGCTCACCGGACAGCGGGTGGACAGCATTTTCGCCCTGGCGGCCCTGGCGGTCGAGCAGCACCGGCGCCGGGTCAGCACCTCCGTGGTGAACGAGGTGCTTAAGGAGGCGCTGAGCTGGCGAAGCCCTCCCACAACCCGTGGTGGACGCCAGGGGCGGCTCTACTACGGCACGCAGGTGTCGAGCCGTCCGCCGAGCTTCACCCTGTTCGTCAATGATCCGAAACTGTTCGGAGAGACCTACCGCCGTTACGTGGAGCGCCAGATCCGGGAAGGACTCGGCTTCGATGGAACACCGGTGAAGCTGTTCTGGCGTGGCAAGCAGCAGCGCGATGCGGAAAGGGATCTGGCACGCCAGCACCAACGATCCAGCTGAGCCATGGACTGGCTGCGTCAGATCCCCATGGGGCAGTACGTCGACGGCGCCGAGGGCTGGCCGCGACGGCTCGATCCGCGCCTGAAGCTGGCCTGGTCCCTGGTGTTCCTGCTGACCCCTGTGCTGGCCGGCCCCCTGTGGCGCCTCGCCCTGGTGCTTGGACTGCTGCTGATCACCCTGATCAGCGGTCTGCCGGTTCGCCTCTGGTGGAGATCCTTGCTGCTGCTGACCCTGCTCTCCATCGCTGTGGGTCTGCTCTCCCTGCTGCTGCCGGCGGTGGACCCTCCGTCACCTCTGAATCTGCGCGATCCGCAGGAGCTGCCGGGTCTCGGCACGGACTGGCCGAGCTGGGATCTGCTGCGCCTCGGGCCTGTCCAGCTGGGTCCGCTGACCCTGGGGCCTCTGGTGGTGGATCGGGCTTCGGCGCTGCTGGGCCTGCGCACCTCGACGCTGATCTTCACCGTGATCCACAGCGTCAATCTGGTGCTGCTCACCACGATGCCGGAGGACCTGGTCTGGGCTCTGACCTGGTGCCTGATGCCATTGGAGCGGTTGGGATTGCCGATGCAGCGGCTGGGATTCCAGCTGCTGCTGGCGTTGCGGTTTCTTCCTCTGGTGCAGGAGGAGCTGCAGAACCTGCTGCGGGCCCTCGCTAGCCGGGCTGTGAGTTTCCGTCTCCTGGGATTCAAGGCTTCCTTCGGCCTGGTGCTCTCCGTCGGCGAACGACTGCTGGCCAACATCCTGTTGAGGGCGGAGCAGGGGGCGGATGCTCTAGTGGCCCGCGGCGGCAGGATCCTCAGTCCGGCGCGGCTGCGACTGCCGGTGGAATCGCCGGCGCGACTGCTCAACGGCGCGGCGGCCATGTCGCTGTTGATCGTGCTGTTTCTACGCAGCAGGTACGGTGCGTTCTGACTTGCGATCCGGGTGATGGCAGCAGAGCGGTATCTCAATCACCCCACCTTCGGGATGCTCTACCGGGTGGCACCGGCCGGCGAAGGCCGAGACGTCTACGCGACCCTCTACGCGCAGCGGATGTTCTTTCTGGTGACGCTTCAGCCGCGCGGGGCTCAGTTCGAGGTGATCCCGTATCAGGACGCGCGCCATCATGCGGATGTGCACCTGAGCCGTTGCCGCCGCGATGGGTCGCCCGATCTGGAGGATTGGCGGCAGCTGTTTGATCAGACCTTCATCTGAACCGATGACAGCCTCTGCGGTCGATCGCTGGCGGGAGCTGCAGGAGCAGCTGCCCGGATCGGCCCGGCTGCTGGCCGTGAGCAAGGGGCATCCCGCCGAGGCGGTGCGGGCTCTGGCCGGGCTGGGTCAGCGGGCTTTCGGGGAGAGCCGACTGCAGGAAGCGCTTCCGAAGCAGGAGCAGCTGGAGGACCTTGCGCTGGAGTGGCATTTCATCGGTCGCCTGCAGAGCAACAAGGTGCGGGGGGTGGTGCGCGCTTTTCCCGTGATCCATTCGGTCGATTCCCTGGCCCTGGCTGAACGGGTTTCCCGGATCGCAGGGGAGGAGGCCTGTCATCCGCAGGTGTTGCTGCAGGTGAAGCTGCGCCCGGATCCCAGCAAGGGTGGTTTCTCGGCGGAGGGCCTGCTGGAGGCCTGGTCGGCTCTCGCAGCGCTCCCGCATCTCTCAATTACCGGCCTGATGACCATGGCGCCGCTCGAGGCTCAGGAGGAGGACCGCAGTGCCTTGTTCGCGGACTGCCGCGCCCTGGCCGACAGGCTGGAGCTGACGGACTGTTCCATGGGCATGAGTGGTGACTGGCCCCTGGCGGTGCGGCAGGGCGGCACCTGGTTGCGCATTGGTTCGGCCCTGTTCGGTCCAAGGCCAACGTCACAGGATGGGGCTGAGTGACTTGCTTGAGCGGGGCTGAAACGCTATCCAGGGACAAGGTTGTCCGGCTCGCCCCGGACTTCGAACCTGCCTGCTCATCCACGTCTCAGCCTGAGAGGAATCCAAGGTGTCGCTGATTTCCCGCCTACGTGCCGTCGTCGCCGGAGACGACTATCTCGATGGCGATCTTGACGATCTCGTCTACGAAGACGAGCAGCAGGAGCAGGACCAGCGGGCCACCCATGCCGATGGGGGTGCGCTGGCGACCATTGCCGACAGCAACCCCTTCGATCTCGGCGACAGCCTGCCCGGATCCAATGTGATCGGCATGCCGGGCATCAGCACCGCCGCTGCGGAGGTGAATCTGATGGAGCCGCGCAGCTTCGATGAAATGCCCCGCGCCATCCAGGCCCTGCGCGAGCGCAAGACCGTCATCCTCAATCTCACGATGATGGAACCGGATCAGGCTCAGCGCGCGGTCGATTTCGTCGCGGGAGGCACCTTCGCCATCGACGGACATCAGGAGCGCGTCGGCGAGAGCATCTTCCTGTTCGCCCCCAGTTGCGTCACGGTCACCAACACCAGTCACGAGGAGACCTCCGCCCCCACGGTCGTCAGCCGCGAAAGCGACTCCAAGGAGGAGGAGAGCAGCTCAGCGCCCTCCCCCGCCTGGGGTGCGACCGCTCTCTGAGATCCGAGGTCTTGACTCCCGACGTGGGTGTGATCGGCCTGGGCCGTATGGCCCGGGCCCTTGTTGAACCCCTGCTCCAGCGTGGCGAGCTTGATCCTGGGGGACTGATGGCCGTGGTCGGACGAGCCGCTTCGATCGAGCCCCTCTCCCGTGAGCTGCCTTCCGGCGTGCGGCTGTTCTCTGCTGATGCAGCGACCGCCCGTGAGGTCTGGACAGCACCGCTCCAGCTGCTGGCGATCAAACCCCAGCAACTGGATGCGGTGGCGGCGGAAGCGCCCGCCGTCGTCGGGCAGCCTCTGCTCATTTCCGTGCTCGCCGGGGTCAGTCTGGCGCGATTGCATCGGCTGTTTCCCGGACATCGCTGCATCCGGGCTGTGCCGAACACACCGGCCCTTGTGGGGGCCGGATTGACGGCTCTGGCCTGGGGAGACGACATCAACCCTGAATCACGGACCCGGGTGCGTCATCTGTTCGCATCCGTCAGTGAAGTGCTGGAGCTGCCGGAGCCCAAGCTGGACGCTTTTCTGGCCCTCACCTCCTCCGGTCCCGCCTTTGTGGCGGTGGTGGCCGAGGCGATGGCGGATGGAGCGGTGGCGGCTGGACTTCCCAGAGATCAGGCTCTGCATCTGACCCATCGCACCCTGGCGGGCAGTGCCGCTCTGCTGCAGGAGCGACAGCTGCACCCGGCTCAGCTCAAGGACATGGTGAGTTCGCCCGCGGGCACAACAATCGCCGGTCTGCGTCGACTGGAGCAGGCTGGGGTCCGCTCCGCCCTGATCGAAGCCGTGCTGGCGGCGGCTGAGCGAAGTCGGGAACTCGCCTGAACTCAGGCCGCCAGTGGCCTGGTGGCCAGAAGGGTGCCGTACAGCTGCTCGATCGCGTCGATGTTGCGGCTCAGTCGGTAGCGCTCAAGCGCCCGCTGTCGTGCCCGGCGTCCGAGCTCCGCGGTGAGCACCGGTTGATCGCGCAGCACCGGCAGCAGGGTGCGCAGCTGGGTGGCCACTCCCTGGGTGCTCAACACGATTCCGGCCCCACCGTCCAGCACTTCGCCATCGGCACCCGCGTCGGTGGCGATGCAGGCCGTGCCGGTGGCCATGGCCTCCAGCAGCGCCAGAGACAGTCCTTCCACCAGGCTGGGCAGCAGGAAGACTTCGGCGCACTGCATCAGGGCGATGCGGGTGTTCAGGTCCGCTTCGTATCCCCACCAGAGGATCCCTGGCTCGTTGAAGCTGTTCTGGAGGGTGCCGCGCAGCGGACCGTCACCGACGATCACCAGTCGGCATCCCTGGGGTGACACCAGGCGCCATGCCCGCAGCAGCGCCTCCACGTTCTTCTCCGTGGCAAGGCGGCCCATGTAGAGGAACGTGCGCTCCGATCCGAGGCGCTGCCGAACCCGTTGCAACAGCACGGCATCACCACCGTGACGGGACGGTGCCCAGCGATCGGTGTCCACACCGTTGGGGATCACGGCCAGGCGGTCGGCCGGCACCCCGAGGCGGATCAGCACTTCCGCCTGCAGCTGGGAGAACACGATCACCCGGTCGTAACGGGCAAGCGCCGGGGCATAGAGCTGGTAGGAGAGCTGCTGGGTCCCGGCGGTGAGGTTGCGCATCCCCGCGTCGAAGGGGGGATGGAACGTGGCGACCAGGGGGACCCCCAGCTGCTGACAGAGGTCGGGTAAGCGGAAATCCAGCGGCGAGAGAGTCAGGCTGGCGTGGACGATGTCCGGCCTGATCCGTTCCAGGGAGTCCCTCAGTTCCCTCTGGGCGCCTGGAGAAGGGATGGTGTAAACCTGCGATTTCACCAGGTAGGGCAGGCTCACATCCGGATCATTGGCCAGCAGTGAGGTGGAACCGCTTTCCGGGCTGCGGGGATTGTCGAAATGAATGAAGTGAGTCTGGTGACCGCGTTCACGCAGGGCCTCAGTGGTGCTCAGGCCGTAGGAGACATTGCCGCAGAACGGAGATTTCTTACCCAGCCAGGCAATCTGCACCAAGCGCTCTGCGATCCTCCTCTGGCAAGGCAGCAAGTTAGCAGCGCTTCCAGGGTCTCTCCAGCACTGCCGCGCCGAGGGCCAGGGTCGCCAGCAGCAGCAGCACCGGCCTGAGTCCGACGCTGCTCACGAGGGTCCCCGCCAGCACCAGCGGCAGGCTGAGGGCGATGTTGATCAGGTTGTTCTGCAGGCCGAACACGCGGCCCCGTTCCCGTTCCGGGGTGTCCTCCTGCAGTGTCGTCTGGGCTGGGATCGCCACCAGGGCGGCACCGATGCCGAGCAGGGTGCAGAGGCTCAGTGTGATCAGCAGGCGCCCCTGAAGCTGGCCGAGCAGCACCAGGCAGCAGGTGATGGCAGCCAGTCCGGCGGCTCCGAGATGGTGGCGGCTGATGCGATGCCCGAGCTGGGCGGTCAGCACCGCTCCGATCGCCATACCCAGGCCACTCATGGCCAGCAGGCTGCCGAATCCCGTCGGCCCCAGGCTGCTGATCGACCCCGCCAGGCTGATGGCGAGCACGTACATCGCGGCCAGCAGGCTGTAGAGCAGCACCAGATTGCGCATGGCCCGCCGCACGGTCGGCCGTTTCACCAGCACCTGCAGTCCTTCACGGATCTCTTCCCCGATGCCGATGTTGTTCGGCCGCGAGGGGGTCTCGCGCAGACGGATGGTGCTGAGGCTGAGAGCCGCCATGCCGTAGCAGAACGGCAGCAGTAGGAATTCACCTCCCGACAGTCCCAGGCTGGCGAGGCTCTGATTGAGCAGTCGCAGGATCGGTTGACCGAGGGCGAAGCCCACGATGGTGGCTGCCATGCTGGTGGCCTGGTAAAGCGAATTGGCCGCCAGCAGCAGTTTGTTCGGCACCAGCAGCGGAATGGCCGCCTGTTCCGCCGGGGCGAAGAACTGGGTGAGCACCGACTCCAGGAAGGTCATCAGCAGCAGGGCCCAGTACCCCCAGCTGAGCCCGAGCAGTTCAGGACCCGGCAGGAGACAGACAGGGGCCAGCAGCACCAGCAGGGCCCGCATGGCGTTGGAGGCCACCATCACCCGCCGTTTCGGCCAGCGGTCGGCCCAGACCCCCGCCAGCATTCCCAGCAGCACGGCGGGCACGGTGTTGGCCACGTAGATGCCTGTCGCCAGCAGGGTGATGCGCTGAGCTCTGGTCTCGATGTCCATGCGGATGGCGGAGGCGACCTCCGCCATGGCGCCGCTGCTCTGAGCGTCCTGACTCACCCAGTGCTGGGCGATCAGGAACACCATCAGCACGATGTAGAACTTGTCCGCCAGCTGGGAGAAGATCTGGCCGATCCAGAGCCGGCGGAAGTCCTCGAGCCGCACCACGGCCATCAGACCCTGGCGTCCCTCCTCCCGCGCGCTGGAAACCGTGCCGCTCAAGATTCGCCCGCGTCGGGCACATGATCGCTCACCGCAGGGTGAGCCAGCGATTCCCGCAGCATCGGCAACGCCCGGCTGCCTCTCGGCAGATGGCTGCGGATCCAGAGCTCCACGACGGAGAGCAGCCTGAGCCAAACCGGTTCGGGGCCCATCAGCTCCCCGGAGCGTCGGCAGGGCAGATCCGGGCGGGGCAGCCGCTGCAGCAGGGCCAGCTCCGACGGATTCAGCATCAGCCTCGCCGTGGGTTCCGCCCCGATGGCGAAGCCGTCCTCGGGCAGAAGGCTGCAGCGCCAGTCCCACTGACCGATGGGGGGATCCAGCGGGGCGCCGCTGCGGCAGCAGCTCTGCAGCGGCAGCCCGTAGCCCCCGAGGCTCAGCAGGTGGACACAGCCCTGAACGGTGCTCGCCAGCACCATGGTCGGGGCCTCGGCCCGTTGCTCGAGCCGCTCCAGATGCAACATCAGGGTCGCCAGCATTCCGGTGATCGGATCGTCATCAGCGCCCATCAGCAGGCAGAGATCACTGAGGGCCTGAGCGGCGGCCAGGGTCTCCAGCCGCCGGCCCAGACCGCTGAAACTGCGCTGGACGCGCAGTTGCCGCACCCGGGCCAGTCCGCTGCGGCCTCCCACCTGAAGCTCCAGGAGGGTGAGCGGGGCAGCGGCGGCCAGGCTGCTTTTTGGTCGTCGCGCCCCAGGGACCGCCAGCCGGCTCACCCCCTCCGCCTCGCTGAGCAGAGTGAGCAGCCGGTCGTGCTCCCCCAGGGGACCCACCTTCAGGACGAGCCCTTCCAGCCGTCGTTCCGCCATGGGGTCAACCGATGGGCTGGCGCTGGGACTGGAGCAGTTGAGGCGCACTGCTGGTGCCGAGCAGGTTGGCGCCGGCGGCAACCAGATCGTGCACCAGCTCCAGGCTGTGGATCCCGCCAGCGGCCTTGATCGCGCAGCGGCCGCGACAGAGCTGTTTCAGCTGGCTCACCTGATCGGGATGGCAGGCGGGGCCGAAACCGTTTCCCGTCTGCACACCGCTGGCCCCGGCATCGATCGCCGCCTCCACCGCCAGTTCCAGCTGCGCGTCGCTGAGCCTGGCCATGTCGAGCACCACCCGCAGGGGGAGGCCCAGGTCACACAGAGCGGCCAGGTCCTCGGCGAAGCGGCCGGAGTCGCCATCGGCCAGGGCGCTGAAATCCGGCACCACATCCAGCTCGTCGGCGCCGTTGGCTGCCGCCCACTGGGCCTCAGCCAGTCGCAGACCGGCGGGGAGGGTGCCGAACGGAAAGTCGATGGCGGCGATCAGTCGTGGACCGTCACCACCCCCGAGTCGATGGCGCAGGGCCGGTAGCCTGGCCAGGGTGCCGCAGATGGCCCGGATGTTGCGTTCCCGGCTGGCATCGCAGCATTCGATCAGCTGCTCGGTATTCAGCAGCGGGTCGAGGATGGCCTGGTCCAGAAGGGGAGGCAGATCCGGAAGGTCCTGAAGGGGATCGGCCATGGCGGTTGCGGTCTTCAGTCCCGAGCCTGAATCACGCCGTAGCCCCCATGGTTGCGCCGGTAGATCACCTGCAGCTCACCGCTGTCACTGTCGCGGAAGAGGTAGAAGTCGTGATCGATCAGATCGAGCTGATGACGGGCCTCCTCCAGGCTCATCGGCGGCATCGCGAAATATTTGCGGCGCACGCCGGGGTCGGGGAGCTCGGCATGGCGGCCCTTCAGCAGTGAGCCGTCCACCGGTTCGTCATCGGTGATCGATTCGGTGCCGGGCGTCAGGCTGGCGCTGTGGCCGTGGCTGTGGTGGTGATCGCTGTGGCGCTCCTTCCAGCGCCGCAGCTGACGCGCCAGCTTCCCAGCGGCCATGTCGATGCTGGCGTAGAGGTTCTCACTGCGCTCCTGAGCCCGGATCACGGTGCCGTTGGCGAAGACCGTCACCTCCGCGGTCTGCTGAGGAACACGGGGGTTGCGGGCCACTGAGAGATGCACATCCGCCTCGCGCACCGCCTCAGCGAAGTGATGCGTCGCCCGTTCGAGCTTGGTCTGGGTGTAGTCCCGCAGGGCAGGCGTGATCTCGAGGTTGCGACCATGGATCAGCAACTTCATGCAACGCTCCTGTGCCGATTGTTGACGGCAAATTAGGAACGGTTGGCGATTCGGCACAGTCCTCCGGTGCAATTCTTTTTGAGCCTGCGGAGCCGGTGCCGTTCGAGCAGGCCTGGAGCGCTCAGCGGCGCTGGCAGCAGCGTCTTCTGGAGAATCCCTGCCAGCCGCAGGCGGTCTGGTTGCTGCAGCATCCGGCCTGTTACACCCTCGGTCGCGGTGCCAGCGCTGAGCATCTTCACTTCGATCCGCAGGTTCCGCCGGCTCCGCTGCACCGGATCGATCGCGGAGGGGAGGTGACGCACCATCTGCCAGGCCAGCTGGTGGCTTATCCGGTGCTGGATCTGCGTCGTCACCAGCCGGACCTGCACTGGTATCTGCGTCAGCTGGAACAGGTGCTGCTGGATGTGCTTGCGGAGTTCGACCTGGTGGGAGAGCGCATCCCGGGTTTCACAGGGATCTGGCTGGAGGGTCGCAAGGTGGCGGCCATCGGAACCGGATGCCGTCGCTGGATCACCCAGCACGGTCTCGCTCTGAATGTGTCCTGTGCGCTGAGCGGGTTTGAGCTCATCACCCCCTGCGGTCTCCGGGGCAGCCGGGTGGGTCGTCTGTGCGACTGGCGGCCTGGGTTGACGGTGGAACAGGTTCAGCCCCGGCTGCGGGAAGCCCTGCGCCGACGTTTCGATCTGGTCTGGTCCGCGGAAGCGTGATAGGCCTGAGCCCATCGATGGATCGCCTCCGATGACGGCCAGCTGGACCCCGACACGCCAGGAGCAGGACTCGCTTCGACGCCATCAGCACGTCCTCGAGCTGCAGCGGGTTGATGCGATCTGGCCCTGGCTGGCGGATCACCACGGCACCCTGACGGCCCTGGATGCGCCCCATGTGGCACATCCGGAACGGCTCAGCTTCGCGGAACTGGCTCAGTGCATCGCCACGGCGGCTGCGGCTTTCCGGGAGCAGGGTCTGGAAGCCGGCGAGGTGGTGGCGCTGTTCGCCGAGAACAGCCCCCGCTGGCTGGTGGCGGATCAGGGGCTGATGCGGGCCGGAGCTGCCGATGCCGTTCGGGGGGCGTCCGCTCCGGTGGAAGAGCTGCGTTACATCCTGTCGGACTGTCGGGCCACTGCCCTGGTGGTGCAGAACGCGGAGGTGTGGCGACGCCTGGCGTTGACACCGGAGCAGCGAGCCCCGCTTCGCTTCGTGCTGCAGCTGGAAGGGGAGCCTCAGGACGGGGTGATGAGCTGGGACGCCTTCCTGGCAAGCGGGCGTGGTCGCCCGTCGGTGCCATGCGACGCGGATCGTGAGCCGTCACGTCAGGCGGTGGCCACGGTGCTATACACCTCCGGCACCACCGGCCAGCCCAAGGGGGTGCCGCTGACCCACGCCAACCTGCTGCATCAGATGCACTCTCTGGCCTGTGTGGCCTATCCGGCACCGGGCTCGCCTGTGCTCAGCGTGTTGCCGATCTGGCACGCCTATGAGCGCAGTGCCAGTTACTACTTCCTGTCCTGCGCCTGCACGCAGACCTACACCACGATCAAGCAGCTGAAGAAGGATCTGCCGCGGGTGCGGCCGATCGCCATGGCCACGGTGCCGCGTCTGTGGGAAGCGGTGCAAGCTGGGTTCGAGGATGTGCTGAAAACCTTTCCGCCGTCGCGACAGCGGCTGTTGAGAGCGGCCCTGGCCAACAGTGCGGCCCAGCGGCGTGCGATCCGGACCGCGCGCAACCTGCTGCTGGAACCGATGGCTCCGGCCGCCCGGCTGGCGGCGGCTGCGGAAGCGGGGCTTCGCTGGCCTCTGCACGCCCTTGCCTCCACGCTGATCTGGCCGAAGCTGCGGCTTCAGCTCAGCGGCGGACAGCTGCGGTATCCCATCAGCGGTGGCGGAGCCATCGCCCCTCACATCGATGCGTTCTTCGAAGCGGTGGGGATCGAGCTGCTGGTGGGGTACGGACTCACGGAGACCAGTCCGGTGGTGAGCTGTCGCCGACCGTGGCGCAACATCCGCGGCAGTGCAGGCCTGCCGATGCCGGAGACCGAGTTCCGCATCGTGGATCCGGAGTCCGGGGAGGATCTGGGACTGCGCCGCAGGGGCCGGGTGCTGGTGCGTGGTCCCCAGGTGATGGGGGGCTATCTGGGCCGGCCGGAGGCCAGCGCCAAGGTGCTCGATGCTGAGGGCTGGTTCGACACCGGTGATCTGGGACTGCTGCTCGCGGATGGTTCGCTGGCGTTGACCGGCCGCGCCAAGGACACGATCGTGCTGAGCAGCGGTGAGAACATCGAGCCCGGTCCACTGGAGGAGGCTCTGGTGGCCAGTCCGCTGATCGAGCAGGTGATGCTGGTGGGTCAGGACGAACGCCAGCTCGGAGCACTGGTGGTGCCCCGGGTGGAAGCGCTTCAGACCTGGGCCTCGGAGCAGGGGATGGCCCTGGCGGAGGATCTCGGAGGGCGCCCGGGGGATGCACTGTTGTTGAAACGGCTGATGCAGGAGTGCAACCGGTTGCTCAAGGGACGATCCGGGTCCCGCGGGGATGAGCGCTTGGCCGGGGTGGTGCTGGTGGATCCCTTCAGCATCGAGAACGGTCTGCTCACGCAGACGCTCAAGCAGCGTCGCGATCGCATCACGGCCCGGGATGCTGCCCTGATCGAGCAGCTGTACGGCCGATGAGGGGATGATCATGGAGGTGATTGACCTGAGGCCGCACGGCTGAGACGCTTGCTGCTTCTCAAGCAGTCCCATGGCCGACGGCACCATCCTGACGATCAAGCGCCCGATCACCGTTCGTGCCGTGGTGACCCCCACCTGGAAGGAGGAAGCGGAGCGGGAGATCAGCAACGGCATCGCCAACTGCGATCAGCAGCTGGCCCAGCTGGAGCAGGAGGGTCAGCAGGTCGTGGATGAGGTGCGCCGTCAGAGCGCCAACCCGCTCGATCCCCGGGTGCAGGAGCAGGTGGCTCAGATTCAGCAGCAGGTCGCCGCCAAGCGTTCCGAGATCGAGGAGCAGAAACGCGGGTTGCTGCAGCAGCAGGCTCAGGTGCGTGAGCTCGAGCTGGAGCAGATCGTGGAGCAGGGCCAGTTGGAGAGCACCTGTGAGCTCGCCGTCGGCGACAACCTGGTGCAGAAGATGCAGGTGTCGATCGTCGTGCGGGACGGTGTCGTTCAGGCCATTGAGGAGGCCTGATCAGCAGCCATCAGCTGACTCGTAAACTCCCCTGATCTGCCCTCTCGGAGACGGTTTTGGCAACCCACGACATCTTCATGCCTGCCCTCAGCTCCACCATGACGGAGGGCAAGATCGTGGAATGGCTGAAGCAACCCGGCGACAAGGTCGGACGGGGGGAGTCGGTGCTCGTGGTCGAGTCCGACAAGGCCGACATGGATGTGGAGTCCTTTCAGGACGGCTATCTGGCCGCGGTGCTGATGCCGGCCGGCAGCACCGCGCCGGTGGGCGAGACGATCGGACTGATCGTGGAAAGCGAGGCGGAGATCGCTGATGCCAAGGCCTCGGCTCCGGCAGCCCCCGCTGCCGCTGCTCCTGCACCGACGGCCACAGCTCCTGCTCCCGCACCGACGCCTGCCCCCGCACCGGTGGCTGCGGCAGCTCCCGTGGCAGCTCCGCCTCCGGCAGCCATTCAGCCGTCTGCTCCGGTTGTCAACGACGGCCGCATCGTCGCCAGCCCCCGTGCCAAGAAGCTGGCGTCTCAGATGGGCGTGGATCTGGCCACCGTGCGCGGCAGCGGCCCCCACGGCCGGATCCAGGCAGAGGACGTGGAGAAGGCGAGCGGTCAACCGATCTCCGTTCCGAGGGTCGCCGAGGGCACAGCTCCTGCCGTCACTGGAGGCGCGTCCTCTGCTGCAGCGGCACCGGCCGCACCGGCTGGCAGCAGCTTCGGGCGACCCGGTGAGACCGTGCCCTTCAACACCCTGCAGGGGGCGGTCAACCGCAATATGGAAGCCAGCCTGGCGGTGCCCTGCTTCCGTGTCGGGTACACGATCACCACCGACAAGCTGGATGCCTTCTACAAACAGGTGAAGCCCAAGGGCGTCACCATGACCGCCCTGCTGGCCAAGGCCGTGGCCGTCACGCTGGCTCGCCATCCCCAGGTGAATGCCGCCACCACGGCGGCCGGTATGGCCTACCCCGCCGACGTGAACGTGGCCGTGGCCGTGGCCATGGAGGACGGCGGCCTGATCACGCCGGTGCTGCGCAATGCCGACCGCACCGATCTCTATGAGATGTCACGCCAGTGGGGTGATCTGGTGAAGCGCTCCCGCAGCAAGCAGCTGCAGCCGGAGGAATACAGCACCGGTACCTTCACCCTCTCCAATCTCGGCATGTTCGGTGTCGATCGCTTCGATGCGATCCTTCCTCCCGGCACCGGCGCGATCCTGGCGGTGGCGGCATCACGCCCCACCGTGGTGGCCGGCAAGGACGGTTCCATCGCCGTGAAGCGTCAGATGCAGGTGAATCTGACCGCCGATCACCGGGTGATCTACGGGGCTGACGGTGCGGCCTTCCTGAAGGATCTGGCGGAGCTGATCGAGACCCGCCCCGAGAGTCTGGCGCTCTGATCGGAGTGTCCGATCCCAGGGACCGGCAGCTCAGCAGCTACGACTATCCACTGCCGCCTGAGCGCATCGCGCAGGCCCCGGTCGAGCCACGGCACAGCGCCCGGTTGCTGATGGTGCCTCCTGCGGGCAGCGGCGTGGCGTCGCCCCGGCATCGTCAGGTCTGGGATCTGCTCGAGGAACTGCAGTCCGGTGATCTGCTGGTGGTCAATGACACCCGGGTGCTCAAGGCGCGTCTGAGGGTGCGCCGCGCCGGTGGCGGACTGTCGGAACTGCTGGTGCTGGAGCCCCGCGGTCAGGGGTTGTGGCTCTGTCTGGCCCGGCCGGCCAAGCGGATGCGGGCTGGGGACGTTCTCACCATCGATGGAACTGAGATCAGGCTCACCGTGGCGGCAGAGGATGCCGCCAGCGGCGGGCGCATCGTTCAGTTTCCGGACGACTGCACCGATGCGGCGACGATCGAGACCCTGCTCAACCGGTGCGGTGAGGTGCCGCTGCCGCCCTACATCGAACGGCACGACCCCGGAGATGCCGAGCGGTATCAGACCCGCTACGCCGAGCGACCCGGAGCCGTCGCAGCCCCGACGGCGGGGCTGCATTTCAGTGATGCACTGCTGGACGCGTTGGCCCGCAAGGGAGTGGAACTGGCCCGGATCACCCTGCATGTGGGACTCGGCACGTTCCGCCCCGTGGAGACGGAGGATCTCACCACGCTCGAACTGCACAGCGAGTGGATCGAGGTCAGTCCGGCGGTGGTGGAGACGATCCGCCACTGCTCAGGTCGGGTGATCGCCGTCGGCACCACCAGCGTGCGGGCCCTCGAGGGAGCAGCGCAGGTCCATGGCGGAGAGCTGAAGCCGTTCACCGGCCCCGTGGATCTGGTGATTCAGCCCGGCTATCGCTTCCGCGTGGTGCAGGGGCTGATCACCAACTTTCATCTGCCGAAGAGTTCGCTGCTGTTGTTGGTGAGCGCACTGATTGGCCGGGAGACGCTGCTGGGGCTCTACAGCGAAGCGATCAGCAGGAACTACCGCTTCTTTTCCTATGGCGATGCGATGTGGATCGCGCCGGAGGCGGTGCTGGATGCAGCCAGACCCCCGACGCGCTGATCGATCTCAGACAGCAACAGGTTCCTCGATGATGCCCGTGGGCACCTCGCTGAACATCACCGAGGAGAGGTAACGCTCGGCCAGATCGGGAAGCACCACCACAATGGTTTTTCCGGCGTATTCATCCTGTTCCGCCAGGCGGATGGCTGCAGCTGCAGCGGCGCCGCAGGAGATGCCCACCAGAAGTCCCTCCTCCTCGGCCAGGCGCAGAGCCATGGCGATGGATTCGTCGTTGGTCACCTGCTCCACCTTGTCGACCACGGAGAGGTCGAGGTTCTTGGGGATGAATCCGGCGCCGATGCCCTGGATCTTGTGGGGTCCGGGCTTGACGTCCTCACCATTGAGGGTCTGGGTGATCACCGGACTGTGGCTGGGCTCCACGGCCACCGATTCGATCGCCTTGCCGGCCTCGTTCTTGATGTAGCGGGAAACGCCGGTGATGGTGCCACCGGTGCCGACGCCGGCCACGAGCACATCAATCGCTCCGTCGCAGTCGTTCCAGATCTCCGGACCGGTGGTCTTGAAGTGGATCTCAGGGTTGGCGGGATTGTCGAACTGGCCGGGCATGAAGTACTTGGCCGGGTCGGTCTCGGCGATCTCCTTGGCCTTGGCGATGGCGCCGGGCATGCCTTTGGCAGCTTCGGTGAGAACGATCTCGGCGCCGAGCACGGCCATCACCCGACGTCGTTCGATCGACATCGATTCGGGCATGGTCAGGATCAGCTTGTAGCCGCGCGCAGCAGCCGTGAAGGCCAGGGCGATGCCGGTGTTGCCGGACGTGGGCTCGACGATCACCTTGTCCTTGGTGAGGGCGCCGCTCTTCTCGGCGTCCCAGATCATGTTGGCGCCGATGCGGCACTTGACGCTGTAGGCAGGGTTCCGGCCTTCGACCTTGGCCAGCACGGTGGCCTTGCAGTTCTTGGTGACGTGGTTCAGCTTCACCAGCGGGGTGTTGCCGATGGCCTGGCTGTTGTCGTCGTAGATGCGGGACATGAAGCGTCTGTAAGGGCCCGAAAGGTCAACCTAGAAACACAACCCGCTCGGGAGCCTGGTTGTTAAGGGCTTTTTCAGGCTTCCCTCCCGCTCTCAGTCGTCCAGGGCGTCGCGGAAGCGTTCCCAGAGTTCCCCGGGGTCCTCCAGTCCCACCGAAACGCGCAGCAGGTGGGAGGGCACGCCGCACTCCGCGGCCCATCCGAGTTCGTCGTAGTGCGCCAACTGGGTGTAGGGACAGGCCAGGGTGAATGAGGTGCCCAGGCTGGGTCCCTTGCAGACCCTCAGGGCGTCGTACACCCTCGATGCCTTGGCTTCCCCCTGCTTCAGCTCAAGGGACAGCAGGCAGCCGTGGCCTCCATCCGGGCGCATCAAGGCCAGGAAATGGGGGCAGTCCTTCGGGTGCTGCACGCGCGCCACCGCCGGGTGTCTCTCCAGCCGTTCCGCCAGCGCAAGGGCATTGGCATCCAGCTGCGGCACCCGCTGGTCAACGTCGCGGCTCGCCTCCTCCAGGGCGATGGCATCGCCATCCGCCAGCCGGGCAACCGGGGAGATGGCCGTCAACAGTTGATCACTCCAGGGGGAATGGGGGCTCACGAGCAGGCTGCCGGCCATCACATCGCCACGGCCGGCGAAGCTCTTGGTGAGCGAGGTGAAGATCAGATCCACATGGGGCAGGGCCCTGAGGTTGAGGCCGGTGCCGATGGTGTCGTCGGCGATCACGGGAATGCCATGGCGGTGGGCCAGCTCAGCCACGGCCGGCAGATCCACACAGCGCAGCAAGGGATTGCTGGGCAGTTCAACGATCACAGCTGCGGGATCGCGACGCTCCAGGGCATCCTTCAGCTCCTCCAGGTTGTTCCCCTGCAGCAGCTCGCCGCCGTGGAACACCACCTGCGGCTGCTTGAGCACATCCACGTAGGGGAAGCCCAGCTGCAGGGTGGGGCGATTCGGCTTGAGGCTTTGGATGGCGGAGAGCGCCGCATGCAGTCCGGCCATGCCGGCTGGGTGCAGGCTGATCCGATGGGCCTCGATGCCGTGGATGGCGGCTAACCGCTGTCGCACCGCTGTGCGGGCCGCTTCAGCCGTTGCTGGCGCCGGAGCTGATTCCCTTCTCAGCGCAACGGCGGCCTGACGGGAGGAGGCCCCCAGACCCGTGTGCTGCCAGAAGGCCTTGGCGTGGGGGCTGGTGCTGGCGTCGGTGTGCAGGGCCACAAGCGTCTCGTCACGGGTCAGCCGGGTGTGACCATCCGGTTCCTGGCGTTGGCAGTGGGCCTGGGCTGCACGGGCGGCTGCTTCTGTGGAAAACGGCCATGCGGTCAAACCATCCACGGCCATCTGGACGGACAGCTCCTGCAGCAGTGGGTGCAGCCCGAAGCGGGGATAAATCGTCTGCAGGGCCTTGCGACAGGCGGGATCCTTCTCCTCGTAGGCGATCACGTCCTGCCAGCGCGGCAGTGTCATCGAGACGGCATGGGTCGCGTCGGGGAGCGGTTGCCCCAGATCCTTCCCCTGCCAGCAGGGATCGTGCAGCAGATCGCGGGGACTCACACCAGCTGCTCCAGGGCCTGCTGCAGATCCGTCTGCAGATCCACCAGGTCCTCGCAGCCAACGGAGAAGCGCACCAGCCCGTCGTCGATGCCCAGCTTGGCCTTCACCTCTGAAGAGACAGCGGCGTGGGTCATGGTGGCCGGATGGCAGATCAGGCTCTCGATGCCTCCCAGGCTCTCGGCCATGGTGAACCAGCGCAGCCGTTTGCACAGGGCGTAGGTCTGCTCCTGGCTGGCATCGAAGCTCACCGTCACGATGGCGCCTCCGGCGGCCATCTGCCGGCTGGCAACCGCATGCTGAGGGTGATCCGCTCGGTGGGGGTAGCGCACCCAGTTCACCCTGGGGTGCTCCGCTAGCTGGTCGGCAAGAGCGGCAGCGTTGGCCATCTGCTGCCGCAGCCGCAGCGGCAGGGTCTTGATGCCCCGGGTGATCAGCCAGCAGTCGAACGGCGAGGGCTGCAGACCCAGCGCCTTCTGGGAGAACACCATTTTCTGGTGCCAGTCGGGGTCGTTGGTGCAGACGGCTCCACCCAGAGCATCGGAGTGACCGTTGATGTATTTGGTGGTGCTGGTGAGTGACAGGGTGGCTCCCAGCTCAAGCGGTCGCTGCACCAGGGCCGTGGCAAAGGTGTTGTCCACCAGCACGGGGATACCGAGGGACTGGGTCACGGCGCAGACCTCCTGGAGGTCGATCACCTTGAGCAGGGGGTTGGTGGGACTCTCCAGCCAGACCATCGCAGGCTTATGGGATCGGACCTCCTGCAGGGCCTCCGGGCGGGTGAAATCCACCCAGGCGGTGCGCAGGCCGAACTTGGCGAACACCTGCTCGAACAGACGCACGGTGCAGCCGTAGAGGTTCTCTTCGCACAGCACCAGATCTCCCTGCTTCAACTGGGAGACCACGGCGGTGATGGCGCTGACGCCGGAGGCGAACACGGTGGCATGGCTGCAGCCCTCCACCGAGGCGAGCACAGCGTCGAGGATGCGGAAATTGGGATTGCCGGAACGGGTGTAGTCGAAGCCGGCGGAATTGCCGTGGGCAAAGGTGGAGGTTGGAAAGATCGGCGGCATCACGGTGCCGGTGTCCCCAGCGAAGCTGTCGCCGTGATGGATCACCCGGGTGTTCAGACCTTCGTTGCCGCCTTCCTTCAATGCCACTGAAGCCACAGTGACAGGCTAAGAAATCAAGGTCGGCACGATTTCGTGAATAAATGCACCCGGAATCTTCACGATTTCGTGCCAGCAAAAAGCCCTCGCCGTTGGGCGAGGGCTGATGGACGATCGCAGACTGAACCGTTGAAGGATCAGTCGAGGTCGGGCATGCCCAGAACGGGCTCGGCCTGGCGATCGATGCCTTTCTCGAAACCGGCAGCGGCGGCGCGGGCGCGGCCTGCATGCCAGAGGTGACCGATCAGGAAGAAGAAGGCGAGCACGAACTGCGTTGCACCCAGCCACTGGCGGAGGTTCACGTAGTTCACCGAGTTGGGCTCGGTGATGATGCCGCCCACGGAGTTGATCGACGCGTTGGGAGCGTGGGTCATGTATTCAGCGGCGCGGCGAACCTGCCAGGGCTGAATGTCGTTCTGCAGCTTGTCGAGGCTGAGACCGTTGGGACCGCGCAGAGGCTCCAGCCAGGGACCGCGGAAATCCCAGAAACGCATGGTTTCTCCACCGAAGATGATCTCACCGGTGGGTGAGCGCATCAGGTACTTACCCAGACCGGTCGGGCCCATGGCGGAACCGATGTTGGCGCCGAGGCGTTGGTCACGCACCAGGAAGGTGAAACTCTGGGCCTGGGAGGCCTCAGCGTTGGTGGGACCCCAGAACTCGGAGGGGTAGGCGGTGTTGTTGAACCAGATGTAGGCCGAGGCGATGAAGCTCATGAAGCTCAGGGCGCCCAGGCTGTAGCTGAGGTAGGCCTCACCGTTCCAGATGAAGGCGCGACGCACCCAGCCGAAGGGCTTGGTGATCACGTGCCAGATGCCTCCGAAGATGCAGGTCAGGCCGAGCCAGATGTGGCCACCGATGATGTCCTCCATCGAGTTCACACCGATGATCCAGCCCTCGCCACCGAAGGGGGCGCGGAACAGGTAACCGAAGATCACGCCCGGATCGAGAGTCGGGTTGGTGATCAGGCGGACATCTCCGCCGCCGGGGGCCCAGGTGTCGTAGACGCCGCCGAAGAACATGGCCTTGAAGACCAGCAGCAGGCAGCCGACGCCCAGCAGGATCAGGTGATAACCAATGATGTTGGTCATCTGGTTCTTGTCGCGCCAGTCCTGAGAGAAGAAGGAGGAGTAGTTCTCCAGGATCTCCGGACCGCGCAGGGCGTGGTACAGACCGCCGAGGCCGAGCACGGCGGAACTGATCAGGTGCAGAACACCGACCACGAAGAAGGGGAAGAGATCAGTGACCTCACCGCCGGGACCCACGCCGTAGCCAAGAGTGGCGACGTGGGGCATGCAGATGAAGCCCTGCTCGTACATGGGCTTGTCGTAGGTGAAGTGACTCACCTCGAACAGCATCATGGCGCCGGCCCAGAACACCATCAGACCGGCATGGGCCACATGGGCACCAAGCAGACGGCCTGAAAGGTTGATCAGACGGGCGTTACCGGACCACCAGGCGTAGCCGGTGGAGTCGAGATCTTTGCCGCCAGTGGCGCCAAGACCGGGATTAGAGAGCGTTACCACGGGGCAGAACCTCTTCAGGGAAGACGAAGTTTTCGTGCGGCTGGTCAGCCGGTGCCATCCAGGCACGCAGACCTTCATTCAGAAGGATGTTCTTGGTGTAGAAGGTCTCGAATTCGGGATCTTCTGCTGCGCGGATCTCCTGCGACACGAAGTCGTAGGCGCGCAGGTTGAGGGCGAGGCCGATGATGCCGATGGAGCTGGTCCACAGGCCCATCACAGGCACGAACAGCATGAAGAAGTGCAGCCAGCGCTTGTTGGAGAAGGCGATCCCGAAGATCTGACTCCAGAAGCGGTTGGCCGTGACCATGGAATAGGTCTCTTCTTCCTGAGTGGGCTCGAACGCCTTGAAGGTGTTGGCCTGCTCGCCGTCCTCAAACAGGGTGTTTTCCACGGTGGCGCCATGGATGGCGCAGAGCAGTGCGCCGCCGAGGATGCCGGCCACGCCCATCATGTGGAAAGGATTCAGGGTCCAGTTATGGAAGCCCTGAAGGAAGAGGAGGAAGCGGAAGATCGCCGCCACGCCGAAGCTTGGCGCGAAGAACCAGCTGCTCTGGCCGAGGGGGTACATCAGGAAGACACTGACGAACACCGCGATCGGACCGGAGAAGGCGATGGCGTTGTAGGGGCGGATGCCCACCAGACGGGCGATCTCGAACTGACGCAGCATGAAGCCGATCAGCGCGAAGGCACCGTGCAGGGCCACGAAGGCCCAGAGGCCGCCGAGCTGACACCAGCGAACGAAGTCGCCCTGGGCCTCAGGGCCCCAGAGCAGCAGCAGGCTGTGACCCATCGCATCAGCGGGGGTGGAGACAGCTGCGGTGAGGAAGTTGCAGCCTTCCAGGTACGAGGAGGCGATGCCGTGGGTGTACCAGGAGGTGACGAAGGTGGTGCCTGTCAGCCAGCCACCGATGGCCATATAGGCCGTTGGGAAGAGGAGAATGCCGGACCAGCCGACAAAAACGAAGCGGTCGCGCTTGAGCCAGTCATCGAGGATGTCAAACCATCCCCGCTGAGGCGCGCGTCCTACAGCGATCGTCATGGAGGAAACGGAGCGGAAGAGCCGCAGGCTGTGGGATACCGGGCGACCTTAACAATCCTGAAGCGGAGCGCGGGGCCTGTTTGCTTCAGCTGAAATCCCTTGTATCGCTTTGTTTCTTTGGGATTTCTTCCTGTTTGGCCGCGGCGGCCTGCCGGAGGTCACAATGACGCTTCCCTCAGGGTCGGCCATGTCCACCGATGTGCTCGAGCAATCCGTGCTCGGCTCCCGGCGCATTTCCAACTTTCTCGTCGCCGCCGCCGTCAGCATCGGTGGCATCGGTTTCCTGCTGGCATCTCTCTCCAGCTATCTGGGCCGAGATCTGCTGCCGATCGGCCATCCGGCGGCGTTGATCTTCGTGCCTCAGGGTGTGGTGATGGGTCTCTACAGCATCGCGGCCGCCCTGCTCGCCACCTACCTCTGGTATGTGATCGCTGTGGATGTCGGCTCCGGCAGCAACCGCTTCGATCGGAAGGCCGGGTTGGTGACCATCAGCCGCCGAGGCTTCCGCAAGCCGATCAGCGTTGAGATCCCGATGCGGGATGTGAAGGCGGTGAAGGTGGAGGTGCGGGATGGTTTCAATGCCCGCCGCCGGGTGTCCCTGCGCATTCAGGGACGTCGCGACATGCCTCTGACCCGTGTCGGAGAGCCACTCCCTCTTGCCCAGCTCGAGCAGGACGGTGCCGAGCTGGCCCGTTTTCTCGGCGTCAACCTCGAAGGTCTTTGAATCCCATGCGTGCGCTGACCCGTTCCCTTCTCTGGTGTCTGCTGCTGCTGCTGACCCCTCTGGTCGTCAGTTGCAGTCCGTCCCCGACGGCTGCGGTGGCACAGGGCTGCGCCGAGGCAGATTCCGCCTGTCTGCAGGGCAAGGCCACCGTTCTGATGAGCACCAGCCGCGGCGACATCACCATCGAGGTGGATGGGGATGCGGCTCCTCTGACGGCGGGCAATTTCGTTGATCTGGTGCGTCGCGGTACCTACAACGGAACCCTGTTTCACAGGGTTGTGCGCGAGCCGGTGCCCTTTGTCGTGCAGGGTGGTGACCCCCAGTCCAGCGACCGCTCTGTTCCTCTGAGCCAGCTCGGAACCGGCAGTTTCGTGGATCCAGCCACCGGTCAGGCACGTCTGATCCCGCTGGAGATCAGCTTCGAGGGTGAGGACGGCCCCCGTTACGGCCGCGTCAGCACCAATCCGAGCGAGCTGAACAAACTGGCGCTCCGGCACGATCGCGGCGCTGTGGCCATGGCCCGTTCCCAGGCTCCCAATTCGGCCAGCGCCCAGTTCTACATCGCGCTCAAGCCACTGCCGGAACTCGATGGTCGTTATGCCGTCTTCGGCCGGGTGAGTGAGGGGCTGGAGGTGGTGGACGCCATCCGTCAGGGGGACCGCATCACCAAAGCCACCCTGGCTCCCTCCTGATCGCCTCTGCGCTCAGGCAGGAACTCTGCTGTCGCTTGGCGACACCTTGAGCAGCTCGGTGTTCACACCCGAGGCCCGTTCCAGGGCCACCTTGCCGGTGCGGGCGATCTCGAGAATGCCGAAGGCCGTCATCAGTCGCTCCAGAGCCACCAGCTTTCCAGGGTCCCCGACCACCTCCAGTGTCAGAGCTTCGTCGGCCACATCCACCACCTTGGCCCGGAACACCTGCACCAGGTCGAACACGGCGCTGCGCGTCTCCGGGGGGGCGGCCACCTTCAGCAGCATCAGTTCCCGCTCCACGGCAGGTCTCTGGGTGAGATCGAGCACCTGCAGCACATTCACCAGCTTGTCCAGCTGCTTGGTCATCTGCTGCAGGGTCTGGTCATCTCCCTCCACCACCATCGTCAGGCGTGACTGCCCACCGCTTTCGGCCGGGCCGACAGCCAGGCTGTCGATGTTGAAGCCGCGTCGGGCGAACAGGCCCGAGATCCGGCTGAGAGCGCCGGATTCATCTTCCACCAGCACGGAAAGGGTGTGCTTCATCTCCGCTGTTTGTCCCCTGCCGGGCTGCTTTCATCCAAACTACGGTCCAGCCAGGGCAGCACTGCCTGAAGAAAGGCGTCCGGCGTTTCGTCATGCGGGCAATGCCCGGTCTGATCGATCACCTGCAGCGACAGCCAGGGGTGCCGTTCGGCGGTTGTCCGGCCGATCGCGAGCGGAACGAAGCGGTCCTGCCGCCCCCAGACCAGCAGCAGCGGCAGTCGGCCGTTGAGTTGTCCGAGCAGGGCCGGTGCGGTGGCTCCCCTCGGCCTCAGCGCCATGCCGATGCTCATCGCCCGCAGTGATCGTGCGGCGGTGGCTCGACGGGCCGGGGCGGCGATGAGTTGAAGAAGTTCGCGGTCGTTGGCAACCGAACGGCGATAGGCCCCTTGCAGTCCGGCCCGCAGCAGCGGGGTGCGGCTGATCAACGGCACGATCAGCTCCAGAGGCAGCAGCCGCAGCAGGCCCACCACCAGAAGACGCTGCAGACGCCGGGAGGCAGGTGGCCGCCGGCGCGGCACCGGTTGCATCAGGGCAGGATCCGGCAGTGGCGCGGCCACCACCGCTGTCACCAGTTCAGGCTTCAGCAGCGCTGCGGTCAGAGCGGTCAGCCCCCCGAGTGAGTTGCCCATCAGCACGCAGGGACGCTGGACGACCTCCTGCATGAAGCCGATCACCTGACGTCCCCACAGTCGGTTGTCCACGGGGCGGGAGGAGTGATAGCCGGGTTGTGATGACGCTCCGAAGCCGATCAGGTCCAGCGCGTAGACCCGATAGCCGCGGGTGGCCAGCAGGGGGGCACAGCGACGCCAGTGCGCACTGCTGGCTCCGAAACCGTGGAGCAGCAGCACGGCCGGACCGTGCTCAGGGCCGAGGCAACGCCAGTGGCAACCATGGCCCTGCCAGAACCAGCGGCCATGCTCTCCCCAGTGGGCACTCTGGAGAGCAGAGGTCATCACGGCTCTGGAGAGTTCTTCTGCTCACTATTGCGAAGGGCGGGCCCGGTTGTCGCTCGGCGACGGATTCTTCCGGGCGCAATCGCGACCGGCCCGGGACATCTCGGTGCTGCTGGCCCGGTCTCTGGCCCGGCGTCCCCGTGGAGAAGGCGGCCAGCGCTGGCTGGATCTGATGGCAGGCTGCGGCATCCGGGCTCTGCGCTGGGGGCTCGAAGCGCTTCCGGAGGTCGGTTCCGGGGTGGAGCTGTGGGTCAACGACGCCGACCCAGACCGTCTGCCGTTGCTGAAGACCAACCTCGCACCGCTGGCTTCACGGGTTCAGGTTCTGAAGCTCAGCGCGATGCCTGCCGAGGTGCTGCTGGCGCGTGCCTTCGCGGAGAAGCGCTTCTTCGATCTGATCGACCTGGATGCCTTCGGCAGCCCCTCGGCCCTGATCCAGCCCGTGCTGCAGGTGTTGGCGTTCGACGGTGTGCTCCTGCTGGCCAGCACCGACGGCCGTTCCCCCACCGGCCATGACCGTCCGGGAGCCATCCGCAGTTTCGGCGCCGCAGCCCGGGCCCATCCAGCCAGCTGGGAGCTGGCGCTGCGGCTGCAGCTGGGTCTGCTGGCCCGGCAGGCCTGGATGCTGGGGCGGGGGGTGCAGCCCTTGCTCGCCTTCAGCGAAGGCCGCACGTTCCGCCTGGCGGTGAGGCTTGCGCGGCGCCCGACCGCTGCGGAGGAGGAGCACCTCGGACTGGTCGCCCGCTGTGAGCGCTGCGGCGATCAGCAGCTGCAGCCGCTGCTGCGGTTGCAGGGCTGGCCCCGCTGTCACTGTCCGGACGGGGCCGGTCGCTGGGCGATCAGCGGACCTCTCTGGCTTGGAGCGCTGCAGGATCCATCAGCGCTCCAAGCGCTGATGGATCCCAGGGAGGACCTGGAGACCAGGACCCAACGCCTGATCCAGCGCCTTCAGGCTGATCCCGGTGTCCCTGCCCGCGTCTGGCCCACGGATGAACTGTCCCGGCGGCTCGGCATGGATGGTCCTCCAGGGGTTGCTGATCTGGTGGAGACGCTCAGGCGTGCGGGGCATCAGGCCTGGCCGAGTGCCGTCATGGCTGGTCAGGTGCGGACCGATGCCGATCTTCCCGAGCTGTTACAGCTCTGTGCCGGGCTTCGCTCGGAAGGTCCTTAAATGGGTCGGTGAACATTGAGCCCTGACCATGGCTTCTGAGATCTTCGGTATTGCAGCCGTTTTCTGGGTTCTGATCCCGGTCGGTCTGGCCGGTGGTGCCCTGCTTCTCAAGCTTCAGGGCGACTGAGCCGCGACAGGTTCCATCCCGGGACCATTAAGCTCCCACCTTGAATGTTGGGCCCCATGCAGGTTCTTGTGGTGGGTGGCACGGGCACCCTGGGGCGGCAGATCGCTCGGAACGCTCTTGATGCCGGTCACCAGGTCCGCTGCATGGTCCGAGCGCCGCGCAAGGCGTCCTTTCTGCAGGAATGGGGCTGCGAGCTCACCCGCGGCGATCTGCTGGAGCCCGACAGCCTCGACTACGCCCTGGATGGCGTGGATGCCGTCATCGACGCCGCCACCAGCCGGCCCACCGATCCACAGAGCGTTTACGTCACCGACTGGGACGGGAAGCTGAATCTGCTGAGGGCCTGTGAACGGGCAGGTGTCTCCCGCTTCGTTTTCGTGTCGCTGCTCGGTGCTCACCGTCACCGCGATGTTCCTCTGATGGACATCAAGGCCTGCACGGAGAACCTGCTCGAATCGTCCGATCTCGACTACACGATCCTGCAGGGCGCTGCCTTCATGCAGGGCGTCATCAGCCAGTTCGCCATTCCGGTTCTGGAGAGTCAGACGGTCTGGGTGAGTGGCACTCCAACGGCCATCGCCTACATGAACACCCAGGACATGGCGCGTTTTGCCGTGTCGGCCCTGGGGCGTCCGGAAACCATCCGTGGCAGTTACCCGGTCGTCGGCCCCAAGGCATGGAACACCGGTGAGCTGGTGCAGCTCTGCGAGCGCTACAGCGGCAAGACGGCCCGGGTGTTCCGGGTTCAACCGTTGCTGATCCGTTTGATGCAGGGCGTCGCGTCGTTCTTCGAGCCTTCGGTGAATGTTGCGGAACGTCTGGCCTTCGCGGAGGTGACCGGAGGGGGGCAGGAACTCAACGCACCCATGGACACCTGCTATGCGGCTTTCGGGCTCGATCCCGAGCAGACCACGTCGATGGAGGCCTACATCCGTGAGTACTACGACACGATCCTGAAGCGGCTGAGGGAGATGGAGGCGGATCTGGACAAGGACGCGAAGAAAAAGCTGCCGTTCTGACCAGGTCGATGGTTCCTTTGTACTATTGAACGAGTCCCTGTTGTTCCATGTCCGTCGCCCAGCTCAAGAATCTGCAGCGGCGACTGCTGCTGCTCTCCGATGAGGCGGAGCAGGGTCTCAACCGTGCCTGCGGGCATGAGCTCTGGAAATCCCTCGGGCCTGACGCCATCGATGGTCTGGAGGATCCCGCCCGCCGTGCTGAAGCGAACTACTGGTATGGGCAGTGGAACGTGGTTCGGGAACTGCAGGAGGCGATCGGATGATCGATGACCCCGGCTGCTGTGGCTCTGCTCCACTGGATCAGACCAGGGCGGTGGAGGATCGCTACGGCGCTGCTGCCCAGGAGTTGGAGACCTGTCTCTGCACACCGGTCGGCTTTGACGCCGAGCTGCTGAAGGTCATCCCTGAGGAGGTGGTTGAGCGGGACTACGGCTGCGGCGATCCCACCCGCTGGGTTCGCAGCGGTGACAGGGTTCTTGACCTCGGCAGCGGCAGTGGCAAGAACGCCTTCATCTGTTCCCAGGTCGTCGGTGCTGATGGATGGGTGACGGGTGTGGACCGGAACGCCAGCATGCTGGCCCTGTCGAGGGAGGCGGCCGCACGGGTTGCTGAGGCAGTCGGCTACGCCAACGTCCGGTTCCTGGACGGGGCGATCGAGGCGCTGGATGCTCCCGGATCGGATGGGGCGCCGCTTGTTGCGGATGCCAGCGTTGATGTGGTTCTGAGCAACTGTGTTCTGAATCTGGTGAATCCCTCCGCCCGGGATCGGTTGCTCGGCAACATTCAGCGTGTTCTGGCACCCGGGGGCCGGGTCGCCATCAGTGACATCGTCTGTGATCGTCCTGTGCCCCGGCATCTTCAGGAGGATCCGGAGCTGTGGAGTGGCTGCATCAGCGGCGCCTGGCAGGAAGAGGCTTTTTTGGAGGCCTTCCGGCAACGCGGGTTTCAGGATGTGCGCTACGCCGATCGCAGCCTTGATCCCTGGCGGGAGCTGGAAGGGATTGCGTTTCGCGCCGTCACCCTGGTGGCGACCCATCCCTCGGCCGGCCGCGCCTGTTGCTGATCAGGCGTGTCAACCGCTTCTGCTCCTCCGCTGTTGTCGGCCGCCAGCAGCCCTGAGCCAGTCCCTCAAGGTTCAGGCGCGGGCCTCCATCCATCAGGTCGATGCTGCTGCGGACCAGCCGCAGTGTCGGCAGCCCCACTGCGGCGGTCATCCGGCGCACCTGGCGGTTGCGTCCCTCCCGCAGGGAGAGCTCGATCCAGCTGGTGGGAATGGAGGCTCGCCAGCGCACCGGCGGTGTTCGCTCCTGCAGGGCGGGGATGGCATCTCCCTGGAGCCAGCGCGCCTTTGCGGGCCGGGTCAGCTTCTCCTGGATCACCACGCCGTCACGGAGCTGCTGCAATCGCTGCTCATCAGGCACCCCTTCCACCTGAACCCAGTAGGTCCGCCAATGTCCGAAACGCGGATCGGTCAGCTGCTGCTGGAGGCGCCCGTTGCTGGTGAGCAGCAGCAGGCCCTCACTGTCTGCGTCCAGGCGACCTGCGGCATACACATCAGGAACGTCCACAAACTCAGCCAGGCATCCCCAGCGGCTGCCGGATTCACGGGTGAACTGGCTGAGCACGCCGTAGGGCTTGTGCAGCAGCAGGGTGGTCAACCGGCGTTCTCGCGTGCTCTCCACAGGTTCACGACACCGATCGAGATCAGCAGCAGCCCGAGATCCATCGTCAGGGGAGGAAGAATCATGGCTGCACACTCAACGGTGGGGCACCCTAAAGGGCTTTCAATACGGACGGGCCTGCGACCCACCCTCGTAAAGTGGTTTGAGGCAAACCGTTTAAGGGCGAATGATTGAAACCTCGGGAGTGATCGAGAAGGAACAGGGAAACGGGTTCTATCTGGTCACGCTCGAGCAGCCTGCCGGTCACCAGTGCCTTTGCCGAGCAGCAGGCAAGCTCACGAAGTTCAGGATCAAACTGCTCGCCGGTGACAAGGTGCTGGTGGAGATCAGCCCCTACGACCTCACCCGCGGTCGGATCACGTACCGCGAGCGGAACGCTGGAGCCCCCGGCGGGCGCCCGGGTGGCAACCGTCCCGGTGGGCCCCGCCGCCGCTGATCTTCAGGCTGGTTCCAGCAGCGCTTCGATCGCCGATTTGAACGTGCTGCGCTGTTTGACACCGCGCCACTGTTCCACCATCGATTTCCGGTGGAAGAGCTGGACTGTCGGGGTTCCGTTCACGCCGGCCTGTTCAGCAATGTCCTGATCGGCCTCGATGTCGATCACCACGGCCTGTGCCCGGCCTTCCAACTCGGTGATCACCCGCTTCAACTGCGGTTTGAGCACGTGGCAGGGTCCGCACGAGGGTGAGGTGTAGATCACAAGCAGCGGGCGGCTGCTGTCGTGATACAGCTTGCGCAGGGCATAGCTGCCTTTCTGCCAGGGAGCATCCGGGGCATAGGTCTCCTCGGTCGTGACGGCCACATTCACCGGCATCTCCGCCTTCGCGGGGTCAACCGAGCGTCTCTGCACCCGTTGCGCCAGATCGTGATGGGTCAGCCAGCGCTCAGCGGCCAGGGCCGCCTTGCAACCGCTGCCGGCTGCTGTGATCCCCTGCCGCCATTCGGCATCAGCGACATCTCCGGCAGCGAAGACACCTTCGATGGAGGTTTCCGGTCGGCCTGGCTCGGTGATCACATACCCCTTGGCATCCAGAGACAGCTGCTCCTTCAGCAGATCCGTGTTCGGTGTGTGGCCGATCGCATAGAACAGGCCCTTGGCAGCAAGGCTGGCCTGATCTCCGGTGGAACGGTCGCGCAGGGTCAGGCTCTCCATCCAGCCGTTGCCGCTCACGTCCACCACTTCGCTGTTCCAGTGAAGGGTGATGGCGGGGTTGGCCCGAACCCGGTCGGCCATGGCGGCGCTGGCCCTGAGTTGCTCGGAGCGCACGATCTGGTGAACGTGACTGCCGTATTTGGTGAGATAAACCGCTTCTTCGCAGGCGGAGTCGCCTCCTCCCACCACGGCCAGTTCAGCGTTGCGGAACTGAGGAGTCGCTCCGTCGCAGATGGCGCATGCACTGATGCCGCTGCTCCAGAAGCGCTCCTCTGAGGGCAGGCCGAGTCGGTTCGCGCTTGCGCCCGTGGCGATCACCAGGGCATGGGTCAGCAGAGTGCGTCCATCCGCCTTGATCCGGAAGGGCCGCTGACTGAGATCGATCTCATCGGCATCCGCTTCCAGCAGGTGTGTTCCCCAGCGCACGGCCTGGGCACGCATCAGATCCATCAGGTCCGGGCCCAGGACTCCGTCGGGAAAACCAGGGAAATTTTCGACATCGGTGGTGGTCATCAACTGACCGCCAGGAATACCGCCGCGTTGAAAGCCTGTGATCAGCAGCGGTTGCAGGTTGGCCCTGGCCGCGTAGATCGCTGCGGTGTAGCCGGCCGGGCCCGAACCGACAATCACGAGATTCTCGACAGTCTCCGAGGCGCTGCCGGCTGCCATGGCCTTATACGGAATGAATATGAGTTGACTTTAAAAGGAGGAGCCGCTCACCGCGCGCAGGCCGGTCAAGAAAAAATCTGCGGACAATGATTCCAGGAATTTAAGGATCTGTTCAGATTTCGAGGGGATTGTCGGTGCTGTTCTGGCCAAGCAGCCTGTATCGCTTGTCGGGATTGCGAGGAACGGCGTGCACGCTCTCTTCGAGCATGTCGCTGTTTTCTCCCAAACAGGTGATCCACTCGCGGAATTCCTGGGTCACCGCATAACTGTCCTCATAGCGCTCTTCGCTGTCCAGAACGGCGATCCTGGTGGACGCCCAGCCGGTGGCAACGCTCACCCGGCGTTCCATTGCTGCGTCCATGTTCACTCCTTTGCCGAGGTACAGGTTGAAGGATCGAGGTCCAGGGAAAGACCTGATTTCGCAGAAATTCGCATTTTTCTACCGATAAAGATGTCGTCAGCGCTGCAGAAATGTAGGCAGTTGCGGAGTTTTCAGGCGGATCACCTCACCAGCCCCGTCCTCCACTGCCTCCAGGGGCAGCTGCAGTGTTGCGCCGGATGCGGTGCTGGGATCAGCTGCGTCTCCCTCCTCCGCCGGATGGCGGAGGACGTAAGGCTCCGCCACGGACCAGGTGCGGGCGTAACCCATCAGCAGAGGGTCAGCCGGTGCATAGACATAGGAGGGGTGGCGCGGAATCGGTTCCGCAGCGGCCAGGTCCGCCGTCATCCGCACGGCCCGGGTGATGCCCTGCACGAAGCGGCTGCGGGTCACCACCGTCGTGAGATAGGCGACCACCCGCAACCGAGGTGCGTCGAATCCCTCCGCACACATGTCGATGCTCACCAGCCAGTCGGCCTGTCCCGTCTGGAACAGCCGCAGTCGATCGGAGGCCTCACGCTCCTGGGAGTGCACCAGATCCACCCGGTTGCCGTCGTCCTCGAGGATCTGGGTGATCGCTTCGGCATGGGCGATGTCTCTGGCGATGACCAGGCCGGCAGCCTGGGGATGGCAGCGGCGGATCTGCTCGAGTTTTCTCTGGGCCCGCAGCAGCACCTGCTGACCGATGCAGCTGCTGTCCGCCAGCCGGATCGCGCGACGCAGGTTGCGGGCCCGCCAGCTCTCCCGCCGTTCGCCGGACAGCGGGGAGACATCCCGGTCCGGCACCCCCTCACGACCGTGCTCCACCCAACCGTCCTGGAAATGGAACTCCAGGGGACGCACGTCTCCGGCGGCGATCAGTTCGCGCGGCTCCACGCACAGGTCGGGACTGATCAGCTCCACCGGCATTCCGCCCTGGACGCTCCGTACCCGGCGTGCGGCACAGAAGGCGAGGTTGTCCGCCCGGAACGGCGTGCCGGTCAACCCCAGCCGCAGGCGGCTGCGGCCCGTCAGATCAAGGAATGTCTGCCCCCAGGCCAGACCGTCGGGCTCGTCGGGATCCACCCCGAGGTGATGGGCTTCGTCCGCGATCGCCAGACAGGAGGTGCCCATCCAGGGTTCCAGGGTCTCGCTGAGATGGCCCAGCTGCCGGCGTGCCCCCTGGTAGGTCAGCACCAGACCGTCGGGGGGCTTGCCATCGGGGCCTTCGCCGTCGGCTGGCCATGGCCACTCCTGCAGGTTCAGCCCGAGCCGCTCCCCAGCGCTCAGCCACTGATGAAGGATCGAGGTGCGGTGGCAGAACACCAGGCAGCGCTCCAGCTGTCTGTCCTGCTGGAACGTCCGGAATGCCAGCAGGGCACCGAGGGTCTTGCCGGCTCCCGGACCGGCGAACACCAGCACATCCTGTTCGCGCTCGGCCGTCGTCAGCAGACGTCGCCGCAGCAGCTGGATCAGCTGCTGCTGCCAGCGTCGCGGCCGCAGGGAGGAGGGGGCCGCAGCACGCGGCAGATCAAAGGACGGCGCGGCGATGGCGTGCCTGGGGAAGATGAGTCTTTTTAACCATTCCTTTCGGCAGCGGCATCTCTACGGTCCGGCCATCGGCATCCGTCGGGTCCTTTCCCGTCACCGCCATGGCCAAGCGTCGTCCCTCACCTGAATTCCGAGATCAGTTGCGCCAGCAGCTTGATCGCTGCTGGCAGAACGATTGCGATATCGATCCCTTGATTCTTCGCGCACGACAGCTGCGCCGGCTCGGACGTTTCCGGCTGGCGCGCTGTGTGGATCAGGAGGTGCTTCCGATCGTCTGAAGCCCTTTCAGAGCGCTTCGGCGTGGTTCACCACAAGACGCTCCACCTCCATCAGGGCATCCTCGGCCGCTCCGAGTGCGGCCTGGAAATCTCCTTTGGCCGTGACCAGAAGCTGCTGAGCCAGCCGGTCGAGAAGCTCCTGACGCCTCTCTTCCAGCATCGCCACGATCTCCGTCTCCACCAGGGTGCGGACGGCCTGGATCCGGAGGTCATCAGCCGCTGCTTCGGCGAAGGTTCCCTGCACCAGTTCCTGGATGAACAGACGGTGCACCTCACTGCTGCGCAGGAAGCTCTCGGTGGCGTTGATGATCCCGTCGACCAGGGTGCGGTCCGGTTCCGATTCCTGCTCGTTGAGCTTGAACTCCCAGTCGAGATGCCGGCGCTGCCAGCCCGCGGAATGCAGGCTCGGCATCACGCTCTGGGAGAAGGTGTCGACGGAGATCTCGTAAATCCGTTCGGCCAGGCGCTCGCACCAGTCCTTCCCATGGCTCTCCAGGGTCGACTGCATGGTTTGCCGCTCGACCGCATGGCCACCGTGATGGCTGTGGCAGACGCCGTCAGGACATTCGATCGCGGTGAGGCCCATGGAAAGCACGGTGGTGTTTTCCTCACGTAGCCAGAGGTCCTGTCGTCGCTCGGTTTTCTTCAGGAAACCTCCCGGTCTCCCGGGGGTGACCTCGTAGTCTCGCTCGGGTCGGTGGATCTGCTCACCTTGCCCAGACTTCTCATTCCTGTGGAGGCAACGCCGGGTGAAACCCGGGTGTCGGCCACGCCCGAGACGGTCAAGACGTTCGTCTCTCTCGGCTGCAGTGTCTGCCTTGAGCGGGGTGCCGGTACCCCTGCCGGTTATCTCGATGCCGCCTATGCCGATCAGGGGGCTGACCTGGTGTCGCCAGGTGATGCGGATGCCTGGTCCGGTGCCGATGTGCTCCTGTGCGTTCAGACGCCCAGCAGCGACGCCCTGGGACGGCTGCGCCGCGGCGCCCTCGTGGTGGGTCTGCTGGAGCCCTATGCGAACGAAGCTCTCTCCGCTGCCCTCGAGCGCGGTGGATTGTCCGCCATGGCGCTGGAGCTGCTGCCGCGGATCAGCCGGGCTCAGGCCGCCGATGCGCTGTCGTCCCAGGCCAACATCGCCGGCTACAAAGCCGTGCTGCTGGCCTCCGGGGCGCTCGATCGCTATTTCCCGATGCTGATGACGGCGGCGGGCACGGTTCAGCCGGCGAAGGTGGTGATCCTCGGTGCCGGTGTCGCCGGTCTGCAGGCGGTGGCCACAGCCCGACGCCTGGGAGCGGTGGTCTACGTGAGCGATATCCGTCCTGCGGTGAAGGAGCAGGTGGAGTCACTGGGAGCCCGCTTCATCGATCCCCCTGAGATGGACGACAAGCCGGCGGAGTCCGGTGGCTATGCCAAGCAGGCCTCCGATGCCTTCCTGGCAGCCCAGCGCCAGCAGCTCTCGGATCAGCTGGCGGAGGCGGATGTGGCCATCTGCACCGCTCAGGTTCCAGGCCGGCGCGCGCCGCGCCTGATCAGCGAGGACATGCTCGATCGCATGCGTCCCGGTGCCGTGGTTGTTGATCTGGCGGTGGCCCAGGGCGGCAACTGCGCCGACACCGTTCCCGGCCGAACCGTGGACCGCAACGGCGTCAAGCTGATCGGCGGCAATGATCTGCCCTGCACCGTGGCCAACCACGCCAGTGCCCTTTATGCCCGCAACCTGGTGGCACTGCTCAAGCCCACCCTCGCCGATGGCGTGCTGACCCTCGACACCGAGGATGAATTGATCGCCGGTTGTCTCGTCGCTCAGGACGGTGGCATCCGCCGTGGTGACGTTCTCACACCAGGAGCCAAGTGATGGATCCCACCTTTGTTGAATTCCTCTGGGTGCTTCTGCTGGGCAGCCTTCTCGGTCTGGAACTGATCGGCAAGGTGCCTCCCACCCTGCATACGCCTCTGATGAGCGGCGCCAATGCGATCTCCGGCATCACCGTGCTGGCAGCGCTCACCGCCATCATCAAGGCCGGCGACAACATCGTTCTGCTGCTGCTGGGTTCGGTGTCCCTCGGCTTCGCTCTCTTCAACGTGATCGGTGGCTTTCTGGTCACCGACCGCATGCTGGCCATGTTCAGCCGCAAGCCTGCCCGCAAGGAGAACCGCTGATGACCGACATCCTTCGCTACGCCATCGAACTCGGCGCCGTCCTGCTGCTGGCGCTCGGCATCAAGGGACTCTCCAAGGTGCGTTCCGCCCGCGGGGCCAACCAGCTTGCCGCCGTGGCCATGGCCCTTGCGGTGCTGGGTCTGCTGTTCAATTCCCTGGCCACCAGCGGGATCAGTGCCTCTGCCTGGATCTGGATTCTTCTCGGCACGCTGGCCGGTGGTGTGCTCGGCGCCATCACGGCCCAGCGGGTCCCGATGACATCGATGCCCGAGACCGTTGCGCTGTTCAACGGCTGCGGTGGCATGTCGTCGTTGCTGGTGGCTCTGGCGGCAGCGCTGTATCCCCAGGCCCTGGAGGCCACCGGGGCTGTGGCTCTGGTTTCGATCGTCGTCTCGGTGTTCGTCGGAGCGATCACCTTCACCGGTTCGATCGTGGCCATGGCCAAGCTCCAGGGCTGGCTCTCCACGCCGGGCTGGATGCAGAGCCGGCTGCGACATGCGGTGAACATCGCTCTCGCCGTGCTGGCCCTGATCGGCGCGATCGAGATGTTGCGCACCTCCGGTGGTGCCACCGGTCTCTGGATTGTGGTGATCGCCTCAGGTCTGCTGGGCATCGGCGTCACCCTGCCCATCGGCGGTGCCGACATGCCCGTCGTCATTTCCCTGCTCAACAGTTATTCCGGCGTTGCGGCCGCTGCAGCAGGCTTTGTGGTGGGCAGCCAGCTTCTGATCGTGG
Source organism: Synechococcus sp. KORDI-49 (assembly GCF_000737575.1). NCBI lineage: Bacteria > Bacillati > Cyanobacteriota > Cyanophyceae > Synechococcales > Synechococcaceae > Synechococcus > Synechococcus sp. KORDI-49. The sequence continues at coordinate 844,450 of NZ_CP006270.1, read as the reverse complement.
CGGGTGCCATGGTCGGGGCCGCTGGCCTGATCCTCACCCAGGTGATGTGCGACGGCATGAACCGTTCGCTGCTGTCGGTGCTGTTCGGCGGCGCACTCGGCGCCTCGGCGACCTCCGGTGGCGGCGGTGGTGAATACACCAACATCACCAGCTGCAGCACCGAGGAGTGCGCCCTCACTCTCGAAGCCGCTGAACGGGTGGTGATTGTGCCTGGCTACGGCCTCGCCGTCGCCCAGGCCCAGCACACCCTGCGGGAGGTGACACGGGTGCTGGAGAGTGCCGGAATCGACGTCACCTACGCGATTCATCCGGTCGCCGGCCGCATGCCCGGTCATATGAACGTTCTGCTGGCCGAGGCGGACGTTCCCTACGAGCAGCTGATCGAGATGGACCAGATCAATCCTGAGTTTCCGGCCACCGATGTGGTGCTGGTGCTCGGGGCCAACGATGTGGTGAACCCTCAGGCCAAGAGCGATCCAAGCTCTCCTCTCTATGGCATGCCGGTGCTGGATGTACAGGAGGCCCGCACGGTCTTTGTGGTCAAGCGCGGCATGAGCGCCGGTTACTCAGGAATCAAGAATGATCTGTTCGAGCTGGCCAACACCTCGATGGTGTTCGGCGATGCCAAAAAGGTGCTCGGGGATCTGCTGGTCGAGTTGAAGGATCTCGGACTCGGCAAGACGTGAACGATCGGGCCGTCAATGTCATCGATGACCCCCAGCTGCTTATGCAGCTGGGGGTTTCTGTCTATCGGCAGCGCTGGCCTTGGTTGGGGGGCGATCTGCAGACCCTGAGGGACACGCTCCGGCCGGCGGCTTTCCCCGTTGATGGGGGGGAGCCCGTTCAGATTCCTGTGCCTCCGCTGGCGAGTGGTGCTGCTGATGCAGGAGAGCTGCTGGCCTATCTCGATCGTCCGCTCCGAACGGGTGAAGGTGGTTCAGCGACGCACGCAGCGATCGCGCCGAAAGCACTGGTGGTGGTGTTGCACGGCCTGGGGGGCTCGAGCCGCAGACAGGGGTTGCGCAGGTTGACACTCAGCCTTCAAGGGGCTGGGTTTGCTGTGTTGCGGCTGAATCTGCGCGGTGCTGACCCTGGCCGCCATCTGGCCGGTGGCACCTATGCCGCCGCTTGCAACAGCGATCTGCTGCCGGTGCTGGAGCGGGCTCGGCATCTGGCCGCGGCCTTGGCCCTGGAGGCTGGCCTGTCCCAGCCGGTGCCTCTGCTGGGCGCAGGGATCTCCCTGGGGGGAACGATGCTGCTGAACGCCTGTCTGGATCAAGCCGGGGCTCTGGATGCGTTGTTTTGTGCCAGCAGCCCTCTGGATCTGGCTGCCTGCAGCGCCTCGATCGAACGCCCGCGCAACAGGGTTTATCAACGCTGGCTGCTGCAGCGTTTGGTGCGACAGACCCTCGCCGATCCCTTCGGGGTGAGTGCTTCAGAAGAGCGTCAGCTGGGTGGCAATCCTCCACGCTCGATCCGCGCGTTTGATGCGGCTGTCACGGCGCCGCGCTGGGGATTTTCTTCGGTGGATGAGTATTACCTCAGTGCTTCTCCCCTGCAGCGTCTGGCCAAATCGCCGCAGGGACTTCCTCCGACGTTGCTGTTGCAGGCCCTTGATGATCCCTGGGTTCCGGCAGCTTCAGCACGGCAGTTGCAATCGTCGCTGGCTGAGCGTTCGGCACAGGGATCGCAGACGCCCGTGGAGATTCTGTTGACGGCCCGTGGTGGACACAACGGCTTCCATGGCCCCGGGGACAATCTCAGTCTCGGTTGCTGGTCGGATCGGTTGGCTCTCGCATGGTTCAACCGCAGCATTCCATCTGCGGTTTGTCGTCCTTAGATGTGCGGTAATAAAAGGCCTGATCGGTTGCATCCTGATAGACAGTTCCACACGTTGTGGCAATACGCCAAAGGGCTTGAGGAATCGGGGTTGAGTCGTAACGAACGAGATCGGGAAAACGTTGCCTCAGCAGGGCTGTGCCGCGCCAGGCGTTGTAGTGAGGGATCGTGGAATTGATGTGATGACAGACATGAGTTGATCCGATGCCATGGTGCAACAAGTTCAGAATGCCGCCGTAAGGGCGATCAACTGTTTGCAGCGCGCCTTTCGACCAGCTCCATGTCTCGTCAGAGAAATGAGGAATGTTGCGATCAGTGTGTTGCAGCCAGGTGTATGTCGTCAGCCAGATATTGATGACAACGTAGGGAAGTCCGTAGAGGCATAGAATCCGCAAAGGTGAAAAATAACTCCCCGCTGTGATCAGAAGCATGATCATCGCAATCAGGCCCAGGTTCGAGCGCACCATCAGATGGCGAAAAGAAGCTGGAAAGAGTTCACGTTTGCCGTTTGTGAATGGAGCTCCATTCCAGAAGTGAGAGGTGGGAAAGCCGTAGTCTTCACCTCCAGTAGCGCCTGAAAAAAGATAAATCTGCCAGCCGATGATCAAGTGATTAAACAGCGAAATGATGCCAAACAATCGCCTGTTGAGCTTGCGCTGCAGATGTTCCATTGCCTGCCCCTGAGGTGAGCTTGCTCGCGGTGGAACATGGGTTTCGCCGCCCTCGAGATGGTTGCAGTGAGCATGGTGAACGGCATGACTGCGCGCCCAGCTGTAGTAAGGAACCAGCAAGGTGCTGTGCAGAACAAATCCGACGACTCCTTCAATCCGCCTGTTCGGGTGAAAAGCGTTATGGCCGCATTCATGAGCCAGCACCCAGCAGCCCATGGCGATGGTGCCGGTGACAGCGGCGTAGATCACCCAAAGTGGGATGGCCGTGAGCGTCAGCGGAATGGTTGTACCAATGCCAACAGCTGCAAGGGAAAGGCTCACCGACATCGCCAGACTTCCCCAGGCTTTGCGAGGATTGAAGGTGGTGAGGTCAGTGGGTAAGACGCTCAGAAGCTCTTTCTTGCTTGGATAGCTTGGGGCTGCGGTGGTTGTCGCTAACGCGCCCTCAAACGGTGGCGAGGGAGAAGTGAGTGTCAAATGAAAAGATCAGGCAGGCCAAGAAATGCCTGGTCTGTTTAAAACGCTCCGGCAGTCTAGGTAGCGCTCCTGGTTGCTGTGGACGCCAGAGAAAAGCAGATCAGACGTTCATGTTTAAAAGCTCGATGTTCTGAGGATCCACTCCTGAATGGGTTGCCTGTTAATGATGTGTTGATGAATGATTTGATTGATCCTCTCGACGGTCACTTCCGAGTACCACACGCCATCAGGCCAAACCAGAAGGATCGGACCTTTCTCGCAGATCCTCAGGCAGTCAACTTTGCTTCTGAGGACGACTCCTTCCGGTCGATCACTGTGTTCCAGTCCAAGCTCCCTGACGAGCCTTTTCAATTCATTCCAGGTCGCCAGGCCTGCTTCCGGGTCGCAGCATTTTGCCTTGGTGGGAGTCGCGCAGAGCAGCAGATGGTGGCTGACCTGGTGGGTGCTCATGCCGCCAGGGCGGCGACCGGCACGCGCCGGGTGCCTCGGCTGACCTGCTCACGGACGGCCTCGCGGGCCCAGCGGTCGACGCTCAGCACATCCTCGAGCTGGGGATGGTTCATCAGATCCGGTTTGTGGCGTTCACAGGCAGCCTCGATCACCTCCGGGATATCCAGGAAGTGGATGCGTTCCTCGAGGAATTGAGCGACGGCTTCCTCGTTGGCCGCATTCAGCACGGCAGGCATGGTGCCACCCGCTCGCCCGGCGGCGTAGGCCAGTTCCATGCAGGGATATTTGGTGGTGTCAGGAGCGCGGAAGGTCAGCTGTCCAACCTCGGTGAGATCAAGTCGTCGCCATGGGGTCTCCAGGCGGGAGGGCCAGGAGAGGCAGTACAGGATCGGCAGTTTCATGTCCGGCCAGCCCAGCTGGGCCAGCACAGAAGAGTCCGCCAGCTCGATCATCGAGTGGATGATGCTCTGCGGGTGGATCACGATCTCGATGTGGTCGTAATCAAGGCCGAACAGGTAATGGGCCTCAATCACTTCCAGGCCCTTGTTCATCAGGGTGGCTGAGTCGACCGTGATCTTGCGCCCCATGCTCCAGTTGGGATGGCTGGTGGCATCGGCCACGGTCGCGTTCTCCAGGTCGGCCGCCTGCCAGTCCCGGAAGGCGCCGCCGGAGGCGGTGAGTTGAATCCGCCGCAGGCCAGGGGTGGGCACGCCGGTGGACAGGCGGGCGTTCTCGGCCCAGGGGGTTCCCTGCAGGCACTGGAAGATGGCGGAGTGTTCGGAATCCGCCGGCAGCAGCCGGCTGCCGCTCTTCTTGAGTTCCGGCAGCACCACCGGTCCGGCCGCGATCAGCGTCTCCTTGTTGGCCAGGGCCAGATCCTTTCCGGCGCGTACGGCGGCCAGAGTCGGCAGCAGCCCCGCGCAGCCCACGATTCCGGTGACCACCAGATCGGCTGTGTCCCAAGAGGCCGCCACGTTCAGTCCATCCGGACCGCCCACCAGCTGAGGGGGCTGACCCGGCTTTTGGGAGGGGTCGAGGGCGTCGAGACGCTGCTGCAGTTCCGGCAGCCGCTCGGCATCGGCGAGGGCCACGAGCTCAGGCTGGTGGCGTTGGATCTGCTCAACGAGGAGATCGAGATTGCGCCCTGCTGTGAGGGCAACCACCCGGAACTGATCGGGGAACTCCTCGGCGATCTGAAGGGTCTGGGTGCCGATCGAGCCCGTGGAGCCCAGCACGCTGATGGCTTTCACGCTGATCCGGCAGTTGCGACAAGTCTCCCACCAGGACCGGCAAACGCTGGCAAGCTGGCCCACAGCGTGATCAGAGCCGTTGGCGAAGGAGCAGTGGAGATCAGGGCTGGGCTTTGTGCTGGCAGCGGCGGGCAGTGCCGTTGGCCTCGGCAATCTCTGGGGATTCGCTTACCGCGCCTCCCAGGGCGGCGGTGGCGCCTTTCTGCTGCTGTACGTCCTGATCGTGCTGCTGGTCTGCCTGCCGGTGCTGGTGGCTGAGATGGTCCTGGGCCGCAGCACGGGGCACAGCCCCCTGCTGGCACCGGTGACCGCTGCGGGCAGTCGCTGGCAGCCGATGGGGTGGCTGTTCGTGCTGGCGGCCAGCGGCATCCTGGCCTTCTACGCCGTGCTCATGGGCTGGACCGGCGCCACGCTGGTGCAGACCCTCACCCAGGGCCTCCCGAGCGATATCGATGCCGCCGAAGCCTTCTTTGCCGGGCTGAGCGGAGGTCGCACGGCACTGATCGGTCAGCTGCTCAGCCTGATCGTCACCGCTGCGGTGGTGGCTGCCGGCGTCCGGGACGGGATCGAGCGCCTCTCCCGCTGGGGGCTGCCGCTGCTGTTCCTGCTGCTGATCGGTCTGGCTGTGTGGGCCGCCGGGCTGGACAGCGCAGCTGAGGGCTACCGCACGTTTCTGCTGCGCTGGGACAGCGCGGAACTGATCAATCCCACCACCATCCGCAACGCCTTCACGCAGGCCTTCTTCTCGATCGGCACTGGAATCGGCTGCATCCTGGCCTATGCGGCCTATCTCGATCGCCGGGCTCACCTGCCCCGTGAGGCCGTCGCGGTCGTGGGCATGGATACGGCCGTCGGCATCCTGGCCGGCATGGTGACCTTCCCGGTGGTGATGAGTTTCGGGCTGGAGGAGGTGATCAGTGGATCCACTCTCGGCACGATCTTCATCGCCCTGCCCACCGGCCTGGCCTCGCTCGGAGCAGCTGGACAGGTGGTGGCGGTGCTGTTCTTCGCGCTCGCTTTGATCGCGGCGATCACCTCGGCGGTCTCGCTGCTGGAGGTGCCTGTCGCCTGCCTGATCGACCGCCTCGGCTGGAGCCGATCGCGGGCCGTCTGGCTTTCAGCGGCCCTGATCTTCGTGGCGGGGCTGCCTGCCGCCACGTCGATGGAGGTGCTCGGTTGGATGGATTCCGTCTTCGGCGGATTGCTTCTGATCCTCGGTGGACTGCTGCTGGCCCTGCTGCTGGGCTGGGTGGTTCCCAATCGCTTCGAGGACGATCTCGCCCGGTCGCTGACGCCGCCGCCGTTGCGACGTCTGCTGCTCGTGATGCTGCGCTGGGTGTCGCCGCCGGTGATCGCCACCGGATTGGTGATCAGCGTGGTGGATCTGCTGAAGAGCTGAACCGACTCAGCCCTTCGGATCGGGTTTGTCCTTCATCAGGTCCTGCATCTTGCGGATCCGCAGCAGCATCTTTTGCCACACCTCAAGCCTCCAGATCTCCTCGGCATCTCCACCACCGGCGATCTGGGCCTGAGCGTCCAGTTTGGCGTCGAGATCCTCTCCCGCTTCGAACGCCTTCATCAGCTCCATCTCCAGCTTGGCGGTCTCCATGAAATTGAGGCGCTTCAGCCAGAGCATCGGAGTGATGGAAGGGCTCGACAGTCTGCCCGCATCAGGAACGGATCCACTCGGTGATGCCACCGGGTTTGTCGATCAGTTCGATGCCCTGGGCCGTCAGTTCGGCCCGGATCCGATCCGCTTCGGCATAGTTCTTCGCTGCCTTGGCTGCCGTCCGGTCGGCGATCGCCGCATCGATGGCCGTGTCATCCAGTGCCGCAGCGGCCTCCGCTTCATGGCGCAGCCCCAGGACTGCAGCCAGATCGCGCAGCAGCAGCCAGCGGGTCGCCAGGGTCTGCACTTCCTCGCCGGGCAGGCCGGCGGCATCGCCGCGCTCCAGCCGGTTGGCCAGAGCCCGCAGGGGCTTGGCCAGATCAAAGAGCACAGCGAGAGCACCTGAGCTGTTCAGGTCATCGTCCATCGCTTCGATGAAGCGTTGTTCCAGGCCCTGCAGAGCCTGGTCGGCGGAGCCGCTGCCGCTCTGGAGCGCCCCATCCGGCAAGGGAGAGGGACTGCCCCAGCCGAGGGGAACACCGTGACGGTCGCCCAGGCCAAGGGCTGCATTGAGCCCCTTCCAGCCGGTGGCGGCGGCTTCCAGGGCTTCAGCGGTGAAATCAAGCGGTTTGCGGTAATGCGCCTGCAGCACGAACAGGCGCAGGGTCATGGCGGAGACACCGCTCTCCAGAAGGGCGCGGATGGTGGTGAAGTTCCCGAGCGATTTGCTCATCTTCTGTCCGCCCACATTGACCATGCCGTTGTGCATCCACACCTGGGCCAGCTGGCGGCCGGTGGCGGCTTCCGACTGAGCGATCTCGTTCTCGTGGTGGGGGAACACCAGATCGGCACCGCCCAGATGGATGTCGATCGTGTCGCCCAGTTCCGCCCGCACCATGGCGGAGCATTCGATGTGCCAGCCCGGACGCCCGTCTCCCCAGGGCGAGGGGAAGCTCGGCTCCTCCGGCTTGGCCCCTTTCCAGAGCGCGAAGTCGAAAGGATGCTGCTTGCGAGCCTCCTCGGCATCCGCGATCCGACCGGCGGCATTGTCCTGCTGCTCGCTGAGGTCGCGGCCGCTCAGCTTGCCGTAGCCGGCATGTTTCATCACAGCGAAATAGACATCGCCGCCGGCGCTGTAGGCGGCTCCTTTGGCCTCAAGTTCGCTGATCAGATTGCGGATGCCATCGAGGCACTGAGTGGCGCGGGGCATCCGGTCCGGCCTCAGGATCCCCAGCGCATCCATGTCCTGGTGGAAGGCGTCGATGTTGCGTTCGCTCACCTCCGTCATCGAGCTGTTCTGCTCGGAGGCCCGTTTAAGGATCTTGTCGTCGATGTCGGTGAAGTTCTGAACGAAGGTCACCTCCAGTCCGCGCCAGATCAGAAACCGACGCAGGACGTCCCAGTTGATGTAACTGCGGGCATGGCCCAGATGGCAGAGGTCGTAGACCGTGACACCGCAGCAGTAGATGCTCGCTTTGCCTGGGGTCAGCGGTGTGAACGGCTCCGTGCGGCGGGTGAGAGTGTTGGTGAGCCGCAGCGACACAGCTGTTCAAGAGCTGAAGCTGAGATTACGGCGTTCCCTGCAGGAGCTATTTCGCTTCCATCCAGTTGGCGCCGACCCCTGTTTCCGCCACCAGAGGAACACTGAGCTGCACGGCGTTTTCCATGGTGGTCACCACCAGGTTGCGGGTGGCTTCCAACGCGTCCGGCTCCACTTCCAGCACCAGTTCGTCGTGCACCTGCAACAGCAGCCGCGCCGGCAGTGCCTGGCTCTGCAGCGCCGCCTGAAGCTGCACCATCGCCACCTTGATGATGTCGGCGCTGGAACCCTGGATCGGAGCATTGGCGGCGGCCCGCAGCTGCTGTGCCTCCATGCCGCCTCGCCGGGCCACATCCAGATCGATCTCCAGCGGATCCTTCCCGAGCAACCGACCCAGACCGTTGCGGTCGAAGTGGAACGGGCGGCGGCGACCCAGGATCGTCTCCACGTAACCGCGGCTCAGGGCCAGCCGTTCCTGCAGCTCCAGGAAGGCGAACACGTTCGGGTAGCGCTGCTTGTACTTCGTTAGGAACTCCTTGGCCTCCGCCTGGGAGACGCCGGTCTCCCGTGCGAAACGCTGCGCCCCCATGCCGTAGATCACACCGAAATTGATCGTCTTCCCGAGGCGTCGTTCATCGGAGGAGATCTCATCCTTCTCGAGCAGAAGCCGCGCGGTGAGAGCGTGCACGTCGTCTCCTGAGCGATAGGCCTCCTGCAGCACGTCTTCTCCGGAGAGGTGGGTGAGGATGCGCAGCTCGATCTGGGAATAGTCGGCGCTGATCAGCGTCCATCCCTTCTGGGGCAGGAAGGCCTTGCGGATGCGTCGGCTGTACTCGGTGCGAACCGGGATGTTCTGCAGATTCGGGTTGCTGCTGCTGAGGCGACCCGTGGCTGTGACCGCCTGGTTGAAATCGGTGTGCACCCGTCCGGTCTCTGCTTCCACCAGCTGGGGAAGCGCATCCACATAGGTGCTCTTGAGCTTGCTGAGCACCCGGTGCTCCAGCACCAGCGGCACCACCGGATGATCGTTTTCGAGCTTCTCCAGCACGGTGGCATCTGTGCTGAAGCCGGTTTTGGTGCGCCGGGATTTCCTGCGGTCGAGTCCCAGGGTGCCGAACAGCAGTTCACCGAGCTGTTTCGGCGAACCCAGGTTGAAGTCGGTGCCGGCCGCCTGTTTCGCGTCGGCCTCCAGCCGCTCCAGGGTGCTGCCCATCTCACTGGAGAGTTCCGCCAGGTAGGGAACATCGATGCGGATGCCGGTGGCTTCCATCAGGGCCAGCACCGGTTCCAGCGGTTGTTCCACCTGCATCAGCAGCTGAACCATCTGGGGGCCCATGGCTTCGAGCTGCCCGCGCAGCCGCAGGGCCAGACGCCGGGTCACGTGCACATCCATGCCGCAGTACAGGCTGGCGGGTTCGATCGCCACATCGGCGAAGGTCTGCTTCTTTCCCACCAGATCGCTGTAGGCAGTGGGCGAAAACCCGAATTCCCGCTCAGCCATCACCTCCAGGCCATGCTTGGCCGCGGCATCACGCAGGTAGTCGGCCAGCAGTGTGTCGATCACCACGCCCTCGAGGGCCAGGCCGTGGCGCAGCAGGATCAGCCGGTCGTACTTGGCGTTCTGCAGCGCTTTGGGGTGATCGCCGCTGGCCAGCCACGGGGCCAGGGCGGTGAGCACGCTCTCCAGCGGCAACTGCTGGATCTGTTCCGAGGTGAGATCCTCCGCCGGCCGATGGCCGATCGGGATGTAGGCGAGGGCTTCCGGCTCGTCTCCCCAGCAGACACCGATGCCCACCAGCTCGGCCTGGAACGGGTTCAGGGCCGTGGTCTCGGTGTCGAGTGCAACCGGTGTGGCGGCGTCGGTGATGGCCATCAGCCGTTGCATCAGGGCAGCGAGGTCGGCTGCTGTGCTGATCAGCTGGGGCCGCAGCATCGGAGTCCGGTCGTCAGCACCGGCGTCCTCAACAATGTCTGCCCTGACCTTGCCGTCCTTGGCACCGTCATCGTCACCGCCTGTCGGGGCTGCCGCCGTGCCTGCGGCGGAGAAGGTGACGGTGAAACCGTTCACCTGCCGCAGCAGGCTGTTGAGTTCCAGATCCTCCAGGCTGCTGCTGAGAGCGGCGGCATTCACGGCCGCCAGCGGCAGGCGAGGTTCCTCCGGCAGCGGGATGTCCACCAGGATCTCGGCCAGCTTGCGGGAGAGATAGGCGTTGTCCCGATCGCTGCTCAGCTTTCCCTTCAGGGCTCCCTTGATCGCACCGCGGCTGGCCTTCGGACCCTCCGCCTCCACCTCGGAGAGAGCCGCATAGATGGCATCGAGGTCGCCGTTCTCCTTGAGCAGGTTGATGGCGGTTTTGGGCCCCACCCCACGAACGCCGGGGATGTTGTCGGAGCTGTCGCCGGTGAGGGCCTTCAGGTCCACCACCTTCTCCGGCATCACCCCGAGCTTGCCGACCACACCCTCCTCATCGATCAGGGTCGGGCCGCTGTTCTTGGCGTAGGGGCCGCCTCCCATGTACAGAACGGCGATGTCCCGCCGGTCGTCGACAAGCTGGAACAGGTCGCGGTCGCCGGAGAGGATCCGCACCCGCCAACCCTGCTCAGCTGAGCGGTTCGCCAGCGTGCCGAGCACGTCATCGGCCTCATACCCCGGAGCCATGCACAGGGGCAGCTGCAGCTGCTCCCGCAGGATCTCCTGCAGCTGCTCGAGATCCTGGAAGAACACCTCCGGGGCGACATCCCGGTGTGCCTTGTAGTTCGCATCCGCGACATGCCGGAAGGTGGGCTCAGCGGTGTCGAAGGCGATGGCGACGCCCTGGGGGGTCAGGCTTCTACCGATATCCAGCAGGGATTTGAGGAAGCCGTAGGTGACGCTGGTCGGTCGACCGTCCTTGGTGGCCAGACCCCCTTCACCTCCCTTGCTGAAGGCGTAGAAGCTGCGGAAGGCCAGCGAGTGGCCGTCCACGAGCAGCAGCAGGGGCTTGTCGGCGGCCTCGGGCATTCTCAGCAGGGGTGATCAGGGTCAGTTGCGCTCACGCTTCGCCCAGGGGGGCAGGTCGATGAACACGCGAGTGCCGGATGGCAGGCCATTCAAGATCGCCGTGCGATCGCCGCTGCTGCTGCCCAGCTCCACCGCCTGGAAACTGGGCTGCTGCTGTTCGCCCACCAGCAGCACGCCGGGTTTGCCGTTCTCCGTGACGATCGCAACGGTGGGAACGAGGGTTTTCGGTGCGCTGCGACCGGTCTGGAAATTGATATCGGCCGTCATGCCGATCCGCAGCCGCTCCGGAGGATCCTTCAGCTGCAGCTTCACCGTGAACGAGGTGACGTTGTCGCGTTTCTCGGCCCGTGGCGCGATTTCATTCACCGTCGCCTGAAAGCGTTCGTCAGGGAAGGCATCCACCCGGATCTCCGCCTGCTGCCCCAAGGCGATCCGTCCGATGTCGCTCTCCGGAACCTTGGCGGCCACCTCGCGTCCCTGGGACAGCTCGACGATCGAGGAGCTGGTGGCCCCTGCGTTGGCCGAGGCCGTGGTTGTCGGCGTCACGAAGGCGCCGGGTTCGGCGAAACGGGCGGTGATCGTGCCGCTGAAGGGGGCGCGGATCCGCAGTTCCCGGCCTTCTTCCTCCAGCTGCTGGATCCGTTCCCGTGCGGCGATGACGGCCGCCTGGCTGGCCAGCATCTGATTGCGCACGCGACTGAAGTCATCAGCGCTCACCACCTCCTGCTCATGGAGCTGGCGTCGCCGCTCGAATTCATCCCGTTTGCCGAGGAAGTTGGCTTCCGCCTGGCGCAGCAGCGCACGGCGTTCGTCGAGGCGGTCGCCGTAATCCCCCGGATCCATCAGCGCCACGACCTGGCCGGCCTCGACGACATCCCCCTCATCCACCATCAGCTCCTTGAGAAGCCCCTGTTTGCGGGGGCTGATGTTCACGCGGCGGTCGGCCTGCAGTTCGCCACTGGCGGTGATCACACCGGACAGGGAGCCGGTTTCGGCCAGCACGGTGTAGGGCGTCAGATCACGTTCCCGTGCGCTCCAGGGGGCGAATCGCAGCAGCGCCGTTCCGCTCGCCAGCAGGGCCAGCAGCAGGCCGAGCCCAAGAAGTCGGTTGCGCTGGAGGAAGGATCGCTGTGGAGGAGGGCTGTCCGGCACGGTTGGGGTGGGCTGAAGCGCAGGGCGCTGCTCGGTCTTCAGCATGGGCCAACAAAAGTTCACAACAGTCTCGCCGCTTGCCGGTAGATTCCGGCGCATGCTCAAAGCTGGAATTGTCGGGCTGCCCAACGTCGGCAAGTCCACCCTGTTCAATGCGCTTGTGGCCAACGCTCAGGCCCAGGCGGCGAACTTCCCTTTCTGCACGATCGAGCCCAACGTCGGCAGCGTCGCCGTGCCGGATGAACGCCTGGACCGGCTCACGGAGCTCAGCAGCAGTCTGAACACGATTCCCACCCGGATGGAGTTCGTCGACATCGCTGGCCTGGTGAAGGGTGCCAGTCAGGGTGAAGGCCTGGGCAACAAATTTCTCTCCAACATCCGCGAGGTCGACGCGATCGTTCACGTGATCCGTTGCTTCGAGGACGATGACGTCATTCACGTGTCCGGTTCCGTGGGACCGTCCCGTGACGCTGAGGTGATCAACCTGGAGCTGGGGCTTGCGGATCTCGCTCAGATCGAGAAGCGCCGCGAGCGACTCAAGAAGCAGGTTCGCACCAGCAAGGAGGCCCAGACCGAAGACGCCGCCCTCGAGCGCATCCAGTGCGTTCTTGAAGAAGGGGGTGCGGCGCGCAGCGTTGCGTTGACCGAGGAGGAGGCGCCTCTGATCAAGCCGCTCGGTCTGCTCACCGGCAAACCGATCATCTACGCCACCAACGTCAGCGAGGAGGATCTCGCTGGCGGCAACGCCTTCTGCACCGAGGTGATCGCACTGGCCGAAAAGGAGGGCGCGGAAACCGTGCGGATCTCCGCTCAGGTGGAGGCGGAACTGATCGAGCTCGGGGAGGAGGAACGGGCCGACTACCTCTCCGGACTGGGTGTCGAAGAAGGTGGATTGCAGAGTCTGATCCGGGCGACGTACCGCCTGCTGGGCCTGCGCACCTACTTCACCACCGGCGAGAAGGAGACCCGTGCCTGGACCTTCAAGGCCGGCATGACAGCGCCTCAGGCCGCCGGCGTCATCCACACGGATTTCGAGCGCGGCTTCATCCGGGCGCAGACCATCGGCTGGGAGAAGCTGCTGGAAGCCGGATCCCTGGTGGAAGCCAAGAGCAAGGGGTGGCTGCGCAGTGAAGGCAAGGAGTACGAGGTGGCGGAAGGGGATGTGATGGAGTTCCTCTTCAACGTCTGAATCACCGCTCGCCGAGCGTCCCGTCCGGTTCGGATCGGTGCCGGTCCGATGCATCGCGCACGTGTGACACTGGCGATCCTCCAGGGACTGCTCGATGCCACGCAGCCGGCTTCGTCAGACACTTCTGATGGGTTTCATGCTGCTGGCGGCGCCAGCGTCGATGGCCGCGATGTTCACGTTGCGCCCTGGAACCAGTCTGTATTCCAGGCCTGGCTTCCGGATGACCCATCGGCTGGATCTGCGCAGCGAGGAAATTGTGGTGGAAGGCCCGGCGATCGAGCAGAGCGAGCAGTTCTGCCTCTACCGCCTGCTGGACCGATCCGGACGACCGTCAGTCCCCGAGAAAGCCTGGGTTCCCTGTTACGCCATCGACCGTCTCTTCGAGAGCCCCCGATGAGTCGGTGAAGCGGGGTTGGATGCTGCGCACCACCGGAAGCATCAGCAGGCAGGCCGCTGCCGTGAGCAGCCAGAGCAGCAATCCATGCCCCTGACGGTCCAGGAGGGCACCTCCGATCAGAGGTGCCGCCATCGCACTGATGGCGAAACACTGGGAGAACAGTGCCATCGCCAGCCCCCGATGGCCGGGCGGCGTCTCCTCGATCACCGCCTCCGTGGCGGTGGGCAGAAAGGCAGCCTGTGCCAGGGCCATCGGCATCAGGGCCGCCAGAACGAAGTGGAGGCCGTGTTCGGAGAGGGAGGAGAGCGCCAGCAGCACCGAACCGACGCTGAAACCCGCCACACTGACGCTCAGGCCGAACATCACGCTGCGATCCGAAAGCCAGCGGCCGACTGGCCACTGCAGCACGACCAGAAGGCTGAGCTGCAGAGCGATCAGGCCGCCACTCTGGCTTTCGCTCAGACCGGGGCGCTGCAGGCCTCCCTTCACCAGATCCAGGGGCAGGGCACTCTGCTGAAGCGCCAGGATGCCTGTGGCGATCACGCTGACCGCCAGAACGGGCAGCAGTGGACCGAGCCAGCGCAGGCCGCTGGATCCGGCTTCCCGTTCGGTCGGTCTGGTGCTGTCCTTCCCGGGGCGAGCGCGGGAATCCTCGAGTGGATGGAGGCTGATCAGAATCAGCACAGCCGTCATGCACAGCGCTTCCACCCCGTAGACGAGGCGCAGCTGTCCCACCAGGGCGGCCACGGTGCCCAGCAGAGCGCCCAGGCCGATGCCGAGGGCATCAGCACTGCGGACCAGGGCATACCCCCGACCGGAGGGAACACTGCCGCAGCTCAGCGGTACAGCAAGTTCGATCGCCGGCCAGTAGAGCCCTGCCGCAGTGCCCAGCAGCAGCTGGCCGAGCAGGTATCCGCCGTAGGTGTCGGCCCGAAACAGGGTCAGATCAGCCAGCACCGCCAGCAGCGTGGTGGCGCGCACCGGCCATGAGCAGCGGAGACCCCGATCCAGCAGCGACCCACTGAGCAGGCGGACGGCCGTGCCGATCAGCGCGGAGACCGCAAGCCCGCTGCCGACCTGACTGGCGGAGAAATCGATGGCATGGAAGATCAACGGGGTCATGAAGATGACTCCGCCAGCCCCGATGGATGCGAGCAGCCTCAGCCGGGTGACATTTCGCAGGCCTGAAGGAAACTGGTTCCACCACCGCATGGGGTCAGGCGTTGCTGCGCGGACGCTTAACAGGGCGAAGACTCGCGATAGGACTTGTCGGCAGTCTGCTGCTCTCTCCCCTCGCACCGTGGCCCGTCCGGGCTGCTGAACGGCTCGAGGTGGTGATCGACGGCATCACGTTGCCGATCACCGTGGATGAGCTTCAGGGTCTGGCTGGCGCCGGCGCTGGCGAGCGATCCGAGCTCACGACCTGGTTGAGGCTGCTGGACCAGGACAGCCGGTCTGGGTTGATCCGTCTGTTGAACGCGCCGGTGCTGACCCGCAGGAGCCTGGGCCAGCAGCTTCTGCGCAGCTGGGCGGCCCAACCGCTGATCGATGCGCTCGGTGATCTGATCCAGGTCGACAGCGTCAAGGGCACGGAACGGATCAGCAGTGAGCGGATTCTCTCCACCATGGAGAAGCTGCTGACGGAGGCACCGCAGGTTTCGACCCTCGATCTGCTGGAGGCCCTGCCCGCCGAGCGTCTGAGGGTGAACCTCGATGCGTTGCTGCTGGCTGCAGGGCGCTGGAAAACTCAGGTGGAACGCCAGCAGCGGCTCACCAGTCATCTGTCCCGCCAGCCGGTCGAGGTGCTGGACCCGGTCGCATCAGGGGTGGAGCGCTCCAGGCCGGGACCTCGACGCATCCGGCTGTCGGTTCCCCATCGTGTCGAGGATCTGGAACTGCAGAGCTGGTCAGCGGTCCGCTCCGATCGTCGCCGGCCCTGGATCCTGGTGATGCCTGGGCTCGGAGGCGATCCGGATCATTTCCAATGGTTGGCCCGCGGGCTGGCATCAGCCGGGTGGTCTGTCGTGCTGATGGAGCATCCAGGCAGCGACTCCGCCGCCGTGCAGGCCTTGCTGGAAGGTCGCGAGCCGTTGGCGGGTGCAGAGGCTCTGCGTCAGCGGATGCAGGATCTCCAGGCTGTCCTGCTGGCCCAGCGCCGCGGCACCCTCGATGTGCCGGGGGATCGCGTGGTGCTGATCGGCCATTCCCTCGGAGCCTTCACGGCCTTGATGGCCACGGGTCGGGCACCGCAGCCAGGCCTGCCGCAGCGATGTCGGCAGGCTCTCGATGAACTGCCGCTCACCAACCTCTCCCTGCTGCTGCAGTGTGAGCTGGCCAAGGAGGGTGCTCTGGAGGCGCGGATCTCAGTTCCGGAGCTGGCAGCTGTGGTGGGTCTCAACAGTTTCGGCAGCCTGATCTGGCCCCCCGGCCCGTCGCGCCCCGCTTCGATCCCGGTGCTGCTGATGGGCGGCACGCTGGATCTGATCACCCCGCCGCTGGCCGAGCAGCTGAGGATGCTCGCCTCCTTCGGACAGCACCCCTTCAGTCGGGCGGTGATTGTGGAGGGGGGCAGTCATTTCTCCGCCATCCGGGTTGAGGGCCAGAGCAGCAGCGGCGACGGAGATGATCTGTTCCGTCTGGGCGAGGAGCTGGTGGGGGTCAATCCCCTGGCAGTTCAGGAGCTGCTGCGTCGCGAACTGATCGCGTTCCTCGAGCAGCTCGAGGGGCCCGCTGAGGCCACGGCTTCGCACCATTACCAGGAGGGTTCCGTTCGCTGGCACCGCTTCAGCAGCAGGGATGCCGCCGCGCTGGAGTCGGCGCTTCAGTAGCGGATCCGCGGGTCGAGAGCTGCCACCAGCAGGTCCACCGCCACACTCACCAGCACCACCAACGCGGCGATCACCACCACGATGCCCTGAACCACCGGGTAGTCCCGTTGGTTGATCGCTTCCTGCAGCCGCAGGGCGATGCCGGGCCATGAGAAGGTCACCTCGATCAGCAGCGCGCCACCGATCAGGGAGGCCACGGTGATGCCGGCGATGGTGAGCACCGGCAGCAGTGCATTGGGCAGCCCATGCCGCAGCACCACCCGGGATTCCATCAGTCCCCGGCTTCGGGCCGATTCGATGTAGTCGCTCCTCAGCGTGCGGCGCAGGTTCAGGCGCAGGGCTGTTGTGAACGTGCCGCTGAGCAGCAGGGCCAGGGTCCCCGCCGGAAGCAGCAGATGCCGGATGGTGCCGCGCAGCGCCATCCAGTCGGCCTGTCGGATGCTGTCCAGCAAATAGAAGCCGCTGCCCTCCGGGGGGAGGAGGCTGGGGGGGAAGCGTCCTCCCACCGGCAGCCAGCCCAGACTCACCGCGAACAGCAGCTGCACCAGCATCGCCACCCAGAAGGGGGGCAGGGCGTAGGTGCCCAGTCCGTAGAGCCGCCCGGCGAGATCGAGCTTGCCCTCAGGGCGTGCGATACCGCTAAACCCGACGCTCAGACCCACGATCGCTGCCACCAGCAGCGCGATCGAACTCAGCTCGAGGCTGGCCGGAAGTGTGCGCCCGATGATCGTGCTCACCGGTTCCTGGTTGATCAGGGCCTGGCCGAGATCGCCGTGCAGCAGGCCGTTGAGGTAGTCCAGATACTGCTGCAACAGGGATTGATCCAGGCCGAGCCGGGCCCGCATCGCCGCCTTCGCCGCTGCGGGAGCCCGACTGCCGAGCACCGCATCCACCGGATCTCCAGGGGCGAGTCGCAGCAGCAGGAACACCAGGCTGGCGATCAGCCAGAGCATCAGAGGTGCCAGCCCCAGCCGTGTGGCGCTGTAGGTGAGCAGTGCGCGGGCGCGTCCCATCAGCGAGTCCTCCGAAGCCGGTTCAGCCGCACGTGGCCGCTGCCGTCGAATTCGGGCACCGAGAGATCGGTCTGCCCCCAGGCGCGCGGTGATTCGAGCCAGACCGGGATGTAGGCCGCTCCAAGCGCGGACATGCGTTCGATGCGCTTCAGCTCAGCGTGACGGGCGGCACCCCTGAGCTCATCGCTGCTGCGCAGGGCCTCCTGCAGCCCGGAGGTGGACCAGAAGCTGCCGCTGATCGCTGCTTCGCCGTCGAGGCAGATCTCGCCTGATGGATTGCTGCAGCTGAGCAGCGGCGTCAGATAGGCCTCCGGATCGGGATACGTGCCGCGCCAGTCGAGCATCACGGCCTTGAAAGCACCTTCTCCGAGCTGGCGGTAGACGGTGGTGGATTCCACTCCATCCAGTTCCAGCACGAGGCAGTCGGACAGATCGCGCTTCACCTGCGCCTGCCAGGTGAGGGCCAGCAGCTTGTCTGCCGGCACATTGGATCGGAAGGTGAGTGGCACCTGCAGGAGCCTGCCGTCGCAGTACCCGGCGCTGCTGAGCAGGGCCCTGGCCTGCATGGGATCGTGCGCCGGCCAGATCGGGCCGCCTCCCCCGGCGAGGCTGGGAGGGACCAGGGCACGCAGGGGGCGACGCAGGCCGTAGCTCACCCGTGCACTCAGCTCCGTGCGGTTCAGACTCAGCGACAGGGCACGACGCAACCGCGGATCCTGCAGCGGCATGGCGTTGCTGAGCAGGGTGATGTAGCCGATCTCCATGGCCTGCCCCACCGCCTCATGCAGCTGTCCCGCCTCCGCCTTGCGGTGCAGCGCATACCTCTGGTCCTCATCGATGGAAGCAGAGAGCAGCACATCCACTTCACCGCTGCGCAGGGCGCCGTAGAGAGCAGTGGAGTTGCTCAGGGTGATCAGGTCGAGTCCGCTGTTGCGGGGGGCCTCTCCCCAGTAAGCCTCGAAGGGTTCCAGTCGCTGCTGGTGTTCGCTGAAGCTGCTCAGGCGGTACGGTCCGGTGCCGACGAACCGGTCCGTCAGGAAGCGATCGCGGTGGTCCCGGTAAGCCTGCGGCGAGACCGGGGTGAGGTTCACCGAGGTGAGCAGTCCTTCGAGGGATGTGGACGGGCGGCTCAGCCGCAGCCGCAGCCGGTCGGGGGCGGCCACCTCCACGGCGGCGATGCGGTCTCCGACGACATAGCTGAGGGTGCCGATGCGCAGGAAGCGCCGCAGGCTGAAGGCCATGGCGGCCGCATCGAAGCGGCTGCCGTCATGGAAGCGGACGTCGGTGCGCAACGGGATCGTGACGGTCGTTCCGTCGGCGCTGATCTCAGGAGATGCCGCTGCGAGACGGGGTTCCAGCTCGCCGTCTTCGGAGAGGCTGTAAAGAGGGTCGCCGAGGGCGCTCAACAGCTGGATCGTGTTGACGGTGCTGGCCTGAGCGGGATCCAGCGAACTGATCTTTCCCGCTGAAGCAACCGTCAATTGCTGGTCCGCGCGGCGGGGCTGGCAGGACAGCTGACTGAAGCAGACGCTGATCAGCGCGAACGCCATCACCAGTGGCTGGCGCCATGGCCGTTCTGCTGACATCCGCTCCGAAGCGCTCTCGCGGCTTATTCAACAGCGAAAGAACCCTGACGCCAATCAACGTTCCTCTCAGGCCGCGACCGGCTCGATCTGCTGCATGGAGATCTCGAACACCGGGGAGCCACCCTTCGCCTCGATCGGCCAGCGCCGCACCCAGCAGCGATTGTGTTCTCCGTCGACACCGATCACCTGGAAGGTGCCCTGATCACTGCGAAGGTTCACGCAGTCGCCCTGATGCACATCCATCGTCGGAGGGGGGTCCAGGAGGCTGCAGCCTGAAACACCGTTGGTCATGGTGACGTTCGTCATGAACGGGACCCAACACAGATCAGCAACTTCAAATCAGAGCTGTCGTGATTATTGACACTCTGGACCATCCAGCGCTGTTCCCGCCAGTCCGCCTTGGCTCGGTCAGGGCTTCAGAGACACCCGAGATGGGCGGCGAGTCCCGAAACGTCCGGCAGGGCGCGGATCGCCGCCAGGGCCTCGTCCATGCGCCGCTGGTCGACTTCGTGGGTGATCACGACGATTTCAGCTCCGGCAGAGGTGGCGTTGAACTGCACGATCGACTGGATCGAGATGTCGCGATCGCCGAAGCAGCCGCCGATACGTCCGATCACACCCGGAGCATCCTGTGTGTTGAAACGGACGTAGTGCCTCTGGCGGACATTCCCCGGGTCAACAAGGCTGCAAGTCCTCCAGCTGCCAGCCGCCAGCAGCGGATCCAGCCGGCCGTCACCACCACTGGCCTGGCGGATCCCGGCGATGTTGAGAATGTCGGCGACCACCGCCGATGCGGTCGGTCCTGCTCCGGCTCCCGGGCCGTAGAACATCACCTGCCCGATGGGATCGCCCTCGACCAGGATGGCGTTGTTGACGCCCTGAACGCCCGCCAGGGGATGGTGACTGGGCACCAGGGTCGGCTGCACCCTCAGTGACAGTGCCAGCACTTCTGCGCTGGCATCGGATGTCGCCATCCGTTCGGCCACCGCCAGCAGCTTCACGCCATAGCCCAGCTGGCGTGCGTAATCCACGTCTTCTCCCTGAAGCCGGCTGATGCCCTCGGTCGGGATGCTCTGGCGATCCACGCCTCCGCCGAAGGCGAGGGTCGAGAGAATGGCGATCTTGTCCGCCGCATCGAGACCGTCCACATCCGCTGCGGGGTCGGCTTCGGCGTAGCCGAGTCGCTGGGCTTCCGCCAGAACATCTTCATAGGCCGCGCCCTCATCGGCCATGCGGGTGAGGATGTAATTGGTGGTTCCGTTGATGATTCCGCTGACCCGGTTGATCCGGTTGCCACCGAGGGACTGCTTCAGCGGTTCGATGATCGGGATCCCCCCGCCGACGGCGGCTTCGATCAGCACGTACACACCTGCGGCTGCGGCGGCCTCTGCAATCTCTCCGCCGTGACGGGCGATCACCGCTTTGTTGGCGGTCACCACCGATTTGCCCGCTTTGATCGCCGCCAGGATCAGAGAGCGAGCCGGTTCGATCCCTCCGATCACCTCCACCACGACGTCCACGCGCGGATCATCGACCACGGTCTGAGGATCTGTGGTGAGTTGTTCGGGCGACAGATCGACCGGTCGGGGCCGCTCCAGATCACGCACGGCCACACGGATCAGCTCAAGATCAGCGACCAGAGGATGACGTTCCTGCGGGGACAGCAGGATTGAGGCGACCCCGCCACCCACCGTGCCGAGGCCTAGCAAGCCGACGCCGATCCGTGCACCCATTCCCGTCGATCCGCCCACTGAACGATCAAACCTGACTCTATGAATCAGCGGGGCCGCCGGAACTGTCCAGGGCGGCCGCCTGGGCCTGCATCATCCGAAGGATGTTCAGGAAGCCGTTGGCCCGGGAGGGGGTCAGGCTCGCCTGCAGTCCGGTGGCTTCGATGAAGCCGGGGTCGATGGCCTTGACCTGTGGTGGGGTCAGTCCATTCAGACCCTCGATCAGAAACGCCAGCAGTCCTTTGGTGATCAGCGCGTCGGAGTCTCCCTGCCAGCGCATCACACCCTGATCCAGTTCCCCCCGCACGAAGACCTGGGACACACATCCCCGCACCCGCAGGTTGTCGGTCTGCTGCTCCACAGGCAGTGGCGTCAGTTTCTTGGCCAGCCAGAGGACGTACTCATACCGACGTCGGGGATCCGCTGTTCCCCCGAGTCGTTCCACCATCCGGTCAAGAGCCTCACTGCCGGTGCTGGCGGCCATCGTTGCGATCAGTCACATCGACGTCGCACGCTAACCAGCAAACCGACGAGCATCAGCGTCAGGGGGGCCTGCACCACCTCATCCAGCCGGACACGTCCCTGCTGGACCGGAATGTCCAGATAGTCCCGGTGCCCGGGCCCGCCGTCCACCTGAAGGTCGTAGCGACCGTCCTCGATGGCCTGCAGATCAAGCCTCACCTGGCCATCGGCATCCGTGCGACCGAGTTCGACCCCAGGGGTGCCATCTGGATTGAGCAGACGCACGACGGCACCGCTGGCCGGCTCACCGTTCGAAAAACGCGTACTCAGTTCCAGATCGCCATCGAGATACTGCAGGGCCGACTCGATCTGGTGCGCCTGTCCTGGGGAGGCGATGCCTGCCGCGAGACACGCCGCTGAGAGAGTCAGGAAGGCGAGCAGGGGACGCATGGCAGCCGGGTAGCAGGTGACGCTCATGATGCGGTGGTCCCCTGGGGACGACCAGGTCCCTGCTCGCTGATCCAGCCATCGAAGGGGATGTCCCAGGGATCCCGTGGCAGTGGCGTGTCGGTGATGCAGGCCGACGACAGCACCGCCAGGGCGCGCACGGCCCGCCAGGGCGTCTGTTGCCGCAGCCGGTCGTAGTAACCGCCGCCGTAGCCGAGGCGGACTCCCTGGCGGTCGATGGCAAGGGCCGGCACCAGCAGGCAGGCCAGCTGCTCCGGCCGCAGAGTCCGGCCTTCCGCGGGAGCAGGGATGCCGCAGCCGTCAGGTTTCAGGATCTGAGCGTTCTCACTGTCCACGGCCCAGTGGCGGTAGACGAGCCCCCCCTGACCATCCGCCACCGGCAGCGCGACGGGCCCCTGCTGTCGCAGCGCACGCAGATCCACTTCATCCGCCAGCGGCCAGTAGATGCCGATCATCTGATCGCTGGACAGCGGCCGATGGGCGGCCTCCATGTCTGCTTCAACGGCGGCGCGAATGGCGGGGAAGAGGCAGGACTGCTCACGTCGCAGCTGCCGGAAGTGACGGCGAAGCTTCTGCTTGGTGGTGATCGCCGGAACCAGGCCTTCATCACGCATGTCGACCTAATGGTTGTGAGAGTTCTGGTGTTGTTCCGGGATTGTTGCGGTGAGGGATGCGACGAACGGAAGGTCAGGCAACGGGCTGTTCCTCGATCCAGGGGCCCTCAGCGTGGGTCTTCGGACTCCCGCAACGCATCATGAGCCGTGATTGATCAGGCGCTTGTCTCAATTCCTTGATGGCACGAACAAAATCGCACGAATCTGCCCTTCATCGTTGATTTTTGGTCTTGGAATGTGATGAACAGAAAGTAGCGATTCAACCTCGATCACTGGAGGTTGATTGAGCACTGAACTGCTGTGCCTGAAGATGAAGATCTCACTCTTTGAGGCAAGGAAGAGGTGGATGGAGAAGGGATGCAGCTCTGCAAGTCCCCTCCTCATCCGCTGGGAATTTATGATAATCAAGACGAGGGGTCAATCAAATGCATTCTTTTTGTATCCCCCCACATCACGCATGAGAATGGTTGTCATTTTTAGGTCATGCATGGAGGTCTTCCCGATGCACGGAGTGCCTGAACGCCGTTATCTGGACTGATCAAAAGGATGGGGATGGGGTGGCAGGCTGACCCTGTGGAGCTCTTCGGATGCGGGCTTCCATTGCACAAGATGTAGAGGATCAATTTGATTGCTTTCGAGGCATGCCCATATGTCATTGCCTATCAAGGTTGTCTTGGACCAGTTGTCACCCTGGCTGATCATCTGCTTCCGGTTGTCATCTTTCCAGTCTGTCCATTTCAGTTGTGAATAGGAGGGAATATGCTTATCAAGAATGACAATTGTGAACTCCACGGTGCAGTTGATAGCTCAATCGTGATTCTACAACAAATGGCTTCTTGCATTCACGTGTTCAAAGGCGGGGAAGTCGGTGATCTTCGGCGGAACGATCTGGATTCCGTTTTGTTGATGGAGGGGCTTCCACCAATGCTTTCAGCTTCGACATCCCTGGATGTTGGTTGTCCTCCGGTTGATCAAGGCCAAAAAATGCTTGTTGATCACTGCAGGTGCAAGGATGTCGTTAGAACAGATCAATAGTCCGTCTTAATTGTACAGATATTTAGCGAATGACCATAGTCAGCTGGACTCAATACCTGACCCAGCGATAAGACATGCGGCCTGTTTTCGATGCCTCGTTGATGGCGTTCTTGTAATGTTTGCGTTCGTATTTAATTTGAGTGTGAGTCTGCGGATCGACAGAAGTTTCGTAGCGAACGCCTCGATAGGTGCAGACAGGCATGTGAGCGGAAGTGTTGCACGCGCAACTATGCAGGCTTTTTTTTAGCTTTCAACGCGATCTGTATCGCCAGCGCCGCCATTTAAGGATTAATCCAGAATTATTGTGCTGGTTGCTACTGTTTTTTGCTTTTTTCGTAGCGGATTAGACCGTCAGTCAGCAGCTTTGTTAAGAGCTGTTCAAGAGGTTTCTCGGCATGGCTCCGATGGTCGGCCGAGCGTTCTGAGGGTTCAGATCGGACGCGTTCCAGCTGCCTCAGTTGATGCTGTGGAGTTGCGAGAGCAAGGTGGCTGCTCGTTGCCTGGACAGGCGACGCTTCACCAGCAGATCGCAGATCCAGTCGAACAGTGGTGGGGCATCCTCGACTGACGCCAGTCGCTGCTCAAGTTCCTTCAGCTGTGTGGCCTGTTTGCACCCACGTAAGGCGTCGATCAGGGTCTCTTCCGCTGGCTTCTCAAGCATTGGCAGCGCTTGCATGGTTATGGACTTCCAGATCTCATTCCTGGTCTAGTTCAACGCAGGCCCGTGTGTCAGCGGTCCAGCTGCCATGAACGCTGAACGCTGATTGCTGGACATGAAAAAAGGGCAAGCCCTCCCACTCGCCCAGTGCCTGGGCCCCCAACGACCCGACAGACTCATTGTGTATCCCGGCAAACTTTATGACCTGAGTAGGAGTGCTCATGGATTCTCCCTCTAAGCAGGCTTAGGACAGATGTATCAGGGAATGGTCAGATGTCTGTTGACTACAGCAAACCGCTCCAATCAACGCTTCGGCCTGCATTTCTGGATGTCAAGCCAGGTGATGTCGTCGTTGTCTGGGAGCACCCCGAGCTGGTCAACACCGATACCAACGGCTGGTACTTGGCAGAGGTGCTCTTCTGTGAAGGCAGTGCCCGTGATCCACGGTCTCCTTCGCTCTTCCAGGTTGCGGATGTGGATACAGGTGCTCTTCGTTGGTGCAATGCCGACTGCGTGCAAAGAGTGTTGATTTCTGTCACTCACCCTGTGACCGACTTCTGTTAGGTGTTGACAACTCAAGTTGATGTTTTGAGTCTTCGGGTGTTCATTGTTGTCCTTCTGGATGGACCATCGACCGATGGCTCTTAGTACCAGATCGCTCCGTAGGCGTTGGGGTATAACGTCCTTGACTTCTCGGCGATTTGGCGCATTTTTGTCAGGCAATCGCCTTTTCCATCAATCAGACCTTTGTCTTGTGCGTCGGATAGTGCGTAGTAAATCGACATTCCTTTTGCCATGTTCTGTTCAACGTCGTTGATCGCAGTCCACGCAAGGCAGCGTGAATGTGCGGATGTCGCGCCGAACCCGATCAATAGAAGAGTCGTGGCGACAGAGGCAAGCGCTTTCATCGCAGACGCATGACTTGGCGAATGTTAACAACTGACTGTTCTCGCGTCCAACGGAGGTCGCTTTCGCAAGATTGAGTTTTCATATCCAAATATCACCTTTGGTTTGGCTTTGTCTCGATGGCTGATGCGGTCTAGCCTAAGTGCGAATGAGGGCTCGGGTTATGAACGGCAGGCTCCTTGTCATTGGCATCGTCATTTTCTTCTTTCTGTTCTTTGTCTATGAATCCTGGTTGATGCGCGGGTTGCCGCACTGAATTTGGACGTTCTGCAGAGGCTTTGAAACGAAGAAGTGGTTCTTCAATCAATGCTGTACAGCTTTTTCAATCTCTTTCTGGCAGTCCTCTCTTGTTGCCATGTGGACCATCGTCGCCACTCAATTTCGTGGGCGGTCAGGCATTGATCCTGAAGTGAATCTGGATCATCAATGCTCTCAAGAGCCATTCGTATCGGGCAGCTTGGCGCTGAATTCACGAAAATTTTATTCCAGTTTAAGTGAGATTTTGGCTGCTGATTTTCCGGGTGTTTGTAAGGAATGAGACAGTTTGTCAAGGTTGAGCATATCTGCTTAGTTGTGCTGAGCAGGGCGGCGAGCCTGTGGCTTGTCGTGCGATGGAGATCATTTCAATCGGATCAAAAATCAAGTGTTCCAGAGCAATCTCTGCAACTGGAGGATTCAGGTGAAAAGGACTTGAACGTCAGTGGAGATCGGGGCATGTTTTTTGGTTCTTGACCCGTGGATGGGGGGTGGTCCAGGCAGCTTTTGCTTGAATAAGAACTGTTGATTGGCACTTCTCATCGCTGCTCCGGAGTCGCAATGTGAGCGCTAGCGATCAAGCGAAACATGGGGCCCTTCTCTGGACGACAACTCCGGATCACCACTGGAGTCGCGAATGGCTCCAGGCCTTCCACTTCGCGCGCCATCAGCCTTGACACCCGATTCATGGGCCAGTGGATGAAGGCGGCAAGGCAATGTGGAATCCCCATCGAAGCTGTCGGAGACACGCGGACCTCAGCCGCAACCAGCAGTCCCGGCACTCAGAAGCAAGAGGCCCCAGTGACGGCAAGCTCTCAAGCTGGTGGTCCAGTCAATAACGTGACTTCGATCGAAGCCGGCGCGGCGAAGAAAACGAGCCGTCGCAGAGGACGCCGCAAAGCGTCGTAATCAATCCCCTCGATTGCGCAGGCATCGGCAGAGCGATTGGGGCGTTTGGTTCATCATCAGGCGGATGAAATCAGTGTTTTTTCTGCGAGGAATCGATGCCTGGCGGGCAGGGCTTGTTTATCGCTGGAACCAGCCGGTGAGGGCCACCGCCAGAGCGTCGGCGGCATCATCGGGGCGTGGAGGATCCGAGAGATTCAGTTCCCGCATCACGGCTTCCAGCACCTCGTCCTTGTCGGCATGGCCGAATCCGGCGAGGGCAAGCTTGATCTGCATCGGCGGGAACTCCACCACCGGCACCTTGAACCGCGCCAGGGTCATCATCACCACACCGCGGGCCTGCACCACGCTGATGGTGTTGCTTGAGCGATAGAAAAAGAACTTCTCCACCGCAGCCAGTTGCGGTCGCCAGCGGCGGATCAGCTGGCGCAGATCCCCGGCGATCTCCACCATCCGTTCACCATCGGGTCGGCCTGGATCGGTACGGATGATCCCGCAGTCGAGCATCCGCTGCTGCCCGCCTGTGGTGTCGATCACCCCATAGCCCACCCGGGCCAGGCCCGGATCGATGCCGAGGATCCGCATGCAGTTCCTGGCGGATCAGGCCGCCAGGGCCAGTTCGAAGCCGGCGCGGTCGCTGCTCTCACTGCGCTCGAACACCTTGCAGAACACCTTCACCACCCGCTCGCCGGAATCCACCTGCTCCAGGGGGTCCTTGCGCAGGCGGTGGCGCAGACAGCAGGAGGCCACCCTCGCCACATCGTCTTCACTCACCTCGATGCGGCCTTCAAAAGCGGCGAGGGCGCGGGCTGCCCGGTTGGTGACGATGTCGCCGCGCAGGCCATCCACATCCAGTTCGCCGCAGACCGAAGAGATGCGCAGGCGCAGATCCTCATCGATCACCACCTGCTCCAGCCGTTGCTGAGCCTCCACCACCCTCTGCTGCAGGGCTTTCTGGTTCTCCTCCATCGCGGTGCTGAACCGGTCGGGATCACTGTCAAACGCGGTGCGCTGGTCCACAACCTGCACCCGCAGCTCCGGGTCCCGCACGGTGCGCACCTCGACGCTCATGCCGAAGCGATCCAGCAGCTGCGGACGCAGTTCCCCTTCTTCCGGGTTTCCGGAGCCGATCAGCACGAAGCGCGCAGGATGGCGGACGGAGACCCCTTCCCGTTCCACGGTGTTCCATCCGGAGGCGGCTGAATCCAGCAGCACATCAACCAGGTGGTCATCCAGCAGATTCACCTCATCCACATAGAGCAGCCCGCGGTTGGCCTTGGCCAGAAGGCCCGGTTCAAAGGCACGCACCCCTTCGCTGAGGGCTTTTTCGATGTCGATGGTTCCGCAGAGACGATCCTCCGTGGCGCCAAGAGGCAGATCCACCATCGGCACCTGGCGCGGTTCGGTGGTCAGCGCTTCACCCTGCTCCTGCCGCTGACGCACCTCGCTGCTCTGCAGGTCTGGATCCGTGGCCGAGCTGTTGTAAGGATCACCCGCCACCACGTCGATGTCCGGCAGCAGATCCGCCAGGGCACGGATGGTGGTGGATTTCCCTGTGCCCCGATCCCCCATGATCATCACGCCGCCGATGCGCGGATCGATCACATTGAGCAGAAGCGCCAGTTTCATCTCCTCCTGACCGATCACGGCGGTGAAGGGGAAGACCCTGCGCTTCCGGGGTGCACTCACAGACTCACGTGTCAGGTGTCCTGGATTGTTTCACAGGCCGGAGGGTGAGCACCTGCGGGGGTGTGGCATCGGCTGGATAAACCAGACGAACCCGCACGTTGCGCTGCTCACCGGGGGCAAGGGTCAGTTGCCCGAGGGCCGGTCCCTGCTGTCCCTGACGCAGCACCAGGTGAATGGTCTGGCGGCCGAGTGGACGTCCGTCGTGGTCATCCAGGCCGGCGACCTCGATCGGGCCGCGGTACATCACCGGACCGGTCATCGAGGTTCTGAACCTGAGGCTGTCGCTGGGCTGATCGGATTTGAGCGGCGATTCCAGAGCCAGTTCAACGCTGGCGGGATGGTCGCCATCGTTGCTGAGAGGAAGGCTGAGGTCATAGGTGACCCCATAGTTGCCATGGGCGGCCCAGGCGGTGTCCGGATGGAACGCCTGCAGCTCCGCGGTCTGCACCTGTCCGGTGCCGAGGGATCCCCGTTCCAGGCTGCTGATCGGCCACGACAGCGGTTGGGACGGAATGGCCAGATGAGCGCTGCCAGGATCGGTGATCCGTGTGCTCCAGCTGCTGCCGATCTGAACACCGCTGACGCGGGAATAGACCATCTTTCCCTTGGCGCCCCGCGGTGTTGGGCTGTGTTCCTTGGAGCTGAGTTCCCCGCTGTGGAGCATCTCCTGCCAGCGGCTGGTGGGAGGCGGGGTGTCGGCACTGCCGTAGGCCGCCAGGGTGGCGAGGGCCACGGGGGCGGAACTGCGCAGTCGCAGCTGCAGATTGCGTCCGTTGAGCAGGGGGTCGAGGCCGGCCACGGGGATCGGCAGCACCACAATCGGCGTCGCATCGCCCGGCTCCAGCGACCAACGCGTCGTGTGCAGTTCCGGAGCCCGACGCTTCGCCAGCAGATCACCGGCCACCCGGCTGCCGGGCCCGGCGGCAACGATCTCTGTCGTTTCGCGCATGAATGCCGGCAGGGGCAGGAAGGGGGCGGCGGTCTGGCCGGGGCGGGTGGCCTGCGACAGCGATGTGCTGCCCTCCAGCAGTTCCAGGGTCACGGGGGTGCCGTCCAGAGGGGCGACCATCACCGCCAGCCAGAGGGTCGAGTCGAGCGTGTCGTCGTTGCCGGCGTAGACGTGATGGCTGAAGAGATCGAAGCGACCGTTCAGCGGCACCGCCAACGCGTCGGCGCCTCCCTCCGGAAAGGTCGACAGCAGGATGCCCTCGTCCCGGATCAACTCGGGATTGTTGTCGTTCACCATCAGCACCTTGTCCAGCGCGCCGGGCAGCGGACGGATCTCCTGTTGGCGCGCGAAGGCGTCGGCCCGCACGGCCGGGCAGGCGGGTCCCGTGGCGATCGCGGCGGCCGGCAGGGCGATCAAGGCAGCGGTCAGCAGGGCTCTCAGGCTCATGGGGAAGGCTGGGCGGAGACGGCTCGCGGTGGGCTCGGCGCTGGCTTGAGATGGGGAGCCATCGCTGCAGCCATGGCTCGGATCAGGTTGGTGGAACGCGGATCGTTGAACGGTCCCTTCACGAGAAAGCCTGCCACGGCCCGACGTCCATCGGGCAGTTCGATCAGTCCTGCATCGGCGTAGGCGATGCCGATGTCGCCGGTTTTGTTGTAAACGCGGTAGCCCTTGCGGCTCAGTGCTGGATCAGGCCGACCCTGCTCTCCCCCAAGGCCCTGCATCAGTCCCTTGGGCAGAAGCGTGTTGGTGACCGATGTGCCCATCACATCGCGGAACAGATCCCGGGTCCGCAGGGAGAGCGTTCCTCCGGTATCGACAAGGGCGATGGCACGACTCAGGTCGCGGGCGCTCGTGGTGTTGGTGCCATCCAGATCCGGGAGCCAGTTGTTCACCTTGGTGGCGGTCAGCCCCAGGGCCTGGAAGCGGCTGTTGAGACGTTCCTTGCCGCCGGCTCTCTGAATCAGCAGATTGGTGGCGGTGTTGTCGCTGATGCGGATCATCTCGGTCGCCACCTCGTAGGTCGGGAACCGCGTTCCCAGAGGCTTGGAAGCCATCCAGCCGGCACCGCCTCCCACCACCGGCTTGGTGAGCGTCAAAGGTTCGTTCCAGCGCAGATCCCCACGGTCGATCTGCTCCAGGCTGACCAGCAGGATCGGCGTCTTGATGGAACTCGCGGCCGGCATCGCACGGTCCGCCTGCATCTGGGCGTAGCGACCGTCATCGAGAACCAGCAGAAAGGCACTGGCTTCGAGGTCGTCCTGGGCTGCGGCCAACTGTGTCCATCGCTGACTCAGGGCGGTGATCTCCTGGGTCGGAAGAAACTGTCCCGGCAGCAGAGCTGGCGTGATCGGCTGCTCCTGGGAGGGAGCGGACTCGCTGGTCGCCGTTGTGTTCGTGTCGTCCGGCTGATCGTCGCTGGTGAGGGCGATCAGGTCGCTCAGCCAGGGGAGTGCGGGCAGGGTCTGCTGACGCACCTGCGGAGCCAGCATCTTGAGGGCCGTGCCGCTGAGCACGCCGAGCCCGACGCCGAACAGGATCAGACGAAGCAGCAGCCAAAGCGGCTGCTGCCATCCAGGGTTGGAACGGGATGAACGTCGGCCCGTCACGCCTGTTGCTCGCGGATCATCGGCAGAGGTTAGGGGCGTCGGGTGGTGAGCGCCCAGCGAAGCTGACGCACCATTCCCCGGATCAGAGCCACTTCCCCGGCCTGGATCGAAGCCCGTTGCAGCAGATCGCGAACCTTGTTCATCCGTGCCGCGGCGGTGTGAGGCAGCAGAAAGCCCACGTCCAGCAGGAGGTCTGAAGCATCCTCCAGGCAGTGATCCAGCTGGCGCGGCGGGGCCGGGTCCGGCTCGTCATCGCCGTCATGCTCTGGCAGGGTCTGCAGTCGGGCCAGCTCGTGCAGCACCACGGCGACAGCATGCGAAAGGTTGAGCGAGGGATAACTGCAGGAGCTGTGCAGGGTCAGCACGCGCTGGCAGAGCCGCAGCTCATCGTTGCTGAGCCCCCGGTCCTCGCGGCCGAACACCACGGCGACGGGTTGATCGTCGCTCTGATCCTGCCTGCCGGTGAGAAGCCAGCCCAGCGCCTCTTCCGGAGCATGCAGGGGGATCGAGCCGTGATCCAGGCGTCCGCAGCTCGCCACCACGCGCCGGCAGTCGGCCACCGCCTCCAGCAGCGATGTGCAGCTCCGTGCTGTTCTCAGCAGCTTCAGACCATGGACGGCCATCCGGCAAGCCTCCGGATCCATTGGGTCGCAGACGGGGCTGACCAGACGCAGTTCCCGCACCTCGAAATTGGCGCACAGCCGCGCAACGCTGCCCACGTTGATCGGCCCGGCCGGCTCCACCAGGACGACCACCGTCTGCGGGCGCTTCAACTCAGCTGGTGCAGATGGGCCAGAAGATCAGCCATGGCCTTCGGCTCCATCTGGAAACTCGGCATCGGCGGGGTCTCACCGCTCACGATCTGATGAATCAGCTGCGCATCACCGACTCGCTCGGTGATGCCCTTGAGCGTGGGCCCAAGCAATCCCTGTCCGGCCAGACCGTGACAGCCGGCGCAGTTGATCCGGAACAGCTGCCCGCCATGGTCCGTGGAGCCCTGCAGATCCAGGGTGGCCCGGATATAGGGATCCTGGCGGGCATTCCCCAGAACCCAGAGCAGCAGCACGATGCAGGCGCTGGCGGCGAGCACCACCAGGGCGGTGATCAGTCCGCGGCCCCCCTCCTTGATGACGGCAGCCTCTTCCGCAGCAGTTGATGTCGACTCCATGCTCGGATGAACAGGTCATGGAAGAATTGTGTTCGATTCTCCCTGCCGACGCGTCGTCATGATCGAACCCCTTCTCTGCGGCATTGTTCTGGGACTGATTCCCGTCACGCTGCTGGGTCTGTTCGTGGCGGCATGGAACCAGTACCGCCGCGGTGGCGCTCTGGAGGGTTGAGCAGCAGCAGGCCGCTGATGCCGTAGCGGCGGCGGTCCTTGATGGTCCACCCTTGCGGCGGCTCGATGCTGGCATCTGCGGGGTGTTCGCAGATCACCAGGGCATCCGGGTTGAGCCAGGTTCCTTCGCTCAGAAGTGTGAGGGCAATGGTGAGGAGGCCCGAGGCATAGGGCGGATCGATGTAGACGAGGTCGAATCCCGGCGGCTTCCAGCCGCGACGCAGACAGCTGGCCAGGTCCTGACGGATCACCTCGAACCCGCAGTGTTGTGGCGCGGATTCAACCGCGATGCCCAGGTTCTCCGAGCAAACGGCCGCCGTCTTCGCGTCCCGTTCGACCGCCACAACGGCGGCGGCTCCATGCAGCAGCGCCTCGCAGCCCATGATTCCGCTGCCACTGCAGAGGTCGAGCCAGCGACAGCCCTCAAGACGGCTGCCGAGCATGTTCATCACGGCTTCTCTCACCCGGGCGGTGGTGGGGCGCGTGCCTCGGCCCGGAGGACTCTTGAGTCTGCGTCCCCCGCTGAGGCGCAGTTGGCCGCTCATGGCACCAGGGGGGCCCCGGCGCTGAGCCATTCGATCCATCGACGCAGCAGCCCGGTCCCTGCGTCGGACGATTTCTCCGGATGGAACTGACAGGCCCCGGTCCTGCCCTCCCAGACGATCGCCGTCACATCGGTGGCACCGAAGGGTGCCGTCGCGGCGGTTGTTTTCGGATCGGACGGAACGGCGGCGAAGGAGTGCACGAAATACACCCAGGGCGCCGGTTCCTCGGGAGGCAGCAGCGGACAACTCTGTCGCCAGGAGAGTGGAGCCCAGCCCATGTGGGGGATCCGCTCCCCCTGCTGAACCGGAAGTCGTTCAATCCGACCCTCCAGCAGTCCGAGCCCGTCGCGTTCCCCTTCGGCGCTGGAGTCGAACAGCAATTGAAGCCCGAGACAGATCCCGAGGATCGGACGCTGCTCCTCACCCCAGCGCTTCAGGTGGGGAACCAGCCCGGTGGCCTCCAGGTTCTCCATGGCGGGGTCGAAGGCGCCGACCCCCGGGAGGATGAGCGCATCGCAGCCCTGGAGCTGGTGGGGAGCTGAAACAGGGCGCAGGCTTTGACCAAGTCGTTCAAGGGCTTTCCGCACGGAGTGCAGATTGCCCATGCCGTAATCGATCAGTCCCAGTTCCAAATCAAAGAGGGAACGCGTCCCCGATCAGAGGTACTTGGAGATGGTGCCGGAGAGGGTTGCCTTGGGAACAGCACCAACGACGGTGTCAACCTTCTGCCCACCCTTGAACACCATCAACGTGGGGATGCTGCGGATGCCGTACTGACTGGCGACGTTGGGGTTCTCGTCGGTGTTCAGCTTGAAAACCTTGATCTGACCTTCGAATTCCTTGGCGATCTCGTCAACGATCGGAGCGACCATGCGGCAGGGTCCGCACCATGGGGCCCAGAAATCAACAAGAACCGGCACATCACTCTGGAGAACGTCCTGCTCGAAGGAAGCGTCAGTGACCGGAGCGGCGCTGGACATAAACCCGGAGTGGATTGCGAGGAATGTAGCAACGAAATCCAGGCCTTTCAGAGATCCGGTGGACGCCCTTGGAATCAGCGATGGCTCCGCAAAAAGAGAGAAAGCCCGAGCTCGTCGGGCCGGGGGGTGTGAGGAGTGTGTGGACCTAGGCCCGCACACAACCCGACCCTAACTCCGGGATCCGGTTGCGTCTCCGCTCCCGGGTCGGAGTTGTTGCGGATTACTTGCCCATCCCCAGATGTTGTGCTTTCTGATACACCTTTCCTTCCGTCAGCAGGGATGGAGCCACCACCACCTCCACCTCCTGCATGTCCCGGAGCGTCTTGGCTCCCAGGGTCCCCATCGAGGTCTTCAGAGCACCGAGCAGGTTGTGGGTGCCGTCGTCGAGCAGTGCGGGTCCGCGCAGGATTCGCTCGATGCTTCCGGTGCTGCCGACGTTGATGCGCGTTCCGCGGGGCAGAACAGGGCTCGGGGTCGCCATGCCCCAGTGGAACCCACGACCCGGCGCCTCGTCAGCACGGGCGATCGGGGAGCCGATCATCACCGCATCGGCTCCGCAGGCGATGCACTTGCAGATGTCTCCGCCGGTGACGATGCCACCATCCGCCACGATCGGCACGTGGCGGCCGCTCTCCTGTTCGTAGTCGCGGCGGGCGGCTGCACAGTCGGCCACCGCCGTGGCCTGGGGAATGCCGACTCCCAGAACCCCACGGGATGTGCAGGCGGCCCCCGGACCGATTCCCACCAGAACGCCGGCGGCACCGGCCCGCATCAGCTGCAGGGCGACTTCGTAGGTGACGCAGTTGCCGATCACAACGGGAACACCCATGTCGCGGCAAAGGGCTTCCAGGTCAAGGCTGGCCCGTCCCTCAGGTCCGATGTGCTCCGTCGACACCACGGTCGCCTGAACAAAGAACAGATCAGCACCGGCTTCCGCGATCGCTGACCCGAAGCGCATCGCGGCCACAGGGGTGCCGCTGACCGCGGCGATGCCCCCCCTCTCCTTGATCTCCCTGATGCGCTGCCGGATCAGGTCTTCCTGTACAGGAGCGCTGTAAAGCTCCTGCATGAGCGGCACAAAGGCGTCCTTCCCGACCGCTGCAATCCGATCCAGGATCGGGTTGGGGTCTTCATAACGGGTCTGCACGCCCTCGAGGTTCAGAACCCCCAGCGCTCCCAGTTCCGACAACCTCGCAGCCATGGCGACATCGACAACACCGTCCATGGCGCTGGCGATGATCGGAATCTCCCGCTCGATCCCCCCGAGGCTCCAACGGGTGTCCGTGACGTCGGGATCGACGGTCCTTCCCCCTGGCACCAGGGCGATTTCATCAATTCCGTAGGCCCGGCGAACGGTCTTGAAGCGTCCGAGCTGAATGTCCACCGCGCGGTCTGGTCGAGTCGGTTCAAGCTACCAACCGGGATTGACCGCAGTGCCGCTCGGCAGGGGGGACTCAGCGTCCGATCACCTTGTCCCAGCGGGCCCGAAGCGAGCTGATCACCTCGGCGCGATCACTTCTGCGGATCAGGTTGGTCAGGCTGAACCGCACCAGCCAGATCAGGCCGATCAGCTCCAGCAGTCCTGAACCGACGGGCACGCTGTTGATCGTGCGGATGAGACCGCTGTAGATCTGCACGCCCACCACCAGAAGGATCAGGGCGGTGATCAGGCGGATCGGCAGTCGCAGCTGGATCCAGAGGACCTTGAGCTGATCTCCGTCGATCAGGCCCCGCAGCTTCTCCAGCAGCAGGTTCCATTCGCCGCCCTCGCTTTCTGCGTTCTCCTGAGCGGGGATCGTCACGCTGGCCGTGATGGTCGGGTCTGCGGAAGGCGCTGGTGTTGGAGCCGGTGTCGGCTCCGGGGTCACGGCAGGGGTTGGGGCCGGCGTTGGAGCGGGTGTCGGCTCCGGCGTCACAGTGGGAGTGGGGGCCGGTGTGGGTGTCGGACCGCCGCTCGCCGCAGCGTCGGAGAGGGGTTCGTCAGTCGGTCCCATGACACCGGCGAATCTGGAAACGGCAGCCTATCTGAGGTTTTTGGGATGTTCCGCAGGCCGAGATAAACTGAAGCGAGGCAGACAAACCCTTGTATGGCGGTTTCAGTGGGGCCCGGAGGCGGCGGTCCCGGCGATTCCGACGATCGAATCATCCAGACGGATCTGCGCAACGAGATGTCGCGTTCCTATCTGGAATACGCGATGAGCGTGATCGTGGGTCGGGCGCTGCCCGATGCCCGCGATGGGTTGAAGCCTGTGCATCGACGCATCCTCTATGCGATGTACGAGCTGGGGCTGACGAGCGATCGGCCCTACCGCAAGTGCGCCCGTGTGGTGGGTGAGGTGCTGGGTAAATACCACCCCCATGGCGACACGGCGGTCTACGACGCTCTGGTCCGCATGGCCCAGGACTTCTCGATGTCGATGCCTCTGATCGACGGGCATGGCAATTTCGGTTCGGTGGACAACGATCCCCCCGCTGCAATGCGGTACACGGAATCGCGCCTGCAGTCGCTCACCACGGACAGCCTGCTGGAGGACATCGAGGCCGAGACCGTTGACTTCGCGGACAACTTCGATGGCTCTCAGCAGGAGCCGACGGTGCTGCCGGCGCGGATTCCCCAGCTGCTTCTCAACGGTTCCGCGGGCATCGCGGTGGGAATGGCCACCAACATCCCGCCGCACAATCTCAATGAACTGATCGCCGGCCTGCTGGCGCTGATCGAGAACCCTGAGATCACGGATCAGGAACTGATCCAGCTGATTCCTGGACCTGACTTCCCCACCGGCGGTCAGATCCTCGGCCGCGAGGGGATCCGGGAGACCTATCTGAGCGGTCGCGGTTCCGTCACCATGCGCGGTGTCGCCGGCATCGAGACAATCGAGGCCCCCGGACGTCCGGATCGGGATGCGGTGATCATCACCGAGTTGCCCTACCAGACCAACAAGGCGGCGCTGATCGAGCGCATCGCTGACCTGGTCAACGACAAGAAGCTGGAGGGCATCTCCGACATCCGTGATGAGAGCGATCGCGATGGCATGCGCATCGTTGTGGAACTGCGCCGCGACGCCTATCCCCAGGTGGTGCTGAACAATCTGTTCAAGCTGACGCCGCTGCAGAGCAACTTCAGTGCTCACATGCTGGCGCTGGTGAACGGTGAGCCGATCCTGCTCACGCTCCGCAAGATGCTTGAGGTGTTTCTCGACTTCCGGGTCGAGACGATTGAACGCCGCACCCGCTACCTGCTTCGCAAGGCCGAGGAACGGGATCACATCCTGCTGGGTCTGCTGCTGGCCCTCGATCAGCTGGATCCGATCATCGCGTTGATCAGGGCGGCATCCGACACAGCCACGGCCCGCCAGCAGCTGCAGGATCGCCACGGCCTCACTGAGATCCAGGCGGACGCCATCCTGCAGATGCAGCTGCGCAGGCTCACGGCGCTGGAGGCCGACAAGATCCGTCTGGAGCACGAGGACCTTGTCACCAAGATCGCGGATTACAAGGACATCCTCGGGCGCCGGGAACGGGTGTTCGGTCTGATCCAGGCCGAACTGGGACAACTGCGCGATCGCTACGAGACGCCGCGGCGCACCGAAATCCTCGATCTCGGTGGCGGGCTTGAGGACATCGATCTGATCGCCAACGAGCGCTCCGTCGTGCTGCTCACGGAGACCGGCTACCTCAAGCGGATGCCGGTGAGTGAGTTCGAGGCCACCAGCCGCGGCACACGAGGCAAGGCCGGAACCCGCAGCCAGGGGGAGGAAGCGGTGAAGCTGTTCATCGGCTGCAACGACCACGACACCCTGCTGCTGTTCAGTGATCGGGGGGTCTCCTATGCCCTGCCCGCTTATCGGGTTCCCCAGTGCAGCCGCACGGCCAAGGGCACGCCGGTGGTGCAGCTGCTGCCCATTCCCAGAGAGGAGGAGATCACCTCTCTGCTGGCCGTCTCGGAGTTCAACGACGACACCGATCTGCTGATGCTCACCCGTGGCGGTTTCATCAAGCGGACCCGTCTTTCGGCTTTCAGCAACATCCGCTCCAACGGTCTGATCGCCATCGGGCTCGAGGACGGCGACGCGCTCTCCTGGGTCCGTCTGGCCATCCAGGGAGACAGTGTGCTGATCGCTTCAAGAACGGGGATGACCATTCATTTCCGCCTCAGCGATGACGAACTGCGGCCTCTCGGCCGCAGCGCCCGCGGCGTCCGCGCCATGAACCTCCGCAAGGGGGACAGCCTGGTGAGCATGGATGTGCTGCCGGCTGAGCTGGCGGATCAGGTGGCCGCCAGTGATGCTGACGATGACGAGGGTGGCGATTCCGCTGCCGTCGAGGGGCCTTGGGTGCTGGTGGCCTCCGCCTCAGGACTCGGCAAACGGGTGCCGGTGACCCAGTTCCGCCTGCAGAAGCGGGCTGGGATGGGGCTGCGGGCGATCAAGTTCCGCACCGACGTTGATGCGCTCGTGGGTCTGCGGGTGCTTGGCGCCGGAGAAGAGCTGCTGCTGGTGAGCGAGAAAGGCGTGATCGTGCGCACCAGTGCGGATGCGATTCCCCAGCAGTCGCGTGCTGCCACAGGCGTGAGGCTGCAACGCCTGGATAAGGGTGATCGCCTCTCGGAGGTTGTGCTGGTTCCCCCGGAAGCCGAGCAGGAGGACGACCAGGACGAGGACGCCACCGCAGCGGACGACTGACGTTGACGCACGATCCGGATGTGCTGGTGCTGGGTGGTGGTCCGGCCGCCCTCTGCATCGTGTCGGAGCTGGTCCGGCATGGCGTCTGCGTGGAGGGCATCGCACCGGAATCGGTGCATGCTCCCTGGCCGAACACCTACGGCATCTGGGCGTCGGAACTGGAATGCCTCGGTCTG
Source organism: Synechococcus sp. KORDI-49 (assembly GCF_000737575.1). NCBI lineage: Bacteria > Bacillati > Cyanobacteriota > Cyanophyceae > Synechococcales > Synechococcaceae > Synechococcus > Synechococcus sp. KORDI-49. The sequence continues at coordinate 806,444 of NZ_CP006270.1, read as the reverse complement.
CAGCATCTGCTGGCCCATCGCTGGAGCGACACGGTCAGTTACTTCGGAGAAGGAGGGGGAACGGATCGCGATCGGCCCACCCTCCACGGCATCGACTACGGCCTCTTCGACAGGGCTGCGCTGCAACGGCACTGGCTGGAGAACGCTGCGGGTGTGAGCTGGCATCAGGACGCGGCTGAGCGGGTGGATCCCGGCCTCGACCACACCACCGTTCACTGCCGCTCAGGTCTGCAGCGCCAGGCACGGCTGGTGATCGATGCCTCCGGTTCCCGCACCCCTCACATCAGGCGTCCCGACCATGGCCCAGTGGCGGGCCAGGCGGCCTACGGCGTGGTGGGGCGCTTCTCCTCCGATCCGATCGCGCCTGGGCGGTTTGTGCTGATGGACTTTCGCTCTGATCACCTCACAGATCTCCAGAGAACGGAACCGCCCACGTTTCTGTACGCCATGGATCTGGGTGATGGGGTCTTCTTCGTGGAGGAGACCTCCCTCGCCCTGGCGCCAGCCGTTCCTGATGCGGTGCTACAGCAAAGGCTTCAGCAGCGTCTGGATCGGCGTGGGGTTCGGATCACGGAGGTGATCCACGAGGAGTTCTGCCTGTTTCCGATGAACCTGCCGCTGCCGGATCGAACGCAACCGGTGCTGGCTTTCGGTGGGGCCGCGAGCATGGTGCACCCGGCCTCGGGGTACATGGTGGGTGCGCTGCTGCGTCGCGGTCCGGATCTGGCTCGGGCGATCGCTGAGGCACTGTCGGAGCGGCCCGGTCTGGGATCAGCCGCTCTGGCGCGTCGGGGCTGGCAGGCCCTCTGGCCCACGGAGCTGGTGTTGCGTCATCAGCTCTATCAATTCGGGCTGGAGCGTCTGATGGGGTTCCAGGACAGCTTGCTGCGCCGCCATTTCGAGACCTTCTTCTCCCTGCCTCAGGAGGAGTGGAGCGGCTTTCTCACCAACACACTGCCTCTGCCCAGGCTGATGGCGGTGATGCTGCGACTGTTCGCCAAATCGCCCTGGGAGCTGCGCAGGGGGCTGGTTCTTGGCGCTCCCGCGGATCAGGCTCCGGTCTTCGCCCAGTCCAGCGGCTGAATCAGGGGGAACAGGCGGTCATCCCGTCTGACGTTGTCCAGCCACTCCGCAGGCACATCCTGGCGCTCATCGATGGCGGTGATCAGGCGCCAGAAGCGCTCGAGATGGCGTTCGATCCGCTCGCGGGCCAGTCCGGTGGTGGTGCCGGCCCTGAGGATGAAACTCCAGTCGGAGGATTGAGACAGCAGCAGCTCCCGGGCCGCCTGCCGCAGTAGCTCCAGGTCGCTCTCGCGGGCGACACCCTGGCTGCAGCGCCGCACCATGGCCTCACCCGCCCGCTCCCATTGCGGCACCACCCAGGCGTTGGTGTCGTTCAGCCAGTAGTTGTGGTAGCCGCCCTGTCCCCAGCTGGAGGGACATGGGTCGCAGAGCTGCAGCTGGCCGGCGCTGGTCAGCACATCCCGCAACCGTGTGAAGCCCACCCCCTGGTCGGGCCCCTGACGGAACAGTTCTTTCAGGAAGGCCGGTCCTTCGAACCACCAGTGTCCGAACAGTTCGGCGTCGAAGGGGGCGACCAGAAGCGGTGGCACCGCCATCGATCCCCCCAGCTGCCTGAGCTGGCGTTGACGTCCCTGCAGGTAGTGACGTGCGTGATCCCGGACCCGTCCGGCGGCGATGTCCGGTTGATAGGGCTGTTTCGCCTCCAACGGTGCACTGTGATCGGTCACGCGATGCAGCTTCAGGCTGAGCGGCCGCGGCTGGGAGAGTCCCAGTGGAGCCAGCTTCTCGAGGGGTAGATCCCAGCCCAGATCGCGATGGAATTCCCGGTAGTGCGGGTCGCCGGGATACCCATCCTTGGCGGACCAGACCGGCAGGGTCGCTTCGCTGTCGCGCCCGAAGAAAGCGACGCCGTTACGGCTGCAGATCGGTGCGTAGACCCCGTAGCGCGGGCGCGGTCGGCCATGCAGCAGCCCGTGGGCGTCGAGCACCGCATAGCGAAGCCCGGCGTCGCGCATCCAGTGATCAAGGCCTTCGTAGTAGGCGCATTCGGGCAACCAGATGCCGAGAGGACGTTCGCCGATCAGGCGGTGGTGTTCACGCACCGCGGTGCGCAGCTGCCCTCGGACGGCTTCCGGATGCTGTCGCAGCAGCGGCAGATAGCCGTGGGTGGCTCCGCAGGTGAGCAGATCCACGACATCCCGTCGCTGCAGAGCCGCGAAGCGGCCGATCAGATCACCACCGCAGGCTTCCCAGGACCCCTGGTGCCGTTCGATGGTGGCAGCGAGGTGGTCGGCGGCGCTGCGCAGCTCCGGCGCGACCTCCACAAGCAGGTCAAGACGCTGATCCAGCCAGCCGGGGAACCGCTGCCTGAGATCGGGGTCATCCAGCAGAGAGAGCAGGGTCGGTGACAGCCCGATGGTCACCTTCGGCTGACAGGCCGGATCCGCATCCGCCTGTTCCAGGGTCTCCAGCAGCGGGAGATAGCACTCGATCAGCGCCTGGAAGAACCAGTCCTCCTCAAGCGATCCAGGTTCCGCTGAGCGGACGTAGGGAAGGTGGGCGTGAAGAACCAGGGCGATTGCGCCTTCGGTCACGGAACCACCCAATAGGTGGCTGAATTTAGACCGTATTTCTGCTGACAGAAGGCCGATCCGGAGACTCGCCTAGGATTAATCAACTCATAGTCAGTCCGACTAACGCCCGCCGCTGCAGTGTCGCCATGGCCAAGGACCCCGGTCGCGTCCTCATCTTTGACACCACCCTGCGGGACGGGGAGCAGTCCCCTGGTGCCAGCCTGAATCTCGAGGAGAAGCTGGCCATCGCTCAGCAGCTTGCACGGCTGGGAGTCGATGTGATTGAAGCGGGCTTCCCCTTCGCCAGCGCCGGTGATTTCGCTGCCGTGCAACGCATCGCTCAACAGGTCGGCGGTGAATCCGGTCCGATCATCTGCGGTCTGGCCCGGGCATCGAAGTCCGACATCAAGGCCTGCGCGGATGCGGTGAAACCGGCTCTTCACAGCCGCATTCACACCTTCATCGCCACCAGCGACATTCACCTCGAGCACAAACTCCGCAAGAGTCGGCAGGAGGTTCTGGGGATCGTCCCGGACATGGTGGGCTATGCGCGGTCGCTCGTTGAGGATGTGGAGTTCTCCTGTGAGGACGCCGGACGCAGCGATCCTGATTTTCTCTACGAGGTGATCGAGGCGGCCATCAACGCTGGAGCCACCACCATCAACATTCCGGACACTGTGGGGTACACCACCCCCAGTGAATTCGGAACCCTGATCGCGGGGATCAACCAGAACGTCCCCAATATCGGGGAGGCGGTGATCTCGGTCCATGGCCACAACGACCTCGGCCTCGCGGTGGCCAACTTCCTCGAAGCCGTCAAGAACGGAGCCCGGCAGCTGGAGTGCACGATCAACGGCATCGGAGAGCGGGCCGGCAATGCCTCGCTGGAGGAGCTGGTGATGGCTCTGCATGTGCGCCGTCGTTACTACAACCCGTTCCTCGGACGCGACGCTGACAGTCCGACACCGCTGACGGCGGTCCGCACCGAGGAGATCACCAAGACCTCGCGACTGGTCTCCAATCTCACCGGCATGGTGGTGCAACCGAACAAGGCGATCGTCGGCGCCAATGCCTTCGCCCATGAGTCGGGCATTCATCAGGACGGCGTGCTCAAGAACCGGCTGACCTACGAGATCATCGATGCCCGAACCGTCGGCCTGAGCGACAACCGCATCTCTCTCGGCAAGCTCAGTGGCCGCAGTGCCGTGCGCGCTCGCCTCGAGGAACTCGGCTATGACCTCACCCGAGAAGATCTCGATGAGGCCTTCGCACGATTCAAGGATCTGGCCGATCGGAAACGGGAGATCACCGACCGTGATCTGGAGGCGATCGTCAGCGAACAGGTGCAGCAGCCGGAAGCCCGCTTCCAGCTCAAGCTGGTGCAGGTGAGCTGTGGCAGCAGTCTGCGGCCCACGGCCACCGTCACCCTGAGTGACGATGACGCCGGCGAGCGAACGGTTTCGGCCGTGGGAACCGGTCCGGTGGATGCGGTCTGCCGCGCTCTGAACACGCTGGCCGGCATTCCCAACGACCTGATCGAGTTCTCTGTGAAATCCGTGACCGAGGGGATCGACGCCATGGGTGAAGTGACCATTCGACTCCGGCGCGATGGAAGTCTCTACTCCGGCCATGCCGCCGACACCGATGTGGTGGTGGCGGCGGCCATGGCGTTCGTCAACGCTCTGAACCGACTGGTGGCTGGGGAGGCCAAGCAATCGCTGCATCCGCAGAAGGATGCGGTGGTCCCCCCCTCCCGTCCGACGCTCTGAGATCGAGGCGATGCGCCGCACGTTCACCCGCGCTCTGCAGTTGGTGCTGCTGATCCTGCTGGCTCTGCTGGTGCTGGTTCCGTTGCTCTGGCTGGTCAGCACCTCCCTGAAGGGCCCCAGCGAAGACATCTTCAGCAGTCCGCCGGCGCTGCTGCCGGCGGAACCCAGCCTCGAGGCCTATTGGCGCCTGTTCCAGGACAACCCGCTCACGACCTATCTGCTGAACAGCACCGTGGTGAGCGTGCTGGCGGTGGTTGCCAACCTGCTGTTCTGCTCGATGGCGGCCTATCCCCTGGCGCGGATGCGCTTCGCCGGACGCGGGCTGGTGCTGGGTCTGGTGGTGGCCACGATTCTGATTCCGTTCCAGGTGGTGATGATCCCCCTCTACCTGCTGATGGTTCAGCTCGGACTCCGCAACACCCTGGTGGCCCTGGTGATCCCCCAGGCGGCGACCGCCTTCGGGCTCTATCTGCTGCGTCAGAGTTTTCTGGGGGTGCCTGTGGAACTGGAGGAGGCCGCCAGGATCGATGGCTGCAGCCGTCTGGGCGAGTGGTGGAACGTGATGATTCCAGCGGCGAGGGCAGATCTGATCACCCTGGGCATGCTGGTGTTCATCGGCACCTGGAGCGATTTCCTCTGGCCGCTTGTGATCCTGGATGATCCAGGCCTCTACACGCTTCCGCTCGGTCTGCAGCAGCTTTCGAGCAGTTTTTCCCTCGACTGGCGGATAGTGGCTGCCGGGTCGGTGGTCTCGATCCTTCCGGTTCTTGTGCTGTTCGTGCTTCTTCAGCGCTTCATCCTCCCGAGTGCCAGTGGAGATGCCGTGAAAGGTTGAGCGGCACGGCCTTCGCTCTCTGAGAACCGTCGCTGCCCTAGAACAGCGCCTGATGCAGAGCGAAGGTGTCTCTCGAGGATCTCGACCGGCTGCTGGAGCTGCGCCATACCGATGCGGCGCTGGCGGCCCGCCTGGCCTCACCGATGGAGCTTCCCGAACTGATGGCCCTGGCGGCCGAGCGAGGCTTTCAGGTGAGTGGGGATGATGTACTGCAGGCACGGGAGCGTGAGCTGGCCCAGCGCAGCTCCGAGGATCTGCAGCGGGAACAGGGCGAGGAGGCCCGTCGTCTGCGGCATTTCATTCACGGCTGACGCCGGCCCGCCGTTGTCGGCAGCACAGGCGGCCGTGTCGCCGTTGACTTCTGAGCCCAGCTCCGTCCCGGAGACTGATCAGATGGATCAGATCAGCATGTCGTTCTGGAAGGACGTCGCGGACTCGAGCTCGAGATGGATCTCAGTCGCCGAACACCTCGCCGAATCGGCGGAACTCAAACCGCTGCTCTCCACAGAGGAACGTGCGACGGGCCTCTGTGATCCCTCCAAGTTCCTGAGCTGGAACGATCTGGTCGGGGAGCGCTGAAGCGTCAGACGGTCAGTTTCACCACATCAGGTGTTTCACCGTGCACTTCGCCGATCCAGCGGGCGTGGGTGACGGCTCCCTCGTGGGTGTGAAACACCCAGGCATCTTCCACGGAATCGCGCACTTCGATCTGACTGCTCGATGCGTTCACGCCGAGGTAGAGCCCCTGGGAACAGGACCTCAGCACAAAACGTTCTGCGTATTTGGTGAGCATCGGCTGTGAAAGGGCTCTCTTTGAGCGATAGCTGACGTAGAGCCCGGCAAATCCCATGTTTGGAATCTCTACCGATTTTCACTCGCTGAGGGTTAATAAACTGCTCTGTTGTTCCATCAGTGTCTCCGGTGGACTGAACCGCAGCTGATGGCCTCCGTCGCGGAACCACGGTTCGTCGCAGGTCCGAAGCTGGAGGGCATCGGCTTCCAGTCCCCAGGTATCGCGCAGATAGAGGGCGATCAGCGATGGTTCCGCCGCCTCTGGCTGCTGCCAGTGCACCAGAGCCAGTTCTCCCGGTCGGCAGGTGAGCGTCACCAGGCGGTGATGAGCAACGCCGTCGGGTGCCGGCTGTTCGAGTTCTTCGCAACGCTCCTGGCAGACGAACAGTCGCAGGGGGCCGTTCTGATCCGGCTGCGGCAGGGGGTACTTGTTCAGATAAAGGCTGCGAGCACGCCGGAAGGCCGCTCCCGGAGCTCTGGACATCAGGGCGGTGTAGGCCTCCTGCAGGGTGCTGCTCACGGCTGGATGAATGAAGCCGTTCCAGTGTCCGTGATCCGGAGGAGTGGCTGACGTGGGAAGATGGTGACAATTTCGGGATTGGACCGCGATGGCGCTGCATCGCTCCCGCTACCGGCTGGTTGGCCTGGATGGTCTGCCGCATCCGGTGCTTGATGCCCATTACGACACGCTTGAGACGGCTCTGGACGAAGCGCGCTCCTGGTGCGCCGGCCAGGGTGCGGCTTGCGCCCTCGCCGGCCGCGGAATCGCCGTGGAGGTGAGAACCGGCAGCGGTAACTGGCGCACCATCGACTATCCGGTCAGTTGCCTGAAACGACCGATGTCTCCCGCTCCGTGAACTGGGTCAGCATCGATCTCTGTGTGGTGCCGATCGGGGTGGGCGTCAGCCTGTCGCCGTACATCGCCGCCTGTCAGAGGGTGATCGAGGCTGCTGGTCTGGAGCATGAACTCGGAGCCAACGGAACGGCGATCGAAGGACCCTGGGACGAGGTGATGGCCTGCGTGCGGGCCTGTCACGACGAGCTGCACCGGCTGGGGGTTCCGCGGGTCTACACCACCCTCAAGTTGAACACCCGCACAGACCGTCATCAGTCATTCCGCGAGAAGGTCGAGGCTGTGAAGCGGGAGCAGACCTCCTGAAATCTGGAGATGTTCGGGTGAATCAGCGAATTCGGTGTCTGATTCTGAGACCAATGAGATCAGCGAGCTGATGTTCCGTGCGGAGCTCCGTTCTCACCGCGCTGGTGCTGGCATTCACGGTCGGACTGGGGCACCAGTCACCGGCGAAGGCCACGACCTGGGATCAGATCGGCGGTTATCTGCGTCTGATCCAAAGCGCCGGCATCGAGGCGATGGTGGCGAACGACTGCCCGCTGGGGTTGTTCGGGGCCTATCACGCCGGTCGTGATGTGTTGCTGATGTGCGGCAACAACATTCCCGATGACCCCGCTGTCGTCTGGGAGGTGCTGGCCCATGAGTCGGCCCATGTCATGCAGGTCTGCAAGGGGGGGAATCTGATGCCCGAGTCGTTGCTGGTTGAGGAGATGGAGGCGACGATCGACAAGGGTGCTGACACGTTTCACGAGCTGGCCCTCTACCGAAGCGGCCGACACCATGTGGAGGCTGAGGCCAGGGTCGTGCAGGCGCTGCCTCCTCAGCAGGTGGAAGCCCTGTTCATCAAGCATTGCGGCGATCGCCTTGACCCCTGATCCGTTGCAGCCTCTGCATCGGGATCCGTGGCTGCTGGCGGTGAACAAGCCGGCTGGATTGCTCAGTCAGCCCGGGCTGGGAGCCGACCAGCAGGACTCTCTGATCACACGGCTGCGGGCGGGGGATGGCGATCTGCATCTGGTTCACCGCCTCGACCGGGACACCTCGGGCGTTCTGCTGCTGGCCCGCGGGCTGGAGAGCCTGCGCCGCTGCAGTGCCCTCTTCGCCCAACGCCGGGTGAACAAGCTCTATCTGGCTGAAATCGATGGTGCGCTCACCGGGCGGGGCTGCCTTGATGCCCCACTGGCCCGGCTGCAGCGCCAGCCGCCTCGCTACGGACGTCATCCCGACGGGCGCAGCAGCTGCACGATCTGGCGTGTCCGACGTGCCGTCAACGGCCGCACTCAGCTCTGGTTGCGACCGTTGACCGGCCGCTCCCACCAGCTGCGTGCCCATCTGGCCGACATCGGCCATCCGATCGTTGGGGATCCGATCTACGGCGGCAGCCCGGCCGGGCGGCTGCATCTGCACGCCCTGGCGCTGGGTTTCAGGCATCCCTTCTCCGGTGCGCGTCTCCGCCTTCACTCCCCCAGTCCGCTGCCATGGCCATCCCACCGGATCTGATCGGCTACACCGCCGCCACCCTGACCACAGCCAGCTTCTTCCCGCAGGCGATCAAGACCCTGCGCAGTGGTGACACCCGTGCCATCTCTCTCGGGATGTATGCCCTGTTCACATCGGGCGTGGCGCTCTGGTCCGTCTACGGGCTGCTCGCCGCTGATGGTCCGGTGCTGGTGGCGAATCTGATCACCCTGCTGCCGGCGGCGGTCGTGCTTCAGCGCAAGCTCACCAGCTGAGACTCCCGGTCGGTTGAGCCGGTGCTTCAGACCGAGAGACCGCGACGGGCCGGGATCGGATAGGGGATGCGTCGATGCCGCATCCGTCGCCAGACCTGGACGAAGGCACGCACCACCAGTTCCACCTCGGTCCGGCTCAGGGTGCTCTTGCGCAGCTGCCCGTCCTGATGACGCGACGCGACGATTCGTCTCACCGTGTCGCGGGCCTGGTCATCGGAGGTGTCCGGAGGCAGGGAGCGCAGCGCCGCTTCGCAGCCGTCGGCGAGCATCAGCACGGCGGTCTCCCGGGATCGTGGTGCCGGTCCGCGGTAGCGGAAGCGGCTCTCATCGACATCGGGATCCCGTTCGCGGGCCTTGTGCAGGAAGTACCCCATCTTCAGGGTTCCCTGATGCTCCGGAATGAAATCGGCGATCGGCCGTGGCAGTCGGTGCCTGCGGGCCAGTTTCAGCCCCTCGTCCACATGCGCCTGAAGCACCGCGGCGCTGGCTTGAGGATCATCGAGGCTGTCGTGGGGGTTCGGGCCATCCTTCTGGTTTTCGATGAACCAGTTGGGGGCGTGGAGCTTGCCGACATCGTGGTACAGCGAACCTGTGCGGATCAGATCGACGTCGGCGCCGATCGCCCGGGCTCCCTCCTCCGCGAGACCGCAGATCATCAGGGTGTGCTCGAAGGTGCCCGGCGCCTCGCAGGACAGGCGCCGCAGCAGAGGTCTCTCCTGATCGGCCAGTTCCAGCAGCCGGGCCCGGGTGAGCAGTCCGAAGGACGACTCCAGCACAGGAATCAGCAGCAGAGCCAGCATCAGCAGGATGCCCAGCAGCAGCGACTCGGCTGCCAGTTCATCGAGATTCGGATTGGTGGCCCCCCAGATCCGCCAGCCCGTGAGCGGTTGCAGCTGGAGCATCAGCCACTGGCCGAGCAGTGCTCCGATCGGCAGCATCACCGCCAGCTGAAGCAGCTGGCCGCGGCTGCGCTGCCGCCCAGCGATCAGTGCTCCGGCAGCGGCGACGACCACTGCCATCAACAGGCGTCCGTCCCCGAGACCGTTCACCGGTACCGGCCAGAGCAGCGCCGCGATCGACATCCACACCAGGCCGCATCCCGTGCCCAGCCCCTCGGTGATCACCAGGGTCGGAGGCACCAGCACCGCCAGAGGGCTGATCGAGCCCTTGAACCAGAGCTTGGCGCCCTGCACCAGCAGCAGCAGGGCCAGCGCCAGCAGGGCATGGCGCACTTCAAGTCCGGGCCGTTCGCGGCGCATCACCAGCAGCATCACGGCGCAGGCGGCCAGCGCCTCGAGGAAATGGCGGAACCAGATCGCCGGCTGCGGTTCCCGCCGGACCTTGCCGAAGTAGTCGAGAACGTCGTAGGCCTGAGGACTGATCGGCTCCCCCTTGCGGGTGATCAGATCTCCCGCCCGCACCTCGATGGTGGGAATTCCCTGTTTGGTGAGCTGCGTTTCGATCAGCTGCTTGCTGAGGTTGGGATCCGTGCGCAGATTGCTGCTGCCCTGGAGCGTGCCGGTGAGCAGCTTGGCGGCGAGCGACCGTGCCGCCGGCTCTTCGGCCACGAGATCACGCACCTGCAGCCGCACCGCTTCCCGGAGCTGCCCCTCGGCGAGACCGCTCACCAGCCCCTGGCTGAGCATGCGGTCAGCCGCTCTGCGCAGGGCGTCATCCCAGGCGAGACGCTCGTTTTCGCTGCGTTTCTGCAGCCAGCGCTGTTCGTTCGCGTCGAGATTGACGGGCCCGACCCGCGCGGCTGAGCCGGTGAGGCTGACCTGTTGCAGTTCCCCGAGCTGCCGTTCCAGGCGTTGTCGGAGCTCGAGCGTCTGCTGGCGGTCGATCACCTGAACCACCGAGCGGGCCAGGAGGTTGGAGCGTCGCTGCTCCAGAGCTGTGCTGTCCTGAACCAGGGCACCCTTGGGGGCGACGGCATCGAACGGCGCCAGAGAGCCCGGCTGCAGATCCGGCTTGAGCAGCCAGGGCAGGCTCGACACCATGGCAACCGCGAGGCAGAGCACCAGCACCGCCGACAGCTGAAGCCGGCTCCAGCGCAGCAACCTCCTGGCCGGTGCTTCATCACGCAGCCAGCGTCGCCAGAGGCGGCTCACACGCGGAAGGCCTACCAAATCGTGGGCGCTGACCTCATAACGCTAGCTCTCCCCGGCAGGCATGCTGGACGCAGTGTGAACCTGATGGCATGGCCCTGCGCCTGGATGGCAAGGTGCTCGCAAAAGCCGTTGAACACAGGCTCTCCGCTGTGATCAAGGAGCATCAGTCCGGCATCGGTCGCCCGCCGGGACTGGCGGTGCTGCGCGTCGGCGATGACCCGGCCAGCGCCGTGTACGTCGCCAACAAGGAGAAGGCCTGTGCCCGCATCGGCGTGGCCAGTTTCGGAGCCCACCTGGCGGCCGAGACGGCGGCGGACGCGGTGCTCGGCAGCATCCGTGCATTGAATGCGGATCCCAGGGTGGATGGAATCCTGCTGCAGCTGCCGCTGCCCGACGGACTCGATGAGAGGCCGCTGCTGGAGGCGATTGACCCGGAGAAGGATGCCGACGGACTGCACACGCTGAATCTGGGCCGTCTGCTCAAAGGGGAATCCGGCCCGCGCAGCTGCACGCCGGCGGGCGTGATGGCGATGCTGCGCAGCAACGGCATCGACCCGGCCGGCAAGCGTGCGGTCGTGATCGGTCGGAGCATCCTGGTGGGACAGCCGATGGCGCTGATGCTTCAGGCGGCCAATGCCACGGTGACGGTGGCCCATTCGCGCACCGTGGATCTTGCCGCGCACACCCGGGAAGCCGACATTCTTGTGGTGGCGGCCGGGCGCCCCGGGATGGTCGGGGCGGAGCATGTGCGTGCCGGAGCTGCCGTGGTGGATGTGGGCATCCATCGCCGTCCCGAAGGAGGGCTGTGCGGTGATGTGGTGGCCGCCGAGGTGGAGCCGATCGCTGCTGCGCTCTCTCCGGTGCCTGGGGGCGTCGGACCGATGACGGTGACGATGCTGCTGGTGAACACGGTGGTGGCCTGGTGCCGCCGCCATGGGATCGACCATGGCCTCGATGATCTGATTGTCTGAGAGTTGCAATGGCATTCCACTGGCTTTTCCCGACACCGGTGCTGCAGGTGGATCTGACTCCCGAGGCCGGCGTGGCTGCGGCGATGGACGCCGAGCTGGTCACCTTTGACCGTGAGGTGTTCGCCCATCCTGAGTTCAGCGACCGCAACAACCTCACCGGTGATCTGCTGGGTCGTGCCGGTCTGGACCAGGTGCATCGACTGGAGGCCTTTCAGTGGCTGAACCGTCAGCTGGCCCTGCATGTGAGTGGGTTCCTGCAGGAGCTGCTCGGGCCGGCCCATGGGCTGGAAGTCCATATTCAGAAGGCCTGGCCGGTGGTCTGTGCGCAGGAGGGGGGAACGATCGAGCCCCACACCCATCGCAACGCCCAGCTCAGTGCCGTCTTCTATGTGCGCACGGAGGCGGACAACGCCACCGGCGAACTGGAGTTCCAGGCACCGGAGGATTACTTCAGCCACGTGATGGCGATTCCTTACAAGGATGCCGCCGCCTCAGGCGGTGTCTTCGCGCCGAAGCAGCATCGTCTGCTGCTGTTCCCATCGGATCTCACCCACCGGGTGACGCCTTATGAGGGGAGCTCTCCGCGGTACTCCGTCTCCTACGACCTCGCCATCACCACGCCCCCCGGGGAGGGACGGGAGATGCGCATGCCCCACCCGATGGACTGGGTGCCCCTGAGCGGTATGGGCCCGGCCTGAGAGAATCCCGCCAGTTTCGGGTTCTCCATGACCGCTGCGGCGACCTCCCCCGACAGAGTTCCGGCACCGGCGGACAGCTTTGATTTCAAGGCTTACCTGACCAAGGCGAAAGCCACGGTGGAGCAGGCCCTTGATGCCGCTCTGCTGCCGGAGCGTCCGGAATCCCTGCGGGAGGCGATGCGCTATTCGCTGCTGGCCGGTGGCAAGCGGTTGCGGCCGATCCTCTGCCTGGCCGCCTGTGAACTGGCCGGTGGGGAGGCGGAGCTTGCCGTTCCCACCGCGGTGGCTCTGGAGATGATCCACACCATGTCGCTGATCCACGACGATCTGCCGGCGATGGATGACGACGATCTGCGGCGGGGCCGACCCACCAATCACAAGGTCTACGGCGAAGCGGTGGCGATCCTGGCCGGTGATGCCCTGCTCACCCGCGCCTTCGAAATGGTGTCGCTGCGCAGTCCCGGTGTTCCGGCGGAGCGCCTGCTCAAGGTGGTGGGGGAGCTGTCGCTGGTGGCCGGTGCCCCCGGCCTGGTGGGCGGTCAGGTGGTGGATCTGGAGAGCGAGGGCAAGCAGGTGGACCTCGACACGCTCGAGTACATCCATCTGCACAAGACAGGAGCGCTGCTCAGTGCCTGTGTGATCACCGGCGCCATGATCGGCGGCGCCGAAGACGACCTGATCGCAGCTCTGCGCACCTACGCCCGCGGCATCGGCCTGGCGTTCCAGATCATCGACGACATCCTGGATATCACCGCCAGCAGTGAGGTTCTCGGCAAAACCGCCGGCAAGGATCTGATCGCTGACAAGACCACCTACCCGAAGCTGCTGGGTCTGGAGGAGTCCCGCAAGCGGGCTGATGTGCTGGTGAATGAAGCCAAGGACGTGCTCAAACCCTGGGCGGAAAGGGCCCTGCCGCTGCTGGCCCTGGCGGACTTCATCACCAGCCGCGACCGATGATCGAGACCGTTCCAACCCATGCCGTTCTGCAGGAGGTGCTCGACAACGCCTCCCTGGCCTGGGGGCTGGCGGCCTGCGGCATCGCCCAGCTCTCGAAACTGTTCATCGAACTGATCCAGCACCGGCGCTGGCGCCCGGCTGTGCTGATCGAAACGGGGGGGATGCCCTCCAGTCACTCCGCTCTGGTGACGGGTACCGCGGCCTGCGTGGGCTGGACACTGGGATTCGATCACCCGCTGTTCGCGCTGGCGGCGATGATCGCCTTCGTGGTGATGTACGACGCCAGCGGCATCCGGCGGGCAGCCGGGTTCACCGCCGAACGGGTCAATGCCCTCCCCGCTGAACTCTGGCAGGAGAGCTTCGAGAAACCCCTCAAGGAAAGCCTGGGCCACAGCCGGCTTCAGGTGCTGGTCGGCAGCCTGATCGGTCCCGCCATCGCCCTGCCGGGACTTGCGCTGCTGGGATCACCGCTTCATCTGTTCGGAGTGCTGCTGGGGTGAACGCCGGGGCTGAACTCACCGGTGATCAGCAGATCGCATCCGATGCCTTCGCGGCATGGCTGGCGTCGCCGGCTGATGGAACGCCGTTCGTGCTGAGCGGTTTCGCCGGCAGCGGCAAGACCTTCCTCTCGATGCGTCTGCTGCGTCAGGTGGAGGCCAGCGGCCTCTGCTGGACCGTGGTGGCTCCGACCCACAAAGCGGTGGGAGTGCTGCGTCAGGCCCTTGAGCTGGAGGGCCTCAACCCTGCCTGGTACCCCTCCACGATTCATCGTCTGCTGCGGTTGAAGCTGAAGCGGCAGGGCGACATCGAGCTGTGCGAGCCGACGGAGCAGACGGCGATGGCCCTGGAGCATCTCGGACTGGTGCTGGTGGATGAGGCCTCCATGGTCGACAGCACGCTTCTCGGGATCGCCCTTCAGTGCGCTCACCCCTTCAAGACCAGGCTGGTGTTCGTCGGTGATCCGGCGCAGCTGCCGCCGGTGGGTGAGGACAGCAGCCCGGTGTTCGCCATGCAGCGCGCCTGCTCCGCTGCTCTGCGCCAGGTGGTGCGCCATCAGGGGCCTGTGCTGCAGCTGGCTGGAGGCCTGCGGGAAGGTCGGCTGCCCTGTCAGATGCCGCCGCTGCTGCCGCCGATCCGGGATCCGCAGGGCCAGGTGCGCAGCCTTGTACAGAAGGACTGGCTGCAGGAGGCTCGCCGCGCACTCCGGGAGGCTTCCGTCCAGGACAATCCCGATGCGGCCCGCATCCTCTGTTACACCAACCGCACCCTGGACCGTCTGGTGCCCCATGCCCGACGGGCCATTCACGGGGAGATGGCTGATCAGATGCCGGTGCTGCCGGGAGAGGTGCTGATCAGCCGCACAGCCGTGATGGCTCCGGCCTCCCGCGACGGGGAGGAGACGGGGGAGGAGCCGGACATGGTGCTCGGCTCCAATCGCGAGGTGACCGTGCGGGATGTGAAGCCGGAGTCCTGTGATCTGGTGGATTTCGGGCTGTCGGCCGCGGATGGCCCCGTGCCCGTGATCGAGACCCTTTCGGCCAGCGTCAGTGCCGGGGAGCTGGAGCTGACCCTGAGACTCCAGCCCCCGGTGGGCAGTGAGGCGCGGCAGCTGCTGGATGCCGTGATGCAGCGGTTGCGGCAACAGGCCCGGGACGCGGGCAAGAAGGACGGCCGATCCATCTGGCGCCGTTTCTTCCTGATCCGCGATGCCTTCGCGTCTCTCGGGCCGGCGGCCGTGCTCACGGTGCATCGCAGCCAGGGCAGCAGCTTCGGGGATGTCTTCGTGGCCCCCGATGTGTTCCGGGCTGATCCCTCCATCCGTCAGCAGCTCTGTTATGTGGCGGTGTCGCGGGCCCGGACGGGGGTCTGGCTGATCGGTGCGGACGCCTCAGCAACGGTTCAGGCGGCCTGGCGGCGTGAGTTCGAGGGCTTCTCCGGCGTCGGTTGAGCGGCAGCTCGGATTCAGACCCCAGGGTCGGTTGGGGCATTCCAGCGGGCGATGGCCTTCTGCCCCCGCTCCCAGCCGAGGATGCTCACGGAGGCGGTTCCCAGCTTGAACAGCCTGCCGCCGGCGGCTCCCAGTCCCAGCCAGGTGCCGGTGAGGGCCCGCAGGATATGGCCGTGAGCGAACAGGGCCACATCCCCATCCCCGGGGGCGGCCAGGGCGGTGGCGATGGCCTTCGCGCAGCGGGCCTGCACCTGATCGGCGTTCTCGCCGTTGGGACAGCCGTGGGTCCACACCGTCCAGTCCGGGACCGTTTCGCGGATCTCGGGCGTGGTGATCCCCTCGTAGTCGCCGTAGTTCCACTCGAGGAGGTCCTCCATGATCTGCATCTGCCCTCCCAGACCCCCCAGATCGCAGGTGCGGCGGGCCCGTTGCAGCGGAGAGCTGAACACGGCAGCGAAGCTCAGGCGCGTGAGGATCGGTGCGAGCGCCCTGGCCTCCTCCTCTCCCTGGGGCAGCAGCGGCAGGTCGGTGCTGCCGGTGTGGCGCCCGTTCAGGGCCCATTCCGTGGCGCCATGGCGCAGCAGCCACAGTTGCCGTTGACGTTGCTCTTGACCGGTGGACATGACGCAGCGGGGCGGTCCCGCTCAGGATGACCATCGCTGAGAGAGCCGACTGCAAGCTGGATCACAGCCTCAGGATCAGGGCGGCCAGTCCGATGCAGACGGCCAGACTCGCCACTCCGAGGAGGGCTTTCCAGAAGGCCGTGCTGCGGGGATTCAGCAGGTCATCGGGCATGGTGGCCTTCAGCTCTGCGGGGAAGTCTCGCTGCGCTCGGGAAGGAAGGGAAAGGTGGTCTGCAGGCTGCGTTCCAGAGCACCCGGCAACGCCGCGTGAACGCTGTTCTCCTCCACCTCGTAGCGCTCCGCGAGGATGACCGGATCGTCCAGGTCCAGCGTGCAGCTGCGGATCGCCGGACGCAGCCTGTGATCGCCCCCACCGCTGCTGGCGGTGGAGAAGGTGCCCTCCATCGCGGCCCAGGCGCGGCAGGCATGCATGGCTTCCAGCAGCGATCCGTACATGCGCTGAGGCTCATCGCGCCGGGCACTGACCACATCCATCCCGATCAGCGGCATGGCCGTGATGGTCAGAACGATGCAGAACCGCAGCATGCTTCGGAGCGCCGGGGGAGTGTTCAGTGATCCTTCCGCCCTAGCCAGATCCCGGCCATCCGCCGGATCTGTTCCCAATCTCTTCGGAGGCGGATGACAGGCCGCTTACTGACGCACCTCGAACCAGTCGTCGCCGGTGACCGGCAGCTGGCTCGGTTGCACTCTCAGCACCTGGGCACCCGGTGGGCCCTGCTCACACCAGGCCCGCAGCTCCGCGATGGCCATGGGAGCGCCTTCGGCCTGCACCTCCACGGATCCGTCCCTGCGGTTGCGCACCCAGCCGCGCACCCCCAGGTCCAGAGCGCGACGGTTGCAGCTGGCCCGGAATCCGACTCCCTGGACCTTTCCCTGGATGATCAGGCGCCAGCGTTCGATGAAGGGTTGGATGCGTTGCGGACGCGTCCGGCTGACGAAGCGCTTGCTGATGGCATCGGCCCGGTTGCGAGCGCGTCGCGCCATCGGCAGCAGATCGTCGAACAGCTGGCCCAGTGCATGTGAATCCAGCTCGCGTGAAGCGTCCGATCCCCCCATCCTTCCAAGCGTCGTTGGGTTCGCCACCCATCAATTTCCCACAGCGCCGATCCCTCGGGGTCGCGGTCCAGGCTCCAGCGGTGGAAGGCATGGCCCCGCAGTCGCTCTCCCCGACGCACCAGCAGTCCGTCGCTGGTTGCCGTCAGCGTGCGGTAGCCGACATCCAGCTGGCCGCGGCTGGCATGGAACGGCAGAGAGCCGGCCATGGCATGGACGGCTCCGTCGAGGTCACTGAGCGAGCGGCCCAGCAGCAGCATGCCGCCGCATTCTGCGTACACCGGTCGATGGCGCGCGAAGCTCCGCAGGGCATCGAGGCTGCGCCGGCAGCTGCTCAGCTGGGCCGCGTGCTGCTCTGGGAAGCCTCCGGGGAGGATCAGCCCTCTGGCGTTCTCCGGCAGCGGCTCATCGGCCAGAGGGCTCCAGGGAAGCAGAGGCATGCCCATCCGCTCCAGCAGTTCGCCGGTTTCGGGGTAACGGAAGTGGAAGGCGGCATCAGCCGCCACCGCGACCGGCATGGGGGTGCCTCCCCCCGACGGACACTCCGCCAGCGGGTCCTCGCCGCTGGTGGGCGCCGCCATCAGCGGCAGCAGACGCGGCAGATCCAGATGGTTGGCAGCCAGCTCCGCCCAGCGAGCCCGTCGCTCCGCGGTGCCGTTGAGTTCATGGGCGGGCGCCAGTCCGAGATGGCGGCTGGGCAGCTGCAGATCCTCGCTGCGGGGCAGGCAGCCGAGCAGGGGCACATCGAGCCTCTCCAGCACCTCCGCCAGCAGCTCCCGGTGGCGGCTGCTGCTGACGCGATTGAGCACCACACCCGCCAGGTTCAGGTTGGGGTCGTGGTCGCGGAAGCCGCGCACCAGGGCGCCGAGGGAGGCGGCCTGGCCACCGGCATCGACCACCAGCAGCACCGGCAGATCCAGCAGCCGTGCGGTGGCGGCGGTGCTGCCCGTTTCACTGCTGCCGATGCCGTCGAACAGCCCCATCACCCCCTCCACGAGGGCATGGTCGGCCGTGCTCCCGTAGCCGTGGAAGGCCCGGCGCACCCAGGACTCACCACAGAGATTGCTGTCGAGATTGCGGCAGGGACGCTGCGAGATCGCACTCAGCAGCTGAGGATCGAGATAGTCAGGCCCGACCTTGAAGGCCTGGATCGAGCGTCCCTGGGACCGCACCCAGCTCAGCAGGGCGAGGCTGAGCAGGGTCTTGCCGCTGCCGCTGGCCGGAGCGGCGATGACAACGGCCATGAAATCCGATCAGCTCAGGCGAGCAGCCTGGCAGCCAGAGGTGCGGCGGCGGCCAGAAGCGGGTTGGTGCTGTCGTGGCCGCCACTGAGCAGACGGGCCACATCCATCTCGGGAGTGGAATGCTGGGCGGGCACGACCTCCTCGTGCAGATCCAGGCTGGCCATGCCACCGCCTTCGAGTCGCATGCAGCCACCCGACTCGGCGCAGAGGATCACGCAGACGCCCTTGCCGTCATCCGGCTGGCAGATCAGGCGAAGGCCCACCAGCTGGCCGGCGTGAACGCTGGGCTGGCCCATCGGCACGGACATCAGCTGGAAGATCACCTCGGTGCCGTCCGCACGGCGGAAGCGGGCGGCGGTGCCCTCCTCCGTCGCTTCGGTGTGGTCGAGGCTCCAGCCCAGTCGATCGGCGATCCAGGCGGCCAGAAGCAGGCCCTGTGCGGGGTGATGGCCTTCCACATCGATGTCGAGCCGCACGATGTGGCTGAGTGCATCGCGGCGGTGCGGCGGATCGAACACCATCGCCAGGGTTTCGCGCCAGCTGCTCAGACGCAGCCAGTTGAGGTCGTTCACGGGTTGACCGGTGGTCACCCAGTGACGCAGCAGATCGAGGCAGTGACGCGGGCTGCCCACGGCCGTGTCGATGATCAGGCGACGGGGGGCACAGGCCAACTGCTCCATCAGGGCCGGAGCCTCATCCAGGAAGCCGTTCCACCAGACCCAGGAGGGCATCGAGGGCGGCAGCAGTGGCTGCAGGATGTTCATGCCGTCCTGCAGGGCGTTGTGGCCACCCCGCAGCACCACCACGTCACCGCAGGCGGCGGTTCCACCGCCTTCCTCCGGCAGGGGGCAATAGGCCGCCACAAGGGTTTCCAGCCCCTTGCCGGAATCGATGGTGGGGGCCAGGGTGATCAGCCGGCGGGGCTGAAGCGCGCTGAGGGCCGGGTCGATGTACTGACCGCGCAGATCCTCCGACTGGGTCTGGCCATCGAAAGCGGCGGCCGCTGCGATCACCTCTCCATCCAGAGGGGGGGTGCTGAGCGGTAGATCGGCGTCCACGACCACCTGACGGCCGGCGGCCACCAGGGAGTCGGATTGCTGGCCGGTGATCGGCCCCTTCAGGCGACCGCTGCGCACCAGCTGCTGTTCGGCCCAGGCCGGCTGCCAGATCAGCAGAGAGAACGTGTTGGCGCCGGTGCCGGTGCTTCCCTGCTGCTCCGGGGACCAGAGCTGTTCGAGGTAGGTGGGCACCTCCGAGGGCGCCAGTTCCAGGGGGGTCTGAAGCGTGAGCTGAGGGGACATGGTTCGGACGGAGAGGGGTGGAACAGGGATAAGGCGTTGTCAGGGACGGCGCCAGAGCAGTCCGTCGCGGGCGAGCAGGGCATCGGCGGCCGCCGGTCCCCAGGTGCGGGATTCATAGGGATGGATCGGCAGCTGCCAGGGGCTGTCCTCGATCAGTTCCAGCAGCGGGGTGTACAGGCGCCAGGCGGCCTCCACCTCGTCGCTGCGGGTGAACAGGGTGGGGTCGCTGAGCATGGCGTCGGCCAGCAGGCGCACGTAACCCTCATCGGAGGGTTCACCGAAGGACTCGTCGTAGGAGAACTCCATGTCGATCGGCCGGCTGCGCATGCCGGAGCCGGGAGATTTCACCTCGAAGCGGAATTCAGCCCCTTCATCCGGCTGGATGCGCAGGATCAGCTGGTTGGAGGTGGGGCCGCCGTTCGCGGCATCGAACAGGTGCACCGGTGCCTCGCGGAAGGTGAGCACCACTTCACTGACGCGCTTGGCCAGACGCTTGCCGGTGCGCACGTAGAAGGGAACGCCCTGCCAGCGCCAGTTGTCGATGAACAGCTTCAGGGCGACGTAGGTCTCCGTGGTGCTGTTCGGGTCGACCCCCGGTTCCTGGCGGTACCCGGCCAGGGGAGACTCCTGGCTGCCACCGGGTCCGTACTGGCCGCGGATGCAGCAGTTCCAGGGCTCCAGTTCATCAGCGAGCCGGGCGGCCTGCAGCACCTTGGCCTTCTCGGTTCGGATCGCTTCCTGGTCGAAGCGACCGGGTGCCTCCATGGCGGTGATCGCCAGCATCTGGGTCAGGTGGTTCTGCACCATGTCCCGCAGGGCTCCGGAGGTTTCGTAGTACCCGGCCCGTTCCTCGACGCCAACGGTCTCGGCGGCGGTGATCTGAACGCTGGAGATGTAGTTCCGGTTCCAGATCGGCTCGAAGATCGTGTTGGCGAAGCGCAGCACCAGGATGTTCTGGACCGTCTCCTTGCCCAGGTAGTGGTCGATGCGGAAAATCTGGTTTTCCTGACCGCAGCTCTGAACCACCCGGTTGAGGGACTGGGCGCTGCCGTAATCGCGCCCGAAGGGCTTTTCGATCACCACGCGGCTGCGCTTGGGATCCTTCAGCAGGCCGGCATCCGCCAGGGCACGACAGCCGCTGCCGTAGAACTTCGGCGACACCGAGAGGTAGAAGGTGCGGTTGCCGCGGGTGGCGCACTGCTGATCGATCTGCTCGAGGCGTCCCCCCAGACGGACCACATCCTCCGGCTGCTGCAGATCCACCGGCTCGTAGAAGAGTTTGGCGGAGAACTGCTCCCAGGCCTGGGGGTCCTCCTCGATCTTCGCCGCCAGTGCCTCGGTCATCTTGCTGCGGAACACCTCGTCGCTCCAGGGGCGTCGGGCACAGCCGAGCAGCGCGAACTCACTGGGCAGACGGCGCTGCTTGAACAGCTCGAACAGGGCCGGCACCAGCTTGCGATGGGTCAGATCACCGCTCGCCCCGAAAATCACCAGACACTGGGGTGCGATGACGCGTTCCTGACGAAGTCCAACCCTCAGGGGATTGGTGATCGTGGCGACCATGAAGCACAGGCGTCTGCCGCTGGTTTAGGCACGGAAGCGGAATTGCACAGTGCTCCAGAACATCCCGACTGGTGCATGCGTTCGGATTGTTTTCAAGCGAAAAAAAAAAGCCCGCCGCGGGACGCGGCGGGCGAGGGCACCGGAGATCCGGATCAATAGGTTTCCACGTGCCAGCGGTCGGCCTTCTTGAGCTGCGGACGCAGCTCGGACCAGTCCAGCCCCTTGGCGGCGGCGGCGGCGGTCATGGCCTCGTCGATGCCGGGCTCCATGCCGCGCAGACCGCACATGTAGACGTGGGTCTTGGGGTTTTCAATCATCGAGAAGATCTCCTCGGCATGCTCCAGCACGCGGTCCTGGATGTACATCCGGCCGCCCTTGGTGTTCTGCTGTTCGCGGCTGATCGCCTTGGTGTAGCGGAAGTTCTCGGGGAATTCCTTCTCGTAGTGCTGGAAATCCTCGTCATAGAGGAGGTTGCCGGTCTTGGGTGCGCCCATGAACAGCCAGGCTTTGCCTCGGAAGGTCCAGCCGTTCGCATCGCGCTCGCGGGGTTCGAACATGCGGCGGATGTAGGTGCGCATCGGAGCGATGCCCGTGCCGGTCGCCAGCATGATGATGTTGGCGTCTTCGTCGTCGGGCAGCAGCATCTCCTTGCCCACCGGACCGGTGATCTTCACCTTGGAGCCGGGCTCGATGTCGCAGAGATAGGTGGAGCAGACGCCGTAGATCTGTTCTCCTGCCTCGTTCTTGTACTCAAGCTGACGCACGCACAGGGAGACGGTGTTGTCCTGGTAGTTGTCGCCGTGGCGGGTGCTGGCGATCGAATACAGGCGCAGTTTGTGGGGCTTGCCGTTGGCGTCGTTGCCTTCCGGAATGATCCCGATGCTCTGCCCTTCGATGTACTCGAGCTGGGGTTCGCCGCCGGAGAGATCGAAGGTGATGTGCTGGACCCGACCGATACCGCCGTCCTTCACCAGCGAGTAGTTCTCGGTCACCGTCCCCATGAAGGGTGTCTTCGGTTTGTAGGTGTTGACCGGAACGTTGGCGTGGGGCTTTTTCTTGGGGGCGGGAGCAGTTGTCACGGCTTGCGGTTCGGGGGCGCTGGAGGCTGCCACCGGAGCGGAGGGAGAGTCCTCGCTGGCGGGTGACACGCTGATGATTCTGGCTCCAGAGGCGCTCAGGCGCTTGTACAGGTTGTTGAGTCCACTCATCGCCACCTGGTAGGTGCGAATCACGGAGGCCCCTGATCCGGCCTTGATGCCGCTGGCAACAACCGTGAACAGAGGAGACGTGGTTCCACCGGCCGTGGCGACAGGCACCCGCATGAGATCTCAATTTCGGTTGCGCGACTATAGGTGTGGTCTTCATCCGCGCAAGCGGAGGTTGACCGTTGACACAGATCGCGATGTGATCCGTGGGATCTCCTTAAGATCAGACCATTCTCTTTCTCATCGGAGACCTTTCAGGCGTTGGTTCCAGCTCAGTCAATTTTTGGACGTGGGCTCCGTGAAGCCGCTGCCGACGAGGGTGTTGTCATCGAGCAGACGATGGAGCGCCTTCCGCAGGGCGTCAGGCGTCTGGCGGTGCAGCTGAGAACAGCGATACCGGTCTCGGTTCTCTGGGAGGTCCTCACGGACTACGACCATCTCGACCGCTTCATTCCCAATCTCAGCACCAGCGAGCTGGTGCTGCGGGACGGCCAGACGGTGCGGGTGCTTCAGGTGGGCAGTCAGCAGCTTCTCGGTCTGCGCTTCTCCGCTCAGGTGCTGCTGGAACTGCAGGAAGTGCTGCCGGACGGCCTGCTGCGGTTCCGGATGGTGAAAGGCGATTTCCGGCGGTTTGAAGGGTCCTGGCAGATGCGAGATCTGCCCGAGGGGTCCTCACTTCTTTATGAGCTGACGGTGCAGGGATGCCTCGGCATGCCGATCGGGCTGATCGAAGAGCGGCTGCGCGACGACCTGTCGAGCAATCTGCATGCGGTCGAACAGGAAGCCAGACGGCGCTGGAGCGGCGACTGACGACATTCAGCCGCGTTGATTTGACATACCCCCAAGGGGATTCGAACCCCTGTCGCCTCCGTGAAAGGGAGGTGTCCTAGGCCTCTAGACGATGGGGGCGAGGCCGTGAGCGATGAGCTGTCTGTGCTCCCGGTCACCAAGCAAAACTACGGGTCGGGCTGACCCTCCGTCAAGACAGCCTGACCCCATTCCTGTCCCTGGCCCTGCCAGATCGGCACGGTGAAGGTGAAGCAGGCCCCCTCATCGGGTTCCGACACCACCCAGATGCGGCCGCCGTGCACTTCCACGATGCGGCGGCAGACCGACAGCCCGACGCCGAATCCGGTGGTGCGATGCGATGTCTGCGGCAGACGGACCCGGTCCAGAAAGATCCGCTGCTGCTCTTCGGGGGGGATGCCCGGCCCGCTGTCGCAGACACTCACCTCCACCCACTGACTGGTGCGGTGCAGCATGGTCAGGGTGATGTGCCCGCCATTGCCTGTGTATTTCAGGGCGTTCTCCAGCAGGTTGAGCAGCACCTGACGCATGCGTCGCTGATCGGCGAAGACCTTCGGCAGGTCGATCGGTATGTCGGTGCGGATCTCGACGTTGCGTCCGAGCCAGAGCTTCTCCAGTTCCAGGATCACCTCCGCTGACACGCTCGCCAGATCGAGCCGCTGAGGGTTGAACAGGGCCTCCCAGCGGGTGGTTCCCACCTCCAGCAGATCCTTCGAGAGCGCCTCCATCTCCTCGAGACGGCGGGTGATCACATCCTGGAAGCGATCCATGTCGATCTGCCCGAGCCTCTGGCTCTGCAGGGCCAGGGTCGCTGCGGTGAGGGGTGTGCGCAGCTCGTGGGCCACCATGCGCAGCAATCTCTCCTGGGCGTGGATGCGGTCGATCAGGGTCTCGTTCTCCTGACGCAGCACCAGCAGCTGATCCTCCAGCTGCAGCTCCTTCTGGGTGCGGCTGCCGTCGAGTTCGGTCGGCCGCAGGCTGAGCCCTAGTCCGCTGACGACGCCGTCCTGCTGCCAGCGCGGCACCCACCCCTTCAGCTGCTGGTGGATGTTGCTGCCGGCGAACACCTGCTTGGGGGAGGGCGACAGCTTGATCAGAGCGGGGGTGACCACGAGCCGGTGCAGCTCCAGCAGCTCCGGCTGCTGGGACGGATCCGCGAGCTGGAGGGTCACCTCGAATCCGACGTCCTCCCGCTCCAGGTACTGCACCAGAGAACGGAGGTCCTGGCCGGACAGGTGATGACGGGCAGCCACCAGCAGCAGCTGAAGCTGCTGACGACCTTTGGGACCGTCACCCTTCACAAGGCATCCGACGCGGAAAACGAATGCTCACCTTATGGGTTTTTGACGGGGACTCCATCCGGGCTAAGACGTTCATGAACAGTCCGCTTCGCCGTATCCGCGGCTCATGTCGCTTTTTTCCGGGCAAAACCGTGTTCCATTGACGGTGCCGTCGCGCGCTGACGGATCACCATCGGTCTCCGTGGACAGCAATCTGCGCCGCTGGTTCACCCGCAATCTGGGCGTCTGGCGTTCGCGACGTCAGTACATGTTCAGCGATGACCAGGTGCTGCATCTGGACATGAACCTGAAGATGGAGACCTTCGCCGAGCCGACGGCCGGTGAGAGCCGTTACCGCTTCAGCTGGTGGTCGGACGCCGAGGATCAGCACTCCGACGAGTTCTTCGCGCGCAAGCCCTGGTACGAGCGCAGCGGCGTGATGGAGGCGACCCTCTGGGGCCATCAGCTCCAGCGCAGCCGGGGCTATCTGAACGGCGACCCCGTGCGCACCCGCCTGCGGCAGGTGGATGAGCACGAGACGATCCTCGAATCCCACTACCAGCAGTGGGACATCCTGGAACACATCCGGCTTGTGGATCAGGACCGCTACCGCTACCGGGCGATCTACAGCTGGGAGAACGGGGAGCTGTCGATCGTCGAGCACCACCACGAAATCCGTCTCTCCGAGGCGCCGCCGCCGATCCAGGAGAACTGACCGGACCACTCCGGACGCCTGGAGGGTTGATCTACGTAAAAATACCGAGGATCAATCGGTGTCAGTCCGTTGAAACTTCGCCACAAACTCCTGGGAGCATTGGCGGTGCCGGCCCTGCTCGCCACAGGTGAGCTGTTCGGCGCTGTGGCCGGTGCTGTTGCCGCTCCCGCCACCAAGCAGGACATCGCCATCTATCAGGCCATGGGCACGTCCTTCTTCTGCATGGCTGCGCTCGATGGCGTGGAATTTCCGAAGGCGCTCGGCATCTCCGCCAGCACCTATGCCCAGGCCCTGAAGGGCCGCCATGACGGCAAGGTGTCGATGCTCGACAACAAGACCCTTTCGGAGAAGGAAATGTTCGCCGCCGCCGAGCAGCAGGTGCTCCTGCGCGCCATGCAGGCCTGCCCGAAGGCGATTCCAGCCGATGTACAGGCCAAGGTGAAGGAAGCCATCAAGAAGATCTCCGACAAGTGAGCCTCAGGCTCCGGCCAGTTGCATCTGGAAGCAGTTGGCCGGAGTTTCGGTTGCCAAACGATCTGGATCCGGCGGTTGTCTGGGGGGGCGTCAGACCAACTACCTGACGTCGTCCTTTTCCGAGATCACGGATGATCCGCTTCTCTCCGTTTTCCGTCCTGGTGCTCGCCGGAGCGCTGGTGACGACGGCCCTGCCCGCTCAGGCCCATCACTGGTCGAGTGGGCACTCTTATCCCTATGAACCGGCCCCCTATCCCTACGAGCGGTCGCCCTACAACAGCTCGGCGGGGGATGGCTGGATGCGAACGCAGCTGGAACGCGACTGCAACAGAGGGCGACTGATCGGGGGCATCGTGGGAGGTGGCCTCGGCTACGTCGCCTCGCGGGATGACGGCCGCAGCTGGGCCGTTCCCCTCGGTGCGCTGCTGGGATCTCAGGTGGGTTGCAACGCCGGCAGCGGCCGCCGCCCTCTGCCCTGGTGACTGGTCCGCCAGGATCAGGGCTGCTGAATGCCCGGTGACGCCATGGCAGCCGTCGCTCCGGTCCGCCTCGCGGACTACACCCCATGGCCCTTCGGGCTGGAACAGATCGCTCTGGATGTCGTCATCCACGCCGATCACGTTCTGGTGACCAGCCGGCTGCAGCTCACGCCGCTGCAGTCCGGGGTGCCCCTGGTGCTGCACGGTGTCGATCTGACCCTCGAGCACCTGGCGATCGATGGCAGTGTTCCGTCGGCGCAGGCCTGGCAGCTGCAGGACGGCATGCTCACGCTGCTGTCTCCGCCGGATCAGCCGTTCACGCTCGAGACCCGCTGTCGGATCGACCCCTACAGCAACACATCCCTGGAGGGTCTTTACGCCAGTGGCGGCATGCTCACCACGCAGTGTGAAGCCGAAGGCTTCCGCCGCATCAGCTTCCATCCGGACCGCCCCGATGTGCTCAGCCGCTGGCGGGTGCGACTGGAAGCCGAGCGACAGCACTTCCCGGTGCTGCTCAGCAACGGCAACGCCGTGTCGGCCGGGCCGCTGGCGGGGGCACCGGACCGCCATGAGGCGATCTGGGATGACCCGCACCCGAAGCCGTCGTACCTCTTCGCGCTGGTGGCTGGTGATCTGACGGAGGTGCGCGATCAACTCCGCACCGCATCCGGGCGGGAGGTGACGCTGCGCCTGCATGTGGAATCCGGCGATGAGCCTTACACCGCCCATGCGATGGCGTCACTGAAACGGTCGATGCGCTGGGATGAACAGATCTACGGCCTGGAATACGACCTCGACGAGTACAACATCGTCGCCGTGCGTCACTTCAACATGGGCGCGATGGAGAACAAGAGCCTCAACATCTTCAACTCCAAACTGGTGCTGGCCGATGCGGAAACAGCCACCGACGGGGAGTTGGAGCGGGTTGAAAGTGTGATCGCCCATGAGTACTTCCACAACTGGACCGGCAATCGCATCACCTGCCGCGACTGGTTCCAGCTGTCGCTCAAGGAAGGACTGACCGTCTTCCGCGATCAGAGCTTCACCGCGGATCTGCATTCCTCTGCGGTGAAGCGGATCGAGGATGTGGCGATGCTGCGCAACACCCAGTTCCGGGAGGATGCGGGGCCGACGGCTCACCCTGTGAAGCCGGCGGAGTATCAGGCGATCGACAACTTCTACACGACGACCATCTACGAAAAGGGTTCGGAACTGATCCGCATGCTGCACACCCTGCTGGGGCATGAGCGGTTCATGGCGGGAATGGCGACCTACGTGGAGCGTTTCGACGGCACCGCCGCCACCACTGAGGATTTCGTGCAGGCCATCACCGACGGGGCCGCTTCCGATGGCCGGCCCCTGGGGTTTGATCCCGATCGCTTCCGGCGCTGGTACCACCAGGCCGGCACCCCCCAGCTGAACGTGGAGCGCAGCTGGAACGCCACCACCGGTGAGCTGACCCTTCAGCTTCAGCAGCGGACCGAGCCGACTCCAGGCCAACCGCAGAAGCAGCCGCTGGTGCTGCCGCTCGCCATCGCCCTGGTGACGGCCGACGGTCGCATCGGCGAGGAACAGCTTGTGGTGATGGACGAGGCCGATCGGACCATGGTTCTGAAGGCACCGCCCGCCGAACAGCCTCCGGCGCTCTCGATCCTGCGCCGCTTCTCGGCACCGGTGGTGCTGCGCATGGATCAGCCGCTGACGGAGACGCTGCAGCTGTTCGCGGCCGATGACGATCCCTTCTGCCGCTGGGATGCCGGCCAGCGGCTGTTCCGTCAGATCCTGCTGGCCCGGGCTGCGGATGCGCCGGAGCCCGCTGTGGAGGCCGCCCTCACAACAGCTCTGGGGCAGACCCTGGCCGGCTCGGATGAGGGGGCGGAGCTGGCTGTTCTGCTGACGCTGCCTGGCCTGGCGGAGCTGGAGGCGCTGCAGACGACGGCGGATCCGCTGAGCCTCGATCGGGCCATGCACAGCCTCAGAGCCGATCTCGGCGGCGCCTTGCACGAGCCCCTGCGTCAGTTGCTCGAGCGATGCCGTCCGGGCTGGAGCCGGCTCTGGCCGGAGGGGCAGGGAGCACGCCAGCTGACGGCCGTGGCCTGGAGCTGGCTGGCGGCCGCCGGCGATGCGGAAGCCCGTGAGCAGGCTCTCAAGGCGGTGAGCGGTCCATCGATGACCCTGGCCCGGGCTGCGCTGCGGGCTCTGCGGCCGATTGACTGCCCTGAGCGCGACCAGGCGCTGGCGGCCTTCCATGACCGCTGGCAGGACAAACCGGTGATTCTCGACAGCTGGTTCTCCCTGGAGGCCTCGACGCCGCGCTCCGACAGCCTGGAGCGGGTGCGGGACCTGCTGCTGCATCCCCGGTTCGATCCGCTGGCTCCGAATTCCCTGCGAGCCGTTCTGGGGGGCTTCACCGCCAACATCAGCGCCTTCCATGCCGTCGACGGCAGCGGCTACCGGTTCATGGCCGAGCAGATCGCCGCGGTCGATGCCCGCAACCCGATCACGGCGAGTCGTATGGCCAAGGTGTTCAGCCGCTGGCGCAGTTACGGGCCGGAGCGTCAGGCCGCCATGCGCGCGGCGATCGAGCTGCTCGATGGCGCTCCCCTGTCTGCCAATACCTCGGAGGTGGTGGCGATGCTCCGCTCCTGAGCGGAGGGGTCAGAGTCTGGAGAGCAGAACCACCAGCAGCGCGGTCACGACCAGAGCAGTGATCAGGACCCAGCGGCGGCGACCGCTCTGCCGCTGGCCTTTGGCGCTCGGTCGGGTACCGAGGGCGTAACCGCAGCGCTTGCAGATCAGTCGTCCGGCCAGGGCGCGATCAGCGCGGAACTCCCGACTGCCGCAGTTCAGACAGACCGCTGGTGGCATGGGGTCATCTCCGGCGTCCGTTCAGCATGCCTTGAACCGTGTCACGACGTCTGCCCTGCGCTGTCGCGATGCACGGCCAGGGCCGCCAGCAGTCCTCCTGCGAATCCGGAGGCATGGCCGATCCAGCTGACACCGGCGGGGGAAACTCCCGGAATCAGGGCCACCAGGGCGGATCCGTAGAGCCAGAAGGCGATCAGGCTGAGCAGCACGGGCAGCAGCCGACGCTCCAGCCAGCCGATCAGCAGCAGATACCCGAGCAGTCCGTAGATCACGCCGGAAAGACCATGGCTGGCTGTGGGCCAGAGCAGCACCACCGGCACCTCCATGAGCAGCACGGCGATCCAGATCGCGATGTAATCCCGCATCCCCCGGGTGAGCACAAGCCAGCTCAGCGGCAGGAACACGGCGCTGTTCGAGATCAGGTGTGCGAACCCGGAGTGGCTGAACGGGGCGCTGAGCAGTCGCCACCAGGGCAGGCCCGGACCCATGGGCAGGTTCCATTGCCCGGCGAACAGGATCTGATCGACCAGTTCCTGGCTCCAGGCCAGAGCAAGCAGCAGCAGCGGCAGCAGAAAGCGTTGACGCATCCGGTGGGTGCAGCGGTATCAATGATGGCGAGCCCTCGTCATAACCTCCCCCCACCCGACAGCCCGGCATGAACACCAACGCCAGGATCGACGCCCTCCAGCTCATGCTCACCGATCTGCGCATGCGCAATGAGCCGATCCGCCACAAGGCGGCGTTCCGGGGATGTCAGCCTGAGTTCCAGTCTCTGGTCAGCCGGCTGATCGAGCAGCTGGAGACGGAGCTGCTGGATGAGAAGCAGCGGTTCCGGGAAGCGGTGCGGACCGCCGAGGTCTGAAGCGGTTCTCTCAGGGCCGGTGACCGGTGGCGAACAGCTGCCGCCAGCTGCGTTCCTGATCCTCCGCCTGTTCGCTGCCTTCGCCGGGGAAGGCGCTGAGGAAGTCCTTGTCTTGCGTGGGCTGGTAAGGGCCCTGCTTGAGTTCGAACATCACCGTGTCCGGCTCCAGAGCCACCAGGGAATGGAACTGGTTCTCCGCCAGTTCGATGCCGCGCAGCGGTCCGGTGGCGCTCAGGCGGTGCCGTTCGATCAGCTGTCCGTCGCCATCGAAGATCAGCAGGCCGATCGCCCCCTGAAGCACCAGAAAGCACTCGAAGCCCGTTCCCGCCTGCTCGCGCACGTGGCGATGCGGGCGCACGTAGGTGCCGGGTTGCAGCACGTTCAGAAACCGCTGCACCAGATCGCTCTCCTGGTGGAGATTGTGGTTCATGCGCAGGCGCGGTTTCCCGCGTGCCACGGCCGCGACGCGGTCGAACAGGCTCTGGTCGATGGCCTGCAGCCTGATGCTGTCGCTCATGGTGCCGGTGGTGTCGGTGGCAGGGCGCCGGAGCGGGGCACCACGATCAGAAACAGCCACCACCAGATCAGCACCAGCAGGGCGATGGGCAGGGTCAGCCACAGCCAGTGCAGCAACCACCAGGACCCTCCGATCGCCAGGGACCCGGTCATCAGGATCGTCCAGGGCTGGCACCACCAGGGTTTGTGGGACCAGAACGACGTCGGCTCAGGGCTCTCCTCCGGTGTGGCCATGGCCGAGGCTCAGCGCAGCTGCTCCAGCTTGCCTGAACCGTGCAGGGAGGCGAGGTCGTCGTAGCCGCCGAGCAGTGCACCATCGATGAACACCTGCGGGAAGGTGCGCATGCCGCTGCGGGACTGCCAGCGGCTGAAGGCGGCATCGTCGTTGACCGTGTCCACGGTGTGGGGCAGATCCAGGGTGCGCAGCAGCCGCAGAGCTCTTGCGCACCACGGACAACCCGGCAGCACGGCGATCTCGATGCGGGGCGGCTGTGCAACGGGTGTGGCTGTGTTGCCGTCGACGGCCGGCTGGGACGGCTCGAGAACTCCCACCAGAAGGTCGACGCCCTTCTGCACCAGGGTGCCGGGTTCGAGATGTCCTCCCCACACCTGGCAGGCACCATCGGAGAGGCTGAGATGCAGGTGCACTCCTTCGGGGCTGAGGGTGCCGTTCAGGGTGATCACTTCGAGATCCCCCTCCAGCACGGTGGGCTGTGCCTGGCCCGGGCACTGAAAGGCGGCACGGCTGAGGTTGCCCACCACGCCCAGGACGAAGCCGTTGAGCTGCTGCGCACGGGCCAGCTCCTCGAGGCTGAGGCGCAGGTCGCTGCCGGGCGTCAGTTTCAGGGGCAGTGGGCGCATGGCATCCTGAAAAACGAGGTCAGGATACGCGCACAGGCGGACATCAAGCCAGCCTGGTTTTAGGCACGATATTGCATCTATATTGTGTATAAATCTTCACTGAATCGTGCCGATTCTTCAGGATCTTGTGCAGGAGCTGCAGCAGCGGCTGGCCTCCACCGAACCGGCTCCCAGCACGGCCGCCGTCGCCGATGCCGCTTGTTCCGAGCGGATCAACGTCACCCTGCCCCGCGGCGTGATGGACGATCTCAAGCGGCACGCCCTCGAGGAGGGGCGCAGCTGCGGCAACCTTGCAGCCTTCCTGGTGGAAGACGCCCTGCGGCGTCACCGGCCCCTCAGCTGAGGCGGCGTTCCCCCGGCGGATTCAGTTGAGCAGAACGTTGGTGATGGCTTCCACCTGCCCCTGCCGCTGCAGCTGCAGGATCGAGACGTTCAAGGCATTGCGCAGGGGGTCACCGGATCGGAAGGCGAAGCCGTAGGTCTCCTCGGTGAGCGTGAACGGCGCTAGTCGTACGGCCAGATCCGGATTCTTCTTGAGGTAATAACGGATGGCCGGTCGATCGAAGATCACGGCCTCCGCCCGGTCCTCCAGCATCAGATCGATGGCGCCGGCGAGCGAGTCGGCCGACACCACGCGCATGTTGCGTCTCTGGGCCAGTTCCACGCCGCTGGTGCCGCTCACCACGGCGACCCGGCGTGATTGCAGTTGCGCAGGATCGGTGATCGCGGTTTCGGTGGCGCCGGTGAGGAACAGGGTGAAGGCCGACGCGAGGCTCGCCGTGAGCGAGGACACGGCGATCAGGGAGATGGTCATCCAGGCGGCGGTGAGCCCACGGCCGGTGCGGGTGACCGGGGCCTTGTCGCCGTAGCCCACCGTGGTGAGCGTTACCAGCGCGAACCACATGCCGCTGCCGATGCCCGCCAGCGGCGCCCGGGGGAACTGCTCGGCATTGCGGCGCCGTTCGGCCAGCCAGATCAGGCTGCCCACCGCCAGCAGCACCCCCAGCAGCACCAGTACCGACGACACCACCGCCCATCCGAAGAACACGCTCAGGCGGCTGACCAGACTGGGGGGAGAGAGGGGCAGCAGCACGCCGGACTTGCCCAGGAAGTAGGGCTGTGTGAAATCGACGTCAGGCATGGCGAGGCGCCGGGCGGTGATGCTGATCGGCCCCACCAGCAGATCGATCTCTCCCATCTCGATCGCCCTCAGTCCCTGCTTCGGGGTCGGCTGCTCGACCAGGTCGTAGCTGAGGTCGTTCTGCTCGGCCACGCGCCGCCAGATCTCCAGGCTGATGCCCCCTCGCGAGCCATGGCCGCTGAGCACGAACGGAGGCGATCCGGTGATGCCCACCCGCAGGGTGCCGCGCGGCTCCGGTGCTGCCGCCACAGCGGGAATGATCAGCAGCTGGGTGGCGCTCAGCAGGGCTGCAGCCAGGGCGGAGCAGCGCATCGCCGCCGGATCGGATGACACCTGGAAGCGTGCCATGCTCCGGCCTTTCCGTCGCTAGAACGAACGTACTGGCACGAGGTCGGGATGGACGGGCCGTTGTTTCTCCGCGCTCGCTGCGGTGATCTGGTGGTGGTGGAAGGCGAGGATCCGGGGGACTGGTGGATGGGCCATGTGCTGCATGTGGTGGGCAGCGCCCGTGGCCCTGAGCCGTCCCTGTTTCAGATCGCCTGCATCGACAGCGGCGTGGTGCGGATGGTCAACGCTGATCAGGTGATCGAGCGGTTGCCGTTCAGCGCTGTTCCAGACGACGCACGATCAGCGTCATCGCCACCAGTGAGCCGGCCAGAGCGATCAGCAGGGCAAGGGTCATCGGGGGGTCAAAGCGGGGCAGGTGCCGTCAGGTTGGCATCCACAGCCCCCAGCAGCCATTCGGCCACTTCCATGCGCAGGGCGTAGGCGCATTCGTAACGCTCTTGACGTTCCAGCGACAGCAGCCGTCGCTCGAGCCAGCGAAGGGTTTCGCTCGGAAGCTGGTTCGGACGCACGGAACGCGCCACAATTAATTCCTCATGGGACGCAAGGTTGATGCACGGATGTGCCGGCCCGATGCAGTCAGGGCTACACAACAGCCAGATCAAGCCACCCCGGCGCGGATGAGCGCGCAGCTCTGGCAGTGGGGAGCGGAGTCGCTGCAGTTTCTGCCGCAGCGGGCGCTCTGGCGGCCGGAGGGACGGGTGCTGATGCTGGCGGATCTGCATCTGGGCAAGGCGGAGGCCTTTCAGGCGCAGGGAATCCCGTTGCCGAGCGATGCCGATGGCGGCACGTTCAACCCCCTGCTTGAGCTCTGCCATCAGTGGCGTCCGCAGCAGCTGATCGTTCTGGGAGACCTGATCCATGCCCGGGTCGGACTCACCCCGAGGTTGCGGGACAACCTGCGGGCTCTGCCGGAGCTCTGCGGTTGCGAGGTGCTGTTGATCGGCGGCAATCACGATCGCCACAGCTGGATGGAAGGCCTGCCGCAACTGCCGTCTCAGGCCCTCGGTGCCCTGTGGCTGAGCCATGCTCCGGAATCCCCGCCGCAGCCTCACCAGCTGAATGTGTGCGGTCATCTGCATCCCACCAGTCGGCTGCGCAGCCGCTCCGATCACCTGCGTCTGCCCTGCTTCGCCTACGACGAGGTCGGTTCCCGTCTGGTGATCCCGGCCTTCGGAGAGTTGACGGGAGGGCATGACTGCGGCGACCGTTACCGCACATGGCTGGTGGCCGACGGCGTCATCGTTCCTTGGTTCGATCCACTCCCCAAAAACCAAGGTCGACGGCCCGCCGCGTGAAGCCACGCGTTCCCCGCCAAGACCAGACCCCCCGACCCCGGTGGCGGAACCGCTGGCTGCTGCTGGCGCTGGCCCTGCCACCGCTGGTGTTCGCCGGCCTGATCGCCCTGGCTCCGAATGCCCCGGAGCGGGTGGCGGAGAGCAACGAGCAGGGCGACCTCGTGCTGCCGGGCCTCCCGGCCGACGATGAGCCGTTTCATTACATCCCCGATGACGAGGTCTATGCCCTCGATCTCGATCCCCGCGAGGTGCGCTTCGGGTTGCTGGAGGGCTGGGACCGGGAGCAGGACGCGTACGAAGACATCGCCGCCCTGGCCTACGTCTCCGGGCCGATGTACGAGCGCCACATTGACAACGGCGGGCAGGAGATCACCGTTCCTCTGGGTGATCTGAAGTTCGGTCCGCGGGTGTGGCGCGGCCGCAACCGCACCGCCTCGCGCCAGCGCGCCTTCATCGGCATCCGCCACGACGGCAGCGTTGATTTCGGCTTCGGGGAACTCACCGATGACCACAGCCGCACCTACGAGACCTTCATCGGTGGATTGCACAGCCTCTACAACGATCTGGAGGAGGCGCCCGACACCTACAAGGGGGCCTACAGCATCAGCATGGGGCAGCGGATCCGGTATTACCTGCCGCGCATTCGCATGGTGATGGGTCTGCGGGACGATGGCCATCTGGAGGTGCTGATGAGCCGTGACGGCCTCACCCTCGAGCAGACCAAGGAGTTGGCGCGGCGCCGCGGATATCTCGCCGCCTATATGCCCGATCACGCCTCCAAGAGCCGCTTCATCATTCCGGGCACCAAGGGATTCACCGAAGAGGACGCCAACTGGATCAGCGGTGGCGCCACCAGCTTTGTCCACGTGCCGTACATGCTGCGGCTGAGCCGTCGTCAGACACCGCTCCGCGGCAATCTGATCGCCGGGCTCACCCCGAAGCTGCCGGGGGATCAGTCGTGCGAGGGGGCGGTGGCGTGTGTTCAGGCCGTGGGTCTTCACCTCACCGATCGTGCGCTGGCCGGCCTGAACCGGGTGATGGAGCAGGGGGTGGAGCCGCTGGCCCGAATGATCTGGGCGCCTGCCCCGCCACCGGAACGTCTCGACGGTTCGCCTGATGAGCCTCCCAAGAACGTGGAGCGATCGCCGCTGCGGGAGCCGCCGATCACCGCCGATCCCCTGGTGCTGCGGGAGCGGCCGAACCTGCAGGAGATCGAACCGGTGGAGGACGGCCTCGAGGATCCGACTCTGATTCGTGGTCCGATCACGCCGTTGCCCCCCGATCTGCCGCCGCCGATGCTGCTGGAGGATCCGGTGCTGGAGATGCCGGCGGAGACTCCGTTGGAGAGCGACGACCCCGTGATGGAGGACCGGCCTGAGATGGCGCGGGATCCGTTGATCGGAGCACCACCTCCTCCGGAATTACCACCGTTGCCGGTGGTACCAGACCTGCCGGCTCCGCCAGCGGACTTGCGTCAACAGGATGCTCGGCTGTTGTTGGAGTAAGCAGGATTGGGGCTGAGTTATTGAGCTGCAGAAGTGGTGATCCGTTGCTGATTGCGGAGATGTGTCTGGCTTGAACGCTCCCCCTAGCGGCCAAGGACTATGAGTTTGAATTTGTGTGAGGCCAGCTTGTGGATTGCTGAGAAGAATTCGATGTCAGATCTGTCAAGAATGACATCCTTTTGCAGTTCATTCAGGTAGGCATTGCAATCCATTAATCGATCAAGGGGCGTTCCTTTTTGGTAGTCGTTCATCATTAGCTCAAAGTGGTCATCTGCTATCCGACACATGATCACTTGGTTGTCCGTGAGCTTGGTTGGATTCATTGATTCGGCTCCCAATTGTCTACAACGTCATTCAAATTCTGTCGTTGCAGACCATTCGAACGTTCACTCGATCGGGGGATTTATCCCAAGCCCGCCTCCCCCAACCGGGGGAGAGAGACTTGACTTCCTGTGCGTCCGTTCCCCTCTGGTGTCAGACTTTGATCGTCATCACTGGGATCCAGGTCTTGGGACAGAAGTGCTGGATTTGGTTCAAAGGTGACTCTCTCAAGAGCAAGGCCAAGTGGGTTGGTGGCTGGATCGGATCTGTGGCTCCTCTCGGTGGGGTGCGAATCGAGCACCATGACTATGTTCCCTGTCGCGTCCCGCAGTGGCGCGTCCTGTGGGAGGAACCCAAGGATGTGTCGCAACCCCCTGAGATTCCTGATGGTGCTCAGTGGAAGCTCTGGCCAACTGACTGAAGCTGAATCTGAGTGTCGAGGGTCCTGGCCCAGTCGTGCATCACACCAGATCGGTATGCACGACTGGTCAGCACTGCTTGTATGAGGTCACCACAGCGGTGTGCATGAGAGCACCATTCTCAACAAAGCGTGCAGCGTTGTCTTGCATGTGCTGCGCAATCACACCCGTTTCAGCTTGGACGACAATGACAACTTTGGAAGGGTTGTTGTTCGCGACCCCGCGATAAAGCACTTTGATGCCTTTGGCTTCCCGGCCCGGTGCTTCGTCGTGATCGAACTTGTCGGCAAATTCGGCAAAGGAGTTGCTGATGTCCAACGTGCAGACAATGGTTTCGAGCATTTGCCTGATGGAATTGATTTTGTGGATCGTTAGCCTAGGAAATGGTATTGATGTTTTAAGACAATGTCACCTTGCTCAAGGTAAACATGACGGAAGCATTTGCCGCTGAGGCCATGGCAGCTGTGCTGCGGTTCAGGATCAGCCGAGTGAGCATCGGAGTGGCGGTCTAAACCACTAGGCTCAACGCTGATTCAGGTCAACAATGATTCCGGAGCCCTACGAGCCTTTCGACATTGGAAACGGCCCAGACAAGGTTTTCCTCATTGGAAGTGCGTGGATCGTGCTCTTGCTGTTTCTCCTTTAGTTCGGCAACCCAACCTCGCCTGGCAACGGGGGGGCCCCATCGTTTAGCCGCTGCGCTCAGGGAACCGACACCCGGTTGGGTTGCCGTGGCCAGGCTGATCAGGCCCTTGCTATCGAGAGCTGATGACGGAACCGATCAAGCCCAGGGCGCTGACCTACACCGAGATGATGAATGGTGGCCGCCAGCAGCTGGATGCAGCTGGGCAGCGCCGCGAGCATGAGCTTCAGCAGAGGGTTGAGGCGCTGGAGCGACGGGTGGAGCACCTCGAGCAGTCGTTTCAGCACCAGGCCAGCCAGGCTGAGCAGGAAAGCTGAGGCTTGCGTTCTGCCCGTGTCGGGCCAATCACGAATCCGAACCCAGGCCCTTGCCGAGGGCGCAGATGGCCGGGCATATTTGTTGTGTGAGGAAAAACGCCTCACGGGGTGGAAACAAGGTCACACTCCCGAGAAGCGTTTTGAAGCCCCTGCCTTCGGCGGGGGCTTCTTTTTGCTCCTGCGAGATCGGAGTGGCCGGCTCACCGCGTCCCGCCGGAGCTCCCAAAGAGGAAGGCCGCCCTTCCCGGTGGAAAGACGGCCTAGCTCGCTCGTTTGTGCATTGCAATCGACCTGTTCAGTGAAGCTGTATCCGCGAAGCGTGAAGTGCCCTTCGAACGACAGTGAACTGAGAGAAGAGGTCGAAGCGTCTGGCTTGTGGCAACCCTGGGGCCATTGGAACCAGGTGTGATGCAGGTCTTCTGCGGGGCACCTGAGACGGTGCAGAGAAGAATCGACTGATCAGACGACCATCCGTGTCGTCACAGACGAGTTGCTCACGATTGGGTTGAAAAGTTGGAGCAGGGGCCAGAAAAGTCAGGCTGCTTCTGCCGTTTGCTGTGGTGGAGTGTCGGCCGTCATGGCTCCTCCGATCTCGATGCATCCAGTGTTGGTGTTCCAGGCGACAAAGACAATCGGTGTTAAGGCGCATTGCCTCCGGGGCGATGCCGACCGATTGTTGAAATGGCGTGCCTGGCTCATTCACCGCCTCAGCCCAGCCACAGTACTGAGATGACGAAGCCACTCAAAATAATCACGCTATTTTCCGTCTCACTGTTGCTGGTCTCATGTTCTTCGTCGGGCAGCAACACGCTCAAGTTTTCCAGCAAAGAGGAAGCCTTTCTGGCGCAGGTGGACTTCTTGAAAGACAGCGAAGACATCGTTGTGATCACCAGCCCGACGGATCAGCAGGTTGAGGAGCTGATGCAAGAAAAGCAGAAGGTTCTGGAGGCAGTCTGCAAGACCGTGACCAGGATGGTCAGCACAGGCAAAGATGCGAATGGTGCTGCGTTGGATGCTTCTTCATTAAGCAAGCAACAGGAGTATCTCGATCAGAATTGTTCTCCCGGAGCGATGCCTTCTGTGGATCAAGATGAATTGTCGACACGAGACCTGGTCCAAACACGGTCTTGCGACTTCTATGAAGCAACACGCCGGATTGTCTGCAAGGAATGGCAGGTTCAAGGAGATGAGATCAGCAAGGAGGAATGGGAGGCCATCAAGCCTCAATATTCCTATTTCAACTTTTAGAGCGAACAGCAACAGCGTTCTGGATGCTTCATCGACCCGTGCTCCTGCTTTGATCGATTCGACGGCCCAGGCGGCTGGTCGACAGATTCCATCCCGGTGGCTAGTTCTTGAGAAGATCAGCTTCTGTTCATGCGCAACCTCCTGCGTCTGCCAGCTCTCGCTGCGGTTCTGATCACGCTCGGCGTCAGCGGTTGCGCCAGTGATCAATCCTCATCCAAGCCCGCCCCAACGGCTGAAACCGCCAATGCGACGGAGGGGAGAGCCACTTGGTATGGACCGGGGCTTTACGGAAATAAAACCGCCAGTGGTGAGGTGCTCAAAGAGGGCACGATGACGGCGGCTCACAGCAGCTTGCCGCTGGGGACTGAGGTGAAGGTCACCAGGCTCGACACCGATGAGAGTGTCACGGTGGTGATCAACGACCGCAAGCCGTACAAAGAGGGCACGGTGATCGACCTGGCCCATGGGGCCGCCGATGCCCTCGACATCGACGATGACGGCACGGCCAACGTCAGCATCGAGGTGATGGACTGACGCCGGCAGAGGGGCTAACCCCTCCCACGTTGAAGAGCGCACGACAGGTGAGCTGTGATCAAAAAGCTGGTTCCTCCTTTGCTGCTTGCCATGGTTGCCATGGCTTATTGGTGGATCGACTCGGACCGATCCAAACAGTCAGCCAGAGGTCGGGATGGGATCGTGGCAGGCCGTTCGAGCAGTGATTTTGGAACACTGAAGATTTGGTCCAACCATCAAGCCAATGAACTGACCGGCGTCTACATCAATACGAAGACAGACCAAATGGATGGCCTGATCAATGGAACTCTGGACGGCGATCTGTTGTCAGGCTATTGGATCCAGCAGAAATCCCAGAGAAGGTGTGCTGAGCAGAAGTTTGAAACTTTTTTCTGGGGACGACTGGAATTCAGCTTCGACTCTGGCGATGCCTTTTCAGGCCGGTGGGGCTACTGCGATGACATGGTTCAACGCCAATGGAATGGCCGCAAAGGGATGAGCCGATAACAATGTGCCCCGCTCTCATTGCTTGAGAGATTCAGTCTCTGCTCCAGGTGTCGCCGCAGTTGGCTTTGCTGAATTGCTTCTTGGCCAGGCGGTAATCGGAGTTGT
Source organism: Synechococcus sp. KORDI-49 (assembly GCF_000737575.1). Taxonomy (NCBI): domain Bacteria; kingdom Bacillati; phylum Cyanobacteriota; class Cyanophyceae; order Synechococcales; family Synechococcaceae; genus Synechococcus; species Synechococcus sp. KORDI-49. The sequence goes on along the minus strand of NZ_CP006270.1, from coordinate 766,946 downwards.
ACTGGTCTAGTTGCTGACTGGCTAGATCCTGTTTTTCCTTGTCATCTGTCGACGCAATCGTCATCCTCAACACCGACATCCGCGAGCCCAGCTTGTTCATCGTTCGGATGATGAACTCGCACTCGCTCATGGCATTGGCAGGTCCACCGCTGGCCAGCAGCAGGCTTGCTGTGATCAGGGCCAGCGGATGGTTATGTCTGGTTGTTGATCTTGAATTCATTGAAAATGGCTTCGGCTTCCGCATACTCCTTCTTTTCTCTCAAATAAAAGACTTGTGCTTTCCACCAGTCCCAGGTTTCCATCTGAATGAGCTCATCGAGAATGCGTTCGCGCACTGGCCTGTTGCAGTGGTTTTCAGGTTAGATAGTGAGCTTTTGATGTCAATCCCTGGTAACAGTCAGTCGCTTTAAACCGTATCAGGGGCTACGGTGCCTGATGAGCAGTGTTGCGTGATGCAGAACGATTTCGATTACTCGGCGTCCATTTCTTTCATGGATGTGAGAGAAAATCTTCCTTCTGTCGATCCTGAGAATCTATCTCCCCAGGATGTGTTGGATATTCTTCTGCATCTGTTCCGTCAGAAACCAGGGTTTCTGGATCTCGGCCATGAGATGAACAACCGGGAGACCGGCTGGGTGAATGGCTATCTGTTCAGGCTGAAGCACGACGGGCCGGAGGCGTTTGTGGTGGAAACCGTTGGCTCCAGCGTCGACAAGATGGCAGCGCTGCGCCAACAGCAACAGCAGCAATAACCAGGGCCGTTCCCCGCTCAGACCCTGCTGTAGCCGAGCCTGGTTTCGAAGATCTTCAGGGGCAGTCCGAAGGATTCCATCAGGGTGCGGCAGTCATCGCCCACCGTTCCGTACACCTCAATGCTGAAGCTGTCGCCCAGCTCGGCATGTTTCTGGAGATAAGCCTGAACCGGTGGATTGGACACATGCGCTGCGAAGGCTGCATCGGTCTCGCGGGCAAGCTCGAGGTAGTCGTCCACGCAACCCGTTTTCACATGGATGCGTGCCAGCAGCAGAAAGGGAGTGGCTGAATCGAAGGTCGCCATGGCTGGAGAGGGTTGTGGCTGGAGTCTTGCCGGAGCTGAACCATGCGTCTGTTCCCGCCGCCACGGCGGGGCCTGATTCAAGAAATCCGGCTGTCCACCCTTTCAGATGCTGCTTCTCTCAACTTCAGACGAATCCGAAGCGTTTTGCGGCTGCTGCGTCCAACTCCAATCGGATCTGTGCGGCTGCCTCCCGGGCAAAGGCCTTCTCATTCTCCTGAGCCGTGATGATCTGCTTGGTGAGTTCACGCAGCTGCTCAATGTCCTCGCAGGTATCGATCTCCCGGAAGGCTGCTTCAAGATGGAATCTCTGCTCCATCGACAGGTGATGGTTGGTCATAACGGAAAGAAGGGGATTGCCCCACCGAGGCACGGTGAGGCAGAGGCTGAATGACGCCGTCTCAGACGACTGAGATGCTGAAAGGTGCGGCTGGGAAGCTTGTTGGCATCGGGTCTGTCTGACCATCAGCCATGGCTCTGGCGCGGCGATACATGTCGCTGTTGGTGGCTCCCTGTTGCTCCATTGCTGAGGCAACGACGGCCCAGTTGCGGTGTTCGGTGGTCATGGGAAGTCAAGACCTCGGACGTCCAGAATCTCGCCACGAACCGCCTGCCGTCGTGAGCGCGGAAACCGCCCTCCGACCGAACAACGACTCGGGTCAAGCGTTGATCTCGGTGCTGTCGTCCAACAGTTTCTGAGCAACGCCTGGGGCTGCTTGATGCACCACGCAGACCGTGGTGTCCATGACATCGGACAACGCCGTCGTGACTCGAGCATCGGATCGCCGATCCCGACCGTTTTCTCCCTGATGACCTGCTGCCCTGGATCGACCCCGTCACGCACCAATTCCTACCGCCAAGGTAATTAAGAAAAGGTTATGGCGTCCTGTCAGAAGCCAGTGACAGGGTGCGGGTGAATCCTTAAAACATTCTGGATTCCTTTTACCCAAAATGAAAACACCTCTACTCCTGGCAGCGTTGCTGCTGACGGTTCCGGCCGCGGCAAACGCCCAGAACTCCAGTCGCGCTGGTTCCGATGACCCGAACATGTCTGGTACCACCCAGCGTATGTTCATCATCAACGCCACCACTCCTGGCGGACTGACCTTCTCCGGTGCGGGCACGGCGACGTTCAACAACGCGGTCGGCACCTCCAATCAGTTCAATGTGGGCTCGACGACCAGCATTGGGGTGGACGCCAACGTGTCCGCGACCCAGGAATTCGACGGGATGTCGATGGGTGTGATGCAGATGGGTGCAGGCAGCAACCTGATGCAGACCAATGGCACCTCCTCCTCTGCCGCTGCAACTCAGGCCGCTTCCGCTGCCGCCAACTCAGTGGCAACCGAAACGGCCAAGCGGGAGTCCCACTCACAAGGTTGGGAATATGCCACCACGGCCACCAATCTGTCGGCGACGGAGACAGGTAATTACGGCAGCTATGACCGTGATGGAGAGTGGAAGTGGTCGACCAATTACGACACTGCCTGGTCAGCTCTCGGTAGCGCGCAGTCTTCCTACGCAAGTGAAGCTGCTTATAAAACAGAGCAGAGCAACTTCAGAGAATTCAAGAATGCTTATACGACCTCTTATAACGAGAGTTATAACTCCAGTTACAGCTCTGCGTACAACAACGTCATCACAAACAGTTCTTCTACTGCGACTGAGTCATCTGCGACCGGAATTATCAAGGGTACCTTCAATACAACTGAAAATTCCGTCACCGCGATCGGCCAAGAGGCTCAGTTAGAAGCGATTGTGGCGTCCGCACTGACGGCGGCTGATTCAACAGGCGATACGACCGGTGGTGCATCCTGGACGGCTGCTTTCAATGCAGCCTATGAAGCCGGTTACGCTCAATCCATCGGAACAACCAGCACTCAGAGTGATAGCGAAGTCACGGTTGAGGGCTTGGGTGCCATCGCCAGCGTGAATGCCGACGACAATTCCAGTTTCACCGTGAGCCTGGATCGTCTGGATGCGTTCAAGCTTGTGAATACGCAGGATAACTCGTCTGCAACTGCCAACGGTTCAGCCCTAGCAACGCTGTCGACCAACTCCTTCGCCACTCAGAACAACCAACGCACGGCGTCTGCCTTCATGCAGGCCTTCGCTGCGACGGACACCTCCTCCTCCTCCTCCTCCTCTTCCTCCTCGGATCAGTACTCAGGGAGCTGATTCTGCTGCCTGAGTGCAGAGTTTGCGTGTCTGACTGGAACGATGTTCATCGGTTCAGTCAGGCTTTGATCCCGGTTGAGACTGATTCTTCAGAACTTGACTGGGATGCGTTCAAGTTGAACCAGCTTCAGCATTCAGGGATTTCCGACTCCGGCCGCAGGGATGTGACCGGAGTCTTTTCTGTTGCAGGGCAATCGAATCGCTGTGCTGATTTATCGGGGAATGAAGCAGTTGTCTGCGTTGTAGCCGATCAGGTTCATCACAACGATTGCAAAGAAGCAGCCGATGATAAATGCTCCGGCAACAATTTCATTTTTTAGATCAGCATCCACATGGAAGGTGAGCTGCTGGCGATATTGAACACATCAATCTTCCGCTCGGCTGTAACAGTCGTGGCAGTACGGCAGAGCTTACGCCAGCAAATGTCAGCGCCTTGATGACTCCTCGATGGAGAATTCACTGCGCAGGGATCGTGCGTCCTGGATTCTCTGCTGACGGGCCAGGTGTTTCAGGCGCGTATCGAGCCAGTAGCGCAGACGGGTCGTTGTCCGTTCCGGAGACGGATCATCCCAGCTGCCTGCCTCACCGAATGGCATCGTCATCGGTCTCCGGCGCGGCTTCACGATAACGAGGCTTGACCTTGGAATGCCTGTGCTTGGAAGACAGGTGGAGCAGAGCGGAGGCTCTGTCGTGCTCCTCCGTCTTGGAGAGTTGGCGCACCAGATTCCAGGTGTCCTGGGCCGACATCTCGCCGTCGTTTTCCCATTTGATGCTGGAGAGGTCGGATCCAGACACTGCTGCGGAACCATGCAGGCAAGAAGCTACAAGCTCTCAACAGGGCTCGGCCTCTCAACAACACAATTAATACTTAAGAGATTTGGAAACTGTCGCATTGGATGCTCTGGCGGCCGTTTCATCGTTTGACGAACCCTTTTTCATCAGCCTTCTCCTCGGTTCGCTGTGGAGGCGCCGGGTTGCCGAGCTTGCTGTCGATCCACCTTGAGAAGATATAAACACCAACAAACATCGGCGTGTACAGCAACCACATGTTGTCCAGTTGCAGTCCGCTGTTGTTCGTGATGGTCAGTGCCAGATAGCTCAAGACCATGTAAATAGAAACGCGTCGAAGTGCTGGAAATTTGCTGAACATCTTCTCGGCCTCAAGGAATTGATTCTACTTGACTTCTATTTTTTAAAGACGCCGTTGCAATCTCCGGGAGCTGGTGTGATGAAGCAGTGCCCCTCCGGTGACCAGTAGCCAAGTGCCGGGAACTTCAGCCCCTCAGCACGGGCCTTGGCGTTCACGTCACTGACGCCCTTTCCCTGCACAAGCACATTGCCCTTGCCGTCCACCAGGTCCAGGAAATCGTTCTCTTTGGTCTCCGTCGTGGGATTTGCGTTGGCTCCGAGGGGGAGCATCAGGATCGCGGAGGCAATCAGCAGGCAGCGCATCATGAAGACAGGAAATCGTGGATGTCAGTTCTTGGTGACGAGCACCGGGGTGCCCACCTTGATTCTGTTGAACACCTGAATCACATCATTGTTGAGCATGCGGATGCAGCCCAGGCTCACGGCAGCGCGAAGTTTCACCCAGCTGGGCCAGGCCGTGCCGTGGATGGCGTATTCATCGCGCCCGATCTGCACATAAGCCACATACCGAACCCCAACAGGGTTCTCCGGGCCCGGCGCGATCACCTTGCCTTTCTTGTGATAAACCGGCTGAGGATCCATCTTCGTGACCGCATAGCTTCCCTCCCGTGTCGGTGATTCAGGTGCCCCGATGGCCACCGGGTACTTGCCGATCTCCTTCCCGTCATCGAGAAGGGTGAGATAGCGATCCTTGAGGCTGATCCGGATCGAGGTCTCTGCCTGAGCCGGCGCCACCGAAACAATGCCGAGCCCCAGCAGGGCGGCCAGCAGGATCGGACGGATGGTCATAGGGGCCAAGAGGCTACCGGGAGCATTTTGACCTATTCGAAACGGGCTAGCGTCGATCCGTCGAAACGACTGTCCCCGGCCGATGCCCCGTCTTTCCGGACCCTGCCGTGCCCTGCTGGCTGCTGCTGCGGCGGTGGTGTCCACCTCCCTTCCAGCGATGGCCGGGTTCACCCCCGAACAGCTGGCTGGTTTCGAAGTCACCCATCTGCGCGGCACCGTCAGCACCGTGCTGCCGGATCAGAACGTGCTCGAGATCATCGATCCCGAGGGGCACAAGGAGATCGTCACCGTCGGGATCGACCTGAAGCCCCTGGGCCTCAGATCGGGAGACCGTGTTGATGTCTCGGTGCTGGACGGGCTGGTGGTGGATCTGGAGCGCAGCCGCGACAAGCAGTTGAGCTTCAACCGCGAAGACATCTACATGCCCACTGATATGGGTCCCCTCAAGAAGGGCATGCGGGTGGCTCTGGCCTCTGGCACCGCCAGGGTGATCAAGCTCTCCGAACGGGACCGCACGCTGAGCCTGATGGGGCCTCTCGGAGGCATCCACAACCTGGATGTGCTCGCCGACCCTGGTGACGATCTCTTCCCGAACCTGCGGGCGGGTGATGTGGTGAGCTTCCGTCTGATCCAGCCGGTGGCGGTGGATGTCGACAAGCTCGCTGCAGCCGCTGCCGCGCGTGGCACCACGGTGGAGCAGCCCCTGCTGGCCACTGTGGTGAACGACAGCGCCAGCCTCAAGGCCGAATTGCTGCGTTCCTTTGAGATCACCAAGCTGCAGGGCACGATCCAGCGGCTGATGCCGGCCGAACGGGTGATGGAGCTGCGCAGCCCCTACGGCCACGACATGCTGATCACCCTGGGCGGCCAGTTCAAGGCCCAGGGCCTCAAGGTGGGAGATGAGGTGATCGTCGACATCCTCGATGGTCTGGTCGTTGACCTCCGCAGGAGCCCGGTCAACCGTCTCACCTTCAAGCGGGAGGACGTGATCCTCTCCAGTGATTTCGGCGAGGTTCGCAAGGGGGCCCGGGTGGCGATGGCCACCGGCACCGCGGAAGTGGTGAAAGTGTCCGAGCAGGATCAGGAGCTGAGCCTTCGCGGCCCCTTCGGCGGGGTGCACAACCTGGATGTGCGTGGCGACATCAACGGCGATCCCGTGCAGACCCTCAAGGTGGGGGACTACGTGGAATTCCGGGCGATCAAGCCGATCGCCATCGCCGTGCGCGCATTGAACTGATCAGATCTCCCGGTGGGAGGCGAGTGCACGCACCACGTCTCCCCGGGTGAGCACCCCGATCGGGGCCCGTTTCTCATCCAGCACGAACAGCCGCTGGGTGCTGCGGTCATGCAGCTGGGACGCCGCCTTCGGCAGCGGCAGGTCGGCGGCACAGCAGTGGGTGTCCTTGCGCATCAGGTCTCCCACGGTCGTCCCCAGCACCTGATGCACCTGCTTGTCCCAGTTCAGTGGGTTGCGCAGGTAGATGACGCTGTCCAGAAGCATCACGTAGGGGCCGGCGTCCACGCCGCTCTCCCGCACCATCAGGTCCTGCTCGCTGAGTTCTCCGACCAGGGCTCCCTCGCCATCCACCACCGGCAGGCCACTGATGTGATGGTCGCTGATCAGCTGCACCGCATCCTGCAGAGCCGTCTCCGGAGAGACGCTGAGCACGGGCTGGGTCATCACATCCGCCACCGTCAGCTGCAGGACCATGATTTGCAGGAATCTGCCCGCATTCTGCGCCGTTGGCCTTCCCCTTCCGACAGCTCGCCGATGGACTCACCGTGGGACGGGCCGTCTCCGGTCTGCCGCTGATCCTGGCGCTGCAGCTCGGAGAGCGTCCGATCGCCTGGTGGTTGCTGCTGCTGGCGGGTCTCAGTGACGCCGCCGATGGCTGGTTGGCCCGTCGGGCCGGTGGGGGCAGCAGCTGGGGGGCCCGTCTGGACCCGTTGACGGACAAGGTGCTGATTGCCGCTCCGCTGCTGTGGCTCGCCTCCACCGGAGGCCTGCCGCTCTGGGCGGTTTGGTTGCTGCTGGCCCGCGAACTGCTGATCTCCGGCTGGCGCTCGCAGGCCTCCGACGGAGCCCCCGCGTCCCGGAGCGGCAAGCTGAAGACGATCCTGCAGTTCCTCAGCCTGCTGCTGCTGCTCTGGCCACCCGCCTGGGGTGGCCATGCGGCGCTGGTGATCCTGGGCTGGTGGCTGTTCTGGCCGTCCCTGCTGTTGGCGTTGACGTCCGCCGTCGGTTATCTCAGGCCCCGATCAGGGTCGCATCGGAGCTGAAGTCCGGCGCCGCGGTGGGTGAGAGGGCGTAGTCGTTGGCGTAGCTGTCCGCCAGGCCCGCCGCCAGATCGAAGCTCGGCTGCCAGGCCAGCTCCCGTTCCACCCGGCTGATGTCGGTGAGGAAGTGGTTCAGTCGCAGCGGGAAGGCCTTGCGGGCCTTCGGATCAAGACCGGAGGGATCGAAGCTGCGCAGCTCCACGGTGTCGGGATCCCTGCCGCAGGCCCGTGCCGCCGAGCGGATCAGGCCCAGGAAGGTGATCCCCAGCTTGCCCGAGCAGTTGTAGATGCGATTGGCGGCAGCCTCCACGTCGATGCAGCGGGCCATCGCCTCGGCCAGGTCCTCCACATGACCGAGCTGGGTGATGGTGCTGCCGTCGCCGGGCAGGGGCACTGGTCGGTTGTTGACGATCCGATCGAAGAACCAGCGTTCGATCGGGTTGTAGTTGCCGGGGCCGTAGATGTAGGTCGGGCGGAAGCTGGTGAAGGGGATGCCTTCCGAACGCAGCCAGGCCTCGGTGTCCGCCTTGCCGGCATGGCGGCTCTGCGGATCGGTGGGGCAGTCCTCATCCAGGGGCCACTGGTCTGAGCCGGCATAGACGCCGGCAGAGCTCACGTAGACGAAGCGGTGCTCGGGGGCGCCCGTGATGGTCAGCACCCGGCGGCTGTCCTCGAGCTTGCGGCCGGAGCTGTCGACGATCACGTCAAAGCGCATCCCCTGCAGGGCCTTGAGCCCCTCCTCCGTGCTGCGGTCCCCGCGCAGGTGGGTGACACCGTCGGGAACCGGATTCTTGCCGCGGGTGAACAGGGTCAGCGCATGGCCCTGGGCCTGCAGCCTGGCCACGAGCGGCTTGCCGACGAAACGGGTTCCCCCCATCACCAGGATCTTCACGGCCGTCCAGCGAAAAGCGCAGCCATTGAAGCGCGGAGCTGCAGGATGGACGCCGCCCCGGTTGTTCGCCATGGAGATCATCCCCGCCATCGATCTGCTCGACGGTGCCTGCGTGCGGCTGCATCAGGGGGATTACGACCAGGTGACCCGCTTCAGCGATGACCCGGTGGCCCAGGCCCGCAGCTGGCAGGCCCAGGGCGCCACCCGTTTGCATCTGGTGGATCTCGATGGGGCCCGGCGTGGCGAGCCGGTGAACGATGCAGTGGTGCGGGCCATCACCGCCAGTCTTGATATCCCGGTGCAGCTGGGTGGCGGTGTGCGGTCGCTGGAGCGTGCCGAGGATCTGCTGGCCTGCGGTCTGGACCGGGTCATCCTCGGCACCGTGGCCATCGAGCAGCCGCAGCTGGTGACGGAGCTGGCCGGGCGTCATCCCGGCCGCATCATCGTGGGCATCGATGCCAAGCATGGCCGGGTGGCCACCCGCGGCTGGATCGAGCAGAGCGACGTTCTGGCCACGGAGCTGGCGGAACGGTTGAGCAATGCCGCCATCGCTGCGATCATCTCCACTGACATCGCCACCGATGGCACCCTGGCCGGGCCGAATCTGCAGGCTCTGAGGGCCATGGCCGAGGCCAGCCGCGTGCCGGTGATCGCCTCCGGCGGCATCGGTTGCATGGCGGATCTGCTGTCGCTGCTGGCCCTGGAACCACTGGGAGTGAGCGGCGTGGTGGTGGGACGAGCGCTCTATGACGGCCGGGTGGATCTGGCCGAGGCCATCAGCGCCATCGGCGAAGGCCGTCTGCAGGATCCCGTCGAGCACATGGCCGATCTGGCCTGATCCAGCTCCTGGCGTCCAGTCCGGTCAGCACGCCTTAAGGTGATGTTAGAGAAACCGGCTCTGTGCTAACGCGCTCCCCACAAGACGCGTCTTCCTCATCCCCCCCCGGGGGGCTGCAGGACGTGTTCGAGCGTTGCCGCAGCCTTGGCATGCGACTCAGCCGTCAGAGACGCATGGTCCTTGATCTGCTCTGGTCTGAGCGCAGTCATCTCAGTGCCCGGGACATCTTTGAGCGCTTGAATGCCCGCGGCCGCAGCATCGGTCATACCTCCGTGTATCAAAACCTCGAAGCACTGCAGTCCGCTGGCGTGATCGAGTGCCTGGATCGGGCCAACGGTCGCCTGTACGGCTACCGCAGCGATCCTCACAGCCATCTCACCTGTCTCGAGACAGGATCGATCGAGGACATCGATGTGCAGCTGCCCGATGACCTGCTCAAGCAGATCGAGCGGCGCACCGGCTTCCGCATCGAGTCCTACACGCTTCAGCTGAATGGTCGCCGCACCCTGGAGGAATGAGCCAGGGCTCGTTACGTTGACGGTCAGCTCGTCGTCCGCCGCACCTTGGCTGTCACTTCTCCGGTGCGGATTCTGCTGCTGGCGCCGGATCTGCTTGCCGAAAGCCTCGCTCTGCAGCTGACCGCAGCGGACGAATCCCTGGAGGTGATGCTGCGTCCCGAGCAGCTGGCCGGTCACCCGGCCCTGGTGATCTGGTCGCTGGATCGCGTCATCAGCCTCACGGCCATCGAGCGCGAGGCACGTCGTTTGCAGGAACGCTGGCAACCGGCGCCGCTGTTGCTGCTGCTGCCTGCCGATCTCAGCCTCGATCGCGACCAGATCCTCTCGCTGCCCGCGGCGGGGCTGCTGCAGAACGCCGACCTGGCGACGCTGCAGCAGGCCGTGACCACCGTGCTGGGTGGTGGCCGGGTGGTGGATGTGAACCCGGTCGAAGCAGGGAGTTCAACAGCCGCGTCTGCTCCCATGGGACTGGGGCAGTGGTTGCTGGTGAGCGGCCTGCAGCAGATCAGTCAGGACCTGCAGATGATCGAGGCGCTGCTGATGCCGCCTCCGGCGGATCCATTGCTGCGGTTTCTGCTGGAGGGACGACGGCGAGAACTGGCGGCGGCCCGCTCGCTGCTGCTCTGGATCTGGGGCCCCCTGCAGCTCGGTCTGCAGGATGCGGTGCCTCTCACGACCACCCACGATCGCAGCGCTCCGGTGGAGTCCGCCTCCGTTGCAATCACGCTGAGAGAACGCAATGCCATCGCTGTCTGGGGTGCGATCCGCAGCCGTCTGGATGGTTCGGTGCAGGCCGGCCTGAGCAATGCCACCGGCAGTCTGCTGGCGCTGGAGGGCCTGAATCCGGAGCGTCGACGTCAGCTGTTGCTTGCACTTCTGCAGCAACTGGATCTGGTGCTCGCCAGGTTGCGCGGCAGCGATGGCGATCCGGTGCAGAGCGGAGCCTGGGCTGAACTGCAACCGGAACTGCGCCGCCAGGCCCTCACCGCGATGGCTGGCAGCTACGTCCGGCTCCCCAGGGAAGGCACGCTTCTGCCGGTGGCGGAGTCGCTGCTGGGGGAGGCTGATCTTTCCGCCGTTGATGAGGAGTTGCCGGATCCCTCCCGCATGCTCACCCCGCTGCTGGTGGATCAGCCGGTGCTGGTGAACGGTCAGCTGCTGCCGGCGGATGATCCCCGCGCTCTGCTGCAGCTGGAGTCGTTGGTGAGCAACTGGTTGGTGCGCACCGCCGAACTGATCAGCGCGGAACTGCTGGATGCCTGTGGTGCCTGGCCGGAACTGCGCCGTTATCTGCTGGGTGAGCGCTATCTGGCCACCCGGGAACTGGAGCGTCTGCGCAACCAGCTCAACACGCAGTGGCGCTGGGAGGCCTGGATCGAGCGGCCCGTGCAGCTGTATGAGAGCCGTCGGGTGCTGTTCCAGTTGCGACAGGGACGGATCGAACCGCTCCAGCTCACCGAGCCGCGTGATCGCGAGCTCAATCAGCTCGGCTGGTGGCAGCGGCAGGTGGCGCTGCTGCTGGAGACCCGTGATGCGCTGGCCCCGCAGGTTCAGGCTCTGGTGCAGCGCATCGGTGATCTGGCGGTGGTTCTGCTCACCCAGGTGGTGGGACGGGCGATCGGACTGATCGGCCGCGGCATCGCCCAGGGCATGGGCCGCAGCCTGGGACGGGGCTGAGCCGAGCGTCACAATGACGCCTGGTTCCGTCGTCTCATGGCATCCCTGCTCCGCCTGCTGCTCAGCCTGAGCGTCGCGCTGCTGCTGATCGTGCGTCCGGCCTACGCCGTGCTCAACGACGACAGTTACGACGGCAACATCTATGCCCTCTATGCCGGCAATGGATCCCTGGTGCCGCCGACCAGCACCCTGAAGGAATCACGGGCGGCCGGTCGCACCTCGGTTCTCATCTTTTACCTGGATGACAGTGCCGTGAGCAAACGCTTCGCACCGGTGGTCTCCGAACTGCAGCGGCTGTGGACCCGCAGCATCGATCTGCTTCCCCTCACCACCGATGAGCTGCAGGGACGCGAGAGCGGAGCCGCCGCTGATGAACCGGCTCGCTACTGGAACGGGCGGATCCCTCAGGTGGTGGTGATCGCCCCCGACGGGCGGGTGGTGCTGGATCAGGACGGTCAGGTGCCGCTGGCGGTGATCAATGGCGCCATCGCTGAGGCCACCGGTCTGCCGGCACCGGAACTCCCGTCCATCAACCCGGAAGGACGTTTCAACGAGGTGAACATCGAGGTCACGGCGAACTGAGTGCTTCGCCGTTGATCCGCCTACGCTGCCGCCGAGTTTTCCCGGTTTCGCGGCCGGAACCTGCGCGTGTCCGTGCTGATCGCCCCGCTTGCTCTCGGCCTTGGAGTGGGCTGGCTTGAGTTGCGCCATCGTCTGCGTCCGGCATCGCCGCTGCAGTTAAGGGCTCTGGAATGGCATGTCGAGCCCTCTGGTGCCGAGGTGCGCATCAGCGGTCTCCTGGAGATCAGCAACCCCCATCCGCGCATGGAGGTGTTCGTTCCGGAGCTGCGGGTGGACCCGGTGCTGCTGGGCAAGTCGGATCCTTCGGCTCTGGAGATCAGCACCCGCATCGAGGCGGATCATCCGGATGAGGAGACCCGCGAGGACGGCTACTGGGCGGCTTATATCGTCAAAGGGCGCAAGACCACCCGTGCACGGGTGAAGATCCGGCTGCGTGCCGCCGACGGACGCAACCCGCTTGATCTGGTCGACAGCCTCTGGGTGGATGTTCACTGGCTCAATTACGGCCCCTTCGGTCGTCTGCCACGGCGTCAGGGTGTGCTGGTGCCGCTGCGGCGTCCGCAGCCGCTCCGTGCTGAGGCCGCTGAGTTCCTGACGGGTGACGGCTGCCGGGTGTTGCCGTTGCGCACCCATCTGCTCGGTCCCCTCGACGATCCCATCGATGTGATGCGCACCTATGCCGCAGACCTCGTGCAACCCGGTGACGTGCTCACCATCGGAGAGACCCCCGTCGCCGTGATCCAGAACCGCTACCGCCATCCCAGTGAGGTGGAGCCGGGGATGGTGGCGCGTCAGCTCTGCCGTGTCTTCCATCCCACCAGCAGTCTCGCTACCGCCTGCGGCATGCAGACCCTGATCGATCTGGTGGGGCCGACCCGGGTGGTGGTGGCCTGGATCGGTGGGTTGCTGATGAAGCTGATCGGCATTCCCGGCGGGTTCTACCGACTGGCGGGGGATCAGGCCCGCCTGATCGACGACATCACCGGCACCACCCCTCCCTATGACCAGACGATCGTGCTGGGCCCCGATCAGCCGGAACGACTCTGCCGTGAGGCGGCTGCTGAACTCGGTGTCGATGTGGCGATCGTGGATGTCAACGATCTGGGACGGGTCAAGGTGCTCGCCGGCAGTGCCGGATGCGATGAGGCGTTGCTTCAGCGTGCGCTCAAGCCGAATCCCGCCGGCAATGCCAACCAGCGGACGCCCCTGGTGCTGGTCAGGCCAGGTCCAGCGTCGGCCTGAATTTCACACCGTGCGAGCGATAGATTGAAGCGAGGGTTACTGGAGGAGTTGTCCATGGTGGAAACCTCCCAAGCTCCTCTGAGGGTGGAATCCCTCAATCCGTTTCACCTGGCTCGCTTTCAGGCGATCAGCGATACCAGCCAGCTGCCCCGCTTCCAGGCGGCGCTTCTCGGGGATTGGATGGCCCGCCTCGAGCAGCGCTTTCCGGATCTGCTGCCCAGCCGTTCCCCCCGCTGCCTTCTGGCCATCGAAGCGGACCGTCCTCTGGCTGCAGTCGTCGCCAGGCCATACAACCGTCGCGGCAGCTGCTGGAGCCTGCAGCTGCCGCAACAGCTCGGTGAAAGCAGCCAATGGAGCTGCAGCAGCGTGCGCAGAACCCTGCTGCAGCAAGCGCTGCAGCTCGGCAGTCCCCAGGTGCTCAGCTGGGTGGTGCGCTGTCCGGCCGGTGATGCCGACGGCATCGCCCTGATGCGTGAGCTGGGTTTCCAGCCGCTGCGCCCCTTCCAGGCCTGGCTGCCCCCGGCGGCTGTCCCAGAGCCGGCGAGCCAGAGTTTGCCCAGGGGACTGAGCTGGCAGCCGATCAATCGGCGCACCGCACAGCTGCTCTGGCCGATCGAGCAGGGGGGCAATTTCAGCCACCTGCGACAGATCACCGATCGCCACTGGCTGGATCTGCTGGATCGCAACGGCCCTGGATCCGGCGTTCTCATGGACGGTGACCATGTGCTCGCGGGCAGCGTTCAGCTGTTCGAGAGCAGTGATGACCGCCAGCTGGAACTGATCCGCGATGTGGCCTGGGATCCACGGCTGGATGAGGCGCTGCCTGCCCTGCTGCAGTGCCTGCTGCGCGACGGGCGCCCGGATGCTCTGGTCACGGCTCAGGACGACGCTCCTCTGGCGCATCTGCTGCTGGCGCAGGGCTGGCGGCAGGGCGATGAACATCTGCTGATGGGCCGCAGCATGTGGAGGCGGCAGGTGTCCCCGCGCTCTCCCCTGCATACCCGGGCACTCGATGAGGTTCTCGGCAGCCTGCGGCCTCAGAGAACACCCCTGCCCACCCCCAGTCTCGGCCGCCGCTGATCGTGCCCCTGGTCTGTTCGGTGCTGAGTCTGGATGTGGGGCGACGGCGCATCGGACTTGCGGGCTGCGATCCGCTGGGCATCACCGTGACGGCGTTGCCGGCCCTCGCCCGATCCCGCTTCGATGCCGACCTCGCCGTGCTGCGGGACCATTGCGCCCGGCGCTCCGTGCAGGGCCTCGTGGTGGGCCTGCCCCTGGATTCCGAGGGGTCGCCGACGCCTCAGGCGGAGCATTGCCATCGCTATGGACTGCGCCTCGCATCGGCCCTCAACCTGCCGCTGGCCTGGGTGAATGAGCAGTGCAGCACCTGGGCCGCTGCCGAACGCCACGGTCTGCACGGCGACCGAAGCGGCCGTCTCGACAGTGCCGCCGCTGCGCTGCTGCTGGAACAGTGGCTCCAGGAGGGGCCGGAGCTCAAACCGGTCCAGCCGGGGGGTGTGATGCCGGGCATCAACAGCGGCGATGATGGATCCTTGGCCCATCGACCGACGGACCATGCGTGACCCCGGGCCCAGCAGCAGCGGTGATGTGCCCACCGTCCTCGTTCGCGATCGCGAGGGCCATGATCTGCTCTGCTTCCTCGAGCAGCTGATCCCGCTGGATGGCGAGGACTACGCCCTGCTGACCCCGGTGGACACCCCGGTGTCCCTGTTCCGCCTCAGCGATGGGGATTCGCCGGAGCCGATCACGACGGTCGCCAGCAGTGAGCCGATCCTCTCGGTGGCCGATGTCGTGCTGCAGGAGCACGACCTCACCCTGGTGCGCTCCGCCGTCACGCTCACCGTCAGCGGTGAACTGGACGAGCCGGATCCGGACGAACTCGAGGACGACGAGGACGATGAGGACGATGAAGAGACGGAAACCTATGAGCTGCTGGTGAGTTTCATGGTCGACCAGCAGGAGTACGGCCTCTACATCCCCCTGGATCCGTTCTTCGTGGTGGCCCGCATGGTGGATGGTCAGGCTGAACTGGTGGAGGGAGAGGATTTCGATCGGATCCAGCCCCGCATCGAAGCCGAGATCGAGGAGCGTGAATGGCCGGAGTGAGTCCCAGTCACTGGTTGCTGCCCGACTGGGATCCGGGCCTGACCATTGCCCATCTGCCGCTGCCTCACCTCACCGGACGCGACATCCAGGCAGCGGTCATCGATGTGGACCGCACCCTCCTGCCCGGGCGGGCGGTGCGCCTTCCCGACAGCGTGAGGGTTTGGCTCGAGGACGCGGGGCGGCGCCTGCAGCTGCATCTGTTCAGCAACAACCCCTCCAAGGCGCGGATCTCGGCGGTGGCCAGTCAGCTCGATCTCAGCTTCACCTGCGGAGCCGGCAAGCCGCGACGGGGCGCCCTGCGCCGCGTCATCGCGGATCTGGATCTGCCGCCGCGATCGATCGCCATGGTCGGTGACCGGCTGTTCACCGACGTGCTCTGCGGCAATCGGCTCGGTCTCTACACCGTGCTGGTGCGGCCGATCCGTGAGGACGGCGCCCCCTGCGACAGGGATCGGGTTCAGCGTCTGGAGCGGCGTCTGGCACGGGTTCTGGGAGCCCCTGCCGCGTGATGCTGTGGGTGGTGAAGCTGGGCACCAGCCTGCTGCGCGGTGACACGGCTGCCGTGATCGAGGGCTATGGAGCCGCGATCGCCGCTGCCATGGAGCGTGGTGATCAGGTGGTGCTGGTCACCAGCGGGGCGGTCGGTCTGGGGTGTCAGCGTCAGCAGCTGCCCCGTCGTCCCGACACCGTTGTGGCGCTGCAGGCGGCCGCTGCCATCGGCCAGGGACATCTCATGGCCCTCTACGAACGGGCGTTGTCCCGCCACGGGCGGTCGGTGGCCCAGGTGCTGCTGACCCGCTCCGATCTGGCGGATCGCCGCCGCTACCAGAACGCCTCCAACACCCTGCGGCAGCTGCTCAGCTGGGGGGTTCTGCCAGTGATCAACGAGAACGATGCGATCTCTCCGGCGGAACTGCGCTTCGGGGACAACGACACGCTGTCGGCCCTGGTGGCAGCCGCTGTCGATGCCGATCAGCTGATCCTGCTCACGGATGTGGATCGTCTTTATTCCGCCGATCCCCGCACCGTTGCGGATGCCAGGCCCATCTCCGATGTGCATCACCCGCGTGAGCTTCAGGCCCTGGAGGCGGGTGCCGGCGATGGTGGTCGCTGGGGCCGCGGCGGCATGACCACCAAGCTGGCGGCAGCACGGATCGCCACGGCCAGCGGCATCACCGTGCATCTGGCCGATGGTCGCGATCCCAGCCGTCTCGATCAGCTGCTGCAGGGCGACCGGGGCGGCACCGTGTTTCATCCCCATCCGGAACCGCTCGGCAACCGGCGCAGCTGGTTGGCCCATGTGCTGCAGGCGCAGGGCACCCTGCGCCTGGATCCAGGGGCCTGCGAGGCGCTGCTGGAGCGGGGAGCCTCGTTGCTGCAGGTGGGAATCACCGCGGTGGAGGGGGAGTTCGGGGCCAGCCAGGCGGTGAACCTGGTCGACCCTGACGGTCGGTTGCTGGGACGCGGACTCTGCTCACAGTCCAGCGCCGCGCTGCGGCAGGGTCTCGGTGCCGCAGCGGGCGATCGACCCTCTGCTGTGGTGGTGCATCGGGATGCCCTGGTGCTGAGCGATCGGCTTCTGCCCTGAGCGGTCCTGCGCGCCTACGATCCGGCCGCGGCATCGCTCAACCATGCGCTTCAGCACTCTGATCACGGCTCTGCAGCAGGGCCAGGCCGGTCTGAGGCACAGCGCGACAGCGACGGATCCGGAGCTGCGCAGCGCCGCATCGCTTGAGGCGGCAGCTTCGGATCAGCTCAGTTTTCTGGAGAAGGGCAACGCCCTGACGGCGGCACTGGCCGACAGCCATGCCGGGGCTGTGCTGCTGCCGGACCAGCAGGACCTGATCGATCTGGCCACCCAGCGCGGTATCGCCTTCGCCGTCTTCGCCGATCCCCGGCTGGCCTTCGCCGAGGCACTGGAGCGGTTGCATCCCCGTCGTCGCCCCCTGGCGGAGATTCACCCCACGGCCGTGATCGACGACCGGGCTCAGGTGGGACCCGGCACGGCCATCGGACCACGGGTCTGCATCGGTGCCGCCAGCCGGATCGGTGCGAACTGCATCGTGCATCCCGGGGTGGTGGTTTACGACGATGTCGTCGTCGCCGACGGCTGTGAACTGCACGCCAATGCCGTGCTCCATCCCGGCAGCCGGGTCGGGCGGGGCTGCGTGGTGCATTCCAATGCCGTGATCGGCTCCGAGGGGTTCGGTTTCGTTCCCACGGCCCAGGGGTGGCGCAAGATGCCCCAGACGGGACAGGTGGTGCTGGAAGACGGTGTGGAGGTGGGTTGCGGCAGCACCATCGACCGCCCCTCGGTGGGAGAGACGCGGATCGGCGCCGGCACCAAGATCGACAACCTGGTCCAGGTCGGTCATGGGGTGACCACCGGCCGGGGCTGTGCCTTCGCCTCCCAGGTGGGCATCGCCGGTGGTGCCCGCATCGGCCATGGCGTGATCCTGGCGGGGCAGGTGGGCGTGGCCAACCGCACCGTGATCGGCGATCGGGCCATCGCCAGCTCCAAGAGCGGTCTGCACGGTGAGGTGGCGGCCGGTGAGGTGGTGAGTGGGTATCCGGCGATTCCCAACCGGTTGTGGCTGCGCTGTTCCGCGGCCTTCAGCAAGCTGCCGGAGATGGCCAGGACGCTGCGGGAGCTCAAGCGGGACTCTGCTCAGTAATCTCAGCGGCTGTCCTGTCGCACCGGTCCTCCATGGCCCAGCACCGCGTCGTTCTTCTTCCCGGTGACGGCATCGGTCCGGAAATCACCGCCGTGGCCCGCCAGCTTCTGGAGACGGTGAGCGAGCGGCACGGGTTCCAGCTCAGCTTCGAGGAGCAGCCCATCGGTGGCAGCGCCATTGACGCCACCGGTGAGCCGCTGCCCGCCTCAACACTGGAGGCGTGCAGGCAGGCGGATGCCGTGCTGCTGGCGGCGATCGGCAGCCCCCGCTTCGACAGCCTGCCCCGAGAGAAGCGACCGGAGACCGGTCTGCTCGGTCTGCGGGCCGGCATGCAGCTGTTCGCCAACCTGCGGCCGGTGAAGATCGTGCCCGCGCTGATCGGGGCCAGCAGCCTGCGGCCCGAGGTGATCGAGGGCGTGGATCTGATGGTGGTGCGTGAACTCACCGGCGGCATCTACTTCGGTCAGCCCAAGGGGCGGATCGAGGCCGACGGCGAGGAGCGGGGCTTCAACACCATGACCTACTCCGCATCGGAGGTGGATCGGATCGCCAGGGTGGCCTTCGATCTGGCCCGCGAGCGTCGTGGTCGTCTCTGCTCGGTGGACAAGGCCAATGTGCTGGATGTGAGTCAGCTCTGGCGTGATCGCGTCGACACGATGGCCCCCGGCTATGGCGATGTGGAGGTGAGCCACATGTATGTGGACAATGCCGCGATGCAGCTGGTGCGGGACCCGCGCCAGTTCGATGTGCTGCTCACGGGCAATCTGTTCGGCGACATCCTCAGTGACGAGGCGGCGATGCTCACCGGCTCCATCGGCATGCTGCCGTCCGCGTCGCTGGGCAGTGATGGTCCCGGACTGTTCGAGCCCGTGCATGGCTCCGCCCCCGACATCGCCGGTCAGGACAAGGCGAACCCCATGGCGATGGTGCTGTCCGCCGCCATGATGCTGCGCATCGGCCTGAAGCAGTCGGCTGCGGCGGCGGATCTCGAGCGGGCCGTCGACACGGTGCTGGCGTCGGGTCTGCGCACGGGTGATCTGATGGCGGAGGGCTGCACGCCGGTGGGCTGCAGCGCCATGGGCAGGGCGCTGATTGAAGCGCTCTGATGTCTGTATTGGTGAAAACGGGCCTCGATCTGGCAAACTCGCCGAGCCCGTAGTCCCTGCGTCGATGTCGAAGCGTCACCCGGTAGTCGCTGTCACCGGTTCGTCCGGTGCTGGA
Organism: Synechococcus sp. KORDI-49; assembly: GCF_000737575.1. Classification (NCBI taxonomy): domain Bacteria; kingdom Bacillati; phylum Cyanobacteriota; class Cyanophyceae; order Synechococcales; family Synechococcaceae; genus Synechococcus; species Synechococcus sp. KORDI-49. Next base: position 747,727 of record NZ_CP006270.1, on the reverse strand, counting down.
ACCAGCACCGTCAAGCGCGCCTTCGAGCACATCTTCGCTCGCGAAGGCATCACGCCGGCGGTGGTGGAGGGCGACAGCTATCACCGCTACGAGCGGATGCCGATGAAGCAGGCCATGGCTGACGCCCTGGCCCGTGGTGAGAACTTCTCCCACTTCGGTCCGGAAGCCAACCTGTTCGACAAGCTCGAGGAGCTTTTCCGGGTCTACGGCGAAACCGGCACCGGACAGAAGCGCTACTACCTGCACAGCCCCGAGGAAGCCACCGAGCACAACGCACGACTCGGTGTCGATCTGGGTCCCGGTCAGTTCACCCCCTGGGAGGAGATTCCCTCAGGCACCGACCTGCTGTTTTACGAAGGCCTGCACGGTGGCGTGCGGGGTGAGGGATACAACGTGGCGGCGCTGGCCGATCTGCTGGTGGGTGTGGTGCCGATCACCAACCTGGAATGGATCCAGAAGATCCATCGCGACAATGCCGAGCGCGGTTATTCCGCCGAAGCGATCGTCGACACGATCCTGCGCCGGATGCCGGATTACATCAACCACATCTGCCCGCAGTTCAGCGAGACGGACATCAACTTCCAGCGGGTTCCCACAGTGGACACCTCCAACCCATTCATCTGCCGCAACATCCCCACACCGGATGAAAGTTTCGTGATCATTCACTTCCGCAAGGGAGCTCGTGAGAAGTGGGGGATCGACTTCGGCTACCTGCTGAACATGATCCACGATTCCTTCATGTCCAGCCCCACCAGCATCGTGGTGAACGGCGGCAAGATGGGGTTTGCGATGGAACTGATCCTCACTCCGATCATTCACCGCATGGTGGAAGAGCAGAAGAATCTCAGCTGAGCTGATTCCTGTTCACAATTCATCTCTAATGTGGGTTCGTCTGAGTGATCAGGTGGGCCCATTTCCGTTTCAACGCCCTCCTTTGAGATCAGCGGAGCCTCCGGTGCCTCCCGCTCACCCCGCTGGGATCGTGTCGACAGCCGTGCGTTGATCGCCCGTGCCCGGGAGGTCTACTTCTCCTTCCTCAGCAATGCCGCTGCGGGGGCAGACCCCTGTGGTGTTGTGCTGAGCGCTGATCTCTGCGAGGGGCGGGTGGTGTTCGACCTGCCGGTGCTGCTGCCGGATGAGGAGTTCATCGCCTTGGATCTGATCCGCCGCCGCCCTTTCAAGCAACGACCGCGATGGAAGGTGTGATCCCGCCGCTCTGGGCAGCGCTGCTTGGAGCCTGCGTCGGAAGTTTCACCAACGTGGTGGTGTGGCGTCTGCCGCGGGACGAATCGGTGGTGTTTCCCGGCAGTCACTGCCCCCGCTGCGGTCATGCCATCCGCTGGCACGACAATCTGCCGTTGCTGGGCTGGCTGCTCCTGGCCGGGCGCTGCCGCGACTGCCAGGCCCCGATCAGCTGGCGATATCCAGCTGTGGAAGCACTCAGCGCAGCTCTTTGGCTGTCGGCTCTGGCGGTTGCCGAGAGTGGTGGCGGGGGACTGCCGCTGTGGTTGCTGCCGTGGGCGGGGCTGCCGCTGATCGCGCTGCTGCTGCCTCTGGTGCTGATCGATCTCGACCATCTCTGGTTGCCCGAGCCGCTCTGTCGCTGGGGGCTGGTGCTGGGCCTGGTGCTGTCGGCTGCTGCTGGCATCCCCGTTCTGGCGGATCATCTGATCGCCGCCTGTCTGGCTCTGCTGCTGATGGAGTCCATCAGCGCCCTGGCGGAACGGCTGCTCGGTCAGCCGGCGCTCGGCTTGGGGGACGCCAAGCTGGCGGCCATGGGTGGCGCCTGGCTCGGTGCTGCCGGCATCGCGGCAGCGATGGCCCTGGCCATCTTCGCGGGAGCCCTGTTCGGTGCAGCCGGGAGGCTGAGCGGTCGGCTGCAGCCACGGCAGGCCTTTCCCTTCGGCCCCTTCATCGCACTCGGCATCTGGCTGGTCTGGCTCACGGGCCCCCTCTGGTGGTGGCAGCAGTGGCTCCACCTGCTGGGTCTTTAATGGTCGGAACCGTGCGGTTCCCGTGTCTCTGTTCGACTGGTTCGCTGATCGCCGGAAAGGGCAGTTCGTCGGCAAGGTGAGCCAGGAGCCGGAGGAAGGTGATGGCCTCTGGAACAAGTGCCCCGAATGCGGCCAGGTCGTCTACCTGAAGGATCTCAAGGCCAATGCCAGCGTCTGTGCCGGCTGCGGCTACCACCACCGCATCGACAGCGGTGAACGCATCGAGGTGATCGCCGATTCCGGCAGCTTCCAGGAATTCGATGCGGATCTCGCCCCCATGGATCCCCTGGAGTTCAAGGATCGACGCGCCTACGCCGATCGCCTGCGGGAGAGTCAGGCGGCCACCGGTCTGAAGGATGGTGTGGTGAGCGGCTTCTGCCGGGTGGAAGGCATCGGTCTGGCCTTGGCCGTGATGGATTTCCGCTTCATGGGTGGCTCGATGGGCTCGGTGGTGGGCGAGAGGATCACCCGTCTGATCGAGCGGGCCACGGCCCAGAAGCTGCCGCTGCTGATCGTCTGCGCCTCCGGTGGTGCCCGCATGCAGGAGGGGATGCTCAGCCTGATGCAGATGGCCAAGATCTCCGGGGCGCTCGAGCGTCATCGCGAGGCGGAACTGCTCTACATGCCGCTGCTCACCCACCCCACCACCGGTGGGGTGACCGCCAGCTTCGCGATGCTCGGCGATCTGATCCTGGCGGAGCCGAAGGCGCTGATCGGATTCGCCGGCCGCCGCGTGATCGAGCAGACCCTGCGTGAAAAGCTGCCGGACAATTTCCAGACGGCTGAGTACCTCCGCGATCACGGTTTCGTCGATGTGATCGTCCCCCGCACCCAGCTGCGCAGCACCCTGGCCAGAGTGCTGCGTCTGCACGGCTGTGCCGCCCTGGAGCTCGCCAGCGCATGATCGTCCGTCTTCTGGCCACGCTTCTGGCCGTTCTCGTGCTGGGGGCGTCTCCGGCCTGGGCGGGGCCTGTTGAATGGGTTGAGGTTCCGGCGACTGAGGCCGGTCAGCAGTGGTGGGACAGCGGCAGTGTGCGGGAGAACCGCGAGGGGCTGCGCACCGTGCTGAGCCGGTTCACACCGGCTGCCGTGGATGGGGAGCCGCCCCGCAACGGCGAGCTGTTCGTGATGCAGATCGACTGTGCCCAGAAGCTGTACCGGGATCAGCAGGTGAACGGCATTCCCCGCTTCCGTGCCCAGTGGCAGGCCGCCGGCAGCGATGAGCTGATCGTGTCGGTGATCGGTGCCGTCTGTGACGCCCCCCTCGCCAGCTGAGATGACCGCTCGACCCATCGGTGTCGCCATCGCCGGCCTCGGTTTCGGTGAGAAGGTGCATCTGCCCGCTCTTCAGGCAAATGCGGATCTGACTCCCGTTGCGCTGTGGCATCCGCGCCCTGCCCGTCTCGAGCAGGCCTGCTCCACCCATGGCCTTCCCGGTCATTCGGACTGGGGGGCTCTGCTGGCGGATCCGGCCGTCGAGGCGATCGTGATCGCCACACCGCCGGCGCCCCGCCACGAGCTGGCGCGTCAGGCTCTCCTGGCGGGCAAGCATCTGCTGCTGGAGAAACCGGTGGCACTGCAGGCCGATCAGGCCAGGGATCTTCAGCGGCTGGCCATGGAGCGGCAGCTCTCTGTCGCTGTGAATTACGAGTACCGGGCCGTGCCCCTGTTCATGCAGGCGGAGCGGCTGCTGCGGGCCGGTGCGGTGGGCACCCCCTGGCTGGTGAAACTCGACTGGCTGATGAGCAGCCGGGCCGATGCCAGCCGCGGCTGGAACTGGTATTCCCAGGCGTCGGAGGGTGGTGGGGTGATCGGCGCGCTCGGCACCCATGCCATGGACATCCTGGCCTGGCTGATCGGACCGCTGAGCGGGGTGCAGGCTCTCAACGCCACCTCGATCCTGGAGCGTCCGCTTGGTGACGGGGGCATGGCAGCCGTCGATTCCGAGGATGTTTCCTTGATCCAGGCCCGCCTGCAGTGGCAGGGACGAGCCGACAGCACCGTTCCCGCTCAGATCAATCTCGCCTCCGTGGCACGCAACGGCCGTGGTTGCTGGCTGGAGGTGTACGGCTCGGAGGGCTGTCTCATCCTCGGCAGCCCGAATCAGAAGGATTACGTGCATGGCTTCGCGCTGCAGCATGCCGCTGCCGGTGAGGCGCTGAGACCGATCGAGGCCGATGCCGATCTGGCGTTCGAAACCACATGGGCGGATGGCCGGATTGCTCCGGTGGCGAGGGTTCAGGGCTGGTGGGCGGAGAGCATCCGCAGCGGTCGGCCGATGATTCCTGGCCTGGCCGAGGGTGTCGCCAGCCGGTTGGCCTGTGATCAGGCAGCCCAGACAGCGACGAGACACGCGTAACGCAGGGTAATATCGCCGCGATTCGTCTCAGACGACCCACCCTTCGAGGATTTCACCATGGCGCTCGTTCCGCTCCGGCTTCTGCTCGACCACGCCGCTGAGAACGGCTACGGCATCCCTGCGTTCAACGTGAACAACCTGGAGCAGGTGCAGGCGATCATGGAAGCGGCTGACGAGACCGACAGCCCCGTGATCCTGCAGGCCTCCCGCGGTGCCCGCAGCTACGCCGGTGAGATCTTCCTGCGCCACCTGATCCTGGCCGCCACCGAGACCTATCCCCACATCCCCGTGGTGATGCACCAGGACCACGGCAACGAGCCTTCCACCTGCTATTCCGCCGCCATCAACGGCTTCACCTCCGTGATGATGGACGGCTCCCTGGAAGCCGACGCCAAGACTCCCGCCAGCTACGAGTACAACGTGGCCGTCACCAAGAAGGTGGTGGATTTCGCTCACTCCGTGGGCGTGAGTGTGGAAGGCGAGCTGGGTTGCCTGGGCTCCCTGGAAACCGGCAAGGGCGAAGCGGAAGACGGCCACGGTTTCGAGGGTGAGCTGTCCAAGGACATGCTGCTCACCGATCCCGCTGAAGCCGCTGATTTCGTCGCCAAGACCAAATGCGACGCCCTGGCGATCGCCATCGGCACCAGCCACGGTGCTTACAAGTTCACCCGCAAGCCCACCGGTGAAGTGCTTGCCATCAGCCGCATCGCCGAGATCCACAAGGCCCTGCCCAACACCCACCTGGTGATGCACGGCTCCTCTTCCGTGCCCCAGGAATGGCTGGAGATGATCAACAAGCACGGCGGTGCCATCCCTGAGACCTACGGCGTTCCCGTCGAAGAGATCCAGGAAGGCATCCGCAACGGCGTGCGCAAGGTGAACATCGACACCGATAACCGCCTCGCGTTCACCGCAGCTGTGCGTGAAGCAGCCATGGCTGATCCCGCCAACTTCGACCCCCGCCACTTCAACAAGCCCGCCCGCAAGTACATGAAGCAGGTCTGCCTCGACCGCTATCAGCAGTTCTGGGCTGCCGGCAACGCCAGCAAGATCCAGCAGCAGAGCATCAACTTCTACGCCGGTCTGTACGCCAAGGGCACCCTCGATCCCAAGGCTGCCGTCGCCGCCTGATCACAGGTCGCCACGGATTCAAAAAAGGGGGCCTTCGGGCCCCCTTTTTTGATGGTCATGTCGAGCCTGGTCAATTGCTCAGAGCAAGGCCGCCAACTGCAGTGCCAGCTGGTCCGGAGAGGTCGCGATCTCAAGCCCCTCACTGAGATGGCTGCCTGGGAAGGTCCCGAAGCCGAAGCGAAGCAGCAGTTCAGCCTCATTTCTCTGGAGCAGCTTGTCCTGGTTGAAGTCCAGGTAGCCGCTGTTGATGCCGAGGGCCAGCTCTGCTCGGCTGCTGAGATTCGCTCCACTGGCGGGCAGGAAGTGTGACGCGATGGCGATGCCATCGCTGATGGGTGAGAACAGCTGATCTCCATCAAGGTCGGCCTTCCATGCGTCGGTGGTGGCCAAAGGAAGTTCGTCGATCACCGCCGAGATCGGCAGGAGCTCATCGGTGAACTGCAGTTGCTCGATGCCTGTGATCAGATCTGTGCCGTCCCGTTGGTGGATGCTGTCGCTGAGACGCAGAAGATCCTCCTGAAGCTTGTGGAGGGCGTAATCCGCTCTTGGACCTCGCAGGTAGAGCGTGTCCCAGCCGCTGCCACCATCGAGGTGATCGTCACCACCGAAAGCGAGCAGGCTGTCCGCTCCGGCTGCTGCGGTGATGGTGTCATCTCGATCGCTCCCAATGAGTTGCTCGTCGGCGCTGCTGCCATGGAGAGATGGCTCGGGATAGGGGATCAGCAAGGGGGCAGAGTTCACCCGCTCCTCGGTGCCTCCGCCATCGGTGTAACTGGCGCTGATGCGCAACCTCATCCCCAGATCGATGGGCTTGAGCACGTGAACAGTGGGTGACCAGGGATCGCTGAGGGACTCCCAGGTGTTGCTCCAGGCTGCCTTGCGATCCAGTCCGTAGCGGATCAGTTCGGGATCGACACCGTCAACATCAGTGATGGTGCTGTTCAGATTGAGTATGTCGTTAAGCGCTGTGGAGCCTGTGAAGTTGAGTTCCCCGCTTGGGACGTCATTGACCTGTGTGATGCTGATGTTGATCGCTTGTTTGGTGGTGCCGCCGAGGTCGTCGGTGATGGAGACGATGAAGGAATCGCTGCCGTTGAAGTCGGCGTTGGGTGTGTAAGTCCAGGAGCCTGTTGCTGCATCGATGGAAGCGGATCCATTGGAGGGATCGTTGGCGATGGAGAAGGGGGTGTTGCTGGTGAGGCCTTCTGTGTCGCTGGCATCAAGATCACCCGTGACACTGTTGTCTTCCTTGGTGTTGGCTGCGGTGTTCCCTGAGATGGTGCTGGGATCATTGACGATGCCGACACTGATGTTGATCGCCTGTTTGGTGGTGCCGCCGAGGTCGTCGGTGATGGAGATGATGAAGGAATCGCTGCCGTTGAAGTCGGCGTTGGGTGTGTACGTCCAGGCGCCTGTTGCTGCATCGATGGAAGCGGATCCGTTGGAGGGATCGTCGGCGATGGAGAAGGGGGTGTTGTTGGTGAGGCCTTCTGTGTCGGTGGCATCAAGATCACCGGAGATGCTGTTGTCTTCCTCTGTGCTGGCGGAGGTGTCGCCGGTGATGGTGCTGGGATCGTCGATCGGTTCGAGTTTTACGGAAATCACTGCCTGTTCCGGAGAACTGGATTTCCCGTCCCAACCTGACACGCTGAACAGCGCGACATCACCTGTTTGATTTGCTGGAGGAAGCCAGCGGATCTGTTCTTCGGGAACATCCAGAATCATCTCTTCCTCGAGATTGATCCAGTTGTTGTTACGGAAAAGCTCGAGGTTGGGAACAGTTCCTGAGACGAACTTCAGCGCTGGAGGATTGTTGTCAGCATCCGAAAAGCCAAGCTGTTGCAGGAGTTTGTCCACGCTGAAAAGCAAGGGCTGGTCTTCCGTTCCGCTCAGAATCAGTTTGTCGGAGTTTAGATTTGGTGCTGTATTGCTTCTGCCTTGCAGTAGTAAGGGCTGATCCAGAGAATCATCAATGGTGGCTATGATCGTGCCAATCTCTTTCGCGAGATCACCGGTTGGTGAGGGGCTTACTCCTGGAAAAAGTTGTTTGCTGGCTGCAACTGTCTGCAGCGAGATTGTTCCTTCTTCATTGCGACTATTGCCAACGGCTTGGAGCGTGATCTTCAGTGGTTGGTCCGCTGATGGGATCTGATCGAGTTGGATCAGAACCGAGCCGATGCGGAACAGATCATGGTCCTTGGAAGCAAAAGGACTGCCTGTGAAGCCGAAGCCTGAAATAACTGTTTTGTCTGAGGAGAGGTCGGCGTTGAAGTAGTCGTTTGCATAGGTGGAGGCTGGAATGATCTCATCAACTCGTGCTCCTGACCCTTCCAGAATCAGATCGGCATACCAGCTGAATAATGTCCAGTCCTGGGATTCATGATTTTCCCACGCAGAAATAACAAGTTCAAGGGTGGCAACGGAACTCCCAGGGGGAGTTGTGTTGATCAGTTGAATGGATGTGCGCAGTGGCATGGATCAGGGGGGATCATGCCGAAAGATCGGACTGGATCATGCCGATCCGGTTGACGACCTCCATGACCTCGGTCTGGTCGACAAAACCGTCGCCGTTGAGGTCATGCATGGGAGTGAGGTTGGTGGCGGCTGGAGTGGGGCCGATCCGGTTGACCATTTCCACGGCGTCGGCTGTGGTCACTTTGCCGTTGTCATCGACATCCCAAGGGAAGTATTGGATGGGTCTTGCTACGAGGTTATTGGACGCAAGAGCGTCAGCATCCTCCTGCTCAGGCTGGATGCGCAGGTGGAGCCAATCGCGGTGAATGCTCGATGTGCCAAAGATTTCCAGGAAGGCAGGATCTTCGCTGCGTGCATTTTCAAACAGCACGTCACGTTCAATGGCAACAGATTGGTTTGTGATTCCAGTGCTGCTGAGTCCTGTGATGGAGTCTGCGGCAAAGTATTGATTCCAGATCAGGGTGTCCTGCGTGAGCGGACGATTCAGATCGGTGGTGTGGTGCAATTCGATCCAGAAGGGCAGAGAGTCGACGTGCCCGTAGTTGGCGATGTCGTAGGTGAAGTTGGCGAGTCCCTGGCGGAGTCGCTGGTTATCCAGTTGGAAAGACTTGATCGCGATGTCGGGGCGCGGAGAACTGAAGCTCAGCGAGGTGGAATCAAAGCGGCTGTAGGGCCCTTGATCACCGTCGCTTTCGAACACAGTGGATTCAAGGAATTCCGATTGGGAGCGGCTCAGCGCGATCTCAGCTGTGCCCGGACTGATGACCTCAAATCGTATGGAGGCGATCTCAGTGCTTTGGGATGGAGAGAAGGAGGCAAGCGTGGCTCCCAGATCCTGGATGGTGCCAGCGATGGGATCAATCTCTCCGGAACGGAACAGTGGGAAGGCATCTTCGTAGGAGATGTCAATGGCCCGCAGGATTGCGGGGTCATAGGTGAGATCTGCGTAGGCGGAAAAAGGCGATCTTGGATTGTCTGGGTCAGTGATGTCAGCGACGTTGATGTCGATGGAGAAGATGTCGCCGACGCTCAGATCTTCTCCCACCTGGAGGCTGTCGGATGCGAGCTCAAGATTCCATGCGATAGCGAGTTCATCGTCTGTGGGCTCCGAAGACCCTGTCGTGCCGGTGCTGTGCTCAATGTTGAGCGAGAAGGATTGAGCCGTCACAGCACCAAGTGAGTCTGTGGCAAGGATTTCAAGCGAGTAGGTGCCAGAGGCGGCTGGGTGAGGTTCGCCTGTCAGAGAACCGGACGTGGGATCGAACTTGAGCCAGCCAGGAAGCTGGCGTCCATCGGTCATGCGAATGTCGTACGCGAGATCATCTGCGGAAGCGTTGAGATTGTCTGGATCGGTGAAGAGGTCGTTGGAGAAGGTGTGGGTAAAGACGACATCGGAGTCGAATGCGAGATCCTCAACAGTTCCGGCGAGCGTTGGTGGTTGATTGTTGGTGATGAGATCCTGCTGATGATCGAAGAAAACAATGCGCTCGATACTGGTCAGCAGGTCGGTGCCCGTGTGTCCATAGGTGGTGCTGGGACGTTGGTCTGTGATGGTCCAATTGCCGCTGCTGGTGTCTTCTGTCAACAGAAAGTCGCTGGCGTTGGCCTCAACAATGAGCTGGTCGAAACCTCGACCTCCATCGAGAGTGTCGGAGCCGGCTGAGAGGAAGAAGCGGTCATCACCACGGCCGCCTCTGAGACTGTTGTTGGAGGCGTTACCACGGATGACATCGTCGCCATCACCAGTGATGGCGTGCTCGATGACCGTATCGTCTCCGAGACTGAGGGGGCGCATGGCGACCCTGCTTTTGCTGCCGGGCGTCAGGTTGAGGAGCGTCGCCGTGGAGAGTGCGGCACCATTGAAGGTATCGATGCCCTTGTCGTTGTCGATGAGAAGAGAGCGGGTGGCGTCGCTGACGGTTTGATATTCATTTGTGTAGATGTAGGTGTCATCGTCTGATGGCTGTGAGCCATAGAGATTCAGCCCCCACTGGCGGAGAGTGCCCGTGATGTCCTTGTTTCTGTCAGAGACTTTGAGGGTCCAGTTTCCAAGGGACGATTCACCCCTGAACAGAGAGGCGCTGGTGGAGAAGACGATGCGATCAGGCAGGCCGTCTTGGGCGGAGTCTCCGGAAGGGTTGGTGGGACTGACCGTGGGTCTGTTGATCAGCCGTGCGACGGTGCCACTGGGAGAGATGAGTTCAACGACCAGGTCTGTGATGCGCGGATGGAGAATGTCGAGTTCAACTTCGGCCCATTCGAGATCAAGAGCACGATCGATGAGGGTGGAGAGGCTGACTCCAGAGACGCTGTTATCGGGGATTGCGGCGGAGCCCTTGATGCTCTGGATAGCTCTCTGTTCGTTGGCACTGGTGGACGGAGCCGCAGACCAGGATTCAGCCAGTCGAACAGCAGAATGGGCATCGACCAATCCAAACCCTTGGTCATGGCTGATGTGAAGCCCGCCCCCGTTCCAGTTCGAGGCGGCATTGAATTTGAAGCCGTCGTCGATGACCTGACGTGCTGAGTAGGCGAGGATGGTTTGAACGTCGCGGTAACCGAGATCAGGGTTGGCTTCAAGCATCAGGGCGATGACGCCGGAGACGAGGGGGGCGGCTGCGGAGGTGCCGTCGAAGTTGCCGTAACTCGCAGTGTTCTCCGCGCCGAGCAGGCTGGTGTAGAGGTCTTCTCCGAAGGCGCTGACGAGGATCGATGCACCGGGTGTCGAGAAGAAGGAGGTGTTGCCACGGCGGTCGGTGCTGGCGACTGTGGTGACGAAGCGGCTGCTTTGAAAACCGTGGTAATTGGTTGAATCACCGAGTGTTCGTGAGTTGCCGGCGGAGAAGACCCAGTTGATGCCGAGGGCATTGGTGCCGTTGTCGCGCCCCTGCTGGACACCATTGGTGAGAGCTTGGACAAGGGGTGAGAACTGGGGGGAGTCGAAGTCATCGGCGAAAGGCCTGAGAAATCCCCAGCTGTTGTTGGACAGGTCAACTCCACCGATGGAAGAGTCCAGCTGCTTCTGGAGCATGAGGGTGAGAGCCTGAGGCGTCCAGTCGACCTCGTAGCCGCTGATGGAGGCTCCGGGTGCGACACCGGATAGCCCTGCACCGTTGGCTGATCCAGCTGCGATCAGTCCGGCAACAGCAGTGCCATGGCCTGCTTCAGGCTTGGGTCCGACATTGAGGTTGGCATCCTCGAACAGGGATCCGACGTCAGGGAAGGAGAAGGACGCCCCGGCATCGTTGGTGGTGTCGAGCTGGGATGTGAGGTCGGGGTGGCTGTAGAGGATGCCGTCATCGATGACCCCGATGTTGATGTCGGATCCTGAGTAATCGCGCCAGACGGCATCGAGGTTGAGGTCGAGGCCGTTGCCAGTGGCATTGGAGAGATGCCACTGGCGTGCGATCAGGGGATCACCGGAAGAACTGACGAGGCGTCTGCGGTTCAGTTCGTAGGTGCCGTGGGAGCCGTCCTTGCTGGAGATGGCAAGGAAGACATGCCCATCCGAGCTGGGTCGGTAGAGGAGGCGAGCGGTCTGCCCTGGGGCGTTGTCACGGCTGGCGGCGAGGCGTGTTCCGTCGCTGTCGATGAGGTCGATATGCGGTGTCCAGCCGAGGCCGCCCTGGTTGATCCGCGGTGTGAGATCGAACTGATAGGACTCTCCAGCAGTGAGCTCCACACGGATCCAGTCGGTGTCATCTCCGGAATGCAGGGTGGATTCCACGGTCTGCTTGGCGAGCAGCTCAGCTGTTGTGTAGCGATCGGCGGGTAGATCGTTGAGGGGTGTGGTTTGGTCGCCTTGCGTGATGGCAATGAGATCAGCCGAATAGCTGCCGATGTCGGTGTTGCCCTCCTCAGCGGCCACTTCCAGGAAGAAGTCGCCGGAGGTGGCAGGGGTGAAGAGAAGTGATGGGTCAGGTGCGCCGACGCTGTCGAAGCTGGCCGAGACGGCTTTGCCCGCGGCATCCAAAATCCGGAAGCGCGGGTCGGTGAGGGTGCCGCCATTGCTGCTGACGCCGCGAAGCAGCAGCTGGTAGCTCTGATTGCCCTTGAGGGCGAGTCGGAAGATGTCCCGGTCCGTGGAGTTTTCGATCGTGCCGGTCCGTGACTGCCCAGGCAGGAGAGTCGGGGCTGAGCCGGAACTGGTGTCGGGGTGATCGTCGCGGTTGAGATCGCCGAGGTCGACGGCTTCGATGCGGTAGGCGCCCTGCCAGCGGTTGGCGACTGACGCTGCCTGGAGGTAAAGGGTGCCGCTTTGTTCGGCTGTATAGGTGATCGAACTATCGAGGCTGATGGCGTTTTCCCCGAGGAATCCCGGCAGCCTTCTGCGTCCTCTTCGGCTGGGAGGCGTTGGCGGCAGTTCGTCGGCCTCGAAGGCAACGGTCGTGAGAGAGGGGGCTACGAGCGGCGGGGTGATGCCGTCAACGTTGGCCTGCATCGTGAAGCGATAGGTGCTGCCGGCATCCACGTCGACACTGAACCAGTCCAGGTCGGAAGCGAGTTCGAGAACAGCTCGGTTGTCGCCGCCGATGGTGAGTGCAGCGGCGGTGTCCCGGGATTCCCCAATGAGGTCGGCCTGATTGCCCTGAGTGGCGGAGAGGGTGTAGGTGCCGGTATCGCCGCGGTAGCCACGGACGGCGAGGTAATGGGGGCCTGTGGACGTGGCCTTGAAGGCCAGGGTGGCCGAGCCGTCCGTGTGGCGTCCGTCAGCGGCGGAGATGGTGGTGCGTGTGGAATCAAACAGCTCGATCAGAGCTGTCTTGAGGGAACCGTCCTTGTCGGTGTCGGTCAGAGCGGAAAGGGTGTAGGTGTTGCCGGCCGTGACGTCGATGCGGAACCAGTCGGTGTCATCGGGCGACTGGATGCCGGCCTGGAAGGGAGCGTCGACGAGAAGAGGAGCAGCAGATTCGAAGCCAGCACCGGCTTCATCGGGCTCATAAGCGGTGAGGGTGTAGGACCCCGTCAGAGCACTGGTGCTGGCACGCGCCACGAGGTGGACGGTCTGATCGGAACTGGGCCTGTAGCCGAGGGCGGCGTCGCGGGTCAGGGTGCCGCCGTCGGCGGAATCGATCAGCGTGCCGTCGGCATCGCGCAGCTCAAGGAATGGATCGTCGAGGCTGCCGCTGTTGCTGTCCGTGCCACGGAGCAGGAAGCGGTAGTGCTGGTCTGCCTTGAGGGCGAGTTGGAACCAATCGGTGTCTCCGGCCGTGAGAAGCAGACCCTGCTGGCTGGTGCCAGGCGTGAGGGAACCGGCCTGGTCTGGTGAATCACCGAAGTCATCGGGCGGGAGCTGGGATTGTTCAATTTCGAGGGTGTAGGTGCCGAGCTGCCCTGCAGGAGCCGCGGCGGTGATGAGGATGGTCTGGGCGGTTGAGGAGGAGAGGTACAGACCTGCGTCATTGCCCTGGCCGCTGTTGTCGTCGTCGCTCAGCAGGGTGCCGTCGAGAGCATGGATGAGCAGGAGAGGGTCAGGTAGTGATCCGCCGTCGCTGCTCAGACCACGCAAGTCGATGCGGTAGGTCTGGTCAGGGGAGATGTCGATGGAGAAGAGGTCGATGTCCTGACGGAAGTCGAGACGCCCCTCAAGGACAACGGCGTCCTTGCCCGGTTGGGATAGGGCGTGGGCGGACAGGGTTGTATCGCCGAAGTCATCGACGGCTTCTTCCACGCTGAGTTTGTAGTGGCCGTCGCTTCGGTCGGTGGCGTCTTGAACGTCGAGGAAGAAGCGTCCCGTGCTGGCGGGTTGAAAGATGAGTTCAGCATCGAGGCCGACTCCGCCATCGTCATCAAAGGCGAGACGCTTTCCACCCGGGCCGCGGACGGTTACGGCTGGGTCGTTGAGGGGTTGGTAACCACTGGCAAGAGACTGCTCGCCGTCCAAGGCGATGCGGTAGGTCTTGGTGGCCTGAAGAATGGTCTGATACCAGTCACGATCACCGCTGACCTCCAGATCTCCGGAAAGGCTGGTGCCTGGCGTGATCAGGTCGTAGACGAAGGCAGAGCTCAGACGATCCGGGGCGTCGTCCTCCCGTTTGGACGACTGGAGGATGTAGCTGCCGCGACCCTGGTTTCCGAGTGCGGCGGCAGCGATGTAGTACGTGCCGGCGGTGGAAGCAGCCCAGGCGAGTCGTGCATCCAAGCCTTTGCCGTTGTTGTTGTCGGATGCGAGAAGCTGACCGGAGGCTGAGTAGAGACCAAGCCAGGGATCGTGGAGAGTGCCGTTGTTGCTGCTGTTTCCGAGCAGTTCCAGAACAAGGGCCTCGCCGGCATTCAGCGTGATGCGGAACCAGTCCTGGTCGCCGGGTTGGTTGATCACGCCCTGGATCGGCCGCTCGATCGTGAGAAGGCCATTGGTGTTGATGTCGCCGCCGAATTCATCAAGGCTGGAGCGCGTGACGGCATAGGAGCCGGTGGCCAGACCGGACTCGCTGGACACAGCGAGGTAATGGGCACCGGATTGCTCGGCGCGGTAGACGATGAGGGGGTCAGATCCGTTGGTGGATGAGGCGCCATCAACGAGCGGTTTGCCATCAGGGCTGTGCAGGGTGATGGCAGGATCGAGGAGGCGCTGGAGGTAGGGGTCGTTGAGGCCGGTGGAGGGAAGAGACGCAGCACCAAGGGCCTGGAATTCGTACTGGATGCCCTGAACGAGATCGACGCGGATCCAGTCGGAGTCGGCGGTGTTCCAGGAGCTGAGACCGTTCTCGGCGACTTGCTGGAAACCGATGAAGCCCCTGATGTGTTCAGAGCCGTTGGAAGTGTTGTCCTGAGCGTTCGCGAACGCTTTTTCAGTACTGGTGTCGGCGGAGCCGTCGTCGGCCATCAGGACGGTGAAGCTGTATTCAGCGCCGTCCTGACCGCGTACATCGAGGGTGTGGAGGCCGCTGGAGTCGACCGTGTAGGTGCGGTCCTGCTCCCAGTCGCCGAAGTTGTAAGTCCCTTCAATTCTCGCCCGGGTGTCGTGATCAGCGTTGGATCTGAGAATGCGGATCTTTGAATCTTCAGCAAGGGGGAGGGTCCAGGAATCACGATCGTCCTGATAATCGATGGTGCCTTGGATGGGTTTGCCAAGTTCCGCGTTGGGGCCGGCGATGAGATCAAATCGGTTGGTGACGTCGTCGAGCTTGAAGTCGGAGTCGGCGAAAATCAGCTTCTGGATGTCAATGAGTGTGTCGGTGCCGTCTGCTCCGCCATCAAGATGTTCAACGGTGACTCCACTGCCATCATTGTCGTTGAAGGAGACGGCGTAACGACTCTGGATGTCTGAAAAAACAGCGGAATTGAACCCGCTGCCACCATCAAGGCGATCGTTGCCGGGTCCCCCGACGAGCTGATCATCGCCGATGCCGCCGGCGAGCTGGTCGTCGCCATCGAGGCCGTAGAGATGATCAACGGAAGGATTGAGATCGGCCGTCCAGTAATTGAGACTGATCCGATTTTCTGGGGAGCCATCGGAGACCCACGTCAGTTCACTGGCGCGAATGAACAGTGCCTTGTCGAAGGCCCCAAGGATCATGATGACATCATTTTTATTTAGCCAATTGTGATTGTTGAATCTGTTGAATTTGTTTTCCTCGATCACATTGCTCAGGGGTATGTCGCCCCCTTGCAGTCGATAGGCTTGAATCTCATATCGGCGACCTTCGTGCCAGTCATCCCAGGCAAGGGAATAGTCGTCTTCGCTGGAAGGGTGGACCTGGAGGGTGATGTTCAGGTCGTCGCTGATGTCCACCCAGCTCCAGTTTGGGGTGGCCACGCTGCCTGAGCCTGAAGCTGTCAGACTGGTCAGGTCCACCTGAATTGAGCTATTGGCAGAGCGGTTGTCGCTGTCGGCTGTGCCGAAGTGGTGAATTGTCTCGATTCCAGGGGTTGGCTGATGGATAGTGATGCCGCTTGAAGTGTTGTCGTTGGCCCCGACGATCAGGTTGCTGTTGAAATGATCACTGTCGATCAGATGGATTTCACCAGATCCAACGATCTGTTCAAAGCTGTTGAATTGGGTTGATCCCATCTGAATGCTGAAATCATTGAGATTCAGGGTTTCAATGGAGTTGATCAGCCCTTGGCTGACATTGGAGTCGGCTTCGAGGGTGAGGGTATCGAGACCTTCTCCTCCTGTGATGTTGAAGGGGCCGAGAAGGCGCAGCTCAAAGTCATCGTCTTCAGCGGTTCCGTTGATCTCGCGAGACGCGAAGCTGGCTCGGCCAGGCTCAAAGATGATGCCGATGGGCCAGTCCTGGCTGTTGACGATGCCTTCGCCCTGAATGGCAATGATGGCTTTGGTGCCTGAGATTGACGAGAATTTGGCTGAGAACGCACGGAAGTTCTCACTGTTGATCTGATCAACAGTGAGGCTGAGGTTCAGTGTGGTATTGCTATCGCTGCTCCGGCTGAACTTTGAAAGATCGATTCCTTCAGTGCTGGTGAGTTTGATGGTTTTTCTGCCGCTCTCTTTGGCTTTGATGTTGTCAAAGGAGTTCCATTGTTCTGCTGTGAGGATGACGGTACCGCGCTGAATCTCGAGGATTTCAACGCCGGAGATCTGAGTGTTTGGATCACTGAGATCCACGGTGCCATCGCTGTTGATGGCGAGAGTGTCTGAGAAAGCTGAGTCGGCGCCAGAGATGTTGAGGGCGCCGGAGGCGGAGTTGATGCCAGCTGTGCGGGAGAAGCGGAGTTCTTCTCCAGGGCTGAGGTCGATGGCGAGGTTGGTGGCCCCTTCATAGCCGGCAATTTTGCTGACGCCGGATGAGAACTGGCTGTATTGAGATCCTGTGAGCCTGAGGATGGCGGATGTGCCGATCTCCAGTCGCTCGAAATTGGAGAGGGAGGCCTGGCGCAGGTCGATTACATCACCTTCACCGCGGTCGGCTTGGTTGTTAACTCCATCCCATAGAGCAGCCTGAATTCTGAGGGTGTCGACTCCTTCCCCTCCGTCGAAGCTGCCATACACAATCGGTGCTGGGTGATACCCGTAGCGCAGCCATCCAGTGCCGTCATCGATGCGGCCATAATTGAGTTCAACCGTGTCGTTGCCGGCTTCGCCATAGGCCTCTTCTCTCCAGGCTGTTTGTGACCTATCCCAATCAAAAGCCCTGCCACCACTGATCAGGCGGTCATCACCTTCTCCGCCGTAGAGCACATCGTGGCCAATGCCGCCCTCAAGGCGGTCATTCCCGCTGCCCCCTTTGAGGGTGTCATCGCCATCATCGCCCTGGAGGTGGTCATCACCCGCGCCACCAGCAATGCTGTCGTTACCAGCCCCTGCAGCGAGCCAATCTGGATTGGCTGACCCCAGGAGTGTTTGCTGGCCATCCTCCGTTTGAATGCGGAAATAGGTGTCTTTATCCCAGCGGATGTCGTTGAGATCGAGAGTGCCTTCACCGGCCACCCGCAGCCAGCGCCATGGGCTAGAAGCTGGCAGGTCTGAGGTTAAGAGAGTGGTGTTGAATTCATACAGTGGATGGCTCTCCCACTGAACTGAATATTGGCTGCCAATGAATTCAAAGTTCTCGAGTTGATCAATCGCGAAACGGCTTCCCCGCGCTGTGTAACGCTGATCGCGATTATTGAAAACATCAGCATGGTGCGTTGGCAGGAGTTCCAGGCGCTCGATGCTGCGTAGGGCGGCATCCACAAAGTTGCTTCCGCCTTCATCCCAAGAGCTCTTGGATCCGGCCAGCAGAGTGTCAGTGCCGTCGCCGCCATCAAAGATGTCATCGCTGACGGTGACGCCGATGGCGAGGAAAGTGTCGTTGCCAACGCCACCACGCTGGACGTCGCTGCCGGGGCCACCAATGAGCCAGTCGTCGCCGTTGCCGCCCTGGAGGATGTCATCGCCTTCTGCGCCATCGAGGAGGTCGTCGCCTTCTCCGCCGATGAGTTGATCGGAACCTGAACCGCCTTGGAGGGCATCACGACCCGAATCCCCGGTGGCGATGTCATCGCCGCTGCCGCCTTGCAGGAGATCGTCGCCGCGCGCGCCATAAAGCTGATCGGAGCCTGCGTCACCGGCAAGGTGGTCGTCGCCGCTGCCGCCTTGAAGGATGTCGTCGTGATCACCACCGGTGAGGGTGTCGTCTCCGGATCCGCCGCGGAGCTGATCGGAGCCTGCGGCACCATCGATGACGTCGTTGCCATCCATGCCATCGATGAGGTCGTCACCGCTGAGTCCTGAGAGGTTGTCGGGTTCGGTGGTGCCGATCAGGGAGTCGTTGTTCTCCGTTCCAGCACCACCGCTTCCAGAGCCGATGGAGAAGGAGGTGTGGTCGTTGACGGTGACGGTGCCGTCTGAGACGGAGAAGGCGAGTTCAACGGTGCCGATGAAGTCGGTGGCGGGAGAGAAGGTCCAGTCGTTGGTGGCATCACCGGTGAGTGACCCGGTGTCGGTGTTGACGAGGGAGACGGCGGTGATGGAGAGGGAATCGCCGTCGATGTCGGAGTAACCGGAGAGCAGATCTGCCGCGGAGAAGGAGACGGATTGCCCTGCGGCGGCACCAGCGAGAGGCGTGGAGCTGCTGGTTAAAGAAGGAGGATCGTTGAGCGGTGTGATGTTGATCGAAACGGCAACCGGATCAGCCAGGTTGGAGAGGCCGAGTGCTGCAAGATCCTGCAGCGGCCGGCCAAAGGAAATGACGCTGGGATGTTCTTGGTTGCTTGAGGTGTATGAGTTAACGAGGAACTCAGCGCCGTTTTTGGAGCCATCGGCGTTGAAGCGCTGGGCGTAGATGCCCCAGCCGTCGCGGTCCTGGTTGTAGGACTGCCAGGAGATGAGGAAGCCGCCATCGGCGAGGGAGACGACGCTGGACTGCTGTTGTTGGTCTGAGGTGTGTGAGTTGACGAGGAACTCAGCGCCGTTTTTGGAGCCATCGGCGTTGAAGCGCTGGGCGTAGATGCCCCAGTTGCTGCCGTCCTGGCTCAAGGACTGCCATGAGATGAGGAAGCCGCCACCAGTGAGGGAGGCGACGCTGGGTTGGTATTGATCAGATGAGGTGTGCGGTGTTGACGAGGAACTCAGAGCCGTTTTTGGAGCCATCGGCGTTGTAGCGCTGGGCGTAGATGCCCCAGTTGCTGCCGTCCTGGTTGTAGGACTGCCATGAGATGAGGAAGCCGCCATCAGTGAGGGAGGCGACGCTGGGTTGGTATTGATCAGATGAGGTGTGTGTATTAACGAGGACCTCAGCGCCGTGTTTGGAGCCATCGGCGTTGAAGCGCTGGGCGTAGATGCCCCAGCCACCGCCGTCCTGGTGGTAGGAGTGCCAGGAGATAAGGGTGGCTTGTTTGTTTCCATAGGGAACACCACCTTCTGCCCAGGGCAGATTTGCGGTGGTGAGCGGGCGGAGGTTGAGGGCACCTGGGGTGCCATGAAAATTCCGAGCGGGTGCAAAGCGCAGCAGTGCATCGGAAGGCAGCAGCAACGCCGCACTGCCGTCAGCCTCCAGGGTCGTGGGGATGCTGGTCCAACGTTTGCCTGCGTTTCTGCTGAACTGCCATTCACCCTGTTCAGCCGTTGCGGCGTTCCCGGTTAAGGCTGCACCGGTGAGGGTCGGTGTGGAGGCAAGGATGTCGGCGATAGACCGGGTGCCTGTGGGCCCTTGGGAGTTGGCTCCCTCCGGTTGTATTGGGAGCTTGGCGGTCAACCCATCACTGAGATGGAGCGCGCCATGTCCGTTGATGGTTGCGTCAGCGAGTTGTGCAGCGGTGAGCCGAAGACTCGCGCCATCGAGGTTGATGGCTTCGATGCTCTGAAGATCGAGTTCATCGAAGTTGGCGATGCCGGAGCCGGTGAGCTCAAGTGTGTCGTGGCCATCAGCACCATCGATGCGGATCGTGGCCGTTCTGGAGATATCGAGGCGGATGGTGTCATCACCACTGGTGCCAATCAGAGTGGTGGGCTCCTGAGCAAGGTGCAGGTCAAAGCTGCCCTGGTTGCGATCGGAGTAGACATTCCCACCGGTGCTGAGTTGAACGCTCCCAGATCCGGTGATGGAGGAGAAGCTGTTGAATTGTTCCGCGGAAAGGTGAACTGATGCACCATTGATGTCTAGAATTTCAAGATTTTTGAGCGTCTTCTGCGTGAGGTTGACGACTTCAGCGCTTGCAATCAATGTGTCGTCACCATTGCCTCCGTCGATAAAATCGTTGCCATCTGATGTCTCAATGTTGTCGTCTCCACCGCCGGCATCGATGGTGTCTTCCTGGGGTGTTCCCTTGATGTGATTGGCAGTGTCGGTGCCGATCAGTTTGTAGGTGGAGCTGCTGTCTAGGATTAGATCAAATTGGCTTTTATTTCTGAAGAGTTCTAACTGCCCGCCTCCTGTGATCCGAATCATCAGTTCGGCTGAGCCAGTTCCTTTGCGGAATAGATCAGAGAAATCCTCAAAATCTGATGTGTTGAATTGATCGGCGGTTAGATTGATGTCAATGGTTGTGTTGCTATCTGATGATCGGCTGAGTTTCGATAGATCAATGTTTTCTGTGCCTGTGAGAGATATCGTTTTTGGGCCGCTCCCTTTGGCTTTGATGTTGTCAAAGGAGTTCCATTGTTCTGCTGTGAGGATGACGGTACCGCGCTGAATCTCGAGGGTTTCAACGCCGGAGATCAGGGTGTTTGGATCACTGAGATCCACGGTGCCATCGCTGTTGATGGCGAGAGTGTCTGAGAAAGCTGAGTCGGCACCAGAGATGTTGAGGGCGCCGGAGGCGGAGTTGATGCCAGCTGTGCGGGAGAAGCGGAGTTCTTCTCCAGGGCTGAGGTCGATGGCGAGGTTGGTGGCCCCTTCATAGCCGGCAATTTTGCTGACGCCGGATGAGAACTGGCTGTATTGAGATCCTGTGAGCCTGAGGATGGCGGATGTGCCGATCTCCAGGCGCTCGAAATTGGCGAGGGAGGCATTGCGCAGGTCGATGGTCTGCCCTGCCCCACGCTGATCGGATCCAGACCATTGCATGGCCTGTATGCGGAGTGTGTCGCTGCCATCGCCACCGTCGTAGGTGCCAGAGATGCTGGTGCTGTTGTCGTACCAGTACCCAGCACCCCCGCCCCCAGTCAGCTCGATCTGTCCCCAGTTGAGTTCAACAGTGTCGTTGCCGGCCTCGCCGTAGACAAGGTCATGGCTGCCACCACCGATGAGGATGTCGTTGCCATCCCCGCCGTAGAGGGTGTCGGTGCCGGCGTTGCCCTCGAGGTGATCGTCACCGCTGCCGCCCACGAGGAGATCGTTGCCGAGCTCTCCGAGGAGGGAGTCGTCACCGCTGCGGCCGTGGAGGCTGTCCTGGCCGTCGCCGGATGCGAACCAGTCTGAATTGGTGGTGCCCAGGAGGGTTTGTGGGCCGGCTTCTGAGCTGATGCGGTAGAGGGTGTCGATGTCCCAGTTGGCGGCCGAAAGATCAAGAGAACCTTCGCCGGCGACGCGCAGCCAGCGCCAGCTTTTGGATGACCCGATGTCAGTGAAATCACGAACGGAGAAGGCGTGGAGTTCATTGCTCCAGGACGCCTCTGAGGTGGAGCCGATCCAGTTGAAACTGCCGAGCTGATCGAGTGAGAAGCGGCTGCCGCGGTTGGCGTAGTTGGTGAGGTCCCATTCCCAATAATTGAAACGGTCCGCATAGTGAGTGGGCAGGAGTTCAAGGCGTTCGATGCTGCGCAGTGAGGCATCGACGTAATTGGCCCCTCGTTCGCTTTGGGCACCGGTGATGAGAGTGTCAGTGCCGTCGCCGCCATCAAAGATGTCATCGCTGACGGTGACGCCGATGGCGAGGAAGGTGTCGTTGCCAACGCCACCGCGCTGGTCATCGCTGCCCGGTCCACCGATGAGCCAGTCGTCGCCGTTGCCGCCCTGGAGGATGTCATCGCCTTCTGCGCCATCGAGGAGGTCGTCGCCTTCTCCGCCGATGAGTTGATCGGACCCTGAACCGCCTTGGAGGGCATCACGACCCGAATCCCCGGTGGCGATGTCATCGCCGCTGCCGCCTTGCAGGAGATCGTTGCCGCGCGCGCCATAAAGCTGATCGGAGCCTGCGTCACCGGCAAGGTGGTCGTCGCCGCTGCCGCCTTGAAGGATGTCGTCGTGATCACCACCGGTGAGGGTGTCGTCTCCGGATCCGCCGCGGAGCTGATCGGAGCCTGCGGCACCATCGATGACGTCGTTGCCATCCATGCCATCGATGAGGTCGTCACCGCTGAGTCCTGAGAGGTTGTCGGGTTCGGTGGTGCCGATCAGGGAGTCGTTGTTCTCCGTTCCAGCACCACCGCTTCCAGAGCCGATGGAGAAGGAGGTGTGGTCGTTGACGGTGACGGTGCCGTCTGAGACGGAGAAGGCGAGTTCAACGGTGCCGATGAAGTCGGTGGCGGGAGAGAAGGTCCAGTCGTTGGTGGCATCACCGGTGAGTGACCCGGTGTCGGTGTTGACGAGGGAGACGGCGGTGATGGAGAGGGAATCGCCGTCGATGTCGGAGTAACCGGAGAGCAGATCTGCCGCGGAGAAGGAGACGGATTGCCCTGCGGCGGCACCAGCGAGAGGCGTGGAGCTGCTGGTTAAAGAAGGAGGATCGTTGAGCGGTGTGATGTTGATCGAAACGGCAACCGGATCAGCCAGGTTGGAGAGGCCGAGTGCTGCAAGATCTTGGAGAGGTGAACTGAAGGAGCCGACGCTGGGGTTGTTTTGATCTGATGATGTGTGCGTGTTAACGAGGAACTCAGCGCCGTTTTTGGAGCCATCGGCGTTGAAGCGCTGGGCGTAGATGCCCCAGCCACTGCCGTCCTGGTAAAGGGAGGACCAAGAGATGAGGAAGCCGCCGCCAGTGAGGGAGGTGACGCTTGGTTGGTCTTGGTGGCTTGCGGTGTGCGTGTTAACGAGGAATTCAGCGCCGTTTTTTGAGCCATCGGCGTTGAAGCGCTGGGCGTAGATGCCGCTGCCACTGTCGTCCTGGCCATTGGAGGTCCAGGAGATGAGGAAGCCGCCACCAGTAAGGGAGGTGACGCTGGGTTTGTTTTGTTCCGATGAGGTGTATGTATTGACCTGAAATTCGTTGCTATTTTTTGAGCCATCGGCGTTGAAGCGCTGGGCGTAGATGCCGTTGCTACTGCCGTCTTGGTTGTAGGACTGCCAAGAGATGAGGAATCCGCCGCCAGTGAAGGAGGTGACGCTGGGGTTGTTTTGTTCCGATGAGGTGTAGGTATTGACCTGAAATTCGTTGCCATTTTTTGAGCCATCGGCGTTGTAGCGCTGGGCGTAGATGCCCCAGCTACTGCCGTCCTGGTTAGAGGAGGACCATGAGATGAGGAAGCCGCCGTGAGTGAAGGAGGTGACGCTGGGTTGGTATTGGCTGTTTGAGGTGTGTGTATTAACGAGGAATTCAGCGCCGTTTTTTGAGCCATCGGCGTTGAAGCGCTGGGCGTAGATGCCGCTGCCACTGTCGTCCTGGCCATTGGAGGTCCAGGAGATGAGGAAGCCGCCGCCAGTGAGGGAGGTAGCGCTGGGTTGGTGTTGCCCGCCTGTGGTGTGTGTATTAACGAGGAATTCAGCGCCGTTTTTTGAGCCATCGGCGTTGTAGCGCTGGGCGTAGATACCCTCGTTCCAACCGTCCTGGTCAGTGGACTGCCAGGAGATGAGGAAGCCGCCGCCAGTGAGGGAGGTGACGCTGGCGTTGTATTTATCCGATGAGGTGTGGGTGTTAACGAGGAATTCAGCGCCATTTTTGGAGCCATCGGCGTTGAAGCGCTGGGCGTAGATGCCGTTGCCACCGCCGTCCTGGTTGTAGGAGTGCCAGGAGATGAGGGTGGCGTGTTTGTTGCCATAGGGAACACCACCTTTTGCCCAGGGCAGATTTGCGGTGGTGAGCGGGCGGAGGTTGAGGGCACCTGGGGTGCCATGAAAATTCCGAGCGGGTGCAAAGCGCAGCAGTGCATCGGAAGGCAGCAGCAACGCCGCACTGCCGTCAGCCTCCAGGGTCGTGGGGATGCTGGTCCAACGTTTGCCTGCGTTTCTGCTGAACTGCCATTCACCCTGTTCAGCCGTTGCGGCGTTCCCAGTTAAGGCTGCACCGGTGAGCCCATCACTCGAGCTCAGAAGGGTTGAGATGGGGTGCGAGCTCAGCGTTAGCGAATCTTCCGTCAGAGCGTTGAGACTGATCGGTTGGCTTGCCATCTCGCATTAGCTAGCAATTTATCATAAGACATGCCGATATTTCGGGTTATAGTTATCGATTTATTAAGCGGATTGCTTGAAAATTATAATAAGTTTTTGGTGTTTTTAAGAGGTGTTAAAAGTTGCCGAAGCTGTTCGTTAACTGGATGATGCCGGTGCGCCCGTCGATCCGCGCCTCCGCGCCCAGGGGCAGCGCCATGTTGGGCAGTCCATGGCCCACGGGAAGGTCGACGACTAGCGGTACGCCCAGATCCCCCAGCCGCTCCTCCAGAATCTCCTCCATTGTGAAGTCACCGGGAAGGATGTCGTCCTTCTCCCAGCTGAACCGCCCGCAAGCCACGCCGGAGAGTTGCTGAAGCAACCCGGCGCTGCGCCACTGGGTCAACATCCGGTCCACCCGGTACGGGGCTTCGCCAACGTCTTCGAGCACCAGGATCGCGCCGCGCAGATCCGGCATCCAGGGGGTGCCGATCAGATGCGTTGCCACGGTGAGATTGGTCACCACCAGCGGCCCCTTGGCTTGGCCGGGCCGTCTGCCGACCCCCTGCAGTGGTGCCACCGGGTGTCCGCTCAGCAGAGCCACCGTCCGTTGCCAGCGTTCATCCGGTCCGCCGCTGGAACCATGGATGGCCCCCGGCAGCCCGGCGGCCCACTGGGCCAGCAGCAGCGAGCTGGAATCGGAGAAGCCCACCGTCCAAAGGGCCCGATCTGGGAAGCGGAAGCCCGCTTCCAGCACCCGTGCACCACCCCAGCCACCACCCACATACAGCACGCCGTCCACGGTCGGGTCGTTCCAGGCTGCGTTCAGCTCGGCGATGCGCTGCTGATCTGTTCCGGAGAAGTAGCGCCACTGGCGCCGCACCGTGTCGGGGATCTCCAGCAGCCATCCTTCAGCGGCACAGCGCTCGATCAGGGGGGTGAAATCCATCTCCGGATCCATCCAGGTGCCTGGATTCACCGCCCGTAGCCGTGAGCCACGGCGCAGCGGTGCCGGTCGGTTGGCGCCACCGGCCTGCGCGGCGCTCTGCCGATGAGGCAGCAACGCTGCCATCGCCGCCGTCGCTCCTGAGATCAGCAGCGATCGGCGGTTCCACATCAGCTCAGCAGCGCCTCGAGCATGGCCCGTCCGTCGATGCCCCCGATGGCCTCATCACAGGCCCGTTCCGGATGTGGCATCAGTCCCAGCACGTTGCCGGCCGGGTTGGTGATGCCGGCGATGTCGGCCACGGAGCCGTTGGGGTTGCTGCCGTAACGCAGGGCAACGGCATCGTCGTCCTGCAGTTGGTGCAGGGTCTCGTCGCTGCACTGGTAACGCCCTTCCCCGTGAGCGATCGGGAGGGTCAGCGTGCCTCCGGTGCCGTAGGCCCGCAGCCAGGGGCTGCGGGCACTGGCCACCTGCAGCTGCGCGTCCTCGCAGATGAAGTGCAGATCGCGGTTGCGGGTGAGGGCCCCGGGCAGCAGTCCAAGTTCGGTGAGCACCTGGAAGCCGTTGCAGATGCCCAGCACCCTGCCGCCGCGGGAGGCGAAATCCAGCAGCGACTGCAGCACCGGTGCGAAGCGGGCGATCGCTCCGCAGCGCAGATAGTCGCCGTAACTGAAGCCGCCGGGCAGCACCACCGCCTCCAGTCCGCTCAGGTCGGTGTCTTCATGCCAGAGCCGACGGGTGGGCATGCCGAGACAGCCTTCGGTGGCCCACTGCACATCCCGGTCGCAGTTGGAGCCGGGGAACACCACGACACCGATGCTCATGGGTTCTGCAGCTCCAGAGACCAGTCCTCGATCACCGGATTGGCCAGCAGCCGATCGCTCAGCAGTTCCAGGCGTCGCCGTGCCTCGGCTTCATCGGGGGCCTCCACCTCCATCTCGACCGACTTGCCGATGCGCAGTTTGCTGATGCCTTCCACGCCGAGCCTGTTGGCCGCGCTGCGGGCGGCTTCGCCGGCTGGATCGAGCACGGAGGGACGCAGGCGCACCAGGACGCGGGCTTGATAAAGCGGCACGATCACCGGAGGAGCTGGTTGAATCCTGCCAGACACTGACCCCTTAAGACATTCGTTGATCCTGGGCTGCTGCAGGGTCATGGCTCTGCACGTTGAAGGGAGTGCTTCCCCTGAGCCGTGTTCAGCGTCTCGTTGGTTCGGCCCTTGCTGCCGCAGGCGTTCGCACTCGTCATGTTTTGGACTGTCTGCAGTCCTGGGTTGACGGCCGGCACCGTCTCCCGGTCGATGGAGTGCCGAAGCGGCCGGCAGCCGTGGGTGGTCTGCCGGATGGTCGCGTCATCCCCGGGAGAGCGCTGGGTTCTGGAGATGGATCCACTGCCGGTGGCGTTCCGTCATGACGGAAGCGGGCGCATGCAGATGCGCCAGGGAGAACGCGGGCCCTGGACCTCGGTTGAACCACGCTGGGTCGGAGAGCGCACCCTCTGCTGGGGATCGGTCTGCGCCCGTGGAGATCTGGCTCTGGACTGACCCGGTGGTAGACCGGAATCCCATGCGGTGGTGGTGATGGCTGTCTTCTCGCTTCCC
Organism: Synechococcus sp. KORDI-49; assembly: GCF_000737575.1. Taxonomy (NCBI): domain Bacteria; kingdom Bacillati; phylum Cyanobacteriota; class Cyanophyceae; order Synechococcales; family Synechococcaceae; genus Synechococcus; species Synechococcus sp. KORDI-49. The sequence goes on along the minus strand of NZ_CP006270.1, from coordinate 721,092 downwards.
TGTCGCAGTTGTGGTGAACCGGTTGATATTCCCGGCCGTTACGGCTTCAAACTCAAGAATGCCGGGATCAGTGCATCCCTGTGCAACAACTGCCGGCGAGGGGGGTTTCTGCAGGCACGGCAGGATGGACTCAGTGCGGCCGATGCCGCTGACGTGAAGCCGGCTACACGGCGACTGATCCCCGTGTTGGCGATCGTTCTGCTGGCCTTGATCACCACCGTCGGTCTGTGGCTGCAGCGCGGCGCAGGGGCGCCCCCTGCAGGCGGTCAGGATGCCGTTACCGGTCTTGACTCCCCTTCCAGATAGAGCGTCTGGGTGGGGAAGGCGAAGGTGATGCCTTCGGCGGCGAAGGCTTCCATGATTCCGAGATTCACCTCCTGTTGAGCATTGAGAGCCATGGTGTAATCCCGGGTGTCGATGGTGTACACCAGCTCGAAATTGAGGCTGGAGTCGCCAAATTCCGTGAAATGGCAACGATTGAATGTTGTGTTGGCAATGGTGTTGATCACGGCCTCCACGATCGCGGGGATCGCTTTCATCTGATCCACTCCGGTATCATAGGTGACGCCGAGGGAGTAAATCATCCGCCGTGTGTTCATGTCGGCGAAATTGAGGATGGTGGCATTGGTGAGTGCCGAATTGTTCATCACCACGGCTTCTCCTCTGAGGCTGCGCAGGTGGGTGGAGCGCACCCCGATCCGCTCCACCGTGGCTGATGTGGACCCCACCGTGATGAACTGACCCACGGTGAAAGGTTTATCAAGAAGGATCATCAGGTAGGCAAACAGTTCCTGAGCGGGATCCTTGAGAGCCAGACCGATGCCGATGCCGCCGGCGCTGAGCAGAGCCCAGATGGCGGCGAGTTTCACCCCGAGGCTTTGCGAGAGCACGAGCACTCCGACGATCCAGACGAGGGCCTGCACCAGGGGCTGAAGACTCCTGAACAGCTGCTCGAGATCGTCCCCGGCCCGTCGGGCCACCCCCTCCAGAAAACGGCTGCCGACGCGATTCACAAAGCGGACGATCACCACGGTGCCGATGATCCTCAGCACCACGTCGTAAGCCCGCTGGATGTCGTTGGGAAGCCCCAGATTCGTCTGGGTCAACAACAGCACCACGACGATGCCGAAGGGCAGCACCGACTGCGACAGAGCTTTCAGAACGAAATCATCAAAGTCACTCGCGGTGCGTCGTGTGAACCGCGGCAGCACCCGTCGCAACAGCAACGATGCCGTCAGCGTGATCGCAACCCCGATGACAAAGTTCGTCAGAAAGAGCGTCAGATTCACCGGCCATGGAGTCACCGTCGCGAGTCTGAGCGGCTCTTCAGCACTTGGCAATCGTCATCCGTCGCTGCAGCACAAGCGTGAGATTGTTCGCCGGCATGGTGTGGCAGCTGATGCGTTCCATGGGCAGGGGCTCCAGCAGGTCGTCGATCCAGGCCACATCCCGCACACCCCAGCGGGGGTCCCGCTGTCTGAGGGACGCATCAAAGGCGGCATTGCTGGCACTGGTGTGCTGACCATCGCGGCGGAACGGTCCGTAGATGATCAGCAGGCCATCGTCCGGTAGGCGCTCACAGGCCTCCAGCAACAGCGCCTCGCTGCAGCCAGCGGGGCTGATGTGAAGCAGGTTGATGCACACCATGGCCGCGAGACCGTCGGCAACCGGTCCGGGAAGGCGCCAGGGACGCTCCTGCACATCGAGATCCAGCGCTGCCGGCATCACGTCATCCAATCCGGCATGGCGGATCCAGGCGTTGATGCTGGCGCGGTGATCGGGGTTCGGATCGCTTGCCTGCCAGAGCAGTCCGGGGAAGCGTTGCTGGAACGTAATCGCATGTTCCCCGCTGCCGCTGGCCAGTTCCAGCACCACGCCTCTGTCGGGAAGCAGCGTGTCGAGCAGGGCACCGATCGCCGCTCTGTTGCGTTCGGTGGCCGGGAAGATCAGCCGCTGGTCAGAGCCCTGGGTCACGGTCAGTCGCAGCAGGGTGCAGCCGCCGTGCTGCAGTGACGGCGCAGATCACTGAGCCAGGTCTCGAGATCTCGGATCATCAGCGGCTCCAGGCGGTAGTAGATCCAGCGGCCGCTCTGGCGATCGGAGACCAGCCCCGACTCCTTCAGCACCCGCAGATGGAAGGACAGCTTGGACTGGGCGAGATCCAGATCGCTGGTCAGATCACAGACGCAGCGTTCACCCTTCCCCAGCTGCAGCAGGATCCGCTGCCGGGTGGGATCCGCCAGGGCCTTGAGCAGGCTGCTGGCCTGATCGGCGCTGAGCCGGGTGTCAGTGGCGTGTTGTTGCATCAATCAAGATTGATTGATCAAAATGAACCCGTCAATTTTCACAGCCCCATGCGCATCGGTATCAACGGCTTCGGTCGCATCGGTCGGCTGGTGTTCCGCGCACTCTGGGGCCGTCCGGGCATTGAGCTCGTGCACGTCAACGACCCTGCCGGGGATGCCGTCACCGCCGCCCACCTGCTGGAGTTCGATTCGGTGCACGGCCGCTGGGATCGGGGCATCTCAAGCGATGCCGATGGTTTCTCGGTGCAGGGATCCCCGTTGACCTGGTCGAGCAGCAGGGACATCACCGCCGTGCCCTGGAAGGAGCGTGGGGTGGAGATGGTGCTGGAGGCCAGCGGCAAGATCAAGACACCGGAGACGCTCAATCCCTATTTCGAGAGCGTCGGGCTGAAGCGGGTGATCGTGGGTTGTCCGGTGAAAGGTGAGGTGGCCGGCGAGGAGGCCCTCAACATCGTCTATGGCATCAACCATCACCTCTACGAACCGCACCGTCATCGCCTGATCACCGCGGCGTCCTGCACCACCAACTGCCTTGCACCGGTGGTGAAGGTCGTGCATGAGACCTTCGGCATCGAGCACGGAATGATCACCACCATTCACGACATCACCAACACCCAGGTGCCGATCGATGCCTTCAAGAGCGATCTGCGGCGGGCCCGCTCCGGCCTCACGTCCCTGATCCCCACGACCACCGGCTCGGCCAAGGCGATCGCGATGATCTTCCCCGAGCTGAAAGGCAAGCTCAACGGCCATGCCGTCCGGGTGCCGCTGCTCAATGGCTCCCTCACCGATGCGGTGTTCGAGCTCAAGCAGGCCGTCAGCGTCGAGCAGGTGAACGCCGCCTTCAGAGCCGCTGCCGAGGGTCCCCTGAAGGGAATCCTGGGTTACGAGGAGCGGCCTCTGGTGTCCTGCGACTACACCAACGACGATCGCAGTTCCATCGTCGATGCTCTGTCGACGATGGTGGTGGACGACACCCAGCTGAAGGTGTTCGCCTGGTACGACAACGAGTGGGGCTACAGCTGCCGCATGGCGGATCTCACCTGCCGCGTGGTGGAGCTGGACGCGTGAAGCTCTCCGCTCTCCAGCAGTACGGCATCGTCACCGTCAACTACTGGGCGTTCACGCTCACCGACGGTGCGCTGCGGATGCTCGTGGTGTTCCACTTCCACAAGCTGGGCTACAGCACCCTTGAGATCGCCTTTCTGTTCCTCTTCTACGAGTTCTTCGGGGTGGTCACCAATCTCTACGGCGGCTGGATCGGTGCGCGCTATGGCCTGCGCCTGACCCTCTGGGTCGGCACCCTGCTGCAGATCCTCTCCCTGGTGATGCTGATCCCGGTGGCAGCCAGCTGGCCGAAGCTGCTCAGCGTCGGCTACGTGATGGTGGCCCAGGCGATCAGCGGCATCGCCAAGGATCTCAACAAGATGAGTGCCAAGAGCGCCATTAAGACGGTGGTGCCTGAGACTCCTGACGATGCGCAGCGTGGGGAGAAGCAGCTGTTCAAATGGGTGGCGATCCTCACGGGCTCAAAGAATGCCCTCAAGGGGGTGGGCTTCTTTCTCGGAGCGGTGCTGCTCACGATGTTCGGGTTCAACGCGGCCGTTGGCTGGATGGCGGCCGGCCTGGCCATGGCCTTCCTGATCACCCTGGTGCTGCCGGGTGAGATCGGAAAGATGAAGGCCAAGCCGGCCTTTTCGTCGCTGTTCTCCAAATCCGAGGGGATCAACGTGCTCTCTCTGGCGCGGTTCTTTCTGTTCGGTGCCCGTGATGTGTGGTTCGTGGTAGCGCTGCCGGTGTTTCTGGAGGCGTCGCTCGGCTGGAACTTCGAGCAGGTCGGGGCCTTCATGGGCACCTGGGTGATCGGTTACGGCATCGTTCAGGGGACGGCTCCAGGTCTGCGGCGTCTCTGGGGGCAGACCACCACACCGGGGGTGTCGGCGGTTCAGTTCTGGAGCGCCCTGCTCACGGCCATCCCGGCCCTGATCGGCGTGGCGCTGTGGAGAGAGGCGAATGTGGGCGTGGCGATCACCGCAGGTCTGGCGGCCTTCGGCGTCGTGTTCGCAATGAATTCATCGATCCATTCCTACATGGTGCTGGCCTACACCGATGCGGAGAGCGTCAGCCTCAACGTCGGCTTCTATTACATGGCCAATGCCGCAGGACGTCTGGTGGGAACCCTGCTCTCCGGGGCCGTGTTCATGCTGGGACGCACCGCAGCCGGCGGCATGCAGGCCTGTCTTTGGTGTTCGTCTCTGCTGGTGCTGCTCGCCTGGATCAGCAGCCTGCGGTTGCCACCACCGTTGCGGGCGGCACCCTGAGGACAATCTGAGAAAGATCTCAGCGGTAGGCATTCATACAGCTCTAAATGAAGGGCAGAGCATGAATGGATCTGTCGCCCCGAATGTGATGTCTCACGAACCAGGAAGCCCGGATTGTCGCCTTGTGATCGATGCCAAGCGTTCCCTTGAGGATGTGCTCCGGGTTCTCGATGGGATGCCCCACACCGATCACATCCGTCGACAGCTGCTGTCGGTCTACAACCAACTGGAAGGGATGCACGATCTGAAACGGGCCGGTGGTGCGGATGTTTCCTTCCGTTCCACCGACTGGTGCTCCGCCAAGTAAGCAAGCAGCCGCTCTTCATCCGTAGGGGTGGTCATCCGTTGATCAGGGGAAGCGCCACAGTGGTGGTGATCGGGTCCAGGCCCACGATGGATCGCAGAACAGCGATCGCATCGCCGACACCGATGGCCCCGCTCTGATCGACATCCATCAGAGAGCTGGGGTTCACCCCTGGGAATTTGGTCATCGATTCCTCCAAGCCGACCACGGTTCTGAGGATTGAAATGGCATCGCTGACCCCAAGGTCTCCGCTGTTATCAACGTCTCCGATCAGAGCATCCGTCTGTCCGGTGATTCCATCGCGATGATTCAGGGTTGCGTCGGAGTCAAAGACGCTGGTGGTGGTCGACTCGGCGTCGAAACGCGTTGGGAGATACACGCTCAGATCACTGGATCCCTGAAAGGCTTCGTCTCCGATGGCTGTCACGGAGTCGGGAATCACAAGGTCTGACAGGTTGTTGTTGGCGAAGGCCCGCTCGCCGATCGACTCCACCGTGTTGGGGATCGAGACCCGCGTCAGCTGTGAGCCGTGGAAGGCATCGTCCCCGATGGACGTAACGCCATTGGGGATGGTGATGTCGGTCAGTTGTGTCTGGTAGAAAGCGAACGATTCGATCGAGCGTGTGGATTCGGGCAGCTCAATCGTCTGCAGCTGCGTGTCGGAGAACAGCGCCGGCGGAATGGTGGTGATCGCATCCGAGAGGGTTGCTTCGGTGATGCGGGATCCCCGGAATGCGCTTTCCCCAAGCTGTGTCACGGACTCTGGCAGCCGGATGCTGGTGAGGCCGGACGCACGGAAGGCGCCGATGTCAACCGTGGTGACTGATTCAGGAATGGCGATGGAGGTCAGCCGGCTGGCGCTCTGAAAGGCGTAGGAGCCGATCCGTGTAACCGTGCTTGGGATGACGACGGCGGTCAGGTTGGCTGGGCGGCCGATCTCCTCGCTCAGGTTGCTGAGGGTGTTGTCAGGGATCTCAGTGGAACCCTCAAGTATCACAAGTTCCGTGCCGTAGCGAGCCCCTTGCGGGTCGAAATTCAGCTGATAAGTGAAGCTCACAGCCTTGTGACATTCAACCCGATTTTACTTGGTTACCAGGCCTAAGATCGCATCAGTCGCTGCGATGCCATGTTTGAAAATGACCGCCGTCCGGCATGGTTGAACTGGTTGTTTTTGCTGATGTTTTTATATTCTTCCTGGCAATTATCAGCGTTCTGGTTTCAGCGATTTCACGGTTGATCCCGAAGGCGGCAGGCTCAGGCCATTCCGGCTCCGGTGAGCCGGATCGTGCCCCAAAGATCGAAGACGCAGAAGATCAGTCCGATGACGATCAGATCCCAGGCGCGATGGCGAACGGCCCAGGGGGCGAGGAACAGTTCGGCAACACCGTGAAGGGCCGTGCCGATGGCGATGTGTTCCAGCACCAGAAGGCCGTGAGCCAACAGGAAAAGCCCGCTGGCCACGCATCGCATCAGCACCTGCCAGGACCCGCCCAAATTCCTGTGAGGAAAGAAAGGTCCAGCACCTTAAGCGTGATGGGGCCACGGCTCAAGGTCCGACGTTGGCATGATGTAACGAAGTAGTTACATCACTCTCATGACCATCGGTGAGCTCTTCCTGGAGTCCCTGAACAGCGGTGTCATCACCGAAGGTGATGTGAACTGGCTGGCCCACCATCAGGATGATTTCAGCCGGGCGGAGGTGGCCACCGCCATCCGGCTCGGACGCCTGATGGACGAAGGCGAGGTGAACCTCGGCTGTCATCTGCCTGTGGCCGCTGCGGCTTGAGTCTGCTGAGGATCAGTCCCGGTAGGGGTAGTTGTTCGGAACGAAGAACTGCTCGTTGAAAGGGGGACGCTTGTAGTCCCCCTGCTCCGGGCGGCTCGGCATCTCGATCGGGTCCGGCGTCATGTCCTCATAGGGCACCTTGCTGAGCACGTGGCTGAGGCAGTTCAGGCGGGCACGGCGTTTGTCATTCGCCTCAACGGTGAACCAGGGAGCCTCGGGGATATGGGTCTTGGAGAACATGATGTCCTTGGCTCTTGAATATTCGACCCAGCGGTTGCGGGATTCGATGTCCATCGGGCTCAACTTCCAGCGCCGCTCCTCGCAATCGATACGCGCCTGGAAGCGCTTCTCCTGCTCCTCGTCGTTGATCGAGAACCAGTACTTCAGCAGCAGGATGCCGTCCTGGACGATCATCCGCTCGAACTGAGGGCAGGCCACGTAGAACTGCTCCACCTGCTCCGGGGTGGCAAACCCCATCACCCGCTCCACTCCGGCGCGGTTGTACCAGCTGCGATCGAAGACGACGATCTCGCCGGCGCTGGGGAAATGCTCCACATAGCGCTGGAAGTACCACTGGCTCTTCTGTTGATCGGACGGCGTGCCCAGGGCGACGACCCGGCATCCGCGCGGATTCATCGGTTCGGTGAGGCGTTTGATCGAACCGCCCTTGCCGGCGGCATCCCGTCCCTCGAACAGGATGATCATCCTGAAGCCTGTGGCCTTCACCCAGTACTGCATCTTCACCAGTTCGGACTGGAGCTTCGCCAGTTCCTTCTCGTAGGTCTTCTTCTCCAGGCGCTTGTGATCGCTGGAGAAGCCGTCCTGGAGTTCGATCAGCATTTCCTGGGGGTGATCGATATCGCCGTCACTGTGGTCCAGAGCGTCCAGCACAGATGCCATGTCGTGCTTCTGGTTTTTGCTCATCGGTCGCGGAACTCGATGGACTATTCATGCCACCGTCACGTTAAGAACGGATTTCAGATCGCGATTTCCGATCAGTTTCGGAGCCCGGCCTGCCGTTGGCCTCCGTGGCAGGAATCTCCAGCACGACAGCGAAGTGACCGGGTTCGGAACCGGAGGCGGCCTGCCGGAAACGGATGCGACCGCCGTGCTGAGTCACCACATGGCCGACGATCGCCAGACCGAGGCCGCAATGTCCCTGCTCGCCACGGGCCTCGTCGAGGCGCTGGAACGGTTGCTGGGCACGATCCCACTGTTCCGGGGGTATGCCGTCGCCCTGGTCCCAGACCTCGATGCAGAACCCCGGATCCCGATCCAGCAGACGCACCACAAGCGGAGGTCGGCCATAGGTGAGCGCGTTGTCGATCAGGTTGGAGACCGCTCGTCCGAGCGCCACCGGCCGCACGTCGGCCGTGATCGGCAGCAGGTCAAGCCGGAGTTGCTCCTGGGGATGGCCCGCCGCCACTTCCGCGAGCCATTGATCCAGCGGACAGGCCACCATCCGTTCCCGTTCTCCCCCGCCGGCATAAAGAAGAAACTGGCCGGTGATCCGTTCCAGTGCCTCGAGATCACTGGTGCAGCGTTGTCGCTCGTCCGCCCCGAGCCTCGGCAGCGAGAGGCGGAAGCGCAGCCGTGTGATCGGGGCGCGCAGGTCATGGGCAATGCCGGCGAGCATGGTGGCGCGCTCGCGCCGGTTCGTCGCCAGGCGCTGCACCATGGCATTGAAGCGACGGGTGATCCGCTGCACCTCGGGTGCCCCGCTGACGGGGACCGTGGCCGGATCGGAGCCTTCCCCCACCCTTGAGAGGGCCCGCTCCAGTCCGCGCAGGGGCCGTTCCACCTCCAGCAGCAGATAGAGAACCCCGGTGAAGATCACCGCTGCGACCAGGGCAACCACCAGCAGCATCGGCTCCGGTGGCCAGCCTCGTGCCGTCGGCAGTTCCACCCGCAGCCAGACCGGTTCCAGTGGAGAGATCAGCTCGATCCACACGCCCTGTTGGCGAGAGCTCCCCTGCGCCGGCAGCAGGGTCGGGCAATGGGAGAGGCGTGTGCAAAGTTCGTTCTGCAGTCCCTGCATGCGCCGGTGCAGTCCGGCATCCACCGGACCGGCCCGGGGTGGCCGCTCCATCACCGCCAGCTGCAGGCCCGTCAGTTCGTTGATGAGCACCGGTGGGTAGCGCTCCAGCGTCAGTTCCGTCAGCCGCACATTGAGCGCCAGTTCCCGGCCCAGCTGAACGGTCTGCACCCGTTCCAGCTGTCGGCCGAACAGCACCTGCAGCAGCAGAAGAGCCAGCACCCAGCCCCCCACCAGGAGGCCGCTCCAGCAGCTCACGCGCAGGATCAGCCGCCACCAGGAGACGGCCAGCCTCATCTCAGCGGGAGCGGGGCGTGCCATCCGGCACAAAGACGTAGCCGTATCCCCATACGGTCTGCAGGTAGCGAGGTCGTGTCGGGTCCGGCTCCACCAGCTTGCGCACCCTGGACACCTGCACATCCATGCTGCGACTGTCGGTCTCACAACCGGGTCCGCGGGCCAGCTCGATCAACCGTTCCCGGGACAGAGGGCGGTGGGGATGCTGAACGAATGCGGCCAGAAGACTGAACTCGCCGCTGGTGATCACAACGGGTTGATCGTTCTGGAGCAGTGTGCGGGCCGAGAGATCGAGCACGTTCTCCCCGAAGCTCACCTGGCCGCCTTCCGCCACCGGGGTTCCTGCCGGAACGGTGCTGCGGCGGCGCAGCACCGCCTCGATGCGGGCGGAAAGCTCCCGCGGCAGAAATGGCTTCCCGAGGTAGTCATCCGCTCCCTGTTCCAGGCCGATGATCCGATCCACGGCCTCTCCCCGGGCGGTGAGCATCACCACAGGCAGGTCATCTCCGGCATCGCGCAGACGGCGCAGAGCCGTCAGCCCATCGTCGCCGGGGAGCATCAGATCCAGCACCACAAGATCCGGACGCTGGAACTCCAGGCGGGCCTCCATCTGCTTCACATCGCAGAGGCAGCGCACGTCGTAGCCCTGATCGATCAGATAGGTCCCGACCATCTTGCGCAGCTCGGGATCGTCATCGACCACCCACACCATCGATGCACGGGTCATGGTCAGCTGTTCGGATTCCGTCGGATGAGCCGATCGTATGCAGAGGGGCCTGGACTGTCGTCGTTCAGGGGAACCCTGTCACAGCTGCCGCCACCCCGGTCACGTTTCAGACACCGCCAGGGCTTGATGGTCTCCATAGGCTGGATTCATGCCTGCTCCCTTGACTTCCGGGGCCCTTGCACTGGCCCTGTCCATCCTTTCGACGGCATCGTCCGCCATAGCCCAGTCCAACGGACAGCCGATGCAGGTGTACAGCACCCGGATGCAGGCTCTGTTCGTGAGGCTCGATGCGAACCGCGACGGGCGCCTTGATCCGGGGGAGCTCCAGGGCCGTCGGGCTCTCGAGCGGCGTCTGCGTCGCACGAAAGGTCGCACTTATCTGTTGATCGAAGATCTGAGCGTTCCCGCTGCCCAGCCGAGCGGCCAGCGGCTGAAGCGTCGCTTCCACAAGGCCGATCTCAACGGTGACAAGTCGCTCAGCCGAGTGGAGGCCGCTGCGATTCCCTGGATCGGCCGTCATTTCGACCGACTGGACGGTGACCGTGACGGGGGTGTCACGCTCGCGGAACTCTGGAATCTGCAGCGCTCCCTGGCGCCCCGTCAGCGTCGACCCTGATCGGGTGGCGACAGCATCAGGCGGAGCAGTCGCAGCAATCGCCACACACCGCCGAGGATCAGAACAGCGGCGAGCACCACAAGCGCTCCGATCAGCACCACGGCCGCCAGTCCCAGCAGAGCTTCCAGCAGTTGCTGGATGCCGCGGATCAGATCAGCGATGGCCTCGCTCACCAGCAGCACCACATCCACCTGCTCCGGCAGGCGTTGCAGCAGGACGACCACGCCGATCCCTCCACTGAGCATCAGCAGAACCGCCAACAGCTGACGCACGACCAGTCCGGTTGGAATGCGGCGACGGCGTCGGAAGACCTGCCGTGATCCCTCCCCTCGCTGGGGACCACGCTGGGGTCGGCGGGCCACCTTGCTCATAGAACCAGCGAGTGTCCGGCACCGCGCATCCAGCGCTCGAATTCGATCAACACCAGTTCATTCGGGCAGTCGATCAGGGTGAGGCTGCCCACGGTGCAGTCTCCGTATCCGCTGTGGTGGAGCGTCAGGTGGTATCCCGAGCCGCTGAGGCCGCACACCTCGGGATCACTGCGCACCACCACGTCCAGGGAGGCGCCGATGCGGGCGACACGCCTTCTCAGTTCAGACCAGCTCACCGTCATCGCGGAGCACCGAACAGCTCGCCTAAGCGACGATTCTGAAGCCTGTGCAGCGCTCGTCAACGCTCTGCTTCCGCGGCCGGTTGTTCGGATGGTTGCACCGGTGCTGTGGTCGGCTTCTCCTGCAGCGGCGGGAGAGGCAGCACGAGCGCTGCCGCGACGCTGGAGGCCAGGGCGAGACCGCCGAGCACGGGGGCACTCAGGCGGCGCTGCAGAGGAATCTTCTCCACCAGCTCCTGACGCGGCAACGGCCTGTTCTCGGCCAGCTGCCAGCTCAGCTGGACCCGCTGATCGAGTCGAAGCCGGTCCAGGCAGCGCACGAGATCCGAGAGCTCGGCGTCATCGAGCATCAGCCGCAGCGGCTCGATGCCGTCCTGACTGCTGCGCAGCAGCAGCTGATGCTGGGCCCCTGCCGGTTCAATGGTCACGACGTCACCATCGGAGGCGAAGGACCGCCCCACGCCGGAGAGCAGGTGGCGGGCGTAGGGCATCACCACGGCCATCAGTGCTTCCAGGTGTTCGCGGGTTCCCTGGAGTTCCGGGGCTGCCACCAGCTGCATCCGCCATCCGGAGAGGATCCCGATGGCATCCACGGGTTGCCCTGAAGACAGATCCGGGTAGCCCTCCACCAGCAGTCGCGCAGCGGTCTGTTCGTAGCGGTAAGCGTTCTTCTGCATGCTGCGGTGAGTCAGGGCGTCGGGTCGAGGAGGGTGGCCCGCAGGCGATCGATGCCACCGGGCCCGGCCACCAGCGCCAGTGTGCTGATCAGCTGACGGCGGATCGGCGCACCGGATTGCTTGTCGAGCAGCCGCAGAACGGCTCCCCGCCGGGGGTTCATGCGTTCCTCGATCAAGTCATCCAAGCGGGTTTCGAGCAGCTGCCATCGCTGGCGGGTGAGCTGCTCCGGCTCCCGGGAGGAGAGCAGCTGATGCAGCATCGGATAGATCCGTTCCGCCATGGCGCAGACCAGACAGATCAGAGACTCCGCATCCAGCGGTGCCAGCTGTTCCCGCCGTGTGGTGCGCCGCAGTGGGTTGTGACAACGCCGTTTCCAGAGTTCAACCCGGTTGGGAAACTGGGATTGCAGCCCCATCTGGTGGCTGGTCCAGAGCATGAACTCGCCGGCATTGAGGTCGAGAGCCTCGATGGTGAGCAGCAGCAGATCCAGTCGTTCCACACCACGTCGGCCGAGGCGGGCACCCTGGGGGGCAGAGGCATCAGTCATGGCTGCGATGATGCCAGGGGTTATGCCTCTGCGTCATCAGGCTTTGGATCTTCAGCCTTTCATTCGATCAATCCCTGATTTTCCCAAGCCAGGCATTCTGTTCAGGGACATCAATCCCCTGCTGAGCTCCCCCCAGGCCACGGCTGAAATGCTTCGCCGTCTCGGAGAGGTCTGCGACACCCTGCGTCCCGATCTGATCGTGGGAATCGAGGCCCGGGGGTTCATCATCGGTGCCCCGCTGGCTCAGCGTCAGTCCCTCGGGTTCGTGCCTGTGCGCAAACCGGGAAAACTTCCGGGCGGGGTGATCGGCATCGATTACAGCCTCGAATACGGCAGCGATCGCCTGGAGATTCAGGAGGACGCCCTCAACGGCAAGCCGAGGGTGCTGGTGGTGGATGATCTGCTGGCCACCGGTGGCACGGCATCGGCGGCAGGTGCCCTGGTGGACAAGGCCGGTGGCACGCTCTGCGGTTTCGCCTTCGTGATCGAGCTCGATGGACTCGGTGGTCGCGCGGCCCTGCCGCAGGGGCTGCCTGTGGAAGCCCTGCTCGTCTATTCCTGAGTGTTCTCCCAATCGAGCACCTGCTGAAACTGCTCGAGGCTGAGCAGACCGAAGCTCCAGAGCACGATCGGCAACGGTGCCTGCTCCAGTTCGGCCTGGCGCAGGCCGAGATTCAGGGCGTTGTCACTCAGCCCGAGCCGGCGCTGCAGAAAGTGGAGCAGCGCCTCCGATGGAAGCGGCTGAGGGTGACTGCAGACAACCATCACCCGACTCCGGTTCAGTTCAGTCTGGCAGGGGGCGTCCAACCCGCAGCGGGCCATCGGTCATGGCACTGAGGCAGAGGCGCCGAAGTGGGGAGCTGAGGGCCAGGCAGGGCAGAAGCAGCTGCCGGAAGGCCACCAGCAGGGGGTGACGGTTCGAGAATAGCCGCACGAGAGCATCCGTGGCCAGTCCCACCATCAGCAGATCCGGCCAGCGTCGACGGCTGTAACGGGCGGCGGTGCGTGGGCCGATGCCTTGGCTGGCCACAAGGTCCGTCAGCGTCTCGACATCGCGCCAGCAGAGATTCAGGCCCTGCCCCCCCACCGGATGGCAGCGGTGACCGGCCTCTCCCACGAGAACGGCCGGGCCGTGACGGAGGCTCCGGGCCAGCATCCAGGTCTGGGGGAAGGCGGCCGGTCGGTCAAGGAGCAGATCCGGTTCCACTCCTTCCGGCAGAACCGTGGCCAGGGCATCGAGGAACGCTCCATCGGCCAGGTCTGCGCGGTCGAGGCAGTGCTGCATCGGAGCACTCCAAACCACCTGATAGGAGCCATCGGCCATGGGAAGCACCGCCAGGGGGCCTTCCGGTCGGAACAGCTCGTAGGCCCCACCGGGTTCGACACCGCGCAGAACCACCTTCGCCGTCAGGCAGCCCTGCCGGTAACGGTGCTGAACCACGTCGATGCCCCAGGACTGTCTGGTGGGAGACGACGGACCATCCGCTGCGACGACGAACGCAGCTGGCTCCCTGGTCATTTGATCCTGATCTCGGCCCAGACCAAGGGTCACATGGGGCGACTTCTCCAGCCTGGCCAGAAGCAGCCGCATCAGCGGACGGTGGTCGAGGATCCAGCCGATGGCCTGGTGACGACGGTTCCTGCGGCGCAGATCCTGCTGGCCGAACAGCACACGACCACCGCTTCCCGCATCGCGCAGGTCCAGCCGGGTGAAGGGAACGAGAACATCGCCCAGGGATGTCCAGAGGTCCAGGCGCTGAAGTAGCCGCCGACTGGAGTGGGTGATGGCATAGGCCCGGCTGCGACTCTGCAGCTCCGGGGCCGTGAGGGGGTCTTCAAGCAAGACGCTCTGGCCTTGATGGGCCAGAGCCAGAGCGAGGAGAGATCCTGTGGGACCGGCTCCTCGAACATGAATGGACGGTGATGTGTCCGGGGGTGAGGCGACCATCAGCAGAGTGTGGCTGAGGTCACCCCTTCAGCGTGAGCCTCAGCCCAGACCCAGCAGACCGTGGGTGAAGGCTTCTCCGCCCAGGGCGATCTCGGTGGCGAGAAGGGCGATGAAGCCCAGCATGGCCATGCGGCCGTTCAGCTTCTCGGCACGCTCGTGAAAACCCCAGCCACGCTCTGCTTCCACCACTTCCATGCGGGGCTCGGAGGCGAAGGCATTCAGGCGACCGCCGTCTTCGGTGGTGACGGTGGCGCCGCGGATGACGGGAGCGGAAGGGGTCTGAGCCATGGTCGCCTGGGGTGTGATTGCAACGAAGTGTAAACCAGGTTTAAGAAATGTATTGCGATGGGGGTCAGCGGCGGGCCAGGCGCAGTTGGCACAGCTCCTCGAAGGCCGGTCTGAGCAGGAAGGGATAGTCGCCCACCCAGAGGCGCAGCCCTGGAATCCAGGCGTCACTCAGGGCGCTCACCCGAGAGAAATCCTTGCGATCACTCAGAACAAGGCAACGAACCACCGTGCCCTGGCGGATCACCTGATGTTTCTTGTCCATCGGAAAGGCCAGGCGTCCGAGGTAGCCGTCCTCGTCCTCCAGCTCCAGCAGCATCCAGGTGCGGCGGTTCTCCACCAGCTCCAGTTTCCCGCTGCTGTCGGCCTGCTCATGGCGGTTTTCGATGCGCTCGCGGGTGGTCACCTCGGCGACTTCGCCTTCAAACAGAGCTGCCGAGGGATACCGGCGAAGCGTGGCGTTGCGCTGGCCTGCCTGCACGATCGGCCCCCAGAGCACATAGAGAAGGAAGACCACCCCCGTCACCAGCCAGAACGGTCCCCAGCGACTGGCCATCTGGCTCTGGCTGATCAGCAGCGTGATCACGCCGCCGATGGCAGCCACCATCACCCGCTGCAGGATCTCGCGCGGCGAGCCCAGCGCGGCCCTGAACTGACTGCCGGTGGCCACCGCCGGAATCAGGCGCTGCAGCTCACCGGGGCGTAGGGGGATCAGCATGGGATGGGGCGATCAGATCAGTCGTTCGAGGCCGTAGACCAGGCTCTCGAGAGAGCGCACCCTGCGAACCGTCAGCAGCACTCCCGGCATGTAGGCGGAGCGATCGATGGTGTCGTGACGCAGGGTGTAAGTCTCACCCGGTGCGCCGAACATCACCTCCTGATGGGCCACGAGCCCGGGAAGACGCAGCGAGTGGAGTCTCAGGCCACTGTCGCGCCGACCGCCGCGGGATCCCTCCAGTGATTCGTGCTCATCCACCTCCGGTGGATTGAAGCTTTTGCCCAGCTCCTCCATCAGTTCAGCGGTCTTGATGCAGGTGCCGCTGGGAGCATCGGCCTTGCGGTTGTGGTGCAGTTCCGTGAGTTCCGCGTGGTCGTAGAAGCGTGCGGCTGCAGCGGCCGCCTGCTGCAGGAGCACCATGCCCACCGAGAAGTTGGGAATCACCGCCCCGCCGATCGAGGCCTTCGCGGAGAACTGGGTCAGATCATCCAGCTGCTGCGGGGACAACCCTGTGGTGCCGATCACCGGGTGAACGCCGTAGGCGATCGATGCACGCGTGTGGTCGTACACCACCGAGGGATGGGTGAAATCCACCAGCACGGCACCGGCCTCGGCCGCCCGCACCGACTGACTCACGGCGCAGAGGCATCCCTCGAAGTCGGCGGTGACCGCCACCTCCAGCTCACCGAGGCCGAGTTCCAGACCCACGTCACAGCCTTCCTTCCCTGGAGTGTTGTCGATCGCTCCCACCAGGGTGCAGTCCTCGGCTCCTTGCACGGCTCTGATCACCTCGGCCCCCATGCGTCCGAGGGCACCGGCCACGACAACGGGAATCAGGGCGGTCATCGCTGCGCTGCAAACATCCCAAAGCCTATGGGGCTGATGTTGTAACGCCGCACTGGAAATCGTCGCAACGGACCGTGCCTGAACGTAGGGTTCTTCACATTGCTCAAAGTGCGCAGATGTTCACGCAGGTCCGCTCCGCCGATCGTCGCGTTGCTCCTGTGGAGGGTCAGAACCACAAGTCCGTGATGAAGGCGGTGTATGTGGTGCTGGAGCCTCAGTATCAAAATGCGCTCACCCAGGCCGCCACGGCGCTGAACGACTCGGGGGGCGACCTCGGGATCGAACTGAGCGGCTATCTGATCGAGGAGCTGCGCGACGAGGACAATTACGCCGGTTTCTGCGCCGATGTGGCTGAGGCCGATGTCTTCATCGCCTCGCTGATCTTCATCGAGGATCTGGCCCAGAAAGTGGTGGAGGCCGTCGCCCCTCATCGGGATCGTCTGAAGGCGGCTGTGGTTTTCCCGTCGATGCCGGAGGTGATGCGCCTCAACAAGCTCGGCAGCTTCTCGATGGCCCAGCTGGGTCAGAGCAAGAGCGCCATCGCCGGTTTCATGAAAAAGCGGAAGGAAGCGGGTGGCGCCGGCTTTCAGGACGCCATGCTCAAACTGCTGAACACGCTTCCCACCGTTCTCAAATACCTGCCTGTCGAGAAGGCTCAGGACGCCCGCAGCTTCATGCTCAGCTTCCAGTACTGGCTGGGAGGAACGCCGGACAACCTGCGTAACTTCCTGCTGATGCTGGCGGACAAGTACGTCTTCCCTGCCGCTGAGGGTGAGGGGCGGCCTGCGATGGAGGTGGCCGAGCCTGAAGTCTTCCCTGATCTGGGCATCTGGCACCCTCTGGCCCCCTCGATGTTCGAGGACCTCAAGGAGTACCTCAACTGGACCTCCAGCCGCACGGATCTCAGCGACAAAGCACGCAAGGGCCCGGTGATCGGCCTGGTGCTGCAGCGCAGTCACATCGTCACCGGCGATGACGCCCACTACGTGGCCACCATTCAGGAGCTGGAGTTCCGCGGTGCCCGTGTGATTCCGATCTTCTGCGGGGGCCTGGATTTCTCCAAGCCGGTGAACGCCTTCTTCTATGACCCGCTCAACCCCGAGCAGCCACTGGTGGACGGAATCGTCTCCCTGACCGGCTTCGCTCTGGTGGGTGGTCCCGCCCGTCAGGACCACCCCAAGGCGATCGAATCACTGAAAAAGCTCAATCGCCCCTACATGGTGGCGTTGCCACTTGTCTTCCAGACCACCAAGGAATGGGAGGACAGCGACCTGGGTCTGCATCCCGTGCAGGTGGCTCTTCAGATCGCCATACCGGAGCTGGACGGTGCCATCGAGCCGATCGTGCTCTCCGGTCGTGATGACGCCACCGGCAAGGCGCACACCCTGCAGGACCGCGTCGATGCCATCGCCGAGCGCGCCATCCGCTGGTCATCCCTGCGGATCAAGCCCCGCACCGACAAGAAGCTGGCGATCACGGTCTTCAGTTTCCCCCCCGACAAGGGCAATGTCGGGACGGCGGCTTACCTCGACGTCTTCGGTTCCATCCACCGTGTGATGCAGGAGATGAAGGCCAAGGGGTACGACGTGCAGGATCTGCCGGCCACACCCAAGGCATTGCTGGAGGCGGTGATCAACGACCCCGAGGCGATGCAGGGAGCTCCGGAGCTGTCCATCGCCCATCGGATGAGCGTCGAGGAATACGAGCGTCTCACCCCGTATTCGGAGCGATTGGAGGAGAACTGGGGCAAGCCTCCGGGCAATCTCAACAGCGACGGGCAGAACCTGCTGGTGTTCGGCCGCCACTTCGGCAACGTGTTCGTCGGCGTGCAGCCCACCTTCGGTTACGAGGGTGATCCGATGCGTCTGCTGTATTCCCGCAGTGCCAGTCCTCATCATGGCTTTGCGGCCTACTACACCTATCTCGAGAAGATCTGGGGCGCCGATGCGGTGCTCCATTTCGGCACGCACGGTTCGCTGGAGTTCATGCCCGGCAAGCAGATGGGCATGAGCGAAACCTGCTACCCGGATTCGTTGATCGGCGCTCTGCCGAACCTTTACTACTACGCGGCCAACAACCCATCGGAGGCCACGATCGCCAAGCGCCGGGGCTATGCCTCCACCATCAGCTACCTGACGCCCCCGGCTGAAAACGCAGGGCTCTACAAAGGTCTGAAGGAACTGGGTGAGCTCGTCGGCTCCTATCAGCAGCTTCGCGAGGGCGGGCGCGGCATCCAGATCGTCAACACGATCGTGGAGACAGCCCGTCAGTGCAATCTCGATAAGGACGTCGAATTCCCTGAGGACGATGCGGCGTCCATGGATCTCGATGGACGTGATGCCCTCGTCGGTGCGGTGTACCGCCAGCTCATGGAGATCGAGAGTCGCCTGCTGCCCTGTGGTCTGCACACCATCGGCAAGCCGCCGACGGCGGAGGAAGCGATCGCCACGCTGGTGAACATCGCTGCCCTGGAACGCGAGGAAGATGGCCTGCGCTCTCTGCCCGGTCTGCTTGCCGAGGCGATGGGCCGGAGCATTGAAGAGGTCTACAGGGGGAATGACGAAGGCGTGCTCGCCGATGTTGAACTCAACCGCACGATCACCGAGACGTCCCGCGCCGCCGTTGGAGCGATGGTGCGATCCCTCACCGGCCGTGACGGTCGTGTGAGTCTGCGCAACAGCTTCGGCTGGTTCTACGACCTGCTCGCCAGGTTCGGCTTCCAGCTGCCCTCCCCCTGGCTGCGAGCCTGCTGCGGAGCCGGCTTCGTCCAGGTCGATGCCACGGAGCTCGACAAACTGTTCGGCTACCTGCGTTTCTGCCTCGACCAGATCTGTGCCGACATGGAGATGCAGAGCCTGCTCAAGGCACTCGATGGCGAATATGTGCTGCCCGGACCGGGTGGAGATCCGATCCGCAATCCAGGCGTGCTGCCCAGCGGCAAGAACATTCATGCCCTGGATCCGCAGGCCATTCCCACCCGTGCCGCCGTGGCTGCAGCCAAGGGCGTGGTGGACAAACTGATCGAACGCCAGCGTGAGGAGCAGGGCGCCTGGCCCGAGACCATCGCCTGCGTGCTCTGGGGAACCGACAACATCAAGACCTACGGCGAGTCGCTGGCTCAGATCCTCTGGTTCGTCGGTGTCAAACCGATGCCCGATTCCGTCGGTCGCGTCAACAAGCTTGAGCTGATCCCCCTCGAACAGCTCGGCCGCCCTCGGATCGACGTTGTCGTGAACTGCTCCGGCGTGTTCCGCGATCTGTTCATCAACCAGATGGCGTTGATCGACCAGGCCGTGAAAATGGCGGCTGAGGCCGATGAACCGCTGGAGCAGAACTTCGTTCGCAAGCACGCACTCGAGCAGGCTGAGAAAGAGGGCACCAGCCTGCGTGATGCCGCTTGCCGCGTGTTCTCGAATGCCAGCGGCAGCTACAGCTCCAACGTGAATCTGGCGGTTGAGAACAGCACCTGGGAAGAGGAGGGCGAACTGCAGGAGATGTACCTCTCCCGCAAGACCTTCGCCTTCAATGCCGACAACCCCGGCGAGATGAATCAGAAGCGGCAGGTGTTCGAGAGTGTGATGAAGACCGCCGATGTCACGTTCCAGAACCTGGATTCAGCGGAGATTTCGCTCACCGACGTGAGCCATTACTTCGATTCCGATCCCACCAAGCTGATCAAGGGGCTGCGAGACGACGGCAAGGAGCCCACCAGTTACATCGCCGACACCACGACAGCCAATGCTCAGGTGCGCTCCCTGAGCGAAACGATCCGCCTCGACTCCCGCACCAAACTGCTCAATCCGAAGTGGTACGAGGGCATGCTCGATTCCGGCTATGAGGGGGTGCGCGAGGTGGCCAAGCGTCTCAATTTCACCCTCGGCTGGAGTGCCACCAGCGGTGCTGTTGACAACTTCGTCTACGAGGAGGCCAACGAGACCTTCATCAACGATCCCGAGATGCGCAAGCGTCTGATGGAGCTCAATCCCAACAGCTTCCGCCGGATCGTGGGAACGCTTCTGGAGGTGAACGGTCGTGGCTACTGGGAGACTTCAGACGAGAACATCGAGCAGCTCCAGGAGCTTTACCAGGAAGTGGAGGACAGGATCGAGGGCGTTGTCACCGACTGAAGCGACCCTCTGATGCGCGCTCGCTGATGGTCCGGCCGGCGAAATCCACGCCGGCCCAGCGTTGATAGTCGTCCAGGCTTCTCTTGTCTCCAAGCCCGTAGCGATCAAGATCGTTGACGTCGTCAGGAGTCGGTCTCAGGCGATCCTGTGGAACGGTCTCAAGCGTTCCGAGCAAGGTATGCACCCGCACCAGGGAGCGCCGGTTCAGCAGAAACCAGTCGCTGTGGTCAGACCAGTGCGTCGCTGATGCGTCGTTTCCGTTGCTGCTGGATTTGTAGAGGTGAAAGAGCAGCAGCCGGTGAGGGCTGTACAGGTTGAAGCCATGGGTCCAGAGCCGTGCCGACATGGACACCTCTTCGCCGTAGAAGTACAGGCTGGGGTCGTAAGGCACCTCCGGCACGATGCAGCCTGGACCGAACAGGAAGCCGCCGGCCATGAAGGCATTGGCCAGAGGTGCCGCCGGCTGTTGCTCCGGCAGTTGATAGCGGCTGATGCCCTGGAACTTGAGGATGCCGAAGTCATCAAACCGGTGTGCCGCCATCACGGGCAGGGTGTTGAGCTGGAGGCTGCACGGCAGCTGGAAGCCGTTCGGATACACGCTCAGCACCGCCTTCGGATCCAGGCAGGCCTCCCATGTCTTCACCAGGTCGTCATCCCAGTTCTGCACAGCCCGCATGTGGCTGTCGATCTGCAGCAGAAAGTCCTCTCCCCCGTAGAGCTGCTGGGCCTGATGCCGCGCCCAGCAGGCCCCCCGGCTGTCTTCCGCCCTGAACGGAATCAGCGCCAGGCTGCAATCCTGCGGGAAGGCTGTGGCGTTCCAGGCTGCAGGATCGCTGTCCGCGAGCTGAAGGCAGATCCCGAAGCGCAGCCGCTCGGGTTGGGCGGCCCGTTCGATGAGGTTGTGCAGTGTCGCCGGCAGATCCGGATCTCTGTAAGCCGCGATCTGAACAAAGATGCTGGGCGACGGATCAGTCACGCGGTTCAGGCCAGGACCAGAGTGTGGCCGCCATGCGCAGGGTCTGGTGCATGGGTCCAACATCGTGCACGCGCAGCACGGCGACACCGGCCTGGCTGCAGCGGCAGGCCACCGCGGCTGTTCCCCAGATGCGGGCCTTCGGTTTCGGTTCATCGAGCACCGTTCCGATGAACCGCTTGCGGGATGGGCCCACCAGCAGTGGGATGCTTCCGCGGCTGAGCTGTTCCAGGCCCTTCAGCAGCTGCAGGTTCTGCTCGGCAGTTTTGGCAAATCCGAGGCCGGGATCCCAGATGATCTGATCCATGCGGATCCCGGCCTTGAGGGCTGTTTTGGTCCGCTCCTCCAGTCCCTCGCGAACCTCCTGGATCACATCGTCGTAGTCCGTGAGGCTGTCCATCGTGCGGCTGTTCCCCCGGCTGTGCATCAGCACCACCGGGCAGCCGGCTTCGGCGATCAACGGAAGCATTGCGGGATCGCGACGGCCTGCACTGATGTCATTCACCCAGTCGGCGCCTGCCTCCAGGGCTGCCTCCGCCACCGGTGCGAGAAAGGTGTCCACGGAGATCAGGGCATCCGGGAAGCGTTCGCGGATGCGACGGAGCGGGGGCAGCAGACGACGCAGTTCCTCATCAGCACCCACCTCGCTGGCTCCCGGACGGGTGCTCTGGGCACCGAGGTCGAGCACGTCGGCCCCCTGGCGCAGCTGAATGGCCGCCTGGGACACGGCCTGGTCGACCTGCAGAAAGCGACCGCCGTCGCTGAAGGAGTCGGGGGTGATGTTGATCACCCCCATCAGCGTGGTGCGCCTCCGCCAGCCCTCAGGCCAGGGGCGACGGTCAGGGCGTCTGGTAGTTGGCAATGCGGGCGAATCCATCCGGCTTGAGCGAGGCACCTCCGACCAGCACCCCGTCGATGTCACTCATCGCCATCAGCTCATCGATGTTGGCCGGTTTCACCGAACCGCCGTACTGGATGACCAGATCCATGGCACCCACCCAGCTGCGGATCAGCCCGCAGATGCGGTTCGCTTCCGATGCCTCACAGGTCTTGCCGGTGCCGATCGCCCAGATCGGTTCATAGGCCACCACCAGCCTGTTGGCGTCCAGGCCCTCGAGTCCCTGTTCGATCTGGCGACGGATCACCCGTTCAGCTTCCCCGCGTTCCCGCTGCTGATCGCTCTCGCCGACACAGACGATCGGGATCAGTCCGTTGGCCTGGGCGCACCGGGCCCTGTGGTTGATCTGCTCATCACTCTCACTGAAATACTTGCGCGGCTCGCTGTGGCCAACGATCGTGTAGTGCACCTTGTGCTCCAGCAGCATCTCGGCGGAGATCTCAGCTGTGAAGGCACCCTCGGCCTGCCAGTGCACATTCTGACTGGCCAGCTGCACCCGACTGCCGTCGGCGAGGCCTGCCATCGTTGAGATGGCTGTGAAGGGAGGAGCCAGCACCACATGGCGGTCGTCCGGTGTCGCTTCGATCAGCGGCAGGAACACACCCATGTAGTCCCTGGCCTGGGCACAGGTCATGTGCATCTTCCAGTTGCCGGCGATCACCCGTCTGCGCACGCCCAGATCCTCTGCAGAACTGCGGGCCAACTTACGGCGCGATCGTTGTGGCCTCCCCGACGACACCGTCCTCTCCGGCCAGGCTGACCCGGTCCCCCTCCGCCAGCTGGCGTCCACGGCGGGTCTCCACCGTGCCGTTGACGCTGACCTCGCCGTTCTGGATGCGCTGTTTCGCCTCTCCACCGGTGGAGACCCAGCCCTTCCACTTCAGGTACTGATCGAGCTTCATCGCCCACGGGCGTGTGTCACAACATTGATACTGTGCCCGGATGTTCACCCCCTCCCAGGCCGGATTCCGCCGGCTGCTGCCGCTGCTGCGTCCCCACCTGCGACAGCTCAGCTGGGGTGTGCTGTGCATGCTCATCTACGTGGGAAGTTTCCCGCTGCTGATCCGTCTGGCCGGTCAGTTGTTCCCAGCGCTTGGCTCAGGCGATCTCAACAGGGTTCTGGGGTTGATCGGACTGGCGCTGGTCATCTTCGCGGTGCAGAAGCTGGCCCAGTTCGGTCAGGATTCCCTGCTGGCCGGTCCTGCCCTTCAGGTGAGTCAGCGACTGCGCAGTGATCTGTTCCGCCGGTTGCAGACGGTGGAGCTCGGAGCGTTGGAGAAACTGTCGGCGGGTGATCTCACCTATCGGCTCACGGAGGATGCCGATCGGGTCAGTGAGGTTCTCTACAAGACCATTCACGACACCCTTCCCAGCCTGTTGCAGCTTCTGGCTGTTCTCGGCGTCATGCTCTGGCTCGACTGGAAGCTCACCACAGCGATCCTGCTGCTGGCACCGGTGATCGTGTGGCTGATCAGCCTCTTCGGGGCCCGGGTGATGGTGGCCACAGAACGCAGCCAGAAAAAGGTGAGCGAGCTGGCGGGTCTGCTGGGGGAGGCGATCGAAGGTCTGCCGCTGGTTCGGGCCTTCGCCGCCGAGAGCTGGCTTCAGGATCGCTTCGAAGGGGAGATCGACCAGCACCGTCAGGCCCGTCATCTCACCTACAGCCTGGTGGCGTTGCAGCATCCGGTCGTCGGCAGCATCGAGGTCGCGGGCCTGTTCGCCGTTCTGGCGATGGGAGCAGCCCGTATTCAGAGCGGGGATCTGGACATCAACGGTCTGAGCAGTTATCTGACGGGCCTCGTCGTGCTGATCGATCCGATCGCCCATGTCACCAACAACTTCAACGAATTTCAGCAGGGACAGGCTTCACTGCGGCGTCTTCGCCAGATCGAACAGGAACCACAGGAGCCCCCGGATCCGGTGAACGCCGTTTCCATCGGATGCCTGCAGGGAGATCTCAAGCTGGAGCAGGTGTCCTTTGGGTATGACCCCGCACAGCCTGTGCTGCGATCGGTTGATCTGAGTGTGCAGGCCGGAGAGGTGCTTGCGCTTGTCGGCCCCTCCGGAGCGGGCAAGAGCACCCTGTTCTCGCTTCTGCTGCGGTTCAACACCGTGCAGCAGGGGCGGATCCTCCTCGACGGTCATGACCTCAGCCGATTGCGGGCGCGGGATCTGCGCCGTCAGGTTGCGCTGGTTCCCCAGCGCACGACGGTGTTCTCCGGAAGCGTTGCCGAGGCGATCCGTTTCGGCCGGCCGGCCTCGGATGAGGACGTGGAGCAGGCCGCCAGGCTGGCCAATGCCGATGACTTCATCCGGGCCTTGCCTCACGGCTATGGCACTCAGCTGGAGGAACGCGGCAGCAATGTTTCGGGCGGTCAGTTGCAGCGGATTGCGATTGCCAGAGCCGTGCTCGGGAATCCATCCCTGCTGCTGCTGGATGAGGCCACCAGCGCTCTGGATGCAGAAGCCGAAGCAGCGGTGCAGCTTGGCTTGAAACAGGCGATGGCCGGCCGCACCGTGCTGGTGATCGCGCATCGTCTCGCCACGGTGCAGGAAGCGGACCAGATCGTGGTGCTGGAACAGGGACGGGTCGTCGATCGGGGCACGCACGATGCGCTGATGCAGCGCGGTGGTCGTTACCGGGATCTGTGCGAACGACAGTTCATCCGTGATCTGCAGAACGGCTGAACGCTCTTAAAGTCGGCATGCCGGATCCGATCACTCCCGGCAGCGACTGATGACTGACTCCGCAGCGAACAATCCCAACCCCGTGCTCACCTTCGAGGGCAAGCGATACGACCTCAACACCCTCCCTGATGATCTGAAGGAACTGGTGCGGGGCATGCAGGTGGCTGACGCCCAGCTGCGCATGCATGAGGACACCCTCAAGGTGCTGGCGGTGGGACGACAGAGCCTTGCGATGCAGCTGAATGAAAAGCTCCAGAACGTCACGCCTCTGCCAGAGGGTCAGGGTTGACCCTCTGGACATCCGCCTCTCCTCAGGACCTGAAGTTGTAGGACCTGGAGAGGCGGAACACCGTTCCGCTGAGCAGCAGCAGCGCCACAAGATTCGGGAGAGCCATCAGACCGTTGAGGGTGTCGGCGACACCCCAGAGAGCTCCTCCGGTTCCAGCCACGGACGCAAACACGACCATAGCGACCCAGAACAGACGGAAGGGCAGAACAGCCGCTTCGCCGAACAGATAACTCGTGCAGCGCTCTCCGTAGAAGCTCCAGCCGAGGATCGTGGTGAAGGCGAACACGATCAGTCCCACGGTGACAACGACGCCGCTGCCGGGGAGGCCGCTGTTGAAGGCCGTGATCGAAAGGGTCGCTCCGCTCAGCCGTTCACCGGCACTGTCCATCACCGTGTAGGCCTTGGTGGTGATGATCACCAGAGCTGTCATGGTGCAGATCACCAGGGTGTCGATGAAGGTGCCGAGCATGGCCACCGTTCCCTGACGGACGGGATCATCGGTCCGGGCCGCGGCATGGGCGATCGGAGCACTGCCCAGACCGGCTTCATTGGAGAAGATGCCTCGTTTGAAGCCCATCAGAACCACCTGCCCGAAGGCTCCGCCTGCGGCAGCTTCGCCGCTGAAGGCGTTGGTGAAGATCGTGCCAAGGGCATCAGGAATCGCACCGGCGTTGAGGGCCAGTACCACCAGGCAGGCTCCCACGTAGAGAACAGACATCAGCGGCACGATGGCTGAAGCGGCCTGGGCGATCCTGCGGATGCCTCCAATAACAACGGCGAAGACCAGCACGCCCAGGACGATGCCGGTGAGCAATCTCGGAACACCGGCGCTTTCCAGGGCAGAAGAGACTTCAAAGGCCTGGACGCCGTTGCCGATTCCGAATCCGGCCAGCATGCCGAACAGGGCGAACAGACCGGCCAACCAGCTCCATCGCTCACCAAGGCCGTTGCGGATGTAATACATCGGGCCGCCGACATGATTTCCCCGCTCATCGGTTTCACGGAACTGCACCGCCAGAACCGCTTCGGCGTATTTCGTGGCGATGCCGAAGACGGCGATCACCCACATCCAGAAGACCGCACCGGGTCCACCCACAGCGATGGCACCGGCAACACCCGCGATGTTTCCGGTGCCGATGGTCGCCGACAGCGACGTCATCAGGGCCTGGAACGGCGTGATCTCGCCCTCCTTGAGACCGGCCGCCGGTCGCAGCATCATGCGGACGCCGTAGAACAGCCGCTGCAGCGGCATGAACTGCAGACCCACCATCAGCACGATGCCGGTGAGAGCGATCAGCGTGACCGTTGGCGGCCCCCAGACGAATGAATTAATCGGGCTGTTGATGGCCTCAATGGCACCGTTCAATTCCATCACCACCAAAGCCGAAACGTTTGGAGATGGTGTCACAGCTGATCAGCTGCTGCAATCCAATCAAAGCGCTTGAAGATCTTCGAAGCGGAAGGTCTGGCCGCCATCATCGGGATCGTTGTCGTTCTCGATCACGCGCTCCTGCAGCACCCAGGGGCCTCCGTCGGGAAGTTGGGTGAAGGTATCCGTGAACCTGTTGCGCGCACCGCGGGCCTCGCCGGTGGCAGGGTCGGCATAAGCACTGGTGTACGTGTGGCTGAGGTAGCCGGCTCCCGTGTCTGTGACATCCGTGGTGAAGATCGTCACAACCGTTCCATGAATGTGTCGATGCACCATCGTCACAACGTCGTCCTTGATGCGATAACGATCGCCTTCATTTTTGCCGCCCACAATCACCTCAGTGCCCACCGCATCGGTGTCGCCAGCGGTGAAGGTGTTCTCACCATGGGTCTGCTCAAAGCTGCGTCGCACCCGATGGATGGCGACTTCCCAGAGTTGGGAATTCACGGCTTTCAACACCTCAGCATCCTCGATCCCCTGCACCTGGGCCTTCAGGTCGGCTCCGACTTCGAATGTTCCTTCAACCTGGCGATCCCCCTGCAACCAGAGGCAGCGGCCGCGGTAACCCTGGAAGCCTGGCTCCCAGGTGTAACGATTCTCGTAGCAGCGTTGGAAGGCGGTTTTCAGATCACTTCCAGGCATCACAGGTGCGGATGTGGTCACGACGGTTCTGCAGCTCAACCAACCCTATCCAGCCAGCGTCGGTGGCGTTCAGCCTGCAGTGTTCTGGAATGTTCCGAAGGATGACTCCAGTAGCGACTTCACGATGGGCACACCCGTTTCGAGACTGTCTTCCCAGGCACCGGGGACGTAGATGAGCTGCTGAGAATCAGAAACATCGAGAGCGGCTGATGTCGCATAGAGCGAGAGGACCATGCCATCGGTGAAGGGATGGAGCTGCCCATCGCCATCAATGTCGGCTTCCTCGAGAGATGGCGCGATCCCTTGAAAAAGACCGGCGACGGTGTCGTCGAGGTAAGTGAGGATGTCCTCGGCGGATTGTCTCTGGGCCGTCCCTGTCACGAGATCAGACAGATTGATGGCGGCGGACGTGCCCAGCTCTGGATGCCCCAACTGTCTGGGTCGGGGTCGGTTGGGGATGGGTGGTGCCTCGATCAGGGTGTCCACATCGATGGCAATCGTGTCTGAAGCAAGATTGCCATTGCCGTAGGTATCGCTGAATCTCTCTTCAAGCACCTTCAAGGTTGCTGTTGTCGTGACATTGACCATGGGAGTGAAGGTGGCCTCAAAGGTTGTGCCTTCACCGGAGAGTGCTGAAAGGGTTCCGCCGCTTACAGAGACATCATCGAGTCCGAAATCACTGGAGGGTTCTGACAGCGTGAACCGGATCTGTGTGCTTTCACCGATGCCGAGGGTTGAGCGGTAGCTGCTGAGGGTGAGTTCCGGTGCGATCGTGTCAATCGTGAGCATCAGCGACTCAGCTTGGATGTTCTGATTTCCGGCGGCATCCGAAAAGCTGCCGGCTTCAATCACAGCACTAGCTGTGGTTGTGGTATCGGAGAAAGGGGTAAACAATGCTGTGTATTGCGAGGCATTCACAACGGTGAAATCCGTGAGTGCACCGCCACTGACGTTGAAGTCATCCAATGTGAAATCAAAGGAAGGTTCCGAGAGTTCCGCCGCCAAGATTGTTGATTCACCGATCGTCAGAGTTGGATCGCTGCTGCTCAGCGCGACAGTTGGAATGGTTGTTTCCACAGTCATCACAATGTCGGCTGATGCGGTGTTGGAATTTCCAGCAGCATCCGTGAGGGTGTTGGCATCCAGAAAGACCGAGGCATCATCCGTGCTGTCCGGCGTCGGCGTCATGACGAAGGTGTATTCCGTGTCACTGACGGTGTTGAAGCTGTATTCCGAATCGCTGATCTTGTTGAAGCTGGACGTGGCTTTACCGAAATCTGAAATCTGACCTCCGCTGACGCGGAGGTCGTCTGCGGAAAAGGTGGCGATCGGCTCTGAGAGGGTTGCTCGGATCGTGGCTTTCTCTCCCGCCGTCAGAATGTCATCGCTGCTGCTGAAGGAGATGGTCGGCACGGTGGTTTCCACCGTGAGATTGATCTCGGCATCCGCGCTATTGGTGTTTCCGGCAAGATCTGAAAATTCCCCGATGGCGATGGAGAGAAGGCCTTCGGCGGTGCTTTCAGCGGATGGTGTGAAGATGCCGGAGTAAGACGTGGCACTGCTGGCTTGCAGTTGGGACAGTTCTCCTCCCTGGATCAGCAGAGAGTCCTGGGAAAAATCCGGAGACTCCTCCGAGAGCGTGATGGTGATCGTTGCGGTTTCGCCAGCTTTCAGGTTGTCGTCTGAGCTGGTGAAGACCAGAAAAGGCTCCGTTGTTTCAACAGGGATGGACAGGGTTGTGTCGTCGGCATTGTCATTGCCTGCAAAGTCGGAGAACGTTGCCGCATTCACCTGCACGATCCCGGTGGTCGTGCTGTTGACGGAGGGGGTGAACGTCGCGGTGTAGAGGCTGGTGCTGATGGCCTGGAAGTCGCTGAGCTCGCCGCCGCTCACGATCAGGTCGTCTTCCGTGAAGGTGAGCGAACGTTCCGACAGTTGCGCGGAGATCGTGGCGCTTTCCCCGACGGTGAGCATCGCATCGGATCCCAGTCCACTTGCCGTCAAAACGACCGAAGGAACGGTGGTCTCCACGTCCATGGAGATCTCGGAGGCCGTGGCGTTGCTGTTGTCCTCCAGATCGGTGAAGGCCCCGATGGCAACGGAAATCACACCATCGCTGGTGCTGTCCGCTGCCGGTGTGAACAACGCGGTATAGCGAAGCTCGTTCACCTGAGTGAAATCGGAGAGCACCCCGCCGCTGACATCGAGATCGTCTTCCCCGAAATCCTCGGAGACCTCCGAAAGTGTGGCGCCGATCAGGGCGGTCTCTCCTGCCGTCAGTTTGTCGTCGGTTGTTGTGAGCGAGACCCACGGGATCGAGGTGTTCACCGTGATCGTGACCAGCTCGTTCTCTGTGTTCAGATTTCCCGCGGCATCGGAGAACGCTCCGGCACCGATGGTCACGGTGCCATTGACGCTGCTCTGGGGGGTCGGTGTGAACAGGGCCGTGTATTCCGTTGCGCTGATCCGATTGAAATCGCTGATTTCGCCCCCGGTGGCGATCAGGTCTGCGGCAGAAAAATCCTCTGATCCTTCAGACAGGACGGCGGTGACGATGGCTGTTGCCGAGGTGGTCAGCGTGGAGTGGGTCAGCTTGACGCTGGGTGGTGTCGTGTCTGTTGTTGAGGCCTGGCTCTGCAATGTGAGGACACCATCGATGACCTCTGTGGTGGTGAGAGTCGCCGAGATCTGATCTTGCGTCGATCCCGTGATCAGGACCTCTTCCAGCCGAAGATCCAGATCGATGCTCTGATCCAGGGTTCCTGCCGGTACCCGGAAGACGAGGCTGCCCAGATGGAGGGGATTGGACTCACTGATGCTCTCGGCATCATCCACTGACAGGCCCACAGGACCGGCGCCGACGATGTGGAACACCCCCCCCGTCGCTGTTTCCGTCAGCATTCCCGCTATTGCGGTGAGCTTGGAAGCACCCTCTCCGCTCTGTTCCGTCGCTTCATCCACAAGCCAGCCGGCAGCCGAACCACTCAGCTGTGAGATGGCATCCATCAGGGGGATGTTGTCGGCGAGGATCTCGAGCGACTCTTCCTCGCTTTGAATGAGATTTAAGGCCGATGAATCATAATGAACCTTGATATTGAAACCGTTGATCGATGTGATCCCGTCATCGAGTTTTGTGATGTCGATGGGGATCGTGATGACCCTCTCAATGCTCGTTGCAGAAGGCGCGTCCACGCTTCCGATCCGGACGATCGGATCGAGAGGGCTTGTTTGATCGTCGTCCTGACCTGACAGTGCCTGATTGCTGTTCAGATGATCACTGGCTGAGGCGGATGATTGGAGTAATAAAATATCGCCGTTATTATTGATCCAATTGGGTTGTCGTGAGGTTAAGCCTGTTTTCACGACATTAAGGGCTAATCTTGATCAGATTAGCAACATGCTTTCATTCGGGCCACTGAATACATCGTCGGTGACAAACGCACTGGATGACATGATCGCGCTGTCTGCGTCTGTGCGGCTTTTCATGCTTGTTGCTGATCCGGTTGCTCGTCAGGACGGTCAGCTGTGGACATCCTGCAACGCATGGATGCTCAGCGTGGGCTGGCCCTGAAGGGCCGCGATCGCTTCCACGGCGGCCCGTGCACCTGCCAGCGTTGTCACGGTCGGCACGGCGTAATCAAGGGCGGCACGTCGCAGGTACTTGTCATCGTGCGCGGCTTGGCGGCCAATCGGTGTGTTGATGACGAGCTGCACCTGTTTCGAGCGAATCAGATCCTCGATGTTCGGGCGCCCTTCGTGCACCTTGAGCACGGATGTCACCGCCAGGCCGGCGTCCGCGAGGGCGTTGGCGGTGCCGGAGGTGGCGATCACCGAGAAGCCGAGCTCGATCAACCTGGCAGCGACCGGGATCAGCGCCTGTTTGTCCCGGTCATGGGTTGAGAGAAACACGGTTCCACCGGTTGGAAGGGCTTCACCAGCCCCCAGCTCAGCCTTGGCGTACGCCATGCCGAAACTGTCGGCGGAACCCATCACTTCACCGGTGGAACGCATCTCCGGTCCCAGGACCGTGTCCGCGCCGGGAAAGCGTCGGAACGGCAGCACAGCTTCCTTGATGGTCTGCAAGGGAGGCTTGGGTTCATGATTCAAACCGACTTCGGCCAGGGTTTCGCCCGCCATCAGGCGTGTGGCGATCCGTGCCAGTGGCTGCCCCGTGGCCTTGGCGACAAACGGCACCGTGCGGGATGCTCTTGGGTTGGCTTCGATGATGTAGACGATTTCCCGTCCTTCGCTGTCACGCTGGACGGCGAACTGCAGGTTGATCAGTCCTTCCACCTTGAGTGCCAGGGCCAGCCCGCGGCTCCACTCGCGAATGATCGCAAGGGCTTCTTCGCCGAGGGAAACGGAGGGCAGGCAGCAGGCGGAATCCCCGGAGTGGATGCCAGCCGGCTCGATGTGCTCCATCAAGCCACCGATCACCACGTTGCCTTCCCTGTCGCAGAGTGCGTCGACATCCACTTCCACGGCGTTTTCCAGGTACTGATCGATCAGCACCGGGTGATCGGGCTCCACCTGAACCGCTTCACGCATGTAGCGGTTCAGTTCCTCTTCGTCGAACACCACTTCCATGGCGCGCCCTCCCAGCACATAGGAGGGTCGGACCACCACCGGGTACCCAACCCTGGTGGCGACGTTCCGGGCTTCCTCTTCACTGCGGGCGAGGCCGTTTCTCGGCTGGCGGATCTCCAGGGTTCTGAGGATCGCCTCGAACTGTTCCCGGTCTTCAGCGCGATCGATCGATTCCGGTGAGGTGCCCCAGATGCGTGTCCCGGTGGCACGTCCCGCGTCCGTGTCCAGCCACTCAAGCAGGGGGATCGCCAGTTTGAGCGGGGTCTGACCGCCGAACTGCACCACCACGCCATCGGGGTGCTCCGCCTCGATCACGTTCAGCACATCCTCCAGGGTGAGCGGCTCGAAGTAGAGGCTGTCGCTGGTGTCGTAGTCGGTGGAGACCGTCTCTGGGTTGCTGTTCACCATCACGGTGCTGATTCCTTTCTCCTGGGCCGCGAAGGAGGCGTGGCAGCAGCAGTAGTCGAACTCGATGCCCTGGCCGATCCTGTTCGGTCCACCTCCGAGGATCATCATTCGACGACCTGATCCGGAGCTGTGCACCTCATTCGAAGGGGGCATCGTGATCAGCTCACCGGCGTCATTGAGCTTCTGCAGCGGCCTCTCGTAGGTGGAGTAGTGGTAAGGCGTCGTCGAGGCGAATTCCGCGGCACAGGTGTCGACGGTCTTGAACACCGGGTTCACCCCCAGGGTCTGCCGCCGATCCCGAACAGCCAACTCCGTGGAATCGGTCGCCCAGGCGATCTGCCGGTCGGAGAAGCCGAGTTGTTTGAGCTGGAGAAGCTCCTCCGCATCCAGGCTCGCCAAGGCACGTCCCGTTAGCAGCTGTTGCTCCGCATCAATCAGCCGTCGCAGCTTCGCCAGGAACCAGGGGTCGATCCCGCTGATCCTGTGCAGGTCGTCATCACTGCGTCCGATCAGCATCGCTGTGCGAACCCAGAGAATCCGTTCCGGGGATGGGGTCCGAAGCAGACGGTCGATCTCTCGCTCGGAGATCTCCGGTTCCGGTCGATCGCAGCCCCAGCCGGACCGGCCGATCTCGAGAGATCGCATCGCCTTCTGAAAGGACTCCTCGAAGCAGCGTCCGATGGCCATCGCTTCCCCGACCGATTTCATCGACGTGGTGAGAATCGCCGGACTTCCGCGGAACTTCTCGAAGGCGAAGCGAGGGATCTTGGTGACCACGTAATCGATCGTGGGCTCGAAGCAGGCCGGCGTTTTGCCGGTGATGTCGTTGAGGATCTCGTCGAGGGTGTATCCAACGGCGAGGCGAGCGGCGATCTTCGCGATCGGAAAGCCTGTGGCCTTGCTGGCGAGGGCGGAGGACCGGCTCACCCTGGGGTTCATTTCAATCACCACCACATCGCCGTTCACGGGATTGACGGCGAACTGGATGTTGCTGCCGCCGGTGGCGACCCCGATCTCGCGGATGATCGCGATCGACTGGTCGCGCAGTCGCTGGTATTCCCGATCCGTCAGGGTCTGGGCCGGGGCCACCGTGATCGAGTCTCCGGTGTGAACCCCCATCGGGTCGAGGTTTTCGATGCTGCAGACGATCACGACGTTGTCGGCCAGATCGCGCATCACCTCCAGTTCGAATTCCTTCCAGCCCAGCAGGGACTGCTCGATCAGGATCTGCGAAACCGGGCTCGCCTCCAGTCCGCTCTTGCAGATCGCCGCATATTCCTCCGGGTTGTAAGCGATCCCACCGCCGCTGCCCCCCAGGGTGAAGGCGGGACGGATGATGCGGGGAAAACTGCCGATGGCGGCACCCACGGCCTCCGCCTCCTCCAGGGACGAGGCGATCCCGGAGGGACAGACCCTGACGCCGATCCGTTCCATCGCCTGCTTGAACAGCAGGCGGTCTTCGGCTTTCTGAATCGCCTGCAGATCGGCACCGATCAGCTCGACACCGAAACGCTCCAGTGTTCCGTTCTCGGCCAGGCTCACCGCCAGATTCAGGGCGGTCTGCCCGCCCATGGTCGGCAGCAGGGCGTCGGGACGTTCCCGTTCGATCACCTGCGTCACGAGATCCGGGGTGAGCGGCTCGATGTAGGTCCGATCCGCCATTTCCGGATCGGTCATGATCGATGCCGGGTTGGAATTGACCAGGATCACCTGGTATCCCTCGGCGCGGAGAGCTTTGCAGGCCTGGGTTCCGGAGTAATCGAACTCGCAGGCCTGGCCGATCACGATCGGGCCTGATCCCAGCAGAAGGATGCGTTGCAGATCTGTCCGCCGGGGCATGGAGGTCGTTCTGGGCCAGACATTGAAAGCCTCTCACGCAGCAGTTCCCCCACGGCACGAACGGTGAGGGACCGGGGCCTCGCTACCTTTGACACATCAAAGGAACCCAGACGCGATGAGTGAGCTCCAGCGCCTCAAGGGGCTGCTGCCACCGGAAATGCAGAGCTGGGTGTTCGTCGAGTCTGCTGCCGCTGTGGACCCGCCGCTGATCACCCTTGAAGAGATCGGCCGCGATGAGGTCGAGATCCAGGTGGATCTTGAAAAGTGGGACAGCATGGCTCTCGATCACCGAAACCTGCTCTTCTGGCATGAGGTCGGTCGCATTCAGAACGACACGATCCCCAGGGATGGCTGGGAGATGGCTGCCCTCGCCATCGGTTTGGGTGGTGCCATCGGCGAACTCTGGGTTCAGGACGGCCTTCTGCTGTTGATGGCCCTGGGGCTCTCGGGTTTCGCCGGTTACCGCCTCTACCTCAAGAACAATTCCGAGAAGCGTCTGCAGGATGCGATCACCGCAGACGAGCGGGCCATCGACCTTGCCTGCCGATTCGGATACAGCGTTCCGAACGCCTACCGCAGTCTGGGTGGTGCGCTGAAGGAGCTGGTGGAACAGACCCGCAAGAAGCGCCGTCGCAGCTTCTATGAAGATCGCCTGGAGGCGCTGCGTAAGAGTGCCAGCAAGGCGCGTGCCGAGATGGCGCAGCAGGAGGGATCCCGCAGTTCCGTCACCAGCGAAAACGTCTATGGATAGTGAACAGCTTGCCGAGCTCGCTGCGGATGCCTGTGACGACCGCAAGGCCACGGACATCCGTCTGATCCGAGTCGACGAGGTTTCAAGCCTGGCCGACTGGCTGGTGATCGCAGGGGGACAGTCGGATGTGCAGGTGCGGGCGATCGCTCGCTCGGTCGAGGACCGGCTGGAGACCGAAGCGGAGCGACTCCCGCTGCGAAAGGAAGGTTTGAATGAGGGGCGATGGGCGCTGCTCGATTACGGCGAACTCATCGTTCATGTGCTCATGCCCGATGAGCGGGGGTATTACGACCTCGAGGCCTTCTGGAGCCACGGCGAGACCCGGGTGTTTCTAGGTTCGCCGCAGGATGTTCCTGCGGGGTCATGACCGAGTCCGTCGCCTGTCCGGTTCCTCCCGAGCAGCGTCCACTGGAGGAGTTCCAGCAGTTGACGGAATCCTGGTTCTTCTCCTGGCCTGCCGGGGCTAACCCACGGCTGCGCTGGCGTCTGGCAACGGCATGGTTGCTGATGCTTCCCGTGTGCACGCTGATCGCCAGCGGCAGTTGGACGCTGCGTGGCGACCCACCGCGGCTGGTGATGGCAGCTTCCGTGGCAGCGCTGGTTCTGCCTCTGTTTCTGCTGATGCGCCAGTGGCTTGGCTGGACCTACGTGATGCGCCGCCTGCTGGCTGAATCGGTGGATTACGAGGAGTCAGGCTGGTACGACGGGCAGACGTGGGAGAAGCCCGTGTCCTGGCGTGAGAAGGATCAGCTCGTGGCCCGGCATGAGGTGAGGCCGATCCTGGGTCGGCTGGCACGTGCCATGGCCCTGGCCGCCGCACTCATGCTGGGGGGGGCGAGCCTCTGTCAGGCTCTCTGAAACGAGGCTCGTTCGAGGATGCCCCTCTCCTCCGGTTTCAGCGGCGCATCACGCTCCGGGACTGCGCCATTGGAGGTGACCCTCTGCCGCGGCTGCATCGGCGAGTCAAAGCACAGGGTGCACGCAGTTGTCTGTGACGGGCGCGGACGGGTTCTGATGTCTGCCGGTGATCCCGGCTACGAGACTTTCATCCGCTCCGCTCTGAAACCGTTCCAGGCCCTGCCGTTTCTCAGCAGTGGGGCCGCTGCCCAGATGGAGGCCGGTGATCGGGGCATCGCCATCAGCTGCGCGTCCCACTCCGGCAGCAATGAGCATGCCCGTGAGGCGTTCAGGCTGCTCTGGAATGCTGAGCTGGAGGCCTCCCATCTGCAGTGCCCCGTTCCTGAAGGGTCCGACAGCCCGTTGCAGCACAACTGCTCCGGCAAACACGCCGCCTTCCTGGCCACGAGTCGAAAAATGGCCTGGCCCCTCGACAGCTACCTGCAGAGCGACCATCCGCTGCAGAAGGAGGTGAACCGGAGGGTGGCGGAACTGCTGGGGCTGCCGGCAGCGGAGCTGGTGGCGGCACGGGATGACTGCGGTGCTCCGACCCTGCGACTGCAGCTGGCGCAGATGGCGCTTCTCTATGCCCATCTCGGGGCTTCGCGCCATGCGGAACTGGAGCAGATCAGCCGGGCGATGCTGGCGCATTCTGATCTTGTGGCCGGTGCCGGCCGCTTCGACACCGAGTTGATGGGACGAAGCCATGGTCAGGTGCTCTCCAAGGGAGGCGCCGAGGGAATTCAGTGCCTCAGCCGCATCGGTGAGGGCCTTGGGGTCGCCATCAAGGTGGAAGACGGCTCAAGACGTGCCAAACAGGCTGTGGCGCTGCATCTGCTGCGTCAGTTGGAATGGCTCACGCCCATGAGCCTTCAGGAGCTCGAAGAGCAGGTTCTGATCCTGAATCCCGGCGTGCACCTCGAGGTGAACGGTTCTCTGCAGTTCCAGCAAAGCTGAAAGGATTCTGTGTCCGGCGACACCGATGTGTATGATTTCAGAGGGCAACGCGGGGTAGAGCAGTCTGGTAGCTCGTCGGGCTCATAACCCGAAGGTCGGGAGTTCAAATCTCCCCCCCGCCACCACTTCTGTTTGGATTGAAGATCCCTTCGGGGATCTTTTTTTGTACCGGATCCGTTGCCTGTGAGCTCTTCTTCTGAGCACGTCAACGCCAGCTGGGATGCGATCGTCGTCGGCTCCGGAGCGAGCGGTGGTGTCGCTGCCATGACCCTCGCCGAGGGGGGCGCCAGGGTGCTGGTGCTGGAGGCAGGTCCGGATCTGAGCCGTGCGGTGGCCTTCGGAACCCCGGTCGGAAACATGCTGCGTCGGCTCGCGGGGATCAGCAGCGGCCGGCATCGCCGTCAGGCGCAGCATCCCGGCTACTGGAAGGCCAACCCGGAGCTGTATGCGGATGAACGCCGTCATCCCTATGAGCACCCTGTCGAGCGCCCGTTCCTGTGGACCCGGGGTTGGCAGGTGGGAGGCCGCAGCCTCACCTGGGGGGGCATCACTCTGCGGCTCTCGGACGAGGATTTCGCGGGGATCCGCAGCAAGGAAGGCGTGATCCGCTGGCCGATCGGCTTTGCTGATCTGGAGCAGCACTACAGCGATCTGGAGCGGCAGCTCGGGGTCTTCGGTGCCAGGGATGGGTTGGCTCAGCTTCCCGACGGTGTCATGTCAGATGCGCTGCCGAGCACCGACGCCGAGCTGCGCTTCGCTGAGGCGGTCCGCGAACGTCTTGGCCATGCCGTGATTCAGTCGCGGGGATTCGCGCCTCATGCTCCGCAGCGGACGGATGACTGGCCAGCTTCCAGCAGCCGAGGCAGCACGCTGCAGCGGGCGATCGCCACCGGACGCGTTGAAGTCATGGCCGATCAGATGGTCGAGCGGCTCTGTCTGAGTGCGGATGCGTCAACGGCGACCGCGGTGGTCGCCGTTGACCAGACCAACGGCGAGCGCAGAACGCTGAGTGCTGATCTCGTCATCCTGTGCGCCTCGACGATTCAGACCCTGTCCATCCTGCTGCGGACACGTCAGTTCTCATCAGGAGGTGCTGCGGTGGATCCCTCAGGGCGGCTCGGGACCCGTCTGATGGACCATGTCTCCACCAGTCAGTTCTTCGCCATGCCGGGTTCCGGGGAGCGGCCGCAACCGCCTCTCAGCGGAGCTGGAAGCTTCTTTCTGCCGTTCGGGCGTCATCTCTCCCAAGCGTCGTTTCAGGGCGGTTACGGACTCTGGGGAGGCATCGGCCGTTTCGATCCGCCGACGTGGTTGCAGCGGCGTCCCGGCACGGTCACCGGCTTCCTGATCGGCCACGGTGAAGTGGAACCGCGGCTTGAGAACCGTGTGACGCTGAGCGACAGAACCGATCGATGGGGGGTGACGGTGCCCCACATCGACTGTCGCTGGGGCGAGTCGGAACGGGCGATGGTGACGCATATGCAGCGGACGATGGCGGAGTGCATCGAAGCCGCCGACGGGCAGGCGCTGGAGATCCGGGAACTGTTTCACCTTCCTTTCGTGGAACCGCTTCTCGGCGGCGCTGTCGCCCTGTCGAAGCAGGCAGCTCCTCCGGGTTACTACATCCACGAAGTGGGTGGAGCCGCCATGGGGAAGCAGGCCTCCGAGAGTGTCGTGGACCCGGACAACCGGCTCTGGGGATGTCGGAATGTGCTGGTGGTGGATGGAGCCTGCTGGCCGACCTCGGCCTGGCAGAGCCCGACCCTGACGATGATGGCCATCGCCCGGCGCGCCTGCAGCAGAGCTCTCAGCTCTCGGGACGGCTGAACAGGTCGTCCAGGTAGCGCTCCATCACGGCA
The DNA here is from genome assembly GCF_000737575.1 of Synechococcus sp. KORDI-49. NCBI lineage: Bacteria > Bacillati > Cyanobacteriota > Cyanophyceae > Synechococcales > Synechococcaceae > Synechococcus > Synechococcus sp. KORDI-49. Next base: position 682,724 of record NZ_CP006270.1, on the reverse strand, counting down.
TGGTCCTCGCAGCCGTTCTGAAACAGAAAATGGGCGAGCGCGGAACTCATCACGCGGTACTGATCCCAGTGGGGGTGGCCTCCGATGAACTCCTTCATCCCTCGGTAGAGGACTTCCGGGATCTCTGTTTCGAGACTCACGTACGCCGGAACTGTCTCTGTCGTCGTCGCGGCCAATCCCATGTCATGGCATCGCTCAAGGTGATTTCTGTCCATCAAGGCAGGTCGCTCAACCCGTACTGCGAATAAGAAAGCCACATCGGGCCGTCCTGCGTCAAAAGGGTGAGCGAATTGGGAAATTCGCTTGAGACTGTATGAGACAGCAGTGACGGATAGGGGTCTTGTTGCCAGGGCCCGCGGCTGATCCGCGGTTGAGCACCATCTCAGCACTTGTCAACCTTTCCGGAGGGTTAAGAGGCTTCCCCACAGCGCCGGACGAGATGGCTGGCATCACTGGAGCCCGGGGAGGCTGCTGTTCAGCAGCCTGTGGAAAAGGCGGGGACAACGCCGGCTGCCATGGACTGATCAGAAAATCTCATCGGCGGAAAAATCCAAGCTGTCCCCCGCGAGAACCGGCCGATCCGTGCGTCCGGACCAGGGTTATCTCTTAAGACTTCTGTGAGGAATCGGAACGTTCGAGACTCGCCGGGCCGAGGGGGTGGCCGCTGTGGGGATAAGGGGGGTGATGCGCATGGTCGTGTCCGTGCTCATGGTCGTGACCGTGCGCATGGGTGTGAGCGATCGGGGTTCCATCCGGCTGGCAGGCGCCGGTGCACTCCCGTTCGCAGAGGGTGCAGCTCTCCGCCAGTCCCTCCACGTGGTGATGGTGACTCTCCTGAACCCGACCGACGTCCTGTTCAAAGCCCAGCACCTGTGCTCTGTACTTGCAGAGCGAGCAGTTCATGGCGGTGTCACCTCGGAGAACATCGTCCACCCGCTCGCGGAAAGTCTCCAGCACCAGGGGGTGGTCACCCAGATACCCGGCGGAGATGAAGTTGATCCCCGGGTGGTCCTGGGCCACCCGTTCGGTGTGCTGACGGATGCGGCTCACCAGGACACCGGAGAACAGGAAGTAGGGCACGACCACGATGCGGCGGAAGCCGAGCCTGACGACGTGGCGCAGTCCGGGCTCCACGAGCGGAAAGGTCACCCCTGAATACACCGTTTCCCCCCAGCCGAAACCGAAGCCCTCAACAAGCATTCGCGTCACCTTGGCCACATTGGAGTTGGCATCGGGATCGGAGGACCCCCGTCCGACAACCACCAGAAGCGTTTCCGAGAGCGGTACGTCATCGCTCTGACGCTCGATCGCCTCTCGGACCCTGGCTCCCGCTGCCGCCACCATCAGGCGATCGACACCGAGCTCTCGCCCGTAATCGATCGGAAGGCCGGTTTCCGCCGTGTAGGTGTTGAGCACCGAAGGGATGTCGTTCTTGGCATGCCCTGCCGCGAAGAGCATCGCCGGGATCGCCAGGATGCGGTTCACCCCTTGCTGCCTGAGCGCCTCAAGGCCGTCGCGCAGGATCGGGCGGGCGAATTCGAGATAGCCGTGTTCGACAGGCATCGGGGCCAGCCGAGGCCGCAGCTGTTCGACCATTCCGGCGAATTCCTCCACCGCCAGACGGTTGCGGCTGCCATGGCCGCAGATCAGCACCCCGAGCTTGTCCTCGGAGCCTGCGGTGCTGAGATCCGTCAAGACGTTGGGTCCACTGATCGAATGGGTTGACCCTATTCGCCGAAGCGGGGCCAGCTGTGCATGTCGGATCTGTTCAATCTCCAGGCGGCTGATGCGGCCATCGCCGGTGTGATCTCTCCGCAGGCAGACGACTTGCCGTCCCTGCTGCAGGCCTGGAGTGGCCCCCGTCCGCTGAGGGTCTGCAGTGGCGGCACCAGTTCCCGCTGCGCTGTCGACGGCTGCTGGAGTCTCGATCTGCGTCCTGGATTCCAGGACCTCACGCTGTCCCCTGATCGCACGACGGTGCGGGTCGGTGCGGGGCGGACCATGGGGTCGCTGCTCGAGGTGCTGGCGGCTGAGGGTCTCACGATCACGGCCGGCCTGTCGGGGCATCCCGGCATGGGGTATGTGCTGACCGGAGGCATGGGACCTCTGAGTCGTCGCCGGGGACTCGCCATCGACCAGCTCAGCGAGATCCGCGGCGTCTGGGGCAACGGCCGCTGCTTCGCGCTGCAGCCGTCAGATCATCCGGAGTGGCGGGCCCTGTGCGGTGCAGCACCGTTTCTGGCGATCGTCACCGACGTCACGCTGGCCTGCCTGCCGCTGACTCCGCTATGGGTGGCACGGCGTTCCGGTCCGCCGGAACAGCTGGGGGAGTGGATCGCCGAGGCGGAGTCCTGGCCCGATGTGCAATCGCTTCAGTGGTGCTGGCGCGGATCCGAGGTGCAGGGGCTGCAGGTGAGCCTGGAGCCGTTTGAGGGGGGAGTGCCCATCGCCGGCCAGCATCAGCTGCCCTCGCTGGCATCGTCTCCGGTTGATGGAAACCGTCGCCATGGTGAGGTCGTCGGTCTGCTGGGTCCGGCAGCTGCTGCGGGCTGGGGGCGTCTGGTGCCGGATCTGACCAGGCTGATGCGCCGGAGCCCGGACGGTTTCTGCAGCCTGTCGGCCCAGCAGCTCGGTGGAGCCACCGCGAGAGTGCCGGTCGATGCCTCGGCGTTCCGGCACCGCGATGCGGTCTGGAAACCCTGGATCACGGCGGTCTGGTCGGCCGGCGATTCCGAGGCGCGTGAGCGAAGCCTGGCCTGGCTCGAGGAGGTCTGGGCGCTGCTCCAGACAGTCTGTCCCGGTGTTCACCTGGCCCAGCTGCATGACCATCTGCCTTTTCACCAACGGGAACTGGAGCTTGCCTTCGGTCCCTGGCTGTCGGAGTTGCGGCTGCTGAAGGCACGTCTGGATCCCGCCGGCAACCTGCCTCAGCTGTGATCTACGGTCGCCGCTGCCCGCGGCGTCACAGAGCATGGCCCAACGCTCCAGTCCTTCGCTGGTGAATCAATGGTTCGCCAATCCGAGCAGGGATCTCCTTTCCGGTCTTGTGGTGGCGTTCGCGATGATTCCGGAGGCGATCGCCTTCTCCGGCATCGCCGGGGTGGATCCCGCCGTCGGATTGTTCGGTGCGTTCTGTCTCTCGCTCACCATCGCGGTGGTGGGGGGGCGCATGGCGATGATCACCTCCGCCACCGGCTCCACCGCGCTGCTGATGACCGGTCTGGTGGCCACCGGGGAGGCCAGGGGGGCCGGTCTGGGTGTGCAGTACCTGATGGTGGCTGGGTTGCTGACTGGAGTCCTGCAGTTCCTGTGGGCCTATCTGCGTCTGGCCTATCAGATGCGATTCGTTCCTCAGGGTGTTCTCAGCGGTTTCGTGAATGCGCTCGCGCTGCTGATCTTCCAGGCGCAGCTCCCGCAGCTTGGGCTGGATGTTCATCACGGTGAGGCCACTGCCGGACTTCCCCACGGGGGGCAGATCCCGATCGTGCTCGTGCTCGTGCTGATCGGACTGCTGATCATCTATGGCCTGCCGCGACTGACGCGGGTGGTGCCCTCTCAGCTCGTGGCGATCATCGTGCTGACCGCCATCAGCATCGGGTTCGGCTTCGAGATTCCAACCGTCAGCAGCCTTGGGGCGCTGCCTTCCGGACTTCCCTCCTTCAGCCTGCCGTTCGGGGAGGGGGGCGTCCCCTTCAATCTCGACACGCTCGGGATGGTGCTTCCCACGGCGCTGGCGATCTCCCTGGTGGGTCTGATGGAAACCTTCCTGACCCAGGACATCCTCGACGACAAGACCGACACCACCACGGACAAAAACGTCGAGGCCCGCGGGCAGGGCATCGCCAACATCGTCTCCTCCCTGTTCGGTGGCATGGCGGGCTGCGCGCTGGTGGGTCAGTCGGTGATGAACGTCGACAACGGCGGGCGCACGCGGCTCTCCACGTTCTTTTCCGGTGTGAGCCTTCTGGCGATGATCCTGCTGGCCGGCCCCTGGCTGAAGCAGATCCCGATGGCGGCTCTCGTGGCCGTGATGATCAGCATCGCCGTCAGCACGGCGGATCTCAACGGACTGCGCAACATCCGCCGCATTCCGAAGAGCGATACCTCCGTGATGCTGATGACGTTTGCGGTGACGATGCTCACCACCCCCCACAACCTTGCCCTTGGTGTGCTGGCCGGCGTCGCTCTGGCGGGGATCCTGTTCAGCCGCAAGGTGGCCAAGGTGATTCAGGTGGAAACGGTCGATCTCAGCGACGACGAGCGGCTTTACCGCGTCAAGGGACAGTTGTTCTTCGTCAGCAAGATCTATTTCGTGCAGGGATTCGATCTGCACGATCACCCGGCCAGGATCAGCATCGACATGTCCTCCGCTCACATCTGGGATCAGAGTGGCGTGGCGGCTCTCGACCAGGTGATCCGCAAGTTCCGCGTCGGCGGTTCAGCGGTCTCGGTGGTCGGTCTCAACGAGGAAAGCCTCGATCTGTTCGAGCGGATCGGTGGTCAGGAGAGTGCTCACGCCTGATCAGCGTTGGGGGGTGTCACTCGGGCGCAGGACGATGACGATCGTGCCTCCCACGATCAACAGGATCAGCACGCCACCACCGATCAACGGAAGCAGAAGGTCGGTGTCCATCAGGCGTTCTCGGATGACCGCATCATGGCGGCTCAGCGGGAGGCCAGAGGGTTGTAGAGAACGGCCAGGCAGCTCGTCAGATCGGTGCGCATCCCGGCCAATCGCGTCTGAATCACCTGATCCGCGGGGTTGAGCTGCACGTAACGCAGCGTCACGTCATTGCCGATGCTCATCAGGATGCAGAGGGTCTCCAGGTCGCCGCTGCTGGTGGCGCGATCCTTGGCACCATCCACCAGCACCTTCAGCAGAGCCATCTTGTTGTTGTAAGCCTGTCGGTCGCCTTCCTCCCAGGCCATCGCAGGCATCTGCAAGAGCAGGCTGATCAAGGGTGCCACCAGCCACCGGATGGCGGGCATGAAGAAGGAACTGAGGATCTGCAGAACCTAGAGGCTTCAATGGGGTTCAGCCCGGATCTGGGACAATCCCACCCGATCTGTCCCATGGCCATGACCCGATCCGGAATCCGCGTTGTGATCGGCGCCCTCGGGGGCCTGGCGACGCTGCTCAGTTCCTGTGCCTCCCTCGGCAGTGCCGACAGCACGCGTCTGGATCTCGTGAAGCAGCGCGGTGAGCTGATCTGCGGCGTCAGCGGCAAGATTCCGGGCATGAGTTTTCTGCGGCCGGACGGCGGCTACGAAGGCTTCGATATCGATATCTGCCGAGCCATGGCTGCGGCGTTCCTCGGAGATCCGGACAGCATCCAGTACAGGCCGCTGACGGCCCCGGAACGCTTTACAGCCCTGCGCTCCGGGGAGATCGATCTGCTCTCCCGCAACACCACTTTCAACCTGAGCCGGGATGCCTCCGGAGGCAACGGACTCAGTTTCGGGCCGATCGTCTTCCATGACGGTCAGGGTTTGATGGTCAAGACCGGCAGTGGCGTCACGTCTCTCGAGCAGCTGTCAGGCAAGGCCATCTGTGTGGGCTCAGGCACCACCACCGAGCAGAACCTCAACGACGTCTTCGAAACGCGTCAGCTGCCGTACACCCCGATCAAGTACCAGGATCTGAATCAGGTGGTGGGCGGCTATCTGCAGGGGCGCTGCGCCGGCATGACCTCGGATCTCACGCAGCTGGCCGCCGCCCGCTCAGGGTTTCCGGATCCCGAGCAGCACACGATCCTCGAGGAGCGGCTGAGCAAGGAGCCGATGGCTCCCGCGGTGGTGGGAGGCGACCAGCGCATGGCCGATGCGATGCGCTGGGTGGTCTTCGCTCTGATCGAGGCGGAGGAACGCGGCATCACCCAGGCCAATGTCGATGAGGTGTTGAAGACGGCGCAGGCAGATCCGAGCCAGGCGGCCCTTCGCCGCTTCCTCGGGGTGGACGGTGGGCTCGGCAGCAAGCTGGGACTGCCCGATGATTTCGTGGTTCAGGTGATCAGAGCGACCGGTCATTACGGCGAGATCTACGACCGTCATCTCGGTCGCGACAGTGCGGTGACGATTCCCCGGAGTGTGAACCGTCTGGCTGGCGACGGCGGCCTGATGGTTTCCCCTCCCTTCTCCTGACGGACCTGCCGCGATGCATCGCCGACTCTGGATTCAGATCGCTGCCGCGGCACTGCTCCTCGGTCTGGCCGCGGTCCTGATCAACAATCTCGCCGTGAACCTGATCCGCACCGGACTGGGTCTGAGCTTCGGCTGGCTTGCGCGTCCTGCCGGTTTCGCTCTCGCAGAGACGGCTCTGCCGTACAGCCCCTCGGACAGCTACGCCTGGGCTCTCACCATCGGCTGGCTGAACAGCCTCAAGGTCATCCTCAGCGGCCTCGTGCTGGCCACACTCCTGGGTGTTGCAGCAGGGGCTGCCCGCAGCAGTGGCAACCGCCTTCTCCGCCGGTTGGCGGCGGCTTATGTGGCCCTGATCCGTCAGGTGCCGCTGCTGCTTCAGCTGATGTTCTGGTACTTCGTTGGGTTTCTGGGGCTTCCGGAGACTCCTGTCGGCGGGTTGATCGGGTTGTCCAACCAGGGCATCCGTCTTCTGGGGCTGGATCTGAGTGTCGAGTTCTGCGCCGTGCTCACCGGTCTGGCGGTGTTCACCGGTGCCTCCATCGCCGAGATCGTGCGAGGTGGGATCAATTCCGTGCCGAGAGGGCAGTGGGAGGCCTTCCGCAGTCTCGGCCTCGGTGAGGGGCTGGGGATGCGGCGGATCGTTCTGCCTCAGGCGCTTCCGGCGATTCTTCCGGCCCTCACCAGCCAGTACCTGAACCTGGCCAAGAACAGCACCCTGGCGATCGCCGTCGGCTTCGCTGACCTCTACGCCGTCAGCGACACGACGATCACTCAGACGGGCCGTGCGATCGAGGGCTTTCTGCTGCTGCTGCTGAGCTTTCTGCTGCTCAATCTGCTGATCAGCAGCGGCATGGCCGTGCTCAACGGTCTGGTGCTTGGACGTCTGAAGGGGAGCCGTTGATGAACCGCGTCATCGATCGACTGCTGACGCTCCTGATGCTGGCCCTGCTCGGATGGGCCGGTTTCAGCGGGGTGCACTGGCTGCTGTTCGCCGCCGACTGGACGGTGGTCACGGCCAATCTGCCCTTGTACGCGGTGGGGGGGTATCCACCGGATCAGCGTTGGCGGCCCCTTGTGTGGATCGCTCTGCTGATCCTGATGACCGCAATCACGCTGATGGGCCCCCGACGCGGCTGGCTGCGTCGGGGGCTTCCGGCGCTCTGGAGCCTGATGGTTCCGCTGGGAGTGGTGCTTCTCGCCGGTGGACTGGGTCTTCAGCCAGTGCCCACCCGTGAGTGGGGCGGCTTCAGCCTCACGCTGCTGCTCACCGTCTGCAGCGCCCTGCTGAGTCTTCCGGCGGGGGTTCTGCTCGCGCTTGGACGGCGCAGCGAACTGCCGGTGCTGCGTGTGGCCAGCACCGCTTACATCGAGGTGATGCGGGCGGTGCCATTGATCGCTGTGCTGTTCTTCGGACAGCTGCTCATTCCCCTGTTTCTGCCTCCGGGGCTGGAACTGAACCGGGTGTTGAGAGCCGTGATCGCCTTCGCTCTCTTCGCTGCGGCATACATCGCTGAGGACGTGCGTGGTGGGTTGCAGGCGATCCCACCCACGCAGACGGAAGCGGCCGCGGTTCTGGGACTCTCGCCGTTCCAGAGCCTGCGACTGGTGGTGCTGCCCCAGGCGCTGCGCATCGCTCTGCCCGCCCTGACCAATCAGGCGGTGGGGTTGCTTCAGAACACAAGCCTGATGGCGATTCTCGGCCTCGTCGAACTGCTGGGAATCAGCCGCAGCCTGCTGGCCAATCCGGCGTTCATCGGCCGCTACCTCGAGGTGTATGTGTGGCTGGCTGCGGTTTACTGGCTGGCCTGCACCGCCATGGCGCTGCTGGCCCGCCATCTGGAGATCCAGCTCGACCCCCTCCGTTCCTCCTGATGACCGTCGCCATCCGAGCCATCGATCTGGTGAAGAGCTACACCCCAGGCCAGCGGGCTCTCGATGGGGTGGGCCTCGAGGTGATCAGCGGAGAGGTTCTGGTGGTGATGGGCCCCTCCGGATCCGGCAAAAGCACTCTCATCCGAACCTTCAACGGTCTGGAGACGCTGGATTCGGGCCGGCTGGATGTGCTCGGGATGCGCCTGGATGCGAGCCACGACGAACGGGAGGTGCGGGCGATCCGGCAGCGAGTGGGAATGGTGTTCCAGCAGTTCAATCTCTTCCCGCATCTGTCGATTCTCGACAACATCACCCTGGCTCCGATCAAGGTCAAGAAGATGTCTCCGTCGCTGGCGGAGCAGCGGGCGGTTGATCTTCTCGAGCAGATGGGGATCGCCGAGCAGGCCAGGAAATATCCGGCCCAGCTGAGTGGCGGCCAGCAGCAGCGCGTGGCGATCGCCCGTGCCCTGGCCCTCGATCCGGAGGTGATGCTCTTCGATGAACCCACCAGCGCTCTGGACCCCGAGCGTGTGAAGGAGGTGCTGGATGCCATGCGTCAGCTGGCGGCTGGCGGCATGACGATGGTGGTGGTCACCCATGAACTCGGTTTCGCCCGGGAGGTGGCGGACCGGGTGATGTTCATGGATCAGGGCAAGGTGGTGGAGACCTCCGACCCGGAGACCTTCTTTAGCAATGCAAAGGAAGAGCGCAGCCGCCGGTTTCTGCGACAGATGATGTGACCTACGCGATGCGCCTCCGGCCGCCGCTTCCTTCAGCTCTCGCAGAGCGGCATCCGTGCCAGCGCTCGTTCAACGGCCATCAGTTCCCGCTCGGTGTCCAGCCAGCTGTCGTTGCCGAGGGGCAGGGTCTGCACCTGTTCGGACAGTCGCAGCCTGAGTTGTTCAAAACGCCGCTGCAGAGTTCGACGGAGCATGGCGGTCAGTCGATGGACGGTTGCCACCCTGGCACAGGGGTGGTGCGGTCGTGCCGGCGGTCCTTGGAAACCTTCACGCCATGCTGCTGAGCCTGATCCCCTGTCTTCTGGTCGGGTTCTGGATCGGAGGACGCCATCCCGATCTCTCGGGTCGCCTGGCGTTGCCTCTGGTGCGTTTCGGTGTGCCGCTCAGCGTGATGGGTCTGTTGCTCAAGGGCGGCTTGAGCGGCCAGATGCTGCAGGCGGCGCTGCTGGCGGCCGCGGCGATCGGGGTGGTGCTCGTGGTCGGCGCCAGGGTCCCGCCGCTGCGTCGCCTGCTTCCCGGTCCCTGCAGCAGGCTCGGAAGTTGCGTCGGCAATACGGCCTATGTGGGCATTCCCCTGGCGCTGGCGTTTCTGCCCGCCTCGGCTCTGCCGATCAGCATCGGCTACGACCTCGGAGCGACGCTGCTCACCTGGAGTGTCGGTCCAATGCTGATCGCGGCGCCTTCTCCCCGAGAGGGCGGCAGGGCGATCAGGCTGCTCATGAGCCTCACCGCCAGCCCGGCGGTGAGGGGGCTGGCCGGAGCTCTGCTCGTTCAATGGACCCCGTGGCGTGCAGGGGTCGCCGAGGCGATGTGGATCCCCTCGCAGGTGGTCATTCTTCTCGCTTTGGCGGTGGTGGGTCTGCGTCTTGGCAGCATCGCCCGTGATCGTCGGGCGCCGGGGCCTCTGGCGGCTTCCGTGGCTCCGGTGCTGCTGGCCAAGCTGATCGGTTACCCGCTGCTGCTGCTGAGCATCGGTCTGCTGCTGCGGCTTGATCCCTTGATGATTCAGGCCCTGACGCTTCAGGGTGCTGCTCCGGCGGCCATCTCCCTGCTGTTGATCGCCGAGTCCGCAGGACGGGATCAGGACCTTGCGGCCGGGCTTGTGCTGTGGAGCACGGTCTGTGCTGCGCTGACAGCCCCGATCTGGGGTGTTCTGGTCACCATTCTGTTCAATCAGGCGTGATGATTTGAAGTGCGGCAGTGATCAACAAAGTGCCGCTCAAAAATATTCATCTTTCTTCCTACGTTTTGTTAAGAGCGCGTCGGCGGGGCGGGATTCCGCCTTGTGACGGTTGATGGATCGTCGTTACATTGGAGCTGTGGGTTTCGTCGGAGATGTCGATGGGAGAGGTTGATCTCGTTGGGTCCGTTGTTCTGGTGTTCTTGATCACAGTCCTGACCGTGATCGGCTACCGCATCAATCAGGTGGTGTGAAGTCCTGTACTTCTGCCTAGACCCTCTGGATCCTCGGTTGCTGCAGGATTTCCTGTTGTTTGATGTGTTGTCAGATACAAGTGATTGATGCGTGCTGTCTTACTGCAAGCCTGCGCTGATCGTTGCCGTTGAGCTCATCCAATGCTCAGCTCCCCAGGTGCACACGGCAGATCAATCCACTGGCGGAAACTGTTGCAACATTGCTGACTTCCCGGAACGTTCAGGGAAGAAAACAGCGAAAGGTCAGGTTCACGCGTGATGTCCTGATTCGACGCCGGCTCGGAACCCCATGCATCCATTGCTGCTGGCATCCGGGATGCATGACCAGCAGGTCGCCGTCCGCCAGGGCAAGGGTCTCCCTCCGCATAGGGTCCTGGCGATGGCGCAGGCAGAAATCGCGGGTTGCCCCCAGCGACAGTGAGGCGATCGGCCGGGTCTGGTCAATCTCCTGTTCGTCATCGGCATGCCACCCCATGCGGTCCTCACCGTTTCGGTAGAGGTTGAGCAGGCATCCGTTGAAGCACGTTCCGCAGGCTTCGTTCACCTGCTGCCGCAGCAGCTCGAACCAGCTGGGCCAGCCCTCACCGCAGTGGGTCGTGCCGCTGTATCGGTAACGCAGTCCTTCGCTGGCCAGGAACCCCGTCAGGCGAGGCACGGCGTGTCGGCGGCCGTACACCTGGACCATCGGCTGCTGCCATGCCATCTCCTGCGTGATGGTGCGCTGCCAAACGTTGCTCCGCTCCGGCGGCAACCAGCCTCGGTGCAGCGTCCAGGGCTGCCGGCTCGGGCACACAGGCGGTGCCATGTCCGGACTGTTCATGACATCCACCCTGGTTGTCGATGGCGCCAGCCTGAATGATTCAGGACCGTCTCGTGTTGCAGGCACAGCCCCTCATCGCCCTGCCTCCGGGGCTGCCGGCTCCGTGAAGGGGGATGACAGGCCTGCTCGGTCTGCGGCAACCAGCCCATACAGTTCCGTGATGGCGGCACGCATCACCGAAACCGAATTCCTCAAGCGGGCGGAGCAACGCTTCGGCGATCAGTTCGACTACAGCGAAATGCGCTGGCGCAGCTACAAGAGCCCGGTCAAGATCCGCTGCCGACGCCATCCGGTTCAGCTGATCTGCATCACCCCGGAAAAGCACCTCCAGACCCTGGGGGGCTGTCGACATTGCCTGAGGGAACGTCGCATCGCCACGCTTGAGCGGGAACTGAACCGCAAGGCTGCTCCGGAGCGTTCCGAGAGCCTGGCCCTTCAGCCTCAGGCGGTCAGACTCACCCGCTGATAACAGAACCAGAGCCACTGCTGAAACAGCAGGTTGCGATGCGACCGCCAGAGCGTCTGGGGATGATCCGCATCGAAGTTCTCCGGAGGCGGTACATCGCCCCGAGCCCGGTCTCGTTCCATCTCTCCCAGAATGCGTCCCACGTTGTATTCCGGGTGGCCGAGATGCATCAGCTGTCGCTGATCCGGGGTTTCAAAGATCGTGTATCCAACCCGCTCGCCATGGGAGAGCAGGCGAAGGCGTCCCTGACGCTGGGCTGATTCCATCGCTGCATCGGAGAGGCCGGCATGGCGACTCTGCGGACAGAAGAAGCGATCATCCTGCGTCCCCATCAGCGGATGGCCCGGAACCAGGCTTCGCATCGGGTAGATCCCGAACAGCTTGCGCTCGAAGGGGATCTTGTCGACCCCGGCGAGATAAGCGAGAGCGAATCCCGCCCAGCAGAGTCCCAGGGTGCTGGCACAGCTGCTGCGGGCCTCTCCCACCAGCTCCACCAGCTCGCTCCAGTAGGTCACCTGCTCGAAGGGCAGATGCTCCACCGGAGCCCCGGTGATGATCAGACCATCCAGAGGGCCCTGCGCCAGGGCTTCCTCCCAGGTGACGTAAAGCTGATCCAGGTGTTCCTGGTCCCAGCTGCGGTAGGCGTGTGAACGCAGACGGATCCAGATCGGTTCGATCTGGAGCACGGAAAGCCCCAGGGGATGCAGCAGGTTGAATTCGTACTGCTTGCCCAGAGGCATGATGTTCAGGATTCCGATCCGCAAAGCCCGGATGTCCTGGCGTTCCGCCTGCTCGGGCTCGATCCAGGAGATCCGGTTGCGTTCCACCGCACCGATCTTGTGATAACTGCGGGGAAGAATCAGTGCCATGGGGCTGTCATCGGCATCTAGCTGAGAACGGCGAGCGCCTGATCGAAGTCGTCCCTGATGTCGTCGATGTGTTCCAGACCGACGGAGACCCGCACCATGGTTGGTGTCACGCCTGCGGAGGCCTGTTCGGCTTCACTCAGCTGCTGATGGGTGGTGGAGGCCGGGTGGATCACCAGGGTCTTGGCATCGCCGACGTTGGCCAGATGGCTCGCCAACTTGAGGCTGTCGATGAAGCGAACGGCATCCTCATAGCCGCCGTTTAGGGAGAACATCAGCATGCAGCCCATGCCCCGCCCGGTGAGATATTCCTTGGCGCGTTCGTGGTAGGGGTCCGCGGGCAGGCCGGGATAGCTGACCTGTGCCACCTTCGGATGCTGCTGCAACCAGCTGGCCAGGGCCATGGCGTTCTCCGTGTGGCGTTCCACCCGCAGGCTCAGGGTCTCCAGTCCCTGCAGCAGCAGGAAGCTGTTGAAGGGGCTCAGGGCCGGACCCCAGTCCCGCAGGCTTTCCACGCGGGCACGCAGGGCGAAGGCCACATTGCGGTTATCGGGAACGCCGAGCATCTTGCAGATGTCGCTGCCGAAGCCGAAGGCATCCCAGTGCACCAAGCCGTGATAAGCCGGGCTGGGCTGGCTCATCAGTGGAAATTTGCCGTTGCCCCAGTCGAAGGTGCCGGCATCGACGATCACGCCACCAAGGCTGGTGCCATGGCCTCCGATCCATTTCGTGGCGCTTTCCACCACCACATCGGCGCCATGCTCGATCGGGCGCAGCAGGGCTCCGCAGGCCCCGAGGGTGTTGTCGACGATCAGCGGAATGCCTCGCTCCTTGGCGAGAGCGGAGAGGCCCTTGAAGTCGGGGATGTTGAAGCGGGGATTGCCCATCGCCTCGACATAGATCCCTTTGGTCTTGTCGTCGATCTGTGCGGCGAAGCTCTCCACGTCATCGCCATCGGCGAACCGGACGTCGATGCCGAGGCGGGGAAACTGCACCTTGAACTGGTTGTAGGTGCCCCCGTAGAGGAACGAGGTGGAGACGAAGTTGTCTCCTGCCTGCATGCAGTTGGTGATCGCCAGGAACTGGGCCGACTGCCCCGACGCGGTGGCCACGGCTGCCATGCCGCCCTCCAGTGCTGCCACCCGTTTCTCGAACACGTCTGTGGTGGGATTCATCAGACGGGTGTAGATGTTCCCGAATTCCTTCAGGCCAAACAGATTGGCGCCGTGCTCCGCATCATTGAACACATAGGAGCTGGTCTGATAAATCGGCACCGCTCGGGCGTTGGTCGCCGGATCCGGCGATTGGCCGGCATGCAGCTGGAGGGTTTCGAAGTGAGGGGACATCGTGCGTGGGAGGGAGCGTCGTCGCTCCGATCTAGTTGTCCTGTAGCTCGGGTTTGTCGGTCTCGGCCAGGGATGGGAAGGTTCCGCGCAGAAAAGCCTGGATTTCGCTGAGGGCGGTGCTGCGGAACTGCACCGCCGTTTCGGCGGAGAGAACCGGGTAACGGCGGTCCGCGCCTTCGCCATCGCGCAGGTGACGCCAGCGGTTCGGTTCCTTCTCCTTCAGGGTGTTGAGGGCTGCCTCGAAGTCATAGTCCTTGATGGTTCCCAGTTCCGCTGCCTGCCCGGCCAGGGTCTCGCGCAGCGGGCCCAGCCCCTTGGCCTTGAGGGTGTCCGGCAGACCGAGCACGGGGGCGTAGTGATCGAGCAGGCGCAGTTCGGTCTCCAGCATCAGCGGCCAGGCCCCCTGTTCCTCCTCGGCGATGCTCATCTCCGCTTCAGCGGAGCGCATCGCATCGCGGTGGAAGCTCAGCCACTTGTAGTAGGTCTTGTCCTGGGTGGGTTTCTTGGCGGCGGCCCTGCCTGAGAGGATGGCGGGAAGAGCATTTTCCGCCTTCCTCAGGAACAGGCGATCCTCCCGCTCCAGATTCATCGCGCCCCAGCGCTGCCGGTACTCCCAGAGCTCGACATAGCGGGAGACATCCTGGGCAGTCCAGCCCAGGGCCTTGAGTTCATCGCCCCGATGAGAGGTTTCCTTGGGCACGCGCTGCTCTTCAAGCTCGTTGTCAGCGTAGGTGGCGATGCTCAGTCGGCCGGTGGTGCGCTCTGCGGATGTCGGCGCAGGTAGTCCTGCACCGGCACGCGGCGCGATTCGTTGTAACCCACCGGCAACCACAGATCGCCTGCGTCGGCATTGAAGTGGATTTCCCAGTGATACAGGCCTGTGTACGCACGCGGATCCTCACGGATCAGAGAGGCGTAGAGCAGGACCGCTTTGCCGTAGTAGTCGCTGTTGTTGTAGCCCCAGAGGCCGCGACGGATGTCCTTGAGGCCTCCCCGTCTCACCAGATAGCGGGCGGCTGCCTGGATCGCATCATGGGGATCGCGGATGTCCCCAGCGCCGATGCCGGGTTCCGCCCAGGTGGTGGGAAGAAACTGCATCGGTCCACGGGCGTTCGCCACCGAGATGCCGTCAATGCGTCCCATGCCCGTTTCCACGAGGTTCACGGCTGCGAGCACCTCCCACTCGATGCCGGTGGCCGCCTCCGCTTTGCGGTAATAGGCGATCAGCTGTTCGGCTGGTTCGGGCTGGATGATCCGCCAGGCCGGAAGCGAGGAGGGCCCTGTGCCCCTGCTCATGCGCAGGAATTCCCGCCGTGCCGCCAGATGCCGTTCCGCGATGCTCCGCCAGCGTGCGGGCAGAGCCGCCACAACCCTCTGCGAGCGCGGACGGTCCTTGGACAGCACCCGATAGATGACCTGCTGCTGGTGGCCGAGGTCGGGCAGGGCATCGGCAGGCGTGGCCGGATCCCGCAGAGCCGACTCCACGCTCAGGAGCAGCTCGGCTGCCGCTTGATCATCCGCAGGCACCCGCGGGTAACGACGCTCGGGGGGGGTGGGGGCCGACGCCACGATCGGTTCTGTGGCCGGTGCCGGTGTGGAGGCAGCGGAGTCGCCGGCTCTGTTCTGGTTCCCCAGAGCGGTGATGGTCAGGCCGAGACTGGCTAGCACCACTGGGAGCAGCAGGGCTGGGCGGAGTCGCATGACCGCTTGTGCGTGACGACTGGACCTTACGGCGAAGATCAGGCCTGAAGGAATGTGCTGCGGTCGTGAAAATCGGCCTGGTGCTGCGGATGGCGTAAAGCCCAGTGACTAAGCCCGGCCTCGCCTCGGTCGAGCACGCAGCTCAGGGCCAGGTCAGGACAGATCTGCTCAGGCCACCAGGGAGTCAGTGGAAATCTTGCGTCCAGCCGCAACTGATGGTGCCAGCGGCGCAGGCGGATCAGAGGGGCTTCCGCCAGGTCCTGGGGGTGCTGTCCCTGCCGGTAGGCATCGAAGCGGTAAAGGGCCCAGTCGCCGCTCGCCGAGAGATTGATCTCCCAGTAGTCCGGGCATCCCGGGAGAGCCAAGAAGGCTTCGAAACAGGTGGTGGTCCAGAGACCATCACGGCGTTCACCGTTCGTCTGCAGTCCGTCGATGAGCCCATCCGGAGTCACGAGATCCGCCAGACCGGAGGAGGCGGTCGTGAGCACGCCATAGCTGAGCTCAAGCCATCCATCCCGGCTCCAGATCATCTCTGCACTCACCTTCAGTCCGGAGGGAAGCCCCCCCTCGAAGGGGACCAGGCGCGAGGCCTGGCGCAGCATCACGGCAGGGCGAGGCATCTCAGTGTCCGTTCCCGATGTCGGCTCCGAGCTTCCGCACCAGGGCCCGGATTGCGTCCATCTGTGCTTCGATGCTGGCCGTCAGACGGAACTGCACGGCTGCTCGGTGCAGGTTGTGATCGGGCCGGTTGGTGCGGAAGTAGACATCCCCCTCCAGATGGTCCGTCAGAAATCGCAGTCCCAGTTCGAGGGGGATCAGACGGATGCAATCCGGAAGGTAGTGAAGATCCCATCTGCTCAGGAAGCCTCTGGCGACTGTCAGGTAGCCGTCGAGGATCGCTTCGCAGAGTCCGAGATCGAAATGCACGGCGTCGAGGTTGGTTTCCTCCTCGCCGACGGGATTGCAGCAGGACCGCAGGCAGTCGCCGATGTCGTAATGGACGAGGCCCGGTTTGACGGTGTCGAGATCGATCAGGCCGACAGCCTTGCCACTGGCCTCATCCATCATCACGTTGTTGATCTTCGGGTCCCCGTGAATCGGACGGTGCCGGAGTTCTCCCCGTTCCAGTGCGGCCTCGAGCACGTCGATGCCCCCGCGGCGTCCGTCCACGAAGGCGATGGCCTGAGCAAGCAGGGATCCTTCGGGGCAGGCAGGCCTGGCCACGGAGTCGAAGTGCTTCAGATATGCCGGTGTGACGTGAAAATTCTCAAGGGTGTCGGCGAGGTGTTCGGCCGGCAGGTCGCTGATCAGGCTGTGAAACATTCCCAGGCCGTAGCCCACCTCTTTGGCCTGATGGCGATCGCGGATCACGTCAGAGGTCGTGGCGGCTCCGATGTAGGTGATCGACCTCCAGAACTGGCCGTCCTGCTCCACCCAGTGGGCGTCCTCCCGGCAGCGAACGACGGTGGGAACCTCCCAGCGGCGCCCGCTCAGCTCCGGGGGAGGGGAGGCCAGCCGACGCTGCACGTGATCGCCCAGGGCCACCAGGTTCCGCATCACCAGATCGGGCCGTTCGAACACCGTGGTGTTGAGGCGTTGCAGCACGAAGGCTCCTCCCTGGGCATGCCCGTCGTGCGTCACCAGAAAGGTCTCGTTGACATTGCCGGAGCCAAGGGCCCTGATCGCGGTGATCCGCTCGCGGGGATGGAAGCGATCGGCGATGGCTTCCACAGCCTCGGTCATCAGCGATCGCAGCACACTCAGACCCGAACCATCGCGCTGTTCCTGGGCGAGTCCGGTCTGTGGTGTGCAGAAAAGCAGCCGACTCAGATGTCGAGCTGGCTCTCGATCACGTCCATGAGCTGCAGATAGGCGGGGAGCCCGGCGTTCGCCTCCTCCAGGGTGACCTCGCCGCGCATGGCGCGTCGTGCGTTGTCCGCGATCACAGCGTTGACCACCAGATCCATGGCTTCGGGTACCTCGAGGTTCTGGAGCGCCTCGGCGTAGCGACGGGCGTGGGTGGGACGGACCGACTCCTGGCAGTAGTTCGACAGTTCGCGGCTTTCTGTCATCACCCGGTAAGCGGTCTCCTTGACGGCCGGACGGCCGTAGACGGCCATGTAAAGCAGGTTCACCATCGACGCGTCATGGATGGGGATGGCGTACTGCCGAGCGATCAGGGGCCAGTAGCGGAGGGATTTCAGACCTTCCAGGGCGCCCTTGCGCAGCCCGGCCTGCTCGCACCAGGCTTCCAGCTCCTCCATGGAGGCGGGGCAGCGCCCCGATTCCCGCATTTTGTCCGCCAGGACCTGACCAGCCTGGAAGTTGCGGGTGGGACTGCCGGACACCGGCAGCATCATGCTGCCGCGGACATCCGCCACCATCGCGGTCAGCTGGGAGAAGGTGTGATCGCGCACCTTCTCGAAGTCACCGTCGCGCACCAGGGTGGCTTCAATCCGGGGAACGGCGTAGCCGAGCTCCGTGAGCGGAATCGGCTGACGGTGGTAGAGCTTCTGTCGATCGGTGCGGGCCATGGAGACCGTGGCGGCCTGATCCAGACACTGATCAAGGAGCAGGGTCAGCAGCGTCGGCAACACGCCGGGGTTGTCCTGGTGGTAGGCGTAGCCGAAACCGGCGAACACCGAAGCCATGTTCTTGGCGGCCTTGATGTACTGGCCTTCCACGTTGTGAACGCCCGCCGCAACCTGGATGTTCGGGGAGAGGCGATCCAGCAGTTGCGCCCCCAGCATCGCCGTCAGCGCATTGGGATGGCAGAAGTTGGCGGTGAAGCTGTCGAAGGGGTTGCGCAGAGCTCCATGGCGGTGGAAGCCTGAGAAGAAGGCAAGGTTCGGCTGCTTCTCACACAGCACATAGGCGGTGTTGGAAATCGGGTCGTGGTTGAAGGATCCCGCCAGACAGGCCAGCACCACCTGGTCTCGCCCCAGCTCATCGCGCAGCCGGCAGGCTTCCTGCAGGTCCTCCTCAACGTGGTTGCTGTTGGCGCTGAGCACCACCAGTTCGCAGCGTTGAATCAGATCCCGGAGGGTGTTCGGCACCTGATCGCCACCCTGTGAGCTGGTGCCCATGCCGATCACCGTTTCCACGTGACCGGTGTCCATGCTGTCGATGGCGTCCTGGCTGAAGGCCCCGAGCAGGTCCCGTCCTGGCCGGGCTGCGAGCATCAGCCGCCCGGCCGCGTTCTGCATCGCGCAGTTGTAGGCCAGCGAGGCGGGATACAGGCCAACGCTGTAGAAGCCCACCTTGGCTGAATCGAGCTCCAGCACCCGCCGCCGGATCGACGCCGCGTCGACACTGCAATCGAAGAACGAGTTCTGCATGGGGAGAGCCTACGGAGCCCACCTCTGCTGAGACTGTCGTTGTGCTGCTTCCCATTGATGTCCCTGACCCTCTACGGCGCTCCCCGCACACGCGTTTCGATGCCGCGCTGGTATCTGGAGGAAAAGGGCATTGCCCATGAGCTGGTGATGCTGGATCTCGCGGCCCAGGAACATCGTCAGCCCCCCTACCGGGCGATCAATCCCTTCGGCAAGCTGCCCGCTCTGGTGGACGACGGCTTCCAGGCGCCCGACGGT
Organism: Synechococcus sp. KORDI-49; assembly: GCF_000737575.1. Classification (NCBI taxonomy): domain Bacteria; kingdom Bacillati; phylum Cyanobacteriota; class Cyanophyceae; order Synechococcales; family Synechococcaceae; genus Synechococcus; species Synechococcus sp. KORDI-49. Next base: position 663,745 of record NZ_CP006270.1, on the reverse strand, counting down.
GGGCCTTTGAAGCTGTTTGAGTCGGGGGCGATCCTGCAGCATCTGGAGGATCACCACAGCGGCGAGGATCGCACCGCTGCTGAACGCAGCCTGACCAGCCAGTGGCTGCTGTTCGCCAACGCCACGCTGGCGATCGCCCTGTTCGTGCCCAGCAACCGGGAGCGGGAGTTCCCTCGCCTGATGGAGGAACTGAACCATCAGCTGGGTTCCGGCGGGCCTCTGGTGGGGAACCGATGGGGGGCAGCGGACTGTGCGGTGTCCGCTTACCTGGCCTATCTGCCGATGTTCTTCCCTCAGGAGGATCTGACGCCGTATCCGGCTGTGCAGGAGCTGATCACAGCGACGCAACATCGACCGGCCTATCGACGGGTGATGGGGCTCGACTAGATCTCGCTCGTCCGGGAGAGGGCGCGGGGGAACGTCTGTGCATCCGTCAGCCCGGCTTCAGCGCACCAGTGCCGGAAGAACGGAGCGATGTCGTTGTGGTTGTAGTCGGTGAACAGCTCCTCCCCTGGGGCGATCTCGCGGCTGGCGATCAGATCCATCCAGGGGCCATCGAGCCGGTGCAGCAGGTTGGCCGGGATGTTGTGGTTGAAATAGGCGCTGACGCTGTTGATGTAAGCGATGCCCCCGGTTCCGGCCACGAACCAGGAGAGGTGTCGGGCGATCTCCGCCGGGGTCTCCTCCCTGGCCGCGGCCAGGTAGAAAATCAGTGCCTCCAGCTCTTCCTGATCCCGGAGCAGAAGCACGATGTTCTCCCCTTCGCCATCGGCTCCTCCAGCGGCGAGGCAGTCGGTGAAGGGCAGCATTCGGCTGCGTCGCACCAGTTGGCCGCTGCTCAGCGGCTCCAGGGTGAAACGACCGTCTCCGGCACCCGGGAGGGTGGATGCAGCAATGCGGGATCTGATCTGAAATCCTGCATCGCTGCGACGACGCCAGAACAGACGGCTGGACGCGGCCATGACTTGCGCGTGCTCACGCGCCAAGGCTGTTCACCGCAGATCGATCTGTCCGCGTGCTGGATCACCTCGAGCTGTTCCGAGGCGCCAGTCCGTCTCCGGCCAGCAGTCCCTGCTGCCAGCGCGCGGTCTGCCGGAGCAGCACAGCTGAGATCAGTGCCATGAGCACGCCAATCCAGTTGAACGGGCTGATGCCGATCAAGGCCGCTGAACCCCACAGAACTCCCCAGAGCCAAGGACGCAGGGCCCGGATGCGGCGAAGCGCCGTTGAGCAGCTGCGGCAATTCACCGTATGGCTGTGATAGCGATCCATCAGCGCTGCGGTCTCAAGACGCGGCGGCAGAGGTTGCCCGACGAAGGGTCCGCCGCCATTGCCGTTCAGCCAGCGATGCAGCGCCGTGACGTAAACATCGGCGCTGGTCGGCAGGAAGAAGGCCCGTTCCGCTTCCGCGCTGCCGCCGGCCTGCTCCAGCACGCGCTCCTGCCAATGCAGAAAGATCTGGTCGTCTTCGAGAACCTTGTGGTTGCCGATGTGCTGCAGCCAGCGAGGACGCAATCCGATCAGCAGCCGCGGGACCGCTGACTGGAACTGAAAGGGGAAGCGGGCGAACAGGCGGCATTCCCCCCGGCGGATCGGCACGGCGTAGACCACCGTGAGGATGCGTGCGAATCCCTTCGCGGTCAGGTCGTGCCACATCAGTTGTGGAGCATCGAACCTGGTGGCCTGGGAACCGAGCGTTCCCCTGCGTGGCCCCTCCTCCCAGAAGGCCTCGAACCCGTCCTCGCCTTCGCGGGTGATCACCGCCTGAACTGGGGAAGCGTTCTCCCGTTTTCCCACGGTCTTGTGGTGCGTGAAGGGCACATGGCTCACATCCAGAACGTTCTCCAGCAGGGTCACCGCATCCATCGGCAGGTCGCGGAAGGTGTCCTGAACGGTCCAGCTGTCCGGGGTCTCCTCCAGAGCCGGCACCAACGGCAGACGTTCCTGGTCTGCGGATTCGGGCGCACCCGTCCAGACAAACAGCAATCCCTGGCCCGTGGCCGTGGGCAAGCTGGCGCAGCTTGAGCGTCGCCCTTCCGGACGGGTGCTCTCCTCGGCCTGCGGGATGTGACGGCACTGTCCGTCTCCATCGAAACTCCAGCCGTGGTATGGGCATTCCAACTGCCCATCCCTGTTGATCCTGCCCTCGCTGAGCGGGACGAGCCGATGCGGGCAGACGTCGGGAAAGACACGCCAGCGATCTCCGGAGCTGTCCCACCAGATCACCAGGTCGCGTTCCAGCAGGGTGAACCGACTGGGCTTCGCCGGATCGAGGTCCTGCAGGTAGGCGACGGGCCACCACTGCTCGGTCCAGGTGGGATGCATGACGTGCCTTGGGAAGGGGCCATGATCGCCAGGTTTTCGGCCCGCCGCGTCGCCATGCCGCGCCTCACTCCGGATCAGCTGCTGCAGGAACTGGCCGTCGTTGATGACCTGCTGATCGTGCAGGACCTCGATGGTGTGTGCATGCAGTTGGTGAAGGATCCGCTCACCCGCCGGATGGATCGCAACTACGTGGAGGCGGCGGCTCTCCTCGAGGGGGCCTTCGTGGTGCTCACCAACGGCGAACACGAGCGGCGCCGTGGTGTGAACCGTCTGGTTGAACAGGCACTTGAGGATCAGACGCGACCAGCGCGTGAAGGGTTGTACCTGCCTGGGCTGGCAGCGGGTGGGGTGCAGCTGCAGGATCGCCACGGCAACGTCAGCCATCCAGGGGTGAGCGATGCCGAGATGGCTTTTCTGGCCGCGGCACCGGCACGGATGGAAGCGCTGCTGAAGGAACGGCTCCCGGCGGTTCTGCCCGAGGTGGGCTCAGGCGATCTCGAACGGTTTGCCCATGTGGCGGTGCTGGACACCCAGGTGTCTCCGACCGTCAACCTCAATGCGGTGTTCGGTCTGATCCCGAACGACGTGCCACGGCAACGGCAGCTGCAGAGCCTGCTTGAGGCGTTGATGGAACAGCTGCTGAACGAGGCGGTGGATGCCGGATTGGCGGGGTCTTTCTTCCTGCATGCGGCGCCGAACCTTGGCCGTGATGCGGCTGGTCGCGAACGGTTGAAACCGGCGGAGCGTGGTGATGTCGGAACCACCGACATCCAGTTCATGCTCACCGGTTCCCTGAAGGAAGCGGGGCTGCTGGTGCTGCTGAACCGACACATCGCGGCGCGTTGGGGGGAGGCACCCCTGGGGGATGACTTCCATGTGCGGACGGCGCCTCGCGACCATCAAGGACTGCTCGAGCTGGCACGGACCCGGATCCCGCCTGAGCGGATGCCTCTCCTGGTGGGAGTGGGGGACACGGTGACGTCCACGGCCTCTCCCGACGGATCGGGCTGGCTGCGGGGTGGCAGCGACCGCGGCTTTCTGACTCTGCTGCAGGAGCTGGGGGCCTGGAGCGGCCAGGACAACCGGGTGATCCTGGTGGATAGCAGTCATGGTGAGGTGGACCGTCCAAGCCTCGCCGATGGGCAACTGGTCGGGATCAGTGATCCGCAGGATCCGTTGCGGCTGGATCTGCTGATGCCTGAGGGACCGTCGGCCTATGTCAGTTGGTTTGGGCGGCTGGCTCACGCTCGCTGCTCGTCGGCAGCTGATGATCGACCCACTCCCGGGTCGGCATGACCCGCAGCAGGAAGGGCATCTGGGTGATCGAGGGCTTGCCCCCGCTGACCCAGACCGCCTGTTCCTGGCTCCACGGCCGTGTCCCGGGAATGATCAGACGGGACTTGGAGGCGTGATCCGGCAGATAGGCCGCCAGAAAACCCTTCTGCTCCACGAAGTGCTTCAGGTCCCGGAAGTGGACTCCATCGGCGGTTTCCACCAGTTCCAGCTTCCCGTCCGCCCGCAGCCCGTAGACGATCCGGACATCAGCGAGGTGCATCTCGCCGTAGACCCCTTCATAGGTCTCGGGAGCGACCCGGGTGGTGTTGGTGAAGGCGTGGAGCCCTCCGATGAACATCCGAAGGTTCTGTTCCAGCTCGGGGGTCAGCGGGCCGTACCCGAATTCCAGAGCGCCGTCCCGGGTGATGCCCATCCAGGCCCGTTCCCGGGCTGCTGTGAGATTCCCAGCCCGCCAGGTGCCGTTGGCCAGCATCAGGTCACCGTGAAGACGCATCCCCAGCTCGCCGTTGCCCCGTCCGCGGGCAAAGGTCGGCCCCGACGTGAACAGCAGGGCATCGGTGTCTTCGTTGGCGTCCATCTCCCGGTTCCAGCCCCCGAAGAATTCAACGTCGATCCAGCGGGGATCAACGACAGCGCTGTGGTAGCCGATGCTCACGCTGGTGCCGTCCGGCCGAAGCAGGTCCAGGTTCCGGTCCGGGTGGAACCGCACCAGGTCCTCGCGAGGCGGAGGTGGAGGTGGAGGGGGCTCGGGCTCTGCGAGCATGTCGCTGATCACCGCCGGCAGCTCTGCCTGGTGGTTCTCCCATCCGTGCCACCACAAGGCACAGCCGACCCCCACCATCGCTGAAAGCAGGCACCACGTGGCCAGACGCAGGGTTCTCACGGCAGGACCGGGAGGAGTGGGACCGGGAAACGCATTCAGTCTGAGGAGTTAAGAGAGTTGAAGCAACATCACGAATGCATCAATGTTTCTTCGAGAACATTGCCAGATGAGTGATCAATCACGACAGTGACAGCATGGATTCGGAGGCTCCCAGATGGATGACACTCCACCCCGCCAGCAACACGGAGTGTGCTGACGTACAGGTCCCTGCTCCAACAGTCTCAATTCACGAAAGAAGTCATCAGGATGTCTGAGACCGTTTCAAGGTCTTGGATCCGTCCTGTTCCCCGATGCATCGTCTCAGGTGCCCCCGGGCAATCTGACTTCATGCTTGGACGTCATGGCCCCAGGGCCCTTGGCAGTAACTCCGTCTGAAAACTGAATTTCTTTTTTCGCAATCAGCTGGCCTGATTGTCTCGATCACAACGATCTGGATGTCAATGACCATCGGATCGCGAGGTCCGATCTGAAAAGATCGGACCTTGTTGTGGATGCTGTTGACGTTGACTGCCGGTTCCGAGCCGTTCCCGTCCCTGCAGCGCGGCAGGTTGAGCACCCTTCAGGTGAACCTCGGCTACCGCTGCAATCAGAGCTGTCGCCACTGCCATGTGGACGCCGGACCCTGGCGCACGGAAATGATGGCCGACGCTCTGATGCAGTTGATTCCCCAGGCGGTACGGACGCAGCGCATCTCCTGCCTCGATCTCACCGGTGGAGCGCCGGAGCTGCATCCGGGTTTTCGAAAGCTCGTTCAGCAGGTGCGGGCCGATGGCGTCGACGTGATCGACCGCTGCAATCTCACGATCCTGTCCGAGCCGGGACAGGAGGATCTCGCTCTTTTTCTGGCGGATCAAGGGGTGCGGGTGATCGCCTCTCTGCCCTGCTACAGCGAGTCCAATGTGGATCAGCAGCGGGGAGAGGGAGTCTTTGAACGCAGCATCAGTGGGCTTCGCCAGCTCAATGCTCTTGGCTACGGCAACGGAGATGGCCGCCTGGAGCTGCATCTCGTCTACAACCCGCAAGGACCATCACTGCCTCCGGCTCAGGCTCCACTGGAGGAGGCTTACAAAAAAGAGCTGGCCGTTCTTGGGATCCGCTTCGATCGCCTGCTCACCCTGGCCAACATGCCGATCAAGAGGTTTGCGCGAGATCTGGCCCTGCGCGGGGAACTGGAGCGTTATCAGCGCCTGCTCGAGGGGGCTCACAACCCTGCCAACGCCTCGGCGGTCATGTGCCGTGAGCTGCTCAGTGTCGACTGGCAGGGCAATCTCTATGACTGTGATTTCAACCAGCAGCTGGAGATGCCGCTGTCGGGTCGGATCCGTCGTCTGGAGGATCTGGTGCTGGACGACACCGTGGTCACTGGCCAGGTGATTCACACCGATCGCCACTGCTTCGGCTGCACCGCCGGCGCCGGCTCCAGCTGCGGTGGGGCCCTTCAGGGATGACCGGTGTCGGGATCGGGGCTCTGGTCCGCGCGCGAAAGCCAGTCCAGCCGGATCGAGGCCGGGGCGAACAGCAGCACGTTCTCGCCCACCCGCTGCTGGTGACCATCGAGGGCATGAACGCCTCCGCTGACGAAGTCGGCGGTGCGCTGGGCCTGGTCCGGATCCATCCGGGACAGATTCAGCAGCACCGTTCGCTGGTCCCGCACGGCGAGGACCGCTTCCAGACCTTCCTCAAAGCGCTGAGGTGTCATCACGATCACGTCGTGCCAGCCGTCGGAATGGGAAAAGGACATGCGTCCATGATGGTGGGATTGGAACAACGTCCAGATGCAAAAGTCGCAGATTGCTGGCAGCACCCTGATGGTGTTGTTCGGGCTCGGCTGTCCGGCTGCCCTGGCAGACCATCACGGCGGACAGCCCAAACAAGCCATGTTCAAAACCAAGGCTGAGGCCGAAGCGGCGGCACCTGGATTTGGCTGCACGGGAGCACATCAGATGGGAGCGATGTGGATGGTTTGTGCCGAGCATTCCGATGCCGGACACAAGCAGGCCCACTGACGGATGACTGCTGAATCAGGTCACTGCGGAAGCAAGCCGAAACGGATCGCGGTCGGTGTCGCCCCGCTCGGAACCATCTCCATCGGCATCGTGCCGATGGGCGTCATCTGCATCGGTGTGGTGCCGATGGGAGTGGTTTCCATCGGCGTTGTCGCGATGGGGGTGATCAATGCCGCCGTTGTCGGCATGGGTCTTGTCGCTGTCGGAGTCAACACCATGGGAGTGATCACGGCCGGCCCGATGAGCATGGGGCTCATCCAGATCCGCTCCACCACCAATCCGCGATATCTGGCCTACCCCAGCCGTGAACAGGCGGAGGAGCAGGCCAAAAAGCTGGGCTGCCTCGGTGTGCATCGCATGGGGGATCGCTACTGGATGCCCTGTGATGAGCATCCCCGTTGAGCGGAAGCCTCCGGAGGCTCAGGGCTTGCAGTCCGGGCAGATGGCGCGGACCTTGAGGCTGGATTCGATCAGTTGAAATCCGAATCCATCCGCCGCTGCCGCTCCGGCGGCGAGAACAGGCTCGCTTTCGAACTCCTCGGTTCGCCCGCAACGGATGCAGACCACGTGGTGGTGGTCGCGATGGTCCGCTCCGGTGAGCTCGAAGCGACGTCCTCCCTCACTCAGCTCCAGCTCCTGAAGAAAGCCCATGTCCGCGAGCAGGCGCAGGGTGCGGTACACGGTCGCGAGGGAGACTTTCATCTCCCGATGGGCCAGCTGCTGATGGACGTCCTCCGCGCTGAGGTGGCATCCGGCTCCCAGCCGTTCGAAGAGATCCAGCACTCGCCTCCGCTGAGGCGTCAACCGACGGCCACCCTGATGCAGGCCCTGCTGCAGAGCACCACTTTCAGAGATCGACGGCGGGGGTATGGACAACGCTGCCGGGCTGCTGTTCTCAACAGTAACCACTAATGAGAGTGGAGACCAGGCGTGTCGGATGCTCCTGGCGTGAACACGGAATTCAGCGGACGGTGGTGATACCTTCCGGGCGACCTTTTCCCTGTCTGCTGGTGGAAACACACGTGCTCACCTTCAGGATCACCACACCCTTCGATGAATGGGCGAAGACCTACGACGGCTCCGCCGATCTGCAGAAGGCCGCAGGCATCACCTCTCTGTACCGCGGCGTCAGCAAGGACGACCCGAGCCGATGCTGCGCCGTGATGCAGGCGGAAGCCGGCGTGATGGAGCGGTTCATTGCCGACAACGCTGAGCTGATCGCTTCCTCCGGCCACGTGCTGGAGAGCACGACCGCCCAGGTGTTCCTCGATCACGCCTGACCCCATCCGCCTGAGCGAGATGCGCATCCTGCAGCTCACCGATCCCCATCTGGTGGCCGCAGATGCTGCCCGGGTGCGCGATCGCCCTGCCCTGCCGCTGTGGCATCGCGCTCTCGACCAGGTGGAGCTGCTGCAGCCGGATTGTCTGGTGGTGACCGGTGACCTCTGCCAGGACGAGAGCTGGGGTGGCTATGCCCGGCTGAGGGATGCGCTGCAGCTGCGTGTGAACTGTCCTGTCGCCCTGGTTCCCGGTAACCACGACCATCCGTTGCTCCTCGATGCGGTCCTGGGTCGGTTCTGCACCACCGCGCCGGCTGAGTTGGTCGTGAGCGGTGTGCGTCTGCTTGTGCTCAACAGCCATTGGAGCGGTCATTCCGCCGGTCGCCTGGGGGCTGGTCAGTTGCAGTGGCTGTCCGAACGCCTTCAGCAGATCGCTGGTGATCCGATGCCCCTGGTGGTGGCGCTGCACCATCCACCGATGGCCATCGGTCATCCGGTGATGGACACGATGAACCTGATCGATCATGGGGCGCTTCGCCGCTTGCTCCTCCCGCTTGAGGCTCTGCGGGCGGTGGTCTTCGGTCACATCCATCAGCACTGGGAGGGATGCTGGCCTGATCGCGTGGACGTGCCTCTCCTCGGCGCCCCTTCAACGCTGAAGAGTTTTCAGAACGTTCAGCCCTGCCCTCTCAACCGGGCTGAAGATCCTGGTGGTCGGCTGCTTGAGATCGATGCCAGCGGTCGGCTCAGCCATCGTGTGCTGCGCTGGCCGACGCTCTGATCTCAGCTCCCCTGGCCCTGCGCAGCCCGGAACGCCTTGAGTTTGTCCATGTCCTTCTCGTGGTCGATCGAGTAGTCGGTCAGCACCAGGGCCTTGCCGATCGTTCCAAGGGCATATTCCATCCGATCCAGGTCTCTGCGCCCCTCCTGGGTCTCACGGGCTGCCCGGATCACATCGGGCGTCAGGTCAGCGGCGATTCGTTCGATCGCCTCGGTGAGAGCCCGGGCCTGATCGAGCGGACTGGTCGACTCCATCGGATCCCCCGGAGCTGGTCCAACGAACTCTGCCAGTCGTTGGTCAGAAGCGGATCGCCGGCGGACGCCTCTGGCCGGGAACGGCAACGACGTTGAAGGCAAGTGACCAGCGTTCACCGTCTCCGCGGAAGGGCATCACCGAGTGCGGCTGCCAGGCGGGAAACACATAGAACTCTCCGGGAATGGGCAACACATAGTGAGCCATGCCTGTGCGGAATGACTGGAGATGCCATTCCTCCGGGCCGTGAAAACAGAGCTGTCCATCGAAGCTGTCTCCACTGATCTGATTCGGCACCTTCAGGAAGATCACACCCGAGAAGCTGCCTCCATGGGTATGCATCGGGTTGTAATCACCTGCCCGCTGGCAGTTCAACCAGAGATCGATCATCTGCAGTCCGTAGCCACCCTGAACCCAGGGACCACGCCCCTGGGGTGGTTCACGGTCCACGACGTGACGGATCCAGCGGTCGCAGGCCGGCAGCAGATGCTGATCAGCCAGCTCCTGGACACCGGGCTGGTTCGGCATCAACTGGCGTTGCTGGCTGAGCTGACCGGCGAGTTTCGGCGATGCATCCGGACTGGCCTGCGGATTGCTCAGAACCGACTCGCTCAGCTGCATCAGTGTTGATTGCAGAGGAGCCGGCAGTGTTCCCTTGAGAATCGAGCGAGGGAAGAGGTCAAGAACTTCCACGCATGCGCCCGCAGCTGCAGGACATCCTGACAGCGCCAGAGTGAAGGCTCTGTCCACCACGATCCCCATGGCTGCTGCCGTGCTGCTGACCCTGGTCGTGCTGCTCAGCAGCTCTCTGCAGGCTGGGCGAACGGCTCAACCCCTGAAGGTTGACAGCTCACCGCCCGGTCAGCGTGGCCCGACCGCCGAGCTGTTGCAGGGAGGGTCCCTGACGCTCACCACACGACGCACGCGTGCGCGTTTCCCCGATGGCAACCGGATCTGGAAGCTGGACCTGCGGCGCGATGGGCTGCTGCTGGCCAGCTGGGATGCGGTCAGCGGCATCGCTCAGCGCCAGGATGCCGACCGGCTCTGGAGCCCAGGCAATGCGGCACCTCTGCCAGCCGGCCGCTACCGCCTCGGACCGCCTGAGCCATGGGGCGCGGATCTCTGGTTCGATCTGCAGCCGCGTTTCAAGACCACACGCAGCGCCCTGGGCATCCATCACTGTTATCCCGGCACCGGTTGCATCTGCATCCCAAGCCGTGCGGATATCAATGCCCTTGCGGCCTGGGTCAAACGCGGCGAAATCCGCACTCTGACCGTGATCAACTGAACCAAACAGATCACAGCCTGAGGTCAACTGCAGCACGCCATCTGAGGGATTTCATCTCTAAAAACACTGTGAACCCACTCCCCGGAACGGATTCATGGGCGACGTGAACATCTGGATGATCGTCGGCTTCCTGCTGGCGGCGTATTCCGTGGTGGCCAACGACTCTCTGCAGACGCTGGGTACCTACATCTCCTCGAACAAGACCCGCACCCCGAAGGTGGTGCAGATGGGCTTCATCTGCTCCGTCACCGTCACCGTCATCGTGCTGATGCTGGGCTTTTTTCTCAACGATGGTGATCCGGCCTGGGGCCGGCTTGAGAAGTTCGAGCTGCCTGAGCCGTTCGGCTGGGTTTATGTGATTCCACCCATTGCGGTTCTGGCCCTGACGCAGTGGGGAGCTCCGGTGAGCACCTCCTTCCTGGTGCTCTCCTCCTTCAAACCGGCCAACATCGGCAAGCTGCTGGGCAGCTCCCTGAGTGGTTACTTCCTCGCCTTTGCGTTGGGACTGGCCGGCTATGGCCTCGGCATGTGGCTGCTGGAGCGCTGGGTGTTCCGCCGCACCCAGGAAGGAAAGGATTTCAACAGGGTCTGGTACGGCCTGCAGTGGGTCTCCACCGGCTTCCTCTGGAGCATGTGGCTGGTGCAGGACCTGGCCAACATCTTTGTGTTTCTGCCCCGCAAGCTGGATGTCTTCCCGATGGCCATCTGCACGGCCGTTCTTTGCGTGGGTCTCTGCTTCCTTGTCGCCAGTGGTGGTGGCCCGATTCAGGCGGTCTTGCGATCGAAGACCAACACCTCCGACCTCCGCTCGGCAACGGTGATCGACTTCTTCTTCGGTCTCTGCCTTCTTTACAAGGCCTTTCTCTCCACCTTTCCGCTCAGCACCACCTGGGTGTTCCTCGGATTGCTGGGTGGCCGTGAAATCGCTCTGCGCATCAAGGAGCAGGAATTCGAGTACACCTTCACCAATCGAGAGAGCGGCAATCTGGGCAAGATCATCGGAAGCGATCTGTGGAAGGCCTTCATCGGTGTGGTGGTCAGCCTGGTGATCGCCCTCGGCATTCAGCCCCTCCTGAGTGTCGGTTGATCCAGAAGAGCTGCTCGGTGCGGCCACCGGGCAGCTCGACCACGCGTTATAGTTTAAGGAATAATTAAGTGGGCAAAGCTTGACCATCGCTGCCCATTTCGGCGAAATGGCGTCAATTCGTTCATCACTGCACTGACAAGCTCACACTCCCACCCGCGCGATCACAGCGGCCGCTTCCGATCCAGCGGTGCTCCCAAAGCGAGGGCCGTTCAGGTCTGGCTCAAGCCCGATGTTCTCCAGAGGCTTGACGCTTACTGCGCGATGTACGGCATCGGCCGGGGCAAGGCCATCGGCCATCTTCTCAAGGGAGCCCTTCCCGATCCCAGCTGGGTTCCCCATGATCTCGCCTTGCCGGGGCATGGCGATACGGAGTCGGCGGTCACGGGGGGGATTGATGTCCTGGAGGAGGAAGGTGCTGGTGATCCTGCATCCGATCCTGAGCTTGAGCATCTGCGACGGCAGCCGCGGCCGGCAGCCCGGTTCCGGGTGGGCGATCGGGTGAGCAACAACAGCGGTGGGCGTTTCGGGGTGATCGCACCGGAACCCAAGCAGTGGACCGATGCGGTTCGGCTCCCCGGTGGAGACCTGCGCGCCGGTCACTGGAGCTATGCCGTTGCCTGGGATGGGCAGATGGGTCTCACCATCCGTTACGCGGAGGATCTGCTCCGGTCGGCGCGCGAGTCGAGAAAAATCTGTTGAATCACTCCTTGGCGAGAGTGCATAGCTAGGGAGAGGGAAGTCCAGACCCGTCATGGGACGCTCGCTTCTTCCTCTCGTTCTCGTCTCACTGCTGGGGTCTGTGGCTCAAGCTGCTCCAGTGCAGGAGCTCATCGCGCGTCAGTCCATCCTGGATGCCGATCGCTCTCTGGTGGCAGCCGGCTGGCGACCATCACCGCAGCAGCAGCCGTCCGCGGCGGAGCGGGAGTGGTCCAAGGTGCCGTTGAAGAGTCTCAGCACCTGCTCCGGAACCGGTGCCGGTTTCTGCCGTTTCGACTACGTGCGGGATTCTCAGCGGCTGTCGGTGGTGACGGTGCCGTCCAGTCCGGGCAGGCCGTCGGTCGGGCGTGTGGAGCGCTGGTGGTGATCAGGGGTTGAGCCGCTGTTCGGCCCACCGCTGCGCCAGGGACCAGGTCAGCCTTCGGTGGGGGTGATGGCCGAGATCCAGCAGCTCCACACGCTCAATGGTGAGCGTCAGCACCAAAAAATGCTGAGGTGGTGGAGTCGTTTCCTCGATCTCGACCGGATACTCCACCCCGGCGTTGAAGGGCTGACCCGGCTCCGGCCAGGCCCACAGCGCCCGACCGCCAGGAGAGAGCTGTTTCCAGTGGTTGCGGCAATGGTCGGGGTCCTGCGCGATGGAACACAGTTCGATGGCTCCGCGGAACCGGTATTGCTGTTTGGCCTTCGGCAGCAGCCAGCAGGTCTCCACGGCCGGTTGATGGGTGAGTTCGGCGGTCTTGCTGCTGCGCCCGTCGGTGTAGAGCAGCATCCGGCTCTGCGCATCCCAGCCGCGGAACACCAGGGTGCGGACCCGTGGCGTTCCATCCGCTGCCGTGGTGGCCAGTTGCAGCCAGCGTGCTGCCGGTGTGCGGCCTTCGCGCTGCAGGGCGCTGCGCAGCAGAGGCCGCCAGGGGGGCAGGGTCATGACGATTCAGAGTCCATAAAGCCGCGCCTGTTCGACGGCGGCACGCACGACGATGGCGTGTCGCCTCACCAGTGGCTGAAGCGTGTCGTACCCCCCGCCGATCACGGTCGCGACCGGAAGGCGGCGCCTCAGGCAGGCATCCAGCACCAGTCTGTCGCGCTGCATCAGACCCTCATCGCTGAGGTCGAGTCGACCCAGCCGATCATCCCGGTGGGCATCGACACCGGCGTTGTAGAGCACCAGCTGGGGGCGGATCTCATCCAGCAGCCCGGGCAGCCTGTCACCGATCACGGCTAGGTATTCCTGATCGCCGGTGGCATCGGCAAGGGGCAGGTCATGATCACTGGCCACCTTGCGCAGTGGGAAATTGCTTGCCGCGTGAACCGACACGGTCACGACCCGGGGGTCATCGGCGAAACAGGCGGCGGTGCCATCCCCCTGATGCACGTCCAGATCCAGCACCAGCACGCTCTGCAGCTCGTTCCTCTCCAGCAGCACCCTGGCTGTGACGGCGCAGTCGTTGAAGATGCAGAAGCCACTACCGAAGTCCGGATGGGCATGGTGTGTTCCGCCTGCGAGATGGCAGGCCAGGCCATGACGCAGGGCCAGCCGGGCGCAGAGCAGCGTGCCTCCAACGGCCAGCCAGGTGCGCTGCACCAGCGGCCGTGTGGGCGGGAGTCCGATGCGTCGCTGCTCCGGACGTGTCAGCCGGTCGCCGCTGAAGGCTTCGTGGTAGCGGCGCGAATGAACCCGTTCGAGATCCCGCCGCGCCACACTCACCGGTCGGTGAAGTTGTGAGTGGCTGATCACACCCTGCGCCAGCAGAAGGTCGTGCAGCATCCGGAACTTCGCCATCGGAAACCGATGGGTGGATGGCAGCGGCGCCGAATAGAGCGGGTGATAGACGACAGGGATGGGCACAGGAACGGACCTTGTGGCCGTGAATGCCTGTTGATGCTGGATGGCGGAGCCTTCGATCGAGGCCGGTTGAAGGCCGATGCGTCTTAAGCCGAGCGGCGCTCCATCAGCCAGGCATTGAAGCCGCTGGTTTCCAGCTCGCTGATGCAGTCGCGGATCTTGTTCAGGTGGCTTCGCTTGATGCTGCCAAGTCGCTTGCCTTCTGTGCTGCCGAGCCCGGCTGACAGCCGGCGCTGATTGAGCAGATCCAGCTCGCGGTCGAGATGTTCCATCAGTGCGAGCAGGGAATAGCCGTGCCGGATCTGCTGTTCGCTAAGGGATGTGATGAAACGCCGCATCGGCCGTTCCTTAAGCCTCTTTTAACTCTGCCACGCTCCCCGCAGCACCTTCCAAAGAAAAAGGCTCCTGGCGAATGCCGGGAGCCTCACGTCCGTGTGAGGGGTGTCTCAAGCCCCTGCGGCCATTCTGACCTCCACTGATCGGCTCAAATGTGAAACAGAATGGCTGGACTGTGTCCAGGTGCGACCAAAACCTCGGATTGAGGTTCAGGGCCGCAACTCCGGCATCCCGATCTGCAGCTGCGGCCAGGTGAGCGTGGTCCCCTGCTCTGCGCTGCGCACCAGCAGCCCATAGGCCGTGTCGTTCTGCAGGGTGATCTTCACATTGCAGCTGTCCACAGCTGTCGCTCCCTTGCCGTCGCTTCGCCAGCGTCCGAGGCGACGGGCGGCGATGGTCCTTCCGTCCTCCAGGCTCAGCTCCAGAGTGTCCGGGGTCTGCAGGACCTCACAGGCTTGAGCCACTGCGTTGATGACGCACTGGGTGGTCCGTGCCTCCCTGGATGGTTCGGCTGTGGCGGGAAGCGTTGTGATCATCAGGCTGATCCAGCCAGCCAGCGTCAGTCGTCGGGAACGGCCCATCAGTTGAGGATCACAGTGTCCGTGGCCACGCAACGCGTCCAGGCTGTTTTGGGCAGCTTCGGGTTGTCGCGATCGGCGATCTTGTACATCAGCTTGAACTGGCAGAAGCCCTGTGTGTCTTTCAGAGGCGGGACATGAACCCGTACTTCTGGAAGATCCAGCTGGAACCGGGCTGATTTCTCCGGCTGGGAGTAGAAGATCGTTCCCGGTTTCACAGTGAAGATCCCCGCCGCTGCAGGCTGTGCCACAGCCGCCAGAGTCAGTGTTGCGGCCAGAATCGATCGCATCGTGCGTCTGAAAGAGGGCGACGCTAGGGAGTGAGTTTCCGAGCGTCAAGCGTCATACCCCTGCACCGCTATGACAATCAGGCATCTGTCTACGCCACATATGGGGCACAAAAAAGCCCCATGCGTCGCACGGGGCCGGGTGATGGGGACAACTTTATTCTGCATTGTCGGGTCAACGCCATATCTGGTGATTGCCAAATGAGTGACACCAGACCTATTGGTGAAGCGTGTGCTGGCGCCGGGGTTTCTCCTGATTAGTGTCAGCCCATGCCGGGTGATGGGGATCACCCGCGTCGATCATCAGCTCCGGGCGACCACGTCGGAGCTCTTTCCCTCTCCCCATCCCGGCCGCTCTGTTTCGTGAGTTGTCAAGCGTTTTCAGGTTCGTCCGGTGGAATCGTCTGCCAGCCGCTCTGCCACTGCGTTCGGTCCTGCAGTTCCTGAAAACTCTGTCTCAGCCTTACTTCTGGCGTGAGCACTGAAACCAGTTCCACCCAGCGCCCTGAGCCACGCCCCCCCTGCAGCACCAACCTGAAATGGCGTCGCCCCTCGCGGGGATGGCGGCTGGTCCACGCCAAGGCCGGTTTCCATGTCACAGAGATGCTGTGAGCGGATGGACTCCACGATCGTGATGGATGGGACGTCGATCGGTTGATCTGTCCGATCAGACGTTGCCGCTTCAGGCCAGACTTTGATGCTCATGGACCCTGGCCTTGACGAACTTCCGCATCGTTCGCGATGACAGCGAGGAGGACGCCATCACGCGCCTGCGCTTCGGCAGTTACGACGAGGCCTACGACGAACTGGAACGCTTTTATGCCGGTCTCTGTTGTTCGGATGACCGTGTGGAGTATTCGATCAAGAAGGTCTGCAGCCTTCCTTGAGGCAAGCCGCTGATAGCCACATTTTATTTTCCGGCAAGAGAGGTTATTTAAAGAGTTGTTACCTGAAGTCCAAAGACTTCCGTGGGTTAAATCAGTAGAAAAAATAAAAACGGAAGAAAACCTTATAAACGGCTCAGGTCGCTCCGTAGCAGGAGCCACGGTGTGGGAGTCCACCTTCACAAAGTTTTTCTTATTTAGGAAAAATGAAAACACCTCTGCTCCTAACTGCGCTTCTCCTGGCGGCTCCAGCGGCTGTTCATGCAAGCGTCGCCGGCTCGGATGACCCGAACATGGAGGGCTCCACCCAGCGCATGTTCATCATCAATGCCACCACGCCTGGCGGACTGACCTTCTCCGGTGCCGGCACAGCCACCTTCAACAATGCCGTCGGCACCTCCAACCAGTTCAACGTCGGCTCCAACACCAGCATCGGTGTGAACGGAAGCGTGTCGGCCACTCAGGAATTTGATGGCTTGTCCAACGGTGTGATGCAGATGGGGGCAGGCAGCAGCCTGATGCAGACCAACGGCACCTCCTCCTCCGCTGCTGCCACCCAGGCTGCTTCCTCTGCTGCCAACTCGGTTGCAACGGAAACGGCCATGCGTGAATCTCACAGCACGGGCTGGGAATCAGCCACGACGGCAACGAACCTGTCCTCCACGGAGACCGGCAACTACGGCAGCTACAACCGTGAGGGCGAGTGGGAGTGGACTGCTGATTACGACACCTCTTGGGGGGATCTGACTGCTGCGCAGCAGGCTTCCTATGGGACTTCAGGCCAGACCGCTTACGAAACCGAGCAGAGCAACTTCAACGAGTTCAAGAACGCCTACACCACGTCCTACAACCAGAACTACAACTCCAGCTACAGCTCTGCTTACAACAACGTCATCACCAACAGTTCCTCTTCCGCAAGCGAGTCATCAGCGACTGGCATCATCAAGGGTGAATTTCTCACCACGGAAGACTCCGTCACCGCCATCGGTCAGGAAGGGCAGTTGGGTGCCATCGTGAGCTCTGCCTTGGCAGCAGCGACCAGCACCGGAGCTGACGTTGGCTCATCATCCTGGACCGCTGCCTTCAACGCAGCGTATGAGGCTGGCTATCAGCAGTCCGTCGGTTCGACTAGCACTGTCAGTGACAGTCAGGTTTCCATCGAAGGCCTGGGTGCCATCGCCAGTGTGAATTCCGACGAAAATTCCAGTTTCACCGTGAATCTGGATCGCCTGGAAGCGTTCAAGTCCACAGGCACGCAGACCAATTCATCTGCGACAGCCAACGGTTCTGCCACAGCGACGTTGTCCACCAACTCCTTCGCGACTCAGAACAACCAGCGCACCGCGTCCGCCTTCATGCAGGCCTTCGCTGCCAATTGATCAAATCGCAAGTTCGATTGATTTGGGAGGGGCTTCGGCCCCTCCTGGTTTAAAACTGTTCAGGGAT